>NZ_JAGDDV010000007.1:0-1520 GCF_040148675.1 Marinobacter sp. NFXS11 | reverse complement strand
TCCCGGGCCAGCACCTTCTGACCGGCCTCGGTTTCCAGATCACACACCAGGCTTCGCTTGCCCGCCGCCAGATAACTGAACAAGGCACTCGTGCCGTCCTCCAGCAGTGGCGCGGCCTTTCGAAGGACGCTCCCTTGCTCGGGTTCCAGCATCACAACGGTTGCTCCCAAGGTGGCAAGCAAGCGTCCGGCGTAGGCGGCCGCAACGGAGCGCGATCTTTCGACGACATAACAACCTGCCAGAGGCAGGCTGTTACGATCGTGGGAGTGGGTTGTTGGCATTGTAATCCTCCCCAAGTGACTGACAGTTACCTTAGCGAACGATCGGCAGATCCAGGTTGCAGCCAGACCCATCCACAAAGGCAGGTTGATTGACGTCACGGGAAGGCAGAGCAACCGTTGCCAGACCCGGCGTGGTTACTTCGCCGCGCTGGTTAATGGCGGCCAATTCGATGTCCACCAGTCCGGTGTTGTCTTTTACATACTTGCGAACGACTTTACCGGTACACCAGGTGGTATCACCCACAATGTTGAAGCGACGCATTTCGGTACGAACACGCTTCAGGAAGCCGGCATCGCCCATCCAGTTGGTGACCAGTGAACACATCCAGGCAGAGCGCTGGGGGCCGTAATCGTAGGTGCCGGGTACGCCAACTTCCTTCGCCACGGACTCGCGGTGGTGGCCAATGCCGGTGTATTCCACACCGCCGCCGGCTTCCGGGTTACGGAAGAAGTGCCCCGGGTGCTTCACGGCCGCTTGCAGCACCACACCGTGAGTGTGTCCGCGGCCACAACCGACCAGGAAGCCCATGGTGTCCATCAGCGACAATGGTCCACGGGCAATGGAGGGCAGCTCTTCACCTTCCTGAACATCTTCCCAGTAACGAACGTTCGCGCCCCGGATGTTCTCCGGCTCATCCAGAATCGCCTGGTCTATACGGTCGCGCTCTTCGTTGGTGTATTCATGCATTTTGATGTCGTCGTACTTGCCGGCATCCCGGGCAGCTTTACGCTCATGACGGGTACAGGTGCCCAGTGCCCGGGCAACCAATTCACTGCGCTGGTTGTAATAACTGGCTTCTACATACTGAAGAACCAGTCGACCGGAGAACTTGCTTTGCTTCTCTTCGACACCAACAACTCGCTCTACGGCGCTAATTCGATCGCCTGGACGCACGTGGCGGAACAACTCCCAGTCGTTACCGGCATAGAAGCCATGAACGCCTGGCAACCCCCAGCGAGTGCGGCCTAACCAGCCGTACGCCATCGGGAACATCGGGTGACCAACCTGGGTGGCATGGCGGGTGGCATGGCCATAACCCGGATCACGATAAAGGGGGTTGAGATCACCGATACCGTTACACCAGTTGCGCAAGGTGTCTGAAGACGCGTCCTGCAGGTAAGGCCCTTCCGGGCGCAGCTGCAGGCCAATCATCGCCTTCGCGTTCGCAATGGCTTCGTCTGTGATACGGCCTTCGGCCGGCGCGGATCCTACATTCTTGTTGGTGTTGTCTGTGCTCA
>NZ_JAGDDV010000006.1:0-4020 GCF_040148675.1 Marinobacter sp. NFXS11 | reverse complement strand
TAACGTAACTCCGTTTTATTTTATATAATGCATAGTGCATTCTTTGCTTGCTGACAATTCTTCGTTACATCGGACTCTTATCGATCCAGCTGCTGTTAGGCGTTAAGGTTTAAGCCGGGACGAGGCCAGGGAACTTCAAGCAACTGCCCATAACCGGAGAGGGTGATGTAGGCAGTTTTCAGATCGGCACCGCCGAAACAGATGTTGGTACAGTAACCTTCAGGCGCTTCATAAAATTCCAGCAATTCTCCCTGAGGGGAAAAAACGCTGATGCCACCGTTTACAAGCGTGGCCACGCAAATGTTCCCGCACTCTTCTAGGGCCAAAGAATCAAATCGCTGGTATCCGGGAAGTCCATGGACAAGCTTTCCGCCATTGGGCGATGGCCAGGGTTCGAGCCCCAATTCGCCGGGAGCTTTAACCGGGTATGACCATAACCGGCTGGTTTCCGTCTCCGAGGCGTAAAGTGTTTTGCCGTCCGGAGAAAGGCCGACCCCATTCGGCGTGATCAGATGTTTGGCAGCTTGACGGATTTCACTGCCATCAAGGCGAGCGTAGTAAAGAAATCCGAGCATGAGTCGATCCTCGAACTTCTTTCCAAAATCCGTAAACCAGAATCCTCCCTGATTATCGAAAACAATATCGTTTGGACCATGAAGGGGCACCCCGTCGCAGTGGGTGTAAAGCGTTTCCACTGCACCTGAGGAGATATCGACACGTTGTATGGAGCCTCCCTCGTAGTTCGGCGCCGCGCCAGTGGGGCGGGTGTAGCCTTCATCAGTTCGCCAGCTGAATCCGCCGTTGTTGCACACATAGCAGTGACCATCGGGGCCCAAGGCGGCTCCATTCGGGCCTCCCCCCAACTCGGCTACTGTTTCCAGTTTGCCGCTTGGATATACACGGGTAAGTCGGCCGCCCTGTATCTCAACAACCAGGACACTGCCGTCATCCATGGCAATTGGTCCCTCCGGAAATTCCAGCTCACTGGTGAGTAGCTTGCCTTCAAGCTTTTTATTGTTCATTACTTACTCCCCCTTGAATGGTCTCCCCTCGATAGGAGGGAACACCGACTTGGTCGGCTGTGTATTCAGCTTTCAGTCCAGATCAACATTGCCATCAATGATTTCAATGACCGCCGGAAAGTATCTTCCATTCCAGCCGTTCTCCGCTGTAGCCCGATAATAACGCTCCGCCAATTGCGTCACGTGGGCAGATACGCCCGTTTGGGAAGCGAGTTCCAGCATATATCCGAGATCTTTCAGTGCGTACTCGGGAGGAAATGACTTTTCTGGAAACTCTCGGGGTAACAAAGACTTTCGTCCATGGTTGCGTAGTGCAAAACTGTCCCCTGAGCCCTTGGAAACTGCATCCAGAAGTACCTCGGGACGAACACCGGCCCGCTCGCTCACCACCATCATTTCCGCCAGAGCCATGGTGTTCTCAAACACAAGGGCGTTGTTGGCAAGCTTTACAACCTGGCCACAGCCAACTTCACCACAGTGGGTGACGTCTGAGCCCATGTAATGAAGCAGCTGCTCGATGCGAGGGAACATCTCCTGGCCAGCGCCGACCATGATGCTTAACTCGCCCCGTTGCGCAGCTTCACGGGTTCTGGCTACAGGAGCGTCCGAAAAGTCTATCCCGTGTTGCTTGAGTTTTTCTGCAACAGAGCGAGCGCTATCGACCGTCGTGGTGCTCAGGTCGACGATAATCGAGGGCTTTCGGTCTCCACTGGCAAGTCCATTTTCGCCCAGGCAAACGCTTTCGACCTGGGGCCCGCCGGGAAGTGACAAGAAAACAATGTCTGCATTCTCGGCAATGGCGCTCACACTCTCTGCTTTCTGAGCCTTGGTACCCTCAAGAATTGCAAATGCGGCAGGTTGCATGTCGAACGCAATCACGTCGCCGTTGTGCTTGAGAGCAACATTTCGGCACATGGGGCCGCCCATGACGCCAAGACCGATAAAGCCAATTGTAGGTGTTGAATGGCTCATGTTTTTTCCCCTTAATCCATCCACATTCCACCGCTGACATCCAGAGATGTCCCGGTGATCCAGTTTGACGCGGGAGAGCACAAGAACAGTGCAGCCTGCGCAATGTCTTCCGGCGTTCCATAACGACCTAGGGGAACTGTGGAATTTGCAGAGGGCCCCTTGTTATCCGTGAGCTTCGCCCACATCGCCGTTTCTACGGGGCCGGGCGCCAGGATATTGGCGTAAACACCATGTGGCCCACCGGCTTTGGCAACCCAGCGCATCAAGCCGTGCACTGCAGATTTTGCTGACACATAGGCTGGTCCTGAGGCAACCCCACCGTTTTTGGCAGCAATGGATCCTGCCGCAAGAATTTTCCCGAAGCCGCGATCGCACATGATCGGGAATAGTTTTCGTGTGGGGTTAACAACGCCGCGTACATTTACTGAAAAAATGGAGTCCCATTCCTCGTCGGTACTCTCTGCAAGGGGAGTGCGTGCAATGGTACCTGCACACAAAACCAGGATGTCGATCTGGCCGTAGTCAGACAAAACGCCGTCGATCACGCGATCGGTATCCTCTTTTGAAGTGACGTCATAGTGCCTGTAATCGATACCCTGCCCGAGGTCTGCTGACTCAGCGATGTCTGTAGCGATTACCTTGGCGCCGGCTTCCTGGAATGCTTTGCTGATAGACATTCCCATTCCGCCTGCACCCCCGGTGATCAATGCTACTTGGTCTTTCAGGGTGGCAGGACCGCTCAAGTGATGTGCCATTTTTTCTACGCTCTTGTTTTTGTGAATATAAAAATCTAGTTCTAATGGAATTAGACTACCCGAATACTGCCATAGCGGACATCGCCAACTGGCCTTCGGGGCCCCTGGCCCAGATTTCCAGAGACGTTTCGTCCTTTTCCCTTCCTTCGAGTGTAAAGGCCGCGTCTACAAATAAAGGGGCCACCCCTCGGAAGCTGAATTCCTTCAATCTGCGATCGCCTCCATGTTTGACCGCAAATTGCTGAAGCAGCGTTGCTGTGAGCGGGCCGTGAACGACCAGGTTTTTGTAACCCTCTTCCTCACACGCATAGGGCAGATCGTAGTGGATCCTGTGCCCGTTAAAAGTGAGGGCTGAATACCGAAACAGCAATGTTGTATCCGGGGTAACCGTTTCAGTCCACTGTGGAGTTGCTTCATGCACAGCGGGCTCGGGAGCAGTGCCTGGCTGAGGGGGTGTAGGTTCGCGATACACAATATCCTGCTCTTCGACGATACGAACACGGTCTTCTGCGCTGATAGTGTGCTCAACGGTGACAAAGCAAAGCGAGCCCTGCCGCCCGGATTTGGCTTTTACGCTCAGTATCCGGCTCTTGCGTGTGGCATTGCTTCCAACTGGCAGGTCTTCCAGATATCGAATCCGGCTTCCTGCCCACATGCGCCTGGGTAAAGGAACTGGGGGCAGGAACCCGCCTTTCGCTGGATGGCCGTCAACGCCAAGCAGGCTTCTACGAACCTTCGGATTAAAGAATAGCCACTGCCAGCCCGGCGGCAGTGGCTGGCCTTCGGCCGGGTAGGAATCAAGGTCGGTTGTTGCGGCCATTGCTTCCACGGTTGCGGGAGAAATTTTCGCGGATCCGGCTTCTTCCCGTCCGATCCAATCCTGGAAGTCACCGTTTGATGAGTCGTTACTCATTGCTTGCCTCTTATAGTTGTTAGGGCTGACGTACTTCGATTTCCCTGAATGATATATAATATATTATTTCTCGATGGCTAAAATTAAAATCGCAAAAGTTTTCCCTGTCAAGCTCGGCAGTAATTTTATTGGTGATTTTTCAGTAGCGATTTTCTGAGAAAAGTTATTTTAAAATCTATAAACCAATAACTTAAATGAAATTAGCAGTCTTTTATTAAAGGTTGGAATGCCCGGCTAAGGTGGGATTTCCCGGTAACGATTCTGGTCCCTGGCTCTGAAAAACACTTGACTAGAAATTTTCAGATAATGCATTATGCATTCTCCGAAGTGACATTTGAACCTAGATGGAGTAGCAACG
>NZ_JAGDDV010000005.1:0-5501 GCF_040148675.1 Marinobacter sp. NFXS11 | reverse complement strand
AATACGCGGCCTTGATTGAGCAACAGCTCAAACGCTCTTTAAAAAGTTGACCAAGTAATTCGTGTGGGCGCTGGCCGAGGTATTTCGGATATGAAATATCAGGACAGTGACTCGTCGAAATTGAGTTTTGTCTTGAGCAAGAATAGAGAATCTTCGGATTCTTGTATGATTTAAACTGAAGAGTTTGATCATGGCTCAGATTGAACGCTGGCGGCAGGCTTAACACATGCAAGTCGAGCGGTAACAGGGGTAGCTTGCTACCCGCTGACGAGCGGCGGACGGGTGAGTAATGCATAGGAAACTGCCCAGTAGTGGGGGATAGCCCGGGGAAACCCGGATTAATACCGCGTACGCCCTTCGGGGGAAAGCAGGGGATCTTCGGACCTTGCGCTATTGGATGTGCCTATGTCGGATTAGCTAGTTGGTAGGGTAAAGGCCTACCAAGGCGACGATCCGTAGCTGGTCTGAGAGGATGATCAGCCACATCGGGACTGAGACACGGCCCGAACTCCTACGGGAGGCAGCAGTGGGGAATATTGGACAATGGGGGCAACCCTGATCCAGCCATGCCGCGTGTGTGAAGAAGGCTTTCGGGTTGTAAAGCACTTTCAGTGAGGAGGAAAACTCTGCGACTAATACTCGTAGGGCTTGACGTTACTCACAGAAGAAGCACCGGCTAACTCCGTGCCAGCAGCCGCGGTAATACGGAGGGTGCAAGCGTTAATCGGAATTACTGGGCGTAAAGCGCGCGTAGGTGGTTTGATAAGCGAGATGTGAAAGCCCCGGGCTTAACCTGGGAACGGCATTTCGAACTGTCAGGCTAGAGTATGGTAGAGGAGTGTGGAATTTCCTGTGTAGCGGTGAAATGCGTAGATATAGGAAGGAACACCAGTGGCGAAGGCGGCACTCTGGACCAATACTGACACTGAGGTGCGAAAGCGTGGGGAGCAAACAGGATTAGATACCCTGGTAGTCCACGCCGTAAACGATGTCTACTAGCCGTTGGGACTCTTGAAGTCTTAGTGGCGCAGCTAACGCACTAAGTAGACCGCCTGGGGAGTACGGCCGCAAGGTTAAAACTCAAATGAATTGACGGGGGCCCGCACAAGCGGTGGAGCATGTGGTTTAATTCGACGCAACGCGAAGAACCTTACCTGGCCTTGACATGCAGAGAACTTTCCAGAGATGGATTGGTGCCTTCGGGAACTCTGACACAGGTGCTGCATGGCCGTCGTCAGCTCGTGTCGTGAGATGTTGGGTTAAGTCCCGTAACGAGCGCAACCCCTATCCCTAGTTGCTAGCAGTTCGGCTGAGAACTCTAGGGAGACTGCCGGTGACAAACCGGAGGAAGGTGGGGATGACGTCAGGTCATCATGGCCCTTACGGCCAGGGCTACACACGTGCTACAATGGTGCGCACAGAGGGCTGCAAACCCGCGAGGGGGAGCCAATCTCACAAAACGCATCGTAGTCCGGATCGCAGTCTGCAACTCGACTGCGTGAAGTCGGAATCGCTAGTAATCGTGAATCAGAATGTCACGGTGAATACGTTCCCGGGCCTTGTACACACCGCCCGTCACACCATGGGAGTGGATTGCACCAGAAGTGGTTAGTCTAACCTTCGGGAGGACGATCACCACGGTGTGGTTCATGACTGGGGTGAAGTCGTAACAAGGTAGCCGTAGGGGAACCTGCGGCTGGATCACCTCCTTAAACGAAGCCGAATGCTTCGGTCAGAGTCCACACGAATTACTTGGTTAGCTGAATAAAGAGAGCAGATGGGTCGTTGCAGGCCCGTGTTTTTGGGTCTGTAGCTCAGGTGGTTAGAGCGCACCCCTGATAAGGGTGAGGTCGGTGGTTCAAGTCCACCCAGACCCACCAGAATTATCCAGCTCGGCGTTATCGAATGACTTGCATAGCAGGCTATGCGGCGCCATCCGATGCCTTGATCTGAATAATTCTTGTAATAGCTTTATGGGGCTATAGCTCAGCTGGGAGAGCGCCTGCCTTGCACGCAGGAGGTCGGCAGTTCGATCCTGCCTAGCTCCACCAAATTACTGGCTAACTTCGGTTGGCAGTGTACAGAAACAAGCTTTTCAGTTGTGTGACTCGAGTCAGGGTTGTAACTGAAGATCTTCTTTCTGATCACTGGGTCAGATTTGCTCTTTAACAAATTGGACGAGATAGAACACGATTGATGGATTCCATTATCTCCGGAATTCATTGATCAGAGTGATAACGATTTCAAGCGTTATCCGGTGTTGTCGTTGAAGTGGTTGTTATGTCGCTTCAAGGAACTGTCTCCACTTATTGACGCCCTGGTTTACCAGGTTGTCGATGAATGGAACACAGTTGTCTTGGGGTTATATAGTCAAGCAACTAAGCGCATACGGTGGATGCCTTGGCAGTCAGAGGCGATGAAAGACGTGGAAGCCTGCGATAAGGTTCGGGGAGCTGGCAAACAAGCTGTGATCCGGGCATTTCTGAATGGGGAAACCCACCCGATTTCGGTCGGGTATCTTGCACTGAATACATAGGTGTAAGAGGCGAACCGGGGGAACTGAAACATCTAAGTACCCCGAGGAAAAGAAATCAACCGAGATTCCCTAAGTAGCGGCGAGCGAACGGGGATTAGCCCTTAAGCTAAACAACTGGTAGGAGAAGGCTCTGGAAAGTGCCGCCATAGTGGGTGATAGCCCCGTATCCGAAACCTGAGTTTAGTGAAATCGAGTAGGACGGGACACGTGATATCCTGTCTGAACATGGGGGGACCATCCTCCAAGGCTAAATACTCCTGACTGACCGATAGTGAACCAGTACCGTGAGGGAAAGGCGAAAAGAACCCCTGTGAGGGGAGTGAAATAGATCCTGAAACCGTATGCGTACAAGCAGTCGGAGCGGACTTGTTCCGTGACGGCGTACCTTTTGTATAATGGGTCAGCGACTTATGTTCAGTGGCGAGGTTAACCGTTTAGGGGAGCCGTAGGGAAACCGAGTCTGAATAGGGCGATTTAGTCGCTGGGCATAGACCCGAAACCGGGCGATCTATCCATGAGCAGGTTGAAGGTTGAGTAACATCAACTGGAGGACCGAACCCACTGTCGTTGAAAAGCCAGGGGATGACTTGTGGATCGGAGTGAAAGGCTAATCAAGCCCGGAGATAGCTGGTTCTCCCCGAAAGCTATTTAGGTAGCGCCTCGGACGAATACCACAGGGGGTAGAGCACTGTTTCGGCTAGGGGGTCATCCCGACTTACCAACCCGATGCAAACTCCGAATACCTGTGAGTACTATCCGGGAGACACACGGCGGGTGCTAACGTCCGTCGTGAAGAGGGAAACAACCCAGACCGCCAGCTAAGGTCCCCAAGTACCAGTTAAGTGGGAAACGATGTGGGAAGGCTCAGACAGCTAGGAGGTTGGCTTAGAAGCAGCCATCCTTTAAAGAAAGCGTAATAGCTCACTAGTCGAGTCGGCCTGCGCGGAAGATGTAACGGGGCTCAAACTGGTCACCGAAGCTGCGGCTGCATACTTTGTATGCGGGGTAGGGGAGCGTTCTGTAAGCCTGCGAAGGTGTGTTGAGAAGCATGCTGGAGGTATCAGAAGTGCGAATGCTGACATGAGTAACGACAATGGGAGTGAAAAACTCCCACGCCGGAAGACCAAGGGTTCCTGCGCAACGCTAATCGGCGCAGGGTGAGTCGGCCCCTAAGGCGAGACCGAAAGGTGTAGTCGATGGGAAACGGGTTAATATTCCCGTACCTTGGATAGCTGCGATGGAGAGACGGAGAAGGCTAGGTGAGCCGGGCGACGGTTGTCCCGGTTTAAGCGAGTAGGGAGTGGACTTAGGCAAATCCGGGTCCACAATCTCGAGACGCGACGACGACTGCTCTTAGAGCGGGAAGTCATTGATGCCATGCTTCCAGGAAAATCTTCTAAGCTTCAGGCTATTCGGGACCGTACCCCAAACCGACACAGGTGGTCAGGTAGAGAATACCAAGGCGCTTGAGAGAACTCGGGTAAAGGAACTAGGCAAAATGGTGCCGTAACTTCGGGAGAAGGCACGCTGGTGTTAGGTGATACCCCTGCGGGTGGAGCTGAAGCCAGTCGAAGATACCAGGCCCCTGCGACTGTTTATTAAAAACACAGCACTGTGCAAACACGAAAGTGGACGTATACGGTGTGACGCCTGCCCGGTGCCGGAAGGTTAATTGATGGGGTTAGCGCTTGCGCGAAGCTCTTGATCGAAGCCCCGGTAAACGGCGGCCGTAACTATAACGGTCCTAAGGTAGCGAAATTCCTTGTCGGGTAAGTTCCGACCTGCACGAATGGCGTAACGATGGGGGCGCTGTCTCTACCCGAGACTCAGTGAAATTGAAATCGCCGTGAAGATGCGGTGTATCCGCGGCTAGACGGAAAGACCCCGTGAACCTTTACTATAGCTTCACAGTGAACTTTGAGCATGTTTGTGTAGGATAGCTGGGAGGCTTTGAAGTGGGAACGCCAGTTCTCATGGAGCCAACCTTGAAATACCAGCCTGACATGTTTGAGGTTCTAACTTGGACCCCTTATCGGGGTTGAGGACACTGTGTGGTGGGTAGTTTGACTGGGGCGGTCTCCTCCCAAAGCGTAACGGAGGAGCACAAAGGTGGGCTAAGCATGGTCGGACATCATGCGGTTAGTGTAATGGCACAAGCCCGCTTAACTGCGAGACAGACACGTCGAGCAGGTACGAAAGTAGGTCATAGTGATCCGGTGGTTCTGTATGGAAGGGCCATCGCTCAACGGATAAAAGGTACTCCGGGGATAACAGGCTGATACCGCCCAAGAGTTCACATCGACGGCGGTGTTTGGCACCTCGATGTCGGCTCATCACATCCTGGGGCTGAAGCCGGTCCCAAGGGTATGGCTGTTCGCCATTTAAAGTGGTACGCGAGCTGGGTTTAGAACGTCGTGAGACAGTTCGGTCCCTATCTGCCGTGGACGTTGGAGATTTGAGGAAAGCTGCTCCTAGTACGAGAGGACCGGAGTGGACGAACCTCTGGTGTTCGGGTTGTCACGCCAGTGGCATTGCCCGGTAGCTATGTTCGGACAGGATAACCGCTGAAAGCATCTAAGCGGGAAGCCCCTTCCAAGATGAGATCTCCCTGGACCCTTGAGGTCCCTGAAGAGCCGTTCAAGACCAGGACGTTGATAGGTCGGGTGTGTAAGCGCTGCGAGGCGTTGAGCTAACCGATACTAATTGCTCGTGCGGCTTGACTATATAACACCCAAGACAATTGCGGATAACGCAGAGCCTAACCGCTCAAACGAAATCAGCATCACTTAGTTCCTTCTCGTCCCCCAGTGATCAACCGTTTTGCCTGACGACCATAGCGGTCTGGAACCACCTGATCCCATCCCGAACTCAGAAGTGAAACAGACCAGCGCCGATGGTAGTGTGGCGTTGCCCATGTGAGAGTAGGTCATCGTCAGGCGCCTAATACCGAAAACCCCAGCATCCT
>NZ_JAGDDV010000004.1:0-219094 GCF_040148675.1 Marinobacter sp. NFXS11 | reverse complement strand
TCAGAAGTGAAACAGACCAGCGCCGATGGTAGTGTGGCGTTGCCCATGTGAGAGTAGGTCATCGTCAGGCGCCTAATACCGAAAACCCCAGCATCCTCGATGCTGGGGTTTTTTATTGCCTGAAATTTGGCAAATGCCAAAACCATGACGCTGCGCACAGTGACAACATGTAACCGGGGTTACACTTCTGTAAAAGAACTGGCTAAAACAACATCAAAAATCCAAGCCAGCCTCAGAGACGCTCATCAGTCATCTTTAAATCAGCCGCCAATAACAAGAAGCGGCCGCGGTGAGATGTGACTATGAGTAAACCATTTTATTCGCTTCTCCTCCTGCCTTTACTGGCTTCGGGGGTCAACGCCGAACTGCGCCCGATTTCAGATCGACAGATGTCTGAAGTCACAGGGCAGGCCTTTGTATCGGTTGACCGCCAGTACCATCCTGATGCCAACGACAACACCGCCTATACCCGGGTCAATCTCGGAATGGACATTGAAATCCAGACCAATGTAGATGTGCTGGAAATGGGCCGTTACGACCGGGAAGGTGAGAAACCGGGCACTTCGGATGTCTATATTGAAGATTTTGCTCTAGGTTACATTAACAATCAGGCTTACTTTGACGCCAATCCCGAAGCTCCGAGACAGCGAAAGCCCGATGGCAGTACCTATGCCGAGGGGGAAATCGTTCCTTTCCTGATCCAGAATCCGTTTCTGGAGTTCGCCTTCGATGAACAAACCGAAGAAGTGGTCGGCTTCCGACTGGGTTTCGGTGAATCCATGGGTGTCCTGTCCGGCAAGATTGAAACGCTAACTGGCAATGTGAACGTGGACATCATTGACCGCGGTGAAGGGCTGAGCCAGGCCAGCTCAAGCGGTAACCTTTTTGACCAAATCATCGTGCTCCTCACCCCTCTACTCGAAGGCGGTAGTCCATTATCCACCAAGGCAGAGCTGGTTTACGGTGCGGAGGGCGATCCAAACATTGGCTCCCTGGACCCGGTAAGAGCGGAATACATCGGTATCCCGGATGGCGAACGGTTCATTCTCGAAGGCGCAAGCGGCTTTACCCGCTGGTCGGTAAAGAACCTGATCGGCTGGGGGTCGAGTTCCCGAATCGAGGTTCCGGATTGTTCCTTTTTCAGCTGTTCAGGCGGTGACATTTATGTTTACGCGGAGGACTGCCTGGTCCTTGGAATAGATTCCTGTTTCGACCTGGATATCTATAACAGCTTCCCGGTAGGGGAGGTTGGTGAGGTCAATGGCGAGCGACGTATCACCGGGCCGGCCGACGGTGCTTTTATCTCATTCCAGACCAAAGATCTTGATTGGCTGAAGGATGTAAAGAAAACAGACTTCACGCCCGAAGATTTTATCAAGGCCACATCAGGTGCCTTCTTCAATATTCCCAACGGCGCTACTGAGGTGAATCTCAATGAGGCGCTCTATGGTACCCAGCGTTACCGCACCGAATACATCGACCGCGGCAAAGGTCTGTTCTGAGGGGCTTCGTATGAAATGGTTCAATTTCAGTCAGCTTCCTGTTTTCGCGCGGCTCTTTCCGGTGATGGCGGCTGTTCTGACTGCCCCAGTGCCTGTTGAGGCGGAGCTTCAGGGACTTTCGGAAACTGAAATGTCCTCGATTGATGGAGCCGGGATTGGCCTTGTACTGGAGAATTTCAAATTCTCTCATGGAACGGATGAGCCGGATGCCTCGGGAGAGCAGGCACGCATTTTCCGGATTGGCGGGATCAAAAGCACGGACGGTCGTGATGTCGATATTACGGTAAACCATCTCTACATCGCCGGGGCCAATAGCAACTACGGAGAGACCCTGGGCCCGGTCAATCTCGGTAGACTCCTGAACCCGTGGAAAATCGATGTGGTGGATGGCAATGATATTGGTATCGCTAACAAGGCGGTGCTGGAGTTCTCAGCCAGTGCCATGGTCAATAGCGACCAGGGTTATGACTGCATGGACTCCGGGGCCGGTCCTGGCAGCGGCACCTGCTCGAGTCGCCCGGCGTCTGCCGGATACATCGGAGAGCGAGCAGACATCGGCATGCAGATGAACGTGGCAGTTGGTGACGACCGGTCTGCCAATATCAATATCCACGCAAAGAGTGCTGTCATCGATGGTAGCTATCTGCGCCTTTGGGGCGATAACGATCGGCGCCAGATGGTCGGCCAGTTCAAGCTGAATTTCTATTCCCCGGAACTTTCTATCAATGCCTGCGCACAGAACGGTTCCACCTGCGGATCACGAATATTGATGAGCAATTTTGCGCTCGAGCTGGCGATTGGCAACCAGCTTCAACCGGTATTCTTCGATGTTGATGGCAGTGGAAACTTTGTAGTGGAGGTTGCTGCAATTCGGCGCCCTCAGCCGGGCGAGATCGGTGCCGACGGTCTCCGCGGCAGCAGTGATGCGGACGCCTGGGATTTCTACGAGTCCTACTACACGAACCCGGAGTTTCGCAGCAATCTCAAGATCGGAAATTTCAGTGTTGGCGACCGCGATTTTGGTTCGGCCCGCGTCCAGGGAATGCTGATACAACACTTGAACATTAAGACCAGGGATCTGAGCCAATGAAATCGTTTCTGCGCAGAACAATACTTGCTCTCCCTGTTTTTCTGTTTTCACTCCCCAGCCTTGCCGAACTCGCCCGCCTGGGAGATGAAGCTCTCTCGGATATCTCCGGACAGGGTGGGATCTACCTGTCCGGCGACATCAGCATCAATGAAATGGGCGGTCCGGTTGAGAACAGTTATTTCGGACGTTGTGATGACGTGGACAAGAAGTGTGGCGCCCGTTTTGCTTACCGGCTGAAAGAAAACGGCGGATGGATGGTGCTTGATGATATTCGGGGCAATTTCGCGTTTGAGGGCCTGACACTGCGGGTCCGCAAAGTCGATTCGGGGTTCGGTGGTGATGGCGAACTGTTCAATCGGGATGTGCTGGAGCTTGGGCTGCCCAATACTGTTCGGTTCAACGACGTCCAATTCAAGATTTCTTCCAGCAGCACGGCCCGGCCGACCGACCCCGGCTTTCAGCAGACCGACATATTCTCTGTTGATATGCGAGGGGACGTTGTGATGGAAGGAAACCTGCTCGTGTTTCCGGCGGGGAATCCGTGAGATTGAAGGGGTTAACGGTTATGGGCGCGCCAGACAGAATCAAACAACAGGCCCCGATTGCCACTGGGCTGTTTTGTGTGGTCCTCGCCTCCCCGGTGGTCGCTGACATGAAAAGCCTGGACGATTCCACTCTGGCAAACATCAGTGGCCAGAGTGGTCTGTCCGTAGAGCTCGATCTTGGCCTGACGGCAGATCGGCTGTCCTATGTTGATGATGGCAACGGCATCCATCTGGACGGTTTTCGCATTGGTTCGGCCGTTGATCCTTCTGGTCAGGCATTCCACCTGATTCGCATCGATGTTGAGGAGGATGCATCCCTTAATCTCGATTACCTGGTGAAAGACCGACGGATCGAGTTCGGTGATATCCGGCTCGCCGGGGCCCCCGGTGTCAGTATGGGGGGGATCTTTTTCGATCATTCTCTGGAAGGGTATTTGAATATAAGCCAGGGCAGTTCCGTTGCTGGGGCCGGTTATACCTTTGACTCCGCCTACACGATGACTGCCGGCCGTCTGGGGTATCGCACCAATGGCAATGAAGTTTTTCTGGACGATATCACCATGAATGTGGAGGCACTGGGAGTAACTCTGGATGTGGTCGGCGACACTCTGGCTCTGAATGCGCCCAGAATAACTGGGGATTGGGAGGTCGGCGCGATTCGTTACAGCAGCAACCCCCTGAATCATGGCGTATCTGTCGATTCCGGCAACGGACAGCCTCTGCCCAGCTATGGCAGCCTGAGTGGAAGTTACGAGCTTTCCTCCAGCACCAACCTGACTGCCGGCGGCCGATCCGGGGAGGGCCTTCGAATCGATAACGAGACCGTTATACGCTCGGCCGCTTTTCTATACAGGGATGACGGAAAGGCCTTCGCGCTTCGAGACATCACTGGCGTCTATCGGATTAACGACCTCCGGCTCGATGTGGCGACCGACTGGCAGAATAGATCGGCCCTGGCCCTGACCCTTGGCTCCATGGATGGTGAATTCAGCATTGGCGCTATTGAGGTGGGTGGCAATGGCAAGAGTATCGGTCAGGTGAATGTCAGCTTTTTGCTTGAAGATCAGGTGTTCAACGGCCGCAGCTATTCCAATGCGATCTATCTGCAGGGGGGTGGACACCCTGACGCCGGCCCGCAGGGCTTGCGACTTGCGACTGAATGGAGTCTTCGGCTTGCTGATTTCAGCTACACCGAAGACGGCAACCGGGTGATCTTCAGTGGACTGCAGTCCTGGGGGCAGGGCGATGTAACGGTCAATGTAACTCGCGATGGCGTCACCAACGGTACCGAGTTCTTCGATGGTCTGCGGATTGGTTTCGAGGACATCAGGGCCGGCTACCGGATCAACGGTCTGCGAGTAGGGAGTGACGACGCCCCCTTGCAGGGTGGCACAGAGCTGCTGCTGGCACTGGGTTTCTATCCGGCCTACGAATTCGAGCTTGATGGCCATGTGACGCTCGGTGCAGGAGGCGCATCGGGTGAGGGGATTACCATCAATTCCGATGTCAGCATCAGGAACGGCAAGGCTGCGATTATCGCGGCGCCCTACGATGAAGGTAATGGTGAGATTCCCCAGAAGGGCCTCTGGATTACCGAACTGGATTATGACGCGCATGTGCGCGACATGACCGTTGATGTCAGCCAGGAGGGGCTTGCGGTTATCAAGGGCGAATCCTGGAGCACCATGGATATCGGCAATCTGAGAATCGGCGACAAGGAATCCGGTCAGAGTTTCGGGAGGTTCGTGATTCAGAAATACGAAACCGGCAGCAGCATGACCGTCGTCCCGGGCGGGGCCGGTGATGTCTGTGCTGGTGGCATGGGTGATAGTCCATCCGCCTGTACGGCTTCCGGAGGCGTCTGGGAAACCCGGGGTGAGGAGGGGCTGACGGTCCGCCTGAAGCAGGTGCTTGCCAAGGCCATCAATGAAGCCCGGAAAAACTCGCTGACCTGGGAAACCAACCGGCAAAGCAGCGGAGTTGGTGAGTCCATGAACGGAACCGGGACGAGCCTCGTTCTGAACGATATCCACACCAGCGATGGTGGGGACTTCGATGGTGACGGCGTAGACGATAACTCGTTTGGGCTACGCACCGATCTTTCCGTGGATGTCTATCAAACCCGGGTTGTGAAGAAGGCGGACGGTCCGGATGCGATGGGAGTATCGGGCAACCGGGGCGATGAAAAAATTATGGATGGTTCGTCCACTGCCGGTTACCGCTATGTCTCCAATCCAACCCTCGCCGAGGCCGACAACAGACCGCTCGGGTTTGCGGTGAAGGCGAGAAGCCGGTTCAAGGAACTCTCGATCAACAATATCGATCTGGTTCATCCCGTTGGCGGTGCTCAGACGGCCGTCTATGGCGTCAAAATGCAGAACTTCGATATCAAGGCCAATCTGACCGCAACCCCGATTCCCTGATCTTCCGGCAGGCGGTTCGCAAAGCGACGCCGCCAACTTTGTCTTTTTCCCTTCCCTGGTGTTTAATCCGGCCTTACCCAATTCCATGGCTGGATGCATCTTATGAAATCCAAAGCACTTATAGAGCTGCTCAGTGACGGTCAGGTTCATTCCGGAGCCGCGCTGGCCGAAAAGCTCGGGGTTAGTCGTACCGCAATCTGGAAGCAGATTCGTCGCGCGATGGAAGAAGGTGCTGACATTGCCACGATTCGCGGACGTGGATATCAGCTGGTGTCCCGGGTCGACCTGCTCGATCGGGCCCGGGTGCTTGGTGAAATAGCCGCCGGCCGGGAACAGGAGCTCTCACTGACAGTCCTCGACGAGGTTGACTCAACCAATGCCGAGGTGATCAGGCAGATTACCGCCGGAAGCAAGGGTATCCCGGTGGTTATTGCCGACTGCCAGACGTCCGGCCGCGGTCGACGGGGGCGTGTCTGGCAAAGCCCTCGGGGCGAAAACCTGTACCTTAGCCTGGGGCTAACCTTCCACGGCGGCTTCGGTGTACTGGATGGGTTGAGCCTGGTGCTCGGCGTTGCGGTGGCCAATGCCCTGGAACGACTGGGAGTGCCAGAAGTCGGACTCAAGTGGCCAAATGATATTTTTCTTCCGGACGGCAAGCTTGGCGGCATCCTGGTGGAGCTCCAGGGCGAGCTGGAGGAAGGGGTGGTGCAAGTAATCGCGGGCATCGGATTGAATGTACACATGTCCCGGGCCGACGGCGTTGATCAACCCTGGAGCAGCCTCGCCAGGGCCTGCCCTCAAGTCGAATGGTCGCGCAGCCAGATCGGCGGTGCAATCATTGATGCTGTATTCGATGCTGTGGCCCTGTTCTCGGATATCGGGTTTGCAGATTTTCGGGAGTCCTGGCAGCGTCGCGATGTGTTTATGGGAAAATCGCTCAAGGCCCGGGGCGGAGATGTTGAAGGTGTCGGTTGTGGCATTGATGACGCCGGCAACTATCAAATCCGGACCGAAAACGGGCTTGTTCCGGTGCGCGCAGGGGAAATCAGTCTGCGATGGGCAAAATGAATCTGTTTATTGATGCTGGTAATACCCGACTGAAATGGTGTCTCGCAAACCAGAATGGGGTTCTGACCTCAGGGGCCGGCTCTCTCGAAGACGAGAACCCCCTGGGATTGTCGGGCGAACTGATCGGACAGGTGGTGTCTGTCGCCATATCCACAGTTGCGTCTGAAGAGAGGCGAAGTCATTTGGCGGGCTCCATCGCGAAGCTTTGTCAGGCGCCGGTTCGCTTTTACTGGTCCGAGCGGTCCCGGAGTGGCCTCATGAACGCCTACCAGGATGTCTCCAGAATGGGGGCCGATCGTTGGCATGGGATGTACGGTGCCTGGCTCGATCACAAGCAGGGCTTTGCGGTCCTGGATGCAGGCAGTGCCGTTACTGTCGATTACGTTGATCGGCATGGTCAGCATCTGGGTGGTTATATTCTTCCTGGTCTGCAGATGATGTTGCGCAGTCTCCGGACCGATGCCGCCCGGATCTGGTTCGACCCAGACCAGGGGCTGGCAACGGACCCCGGCAAGAGTACCGGAGAATGCGTGAACCATGGTCTTGCCTGGCTGTCTGCAGCGATGATTGAGCGGGTGATCGCTGACGCCCGTAAACTATCATTGTCCGAGGTTCTGGTTACTGGCGGCGACGCAGACCGGCTTATCGGTCTTGGTCTGCCCGGTATTTCTCGCCCGGACCTTGTGTTATCGGGCCTTCGTGCAATTCATGCGGAGGAAGCCCGCGGATGAGGTGGTTGGCGTTGGTGCTGGTGCTGGTGAGTATTGCTATCTATTACCTGCCGGACTTCGTGGGGCCATCGGGCGGCATGACCAACGTTGCCAGTGGCAGCCTGCCAAGGGTGGCCAGCCTCAAATCACCGGGGCCGGAAGACTCCGGTGTCGGGCCTGGTGCACCGGCCGGTAAATCCGAAATGTCGTGTGCCCGCCTCGGATGGCTCGAAACCGCGGAGCGCGCCCAAAGCCTGGTGGACAGTCAACCTCTTGCGGAGGAAGCTGGTTTCAGGGTTGAAGAAGTCGAAAGAGAGCTGGCGCCCCTGCACTGGGTTCTTATTCCGCCCCAGCCCGAGGCTGTTGCTTTGCGCCAGTTTCGTGACATTCAAAGGCAGGGAATCGACTCCTATCTGGTCACCGAGGGCGAAAACCGCAATGCCATTTCACTGGGGCTGTTCGAGTCTCGCGAATCTGCAATTTCCGTGCTGGAAGAAAAAAAACGTCAGAATCTTAATGCGGTACTGGTCAACTTCCCCCGAAATCAGATAAGCTACGCGCTCTCTTTTGAGGCTGAACCGGAACTCGCTGAAGAACTGGTTCAGGCGGTGAAAGCGGATTACGGCAGCAATTTCGATTTCGTTGAAATCAGGCCTTGTGAAGGTGTTGCAACGCCAGAAAAAAATCCGTAGTATACCGCCCTCGCTGACGAGGCGAATGTGAGCTGGCGTAGCTCAGTTGGTAGAGCAGCTGACTTGTAATCAGCAGGTCGGGGGTTCGATTCCGTCCGCCAGCTCCACTTTAAGTTTTGACGGATTTGCTCACGCAAATCCGACTCGGAGGGGTTCCCGAGTGGCCAAAGGGATCAGACTGTAAATCTGACGGCATCGCCTTCGCAGGTTCGAATCCTGCCCCCTCCACCACTAAATTGCTCGCGGGCATCGTATAGTGGCTATTACCTCAGCCTTCCAAGCTGATGACGCGGGTTCGATTCCCGCTGCCCGCTCCAATTTGTTTTGAAATGCTCATGTAGCTCAGTTGGTAGAGCACACCCTTGGTAAGGGTGAGGTCGGCGGTTCAAATCCGCCCATGAGCTCCATTATTTATCCGGTCAACGTTACGATCCTGGTTGATTAGGGAGATTGGTCGAATGTCTAAGTCTAAGTTTGAACGTAATAAGCCGCACTTGAACGTAGGCACCATTGGTCACGTTGACCATGGTAAAACCACTTTGACTGCTGCCCTGACCCGTGTATGTCACGAAGTTTGGGGTACAGGGTCTGCGAGTGCATTCGATCAGATCGATAACGCACCGGAAGAGCGTGCGCGTGGTATCACCATTGCGACCTCTCACGTTGAGTACGATTCCCCGAATCGCCACTACGCTCACGTAGACTGCCCGGGCCACGCTGACTATGTGAAGAACATGATCACTGGTGCAGCGCAGATGGACGGCGCGATCCTGGTTTGCTCCGCAGCTGACGGCCCCATGCCGCAGACCCGTGAGCACATCCTGCTGTCCCGTCAGGTTGGCGTGCCTTTCATCGTTGTGTTCCTGAACAAAGCGGACATGGTGGACGATGAAGAGCTGCTCGAGCTGGTTGAGATGGAAGTTCGTGACCTGCTGAGCCAGTACGACTTCCCGGGTGACGACACTCCGATCATCACCGGTTCTGCGCTGATGGCGCTGGAAGGCAAAGACGACAACGAGATGGGTACTACCGCTGTCAAGAAGCTGGTAGAAGCTCTGGATGACTACATCCCTGAGCCGGAGCGTGCGATCGATCAGCCGTTCCTGATGCCGATCGAGGACGTCTTCTCTATCTCCGGTCGTGGTACCGTTGTGACCGGCCGTGTTGAGCGTGGCGTGATCAAGACTGGTGACGAAGTTGAAATCATTGGTCTGAAAGACACCGTCAAGACGACTTGTACCGGTGTTGAGATGTTCCGCAAGCTGCTGGACGAAGGCCGTGCGGGTGAGAACATTGGTGCGCTGCTGCGTGGCACCAAGCGTGACGACGTTGAGCGTGGTCAGGTTCTGGCGGTACCGGGCTCCATCACTCCGCACACCAAGTTTGAGTGCGAAGTGTACGTACTGTCCAAAGAAGAAGGCGGCCGTCATACTCCGTTCTTCAAGGGCTACCGTCCGCAGTTTTACTTCCGTACCACCGACGTAACCGGTTCTTGCGAACTGCCGGAAGGTGTGGAAATGGTTATGCCGGGTGACAACGTCAAGATGAGTGTTACCCTGATTGCTCCGATCGCCATGGAAGATGGCCTGCGCTTCGCGATTCGTGAAGGCGGCCGTACCGTTGGTGCCGGCGTGGTCTCCAAGATCATCGAGTAATAGACTCGAGAGTAAGTGCACTGAGTTGTTTCGGTGCAGGCCAGTAGCTCAATTGGCAGAGCAGCGGTCTCCAAAACCGCAGGTTGGGGGTTCGATTCCCTCCTGGCCTGCCATTTTTTAACATCCGGATACATAAGTTGATTCCTATGGAGTCAAAAGCCGTTCAGTCAGCCAGCCGTTTCGATTTCCTGAAGTGGCTGGTTGTTTTCGTTCTGATCGCCATCGGTGTGGTGGGGAATCAGTATTATAGTGCCGAGTCTCTGCTGTATCGGGTTCTGGCTCTTGTAGGTCTCGCAATTGTAGCGGCGCTTGTTGCCCTCCAGACCGACCGTGGCCGTCGCTTCGCGACGCTGCTGAAGGAAGCGAGAGTCGAGATCCGGAAAGTGGTATGGCCCACCAGGCCCGAGCTCGTGCAGACGACAGCGATTGTTGTGGTGTTTGTGCTGGTTGTGGCTCTGTTGTTGTGGGGTATGGATTCGCTGATCAGCTTGCTGGTCGCCGGGTTTATCGGTTAACAGGAGTGGGCAATGGCTAAGCGCTGGTACGTCGTTCATGCGTATTCTGGCTTCGAAAAGCAGGTAATGCGCACTCTCAGGGAGCGCGTTGCGCTGCACGAGATGGAAGACCGTTTCGGCGAGATCCTGGTTCCGACCGAGGAAGTCGTCGAAATGCGAGAAGGGAAGAAGCGCAAGAGTGAGCGCAAATTCTATCCCGGGTACGTACTGGTCCAGATGGAAATGGACGATGCGACGTGGCACCTTGTCAAGAATACTCCGCGTGTTCTTGGTTTTATTGGTGGTACCAAGGACAAGCCGGCACCGATTACCGAAAAGGAAGCGGAAGCGATCCTTCGTCGAGTGGAGAGCGGTGCCGACAAACCCAAGCCGAAGACGCTGTTCGAGCCGGGTGAGGTTGTTCGCGTTGTTGAGGGTCCGTTTGCGGACTTCAATGGTGTGGTTGAGGAAGTTGACTACGACAAGAGTCGAGTCAAGGTTGCTGTTCTGATCTTTGGTCGTTCAACTCCGGTGGAGCTGGAGTTTGGGCAGGTCGAGAAAGACTGACCGGTAACAGGAAAGCTGAAAGCTCGCGCGCTCAAGCGACGCGGGCTTTTTGTGTCTGCTTTTGGCAGTTGTAAAAAACGGGGAGCCGAGAGGCGCTTGAACCCATAGGAGATCTATCATGGCAAAGAAAATTGAAGCGTACATCAAGCTTCAGGTTGCTGCCGGTAAGGCCAACCCGAGTCCCCCCGTTGGTCCCGCTCTGGGTCAGCGCGGCGTGAATATCATGGAATTCTGCAAGGCGTTCAACGCCCAGACTCAGGACATGGAGCCTGGTCTGCCGATTCCGACCGTGATCACCGTTTACAGTGATCGCAGCTTTACCTTTATTACCAAGACTCCGCCTGCGCCGGTTCTTCTGCTGAAGGCAGCTGGCATCAAGAGCGGCTCTGGTCGTCCGAATACCGATAAAGTCGGTACTGTGACCCGCGAGCAGCTCGAAGAAATTGCCAAGACCAAGGAGCCGGACCTGACTGCAGCCGATATGGATGCAGCGGTACGTACCATTGCAGGAACCGCCCGCAGCATGGGCCTGAACGTGGAGGGCCTGTAACATGGCAAAGCTGAGCAAGCGTCAGAAGCTTATTCGTGAAAAGGTAGACTCTACCCGTTCCTACTCTGTAGACGACGCAGTTGCACTGTTGGTTGAGCTGGGCCAGAACGTGAAGTTCAAAGAGTCTGTGGACGTGGCCGTTAACCTCGGCGTTGACGCACGTAAATCGGACCAGGTAGTTCGTAGCAGCACTGTTCTGCCTCACGGCACCGGAAAGACCGTTCGCGTTGCTGTGTTTACCCAGGGTGCCAATGCTGAGAAAGCAACGGCCGCTGGTGCAGATATTGTGGGCATGGACGACCTGGCTGACGAAGTTAAGAAAGGCAACATGGATTTCGACGTGGTCATCGCCACTCCGGACGCCATGCGTGTCGTTGGTCAACTGGGCCAGATTCTTGGTCCCCGTGGCCTGATGCCGAACCCGAAGGTGGGTACTGTGACTCCTGACGTTGAGACTGCGGTCAAGAACGCCAAGGCCGGTCAGGTTCGCTACCGCACCGACAAGAACGGCATTATCCACGCTCCGCTGGGTAACGTTGAATTCTCTGCCGAGAACATCAAGGAAAACCTTGAAGCTCTGGTGGCAGATCTGAAAAAGGCCAAGCCGTCGTCGGCGAAAGGCGTGTATCTCAAGAAGATCACCATTTCCTCGACTATGGGTCCTGGCCTGACTATCGATCAGAGCGGTCTCGCTATTTGATCCTTTGATCGGTGGTTACTTTGTAGTCTGGGCGGAAGCCAAGGCTGTCAAAGACCGCAGGCCCCCGAAGCACTTCCGGTCAAACTGGAAGTGCTGCAAGGGTTAAAGCAACGCCTGCGCAGACGGTGTGAAGACGTTCTCTCTGAACCCAAACACCGTTAGGAGCCCCGCGAGGGGTATATGTGGGTTTGCCGGGAAGACCCGGCGAAATCGAGGAGAAATCCAGTGGCAATTAGACTCGAAGACAAGAAAGCGATCGTCGCTGAAGTCAACGAGACTGCCGGTGGTGCTCTGTCTGTGGTTATGGCTGACTACCGTGGTGTTACCTCTGGTGACATGACGGCGCTTCGTGCCAAGGCTCGTGCCGAAAACGTGCGTCTGAAGGTTGTTCGTAACAACCTGGCGAAGATCGCGATTCGCGGTACCGAGTTCGAGTGCATTGACGAAGCTCTGGTCGGCCCGACCATTCTGGCATTCTCTATGGAAGATCCGGGCGCGGCAGCGCGTCTGCTGAAGGATTTTGCCAAAGAGAAAGAGGCGTTCGAGATCAAGGGACTGGCCGTCGGCGGAGAGCTGATGGGTGCAGACCAGATCGATCGTCTTGCCAAGCTGCCAACGCGTCACGAAGCGCTGACAATGCTGGCCGCTGTAACACAGGCACCGATCACCAAGCTGGCACGGACACTGAACGAAGTTCCTTCGAAAGTGACTCGTGCTGTAGCGGCAGTTCGCGACCAGAAGCAAGAAGCTGCTTGATTCTGTTGAACACCATTTTTTATATTTTTGGGAGAAAGTCATGGCTCTGTCTAACGAAGACATTTTGAACGCAATTGCTGAAATGAGCGTAATGGACGTTGTTGCGCTGGTTGAAGCAATGGAAGAGAAATTCGGTGTTTCTGCCGCTGCAGCCGTTGCTGCTGCTCCGGCTGCTGCTGGTGGTGGCGAAGCCGCTGCTGAAGAGCAGACCGAGTTTGACGTTGTACTTACCGGTCCTGGTGAGAAGAAAGTAAACGTAATCAAGGCCGTTCGTGAACTGACCGGCCTGGGTCTGAAAGAAGCCAAAGAAATGGTCGACAGCGCTCCTTCCGTTGTTAAGGAAGCAGCTAGCAAAGGCGACGCTGAAGAAGCCAAGAAGAAGCTCGAGGAAGCAGGCGCTTCTGTTGAGCTCAAGTAAGAGTCGGCTGTTGATCGAAACCGTGCGATAAGCATGGACAGGCTGGTGGCTTCGGGCCACCGGCCTTTTTCTGTTGTATATGCTATAGAGTCTGGTGAGCAATTGCAGGTTGATGTCAGATCTATAACCTACAGCCAGAGTCTTGTTCAAGACGGCGCGATAAGCCGAGCAATTCGGCCCCGAAGCAGAACATTGGTTGCTTCTTGATACCAGGTATCAGGTCTAAAGCTGGGGAATGCAGATGACTTACTCCTACACTGAGAAAAAGCGGATTCGCAAAGATTTTAGTAAATTGCCTTCCGTGATGGACGTCCCCTATTTGCTGTCTATTCAGCTGGATTCGTTCCGGGACTTCCTCCAAATGGAAGCCGCTGCTGAAGACCGCCGGGAAACCGGTCTTCACGCAGCATTCAAATCCGTATTCCCGATTGTCAGTTACTCTGGCAATGCCGCGCTCGAATACGTGAGCTACCGTATTGGCGAGCCGGTTTTTGATGTCAAGGAATGCCAGCTTAGGGGCGTAACCTATGCAGCGCCGCTGCGGGTGAAGGTCCGCCTTATCATTTACGATAAGGAATCGTCCAACAAGGCGATCAAGGACATTAAAGAGCAGGAAGTCTACATGGGCGAGATGCCCCTGATGACCGAGAACGGTACCTTCGTTATCAACGGTACCGAGCGCGTTATTGTTTCCCAGCTCCACCGGTCTCCGGGTGTGTTCTTCGATCACGACAAGGGCAAGACCCATTCGTCCGGCAAGCTGCTGTATTCTGCCCGGGTGATTCCTTACCGTGGTTCCTGGCTGGACTTCGAGTTTGATCCGAAGGACTCCGTGTTCGTTCGTATCGACCGTCGTCGCAAACTGCCGGCATCCATTCTTTTGCGTGGCCTGGGCTACACCTCCGAGCAAATGCTGGAGATGTTTTTCGAAACCAGTAAGTTCAGCCTGGGCGCGGAAGTGTGCAAGCTGGAGCTGGTGCCGAGTCGTCTGCGTGGCGATATCGCAACCTTTGATATCAAGGACAATGACGGTAACGTGATTGTCGAGGAAGGTCGCCGGATTACGGCCCGCCATATCAAACAGCTGGAAAAAGCCGGTATCAACGAGCTCGAGGTGCCGACCGAGTACCTGTATGGGCGTGTACTGGCGAAAGACATGATCGATCAGGCTTCCGGTGAAGTCCTGGTAGAGTGTAACTCCGAGCTGACCGAAGAACTGGTCACCAAGATTCTCGACGCTGGCGTGAAGGATATCGAAACCCTTTATACCAACGATCTGGATTGCGGTCCGTTCATGTCTGACACCCTGCGTATCGATCCGACCCGCACCCCGCTGGAAGCGTTGGTTGAGATTTACCGGATGATGCGCCCGGGCGAGCCGCCCACCAAGGAGTCGGCTGAGAACCTGTTTAACAACCTGTTCTTCTCTGAAGAGCGCTATGACCTGTCTGCGGTTGGCCGGATGAAGCTGAACCGCCGTCTGCGCCGTGAAGAAAGCACAGGTGAGGGCACCCTGACCCACGAAGACATCATCGACGTGCTCAAGACCCTGATCGATATCCGTAACGGCCAGGGCAATGTGGATGATATCGATAACCTGGGTAACCGTCGTGTTCGTTGTGTTGGCGAAATGGCGGAAAACCAGTTCCGTGTTGGCCTGGTTCGGGTTGAGCGCGCGGTTCGTGAGCGTCTGAGCCTTGCTGAAAGCGAAGGCCTGATGCCTCAGGATCTTATTAACGCCAAGCCGGTAGCTGCCGCGGTTAAAGAGTTCTTCGGGTCCAGCCAGCTGTCTCAGTTCATGGACCAGAACAACCCGCTGTCCGAGGTCACGCACAAGCGTCGTATCTCGGCTCTTGGGCCAGGTGGTCTGACCCGTGAGCGTGCAGGCTTCGAAGTCCGTGACGTGCATCCGACCCATTACGGCCGTGTATGCCCGATCGAGACGCCGGAAGGTCCGAACATCGGTCTGATCAACTCGCTGGCGACTTACGCCCGTTCCAATTCGTACGGTTTCCTTGAGAGTCCGTACCGTAAGGTTGAGAACGGCGTGGTAACCGATGAAGTGGTTTACCTGTCCGCAATCGAGGAGAGCAACTACGTCATCGCCCAGGCCAGTGCTGCCATGGACGAGAAGACCAAGCGTCTGACCGACGAGCTGGTTACCGTTCGGCACCAGAACGAATTTACCGTTACTCCGCCGGAGAGCGTTAACTTCATGGATGTATCTCCGCGCCAGGTAGTATCGGTCGCAGCATCCTTGATCCCGTTCCTGGAGCATGACGACGCCAACCGGGCACTGATGGGTGCGAACATGCAGCGTCAGGCAGTTCCGACCCTGCGCTCCCAGGTACCTCTCGTAGGTACTGGTGTAGAGCGCACGGTGGCACAGGACTCCGGTGTCTGTGTCACGGCCCGCCGTGGCGGTGTGATTGAGAGTGTCGACGCGGCCCGTATCGTGGTTCGTGTCAACAACGAGGAGACAGAAGCGGGTGACGCAGGTGTGGATATCTACAACCTGACCAAGTACACCCGTTCGAACCAGAATACCTGTATCAACCAGCGTTCCATTGTGCGTCAGGGTGACGTGATTGCCCGTGGCGACGTTCTGGCAGACGGTCCGTCCGTTGATCTGGGTGAACTGGCCCTGGGGCAGAACATGCGTATCGCGTTCATGCCCTGGAACGGTTACAACTTTGAGGACTCCATTCTGATTTCCGAGAAAGTGGTGCAGGAAGATCGCCTGACCACTATCCATATTCAGGAACTGACCTGTGTGGCTCGGGACACCAAGCTGGGTAGCGAGGAAATCACCGCGGATATTCCGAACGTTGGTGAAAGTGCGCTGTCCAAGCTGGATGAGTCCGGTATTGTTTACATTGGTGCTGAAGTGGGCCCCGGTGACATTCTGGTAGGCAAGGTCACACCGAAGGGTGAGACCCAGCTGACGCCGGAGGAAAAGCTGCTGCGTGCCATCTTCGGTGAGAAGGCGTCCGATGTTAAGGATACCTCCTCCCGCGTGCCGACTGGCACCCGCGGCACCGTTATCGACGTTCAGGTCTTTACCCGCGACGGTATCGAGAAGGATCAGCGTGCCCAGTCCATCGAGAAAGAGCAGCTGGACCAGTATCGCAAGGATCTGAAAGACGAGTATCGGATTGTTGAAGGTGCGACCTTTGAGCGTCTGAACAGTGCGTTGAAAGGGCAGGAAGTGATCAGTGGGCCGGGTCTGAAGAAAGGCGCCACCCTCGAAGAGAGCTACCTGGCCGAGCTGCCGCGTTCCGACTGGTTCAAGCTCCGGATGAAAGACGAGAGCCTGAACGAGCTGCTGGAGAAATCCGAGCAGGGGCTAGAGGACCGCAAGAAAGAGCACGAAGCGCGCTTTGATGACAAGAAAGGCAAGCTTCAGCAGGGCGACGACCTTGCACCGGGCGTACTGAAGATCGTCAAGGTATACCTGGCTATCAAGCGTCGTATCCAGCCGGGTGACAAGATGGCCGGTCGTCACGGTAACAAGGGTGTTATTTCCTCGGTGATGCCGATCGAAGACATGCCTTACGACGAGCATGGCAATACCGTTGACGTGGTTCTGAACCCGTTGGGTGTTCCCTCGCGGATGAACGTAGGTCAGGTGCTTGAGACTCACCTGGGTGCTGCAGCCAAGGGTCTGGGTGAGCGTATCAGCCAGATGTTGGACGAGCAGCGCAAGGTGGCTGAATTACGCAAGCTGCTGGATGAGATCTACAATCACTCAGACGAAGTGTTCAAGGTGGACCTGGATTCCCTGTCCGACAAGGAAATCCTGGAGATGTGCCACAACCTTCGCGGCGGTGTGCCCATGGCAACACCGGTATTCGACGGTGCCAAGGAAGCGGAGGTCAAGCGCATGCTTGAGCTTGCGGGACTGAGCACCACCGGTCAGACCATGCTGTATGACGGTCGCACCGGTGATATGTTCGACCGCCCGGTGACGGTTGGCTACATGTACATCCTGAAGCTGAACCACCTGATCGACGACAAGATGCACGCTCGTTCCACCGGCTCTTACAGCCTGGTTACCCAGCAGCCGCTGGGTGGTAAGGCGCAGTTCGGTGGCCAGCGCTTCGGTGAGATGGAAGTTTGGGCTCTCGAGGCCTACGGTGCAGCTTACACGCTGCAGGAGATGCTCACCGTCAAGTCTGATGACGTGAACGGTCGGACCAAGATGTACAAGAACATTGTCGATGGCGATCATCGGATGGAGCCGGGCATGCCCGAATCCTTCAACGTTCTTGTCAAGGAAATCCGCTCGCTGGGTATCGACATCGAGCTGGAATCCGAGTGAGCCGAATTGTTTTTGGCAGCGTGAGCGGGCACGACCAGTGCCCGCCCGAGATTAACGCCATCCGGAGCTTTTACTGATGAAAGATTTGCTGAATCTTCTCAAGAGCCAGAACCAAAGCAAGGAATTCGACGCTATCCGCATTGGCCTGGCGTCGCCTGACATGATCCGTTCCTGGTCCTTTGGCGAAGTGAAGAAGCCTGAGACCATTAACTACCGTACCTTCAAGCCGGAGCGCGACGGTCTTTTCTGTGCCAAGATCTTCGGCCCGATCAAGGACTACGAGTGCCTGTGCGGTAAATACAAGCGCCTGAAGCATCGCGGTGTTATCTGCGAGAAGTGTGGCGTTGAGGTCGCATTGGCCAGTGTGCGTCGTGAGCGTATGGGCCACATCGAGCTCGCCAGCCCGGTCGCGCACATCTGGTTCCTGAAGTCACTGCCGTCCCGTATCGGTCTGATGCTGGATATGACCCTGCGCGATATCGAGCGGGTCCTGTACTTCGAATCCTTTATTGTTATCGATCCGGGGATGACCACCCTGGAGAAGGGCCAACTGCTGAACGATGAGCAGTATTACGAAGCCCTGGAAGAGTTCGGTGACGAATTTGACGCCCGCATGGGTGCTGAAGCGGTTAAGGAACTGCTGGAAGGTATCGATCTGCAGGAAGAGGTTGATGCCCTGCGTGAAGAGATTCCGCAGACCAACTCCGAAACCAAGATCAAGAAGTTCAGCAAGCGTCTGAAGATTCTTGAGGCGTTCCTTTACTCCGGCAATAAGCCAGGCGACATGGTCATGACCGTGCTGCCGGTTCTGCCACCGGATCTTCGCCCACTGGTACCGCTGGACGGTGGCCGCTTCGCGACCTCTGACCTGAACGATCTGTACCGTCGGGTGATCAACAGGAACAACCGCCTCAAGCGCCTTCTGGAGCTTAATGCTCCTGATATCATCGTGCGCAACGAGAAGCGGATGCTGCAGGAAGCAGTCGATGCGCTGCTGGATAACGGTCGCCGAGGCCGTGCCATTACCGGCACCAACAAGCGCCCGCTGAAGTCCCTGGCTGACATGATCAAGGGTAAGCAGGGCCGTTTCCGTCAGAACCTGCTTGGTAAGCGTGTGGATTACTCCGGTCGTTCGGTGATCGTGGTAGGTCCCTACCTGCGCCTGCACCAGTGCGGTCTTCCCAAGAAGATGGCTCTGGAGCTTTTCAAGCCGTTTATTTTCTCCAAGCTGGAGCATCGCGGCCTGGCGACCACCATCAAGGCCGCCAAGAAGATGGTCGAGCGCGAGGAAGGCGTGGTCTGGGATATCCTGGACGAAGTCATCCGCGAACACCCGATCATGCTGAACCGAGCGCCGACCCTGCACCGTCTGGGTATCCAGGCGTTCGAGCCGGTTCTGATCGAAGGCAAGGCGATCCAGCTGCACCCGCTGGTCTGTGCCGCCTACAACGCGGACTTTGACGGTGACCAGATGGCGGTCCACGTACCGCTGACCCTGGAAGCCCAGCTCGAAGCCCGTGCGTTGATGATGTCCACCAACAACGTGCTGTCGCCGGCCAACGGCGAGCCGATCATCGTACCGTCCCAGGACGTGGTACTTGGTCTGTACTACATGACCCGTGAGCGCAAGAGCGCCCTCGGTGAAGGCATGGTGTTTGCTGACGTCAAAGAGGCTCACCGGGCCTATGGCGCCGGAATGGTGGATCTCCAAGCTATTGTGAAAGTTCGGGTAAAGGAAGTCACAATTGCCGAGGACGGTTCGCGCTCCGAAGAATACAAGATTGTTGATACCACGGTTGGTCGGGCGCTGTTGTTTGACATCGTGCCGGATGGCCTCTCCTATGAGCTGGTCAACAAGCCGATGGTCAAGAAGGCGATCTCTAACCTGATCAACACCTGCTACCGTGATGCCGGTCTCAAAGACACCGTCATTTTCGCGGACCAGCTGATGTACATGGGCTACCACTACGCGACCGTGTCCGGCATCTCGATCGGTTTCAACGATTTCGAGATTCCGCCGGAGAAGTACGAGCTGGTCGATGCCGCATCCGCTGAGGTGAAGGACATCGAGACCCAGTACGCGTCCGGTCTCCTGACCCAGGGCGAGAAGTACAACAAGGTTATCGACATCTGGTCCCGTGCCAACGATAAAGTTTCCAAAGCCATGATGGAGCGTCTGGCGAAGGAGCAGGTTATCGGGCCTGATGGACAGCCGGTGAAGGGTGAAGACGGCGAATACCTGATGCAGGAGTCGTTCAACTCGGTTTATATGATGGCCGATTCCGGCGCCCGGGGTTCCGCGGCCCAGATCCGTCAGCTGGCCGGTATGCGTGGCCTGATGGCCAAGCCGGACGGCTCTATCATCGAAACGCCGATCACTGCGAACTTCCGTGAAGGTCTGAACGTACTCCAGTACTTCATCTCCACCCACGGTGCCCGTAAGGGTCTGGCGGATACCGCTCTGAAGACCGCGAACTCCGGTTACCTGACCCGTCGTCTGGTAGACGTGTCCCAGGATCTGGTCGTTACCGAGCCAGACTGTGGCACCGACGAAGGTCTGCTGATGACGCCGCACATCGAAGGTGGCGACGTTGTAGTGCCTCTGGGCGACCGGGTTCTGGGTCGTGTGACCGCACGTGATGCGTTTACTCCGACCGACAAGGACAACGCCGTTATTGCTGCCGGCACGCTGCTGGACGAGAAGGCCGTTGAAACCCTTGAGCGGGCCGGTGTGGACGAAGTCTGGGTTCGCTCTGCGATTACCTGTGAGACCCGCCACGGCATCTGTTCCAAGTGCTATGGCCGTGATCTGGCTCGTGGTCATCAGGTCAACGTTGGTGAGGCTGTAGGCGTTATCGCTGCTCAGTCCATCGGTGAGCCGGGTACCCAGCTGACCATGCGTACCTTCCACATTGGTGGTGCTGCGAGTCGGGCATCCGCGGTCGACAATATCCAGGTCAAGCATGGTGGTACCGTACGCCTGCACAACATGAAGTCTATCGAAAAGGCCGATGGCTCCCTGGTGGTGATCTCCCGCTCCTCTGCTCTGGCCATTGCCGATGACCAGGGTCGTGAGCGCGAGTGGTACAAGTTGCCGTATGGCGCCGTTCTCTCCGTCAAGCACGGTGACGCGGTTGAAGCCGGTGTTGTGGTTGCCAAGTGGGATCCGCACACCCACCCGATCATCGCTGAAGCTGGTGGTACCGCGAAATTCGTCAACATGGATCAGGGCATCACAGTCCGTACCCAGACCGACGAGTTGACCGGTCTCTCCACCATGGAGGTCATTGATCCCAAGGAGCGTCCCGCGGCTGGCAAGGACATCCGTCCGGCCATTCAGCTGGTTGACGAAAAAGGCGAAGAAGTCGAACTGCCAGGTGGTGGTACTGCGATCTTCTTCCTGCCCGCAAACGCGCTGGTCACCATGGCCAATGGCGCGCGAGTTGAGCTGGGGGACGTGGTAGCGCGGATTCCGCAGGAAAGCTCCAAGACCCGGGATATTACCGGTGGTCTGCCACGGGTTGCGGACCTGTTTGAAGCCCGTCGCCCGAAGGAATCGTCCATCCTGGCTGAAATCAGCGGTATGGTCTCGTTCGGCAAGGAAACCAAGGGCAAGAAGCGTTTGGTGATCACACCGAAGGATGGCGATGCTTACGAAGTTCTGATTCCGAAACACCGTCAGCTCAACGTCTTTGAAGGCGAGACTGTTGAGAAGGGTGAGGTGATTTCTGACGGTCCGTCCAACCCGCACGATATTCTGCGTCTGCTGGGTGTGGTCGAGCTGGCCAAGTACATCACCAACGAAATCCAGGATGTTTACCGTCTGCAGGGCGTTGTCATCAACGATAAACACATTGAGGTTATCGTTCGACAGATGCTGCGTAAGGTCGAAATCTCCGATCCGGGTGATACGACTCTGCTGTCCGGTGATCAGGTGGAAATCACCCAGGTGCTTGAAGAAAACGAGAAGGCCGATGCGGCCGACAAAGAGCCTGCGCGGTTCGAGCGTCTGCTGCTGGGTATCACCAAGGCTTCCCTGGCCACCGAGTCGTTCATTTCTGCGGCTTCGTTCCAGGAAACCACCCGGGTACTCACCGAAGGTGCGGTTACCGGGAAGCGTGATTACCTGCGCGGCCTGAAAGAAAACGTTGTGGTTGGTCGACTGATTCCGGCTGGTACCGGTCTGGCGTACCACAATGAGCGTCGTCGCAAGCGTGACCTGGAAGAGCAGGGCGTAACAGCGGCCGACGTGGAAGAAGCTCTGAGTGCCGAGCTCAACCGCGAAAGCTGAGTTGGGCCGGCGAACCGCCTCCGGGTAGTTACCTACCCGGGAGGTGGTCAAAAAGAGACCAGTCATCTTGACTGTCCAGGGGCGCAGGCTTACACTTGCGTCCCTTAAATTTTACCCCCTGCACAGGGGGTAAGTTTCATTGATATGGTTTTTTGGAGTTTGCTTACATGGCAACGATTAATCAGTTGGTGCGTAAGCCTCGTAAGCGCAAGGTAGCCAAGAGCGATGTTCCTGCTCTTCAGGCCTGCCCTCAGCGCCGTGGTGTGTGCACTCGTGTATATACCACAACGCCGAAGAAGCCGAACTCAGCACTGCGTAAAGTGTGCCGTGTTCGTCTGACCAACGGCTACGAGGTTTCCTCATACATTGGTGGTGAAGGTCACAACCTTCAGGAGCACAGTGTTGTGCTTATCCGTGGCGGTCGAGTAAAAGACCTTCCGGGTGTGCGCTATCACACTGTTCGCGGAACGCTGGACACCCAGGGTGTACAGAACCGTAAGCAGGGCCGCTCCAAGTACGGTGCAAAACGACCCAAGTCCTGATGTCCCGAGTGGGTGTCTTTTATCGTTGCTTGTCAGAACGGTAAGAGTAAGGCTGAGTAGCATTTGCTATCTCAGGGGTTCCTGAAGACCTTTTAGATATATAAGGGCTTATCGATGCCTAGAAGAAGAGTTGCAGCTAAGCGGGAAATTATCCCGGATCCGAAATTCGGCAGTGCACGTCTTGCCAAGTTCATCAACCACGTGATGGAAAGTGGCAAGAAGTCTACCGCAGAGCGCATTGTTTACGGCGCTCTGGACATTGTTGCCGAGAAATCCAAAGAAGAGCCGATCGACATGTTCGAGAAGGCCCTGGAGAACATCCAGCCGATGGTTGAGGTTAAGTCCCGTCGTGTTGGTGGTGCTACTTACCAGGTGCCTGTCGAAGTACGGCCTTCCCGTCAGAACGCGCTGGCCATGCGCTGGCTCGTAGAATATTCACGGAAGCGCGGTGAGAAGTCCATGGCTCAGCGTCTGGCTGGTGAAATCCTGGACGCCGCTGACAGCAAAGGCTCCGCTGTTAAGAAGCGTGAAGATGTTCACCGCATGGCAGAAGCCAACAAGGCGTTCTCTCACTTCCGTTTCTAACCAGCCGAGGTTTATACAGTGGCACGCAAGACTCCTATCAAGCGTTACAGAAACATTGGTATTTGTGCGCACGTTGATGCGGGCAAAACCACAACCACCGAGCGGGTCCTGTTCTACACAGGTATCTCCCACAAGATCGGTGAGGTTCATGATGGTGCAGCTACCATGGACTGGATGGAGCAGGAGCAGGAGCGTGGTATTACCATCACCTCTGCTGCGACTACGACATTCTGGCAGGGTATGGACAAGCAGTACCCCGAGCACCGGATCAATATCATTGATACCCCGGGACACGTTGACTTCACCATCGAAGTAGAGCGCTCCCTGCGCGTACTTGACGGTGCGGTTGTGGTGTTCTGTGGCTCCTCCGGTGTTGAGCCTCAGTCCGAGACTGTATGGCGCCAGGCCAACAAGTACGAAGTCCCCCGCATGGTGTTCGTCAACAAGATGGACCGTGCCGGCGCCAACTTCCTGCGCGTTGTTGAGCAGATCAAGAAGCGTCTTGGCGCGAACTGCGTTCCTATTCAGTTGCCCATCGGTTCTGAAGACAATTTCGCTGGTATTGTCGACCTGATTCGTAACAAGGCCATCTACTGGAACGAAGCTGACTCCGGCGCTAGCTACGAGCAGAAGGACGTTCCTGCGGAGATGGAAGACGAAGTCGCCATGTACCGCGAGCAGATGGTTGAAGCGGCCGCAGAAGCCAACGAAGAGTTGATGGAGAAGTACCTTGAAGAAGGTGAGCTTTCCATCGACGATATCAAGAAGGGTCTGCGCATGCGCACCCTGGCGAACGAAATCGTTGTGGCCACCTGTGGTTCTGCGTTCAAGAACAAGGGTGTTCAGGCGGTTCTGGATTCCGTTATCGAGTTCCTGCCGGCGCCGGACGAAGTCAAAGCCATCCGTGGTGAAGTAGACGAAGACGGTACCGAGGAGCTTCGTGAGGCGGACGATGATGCGCCGTTCGCGGCACTGGCGTTCAAGATCGCCACAGACCCGTTTGTGGGCACGCTGACCTTCTTCCGGGTCTACTCCGGTAAGCTTGAGTCCGGTAATGCCGTCTACAACTCGGTCAAAGGCAAGAAAGAGCGCGTCGGCCGTATGGTCCAGATGCACTCCAAAGATCGCCAGGAGATCAAGGAAGTGCTCGCGGGCGACATCGCTGCAGCGATCGGCCTGAAGAGTGTGACCACCGGTGACACCCTGTGCGACGAGAATCACAAGATCATTCTCGAGCGCATGGAATTCCCGGAGCCGGTAATTTCCGTTGCCGTTGAGCCGAAGTCCAAGGCGGACCAGGAAAAGATGGGCGTTGCCCTGGGCAAGCTGGCTCAGGAAGATCCGTCGTTCCGCGTCCGTACCGACGAAGAATCCGGTCAGACCATCATCTCCGGCATGGGTGAGCTTCACCTGGATATCATCGTTGACCGCATGCGTCGCGAGTTCAAGGTAGAGGCGAACATCGGTAAGCCGCAGGTCGCCTACCGTGAGCGCATTCGCAAGTCGGTAGACGTCGAAGGCAAATTCGTGCGCCAGTCTGGTGGTCGTGGTCAGTATGGTCACGTCAAGATCAAGCTTGAGCCGTTGCCGCTGGATGATGAAGATGGCGAAAACTTTATCTTCGTGAATGAGATTGTTGGTGGTGTTGTTCCCAAGGAATACATCCCGGCAGTTCAGCAGGGTATTGAAGAGCAGATGCAGAACGGCTGTCTGGCCGGTTATCCGCTGCTGCGTATCAAGGCAACCCTGTACGACGGTTCCTATCACGACGTTGACTCCAACGAAATGGCCTTCAAGGTCGCCGGTTCGATGGCAATGAAAAAGGGTGCCCTCGAGGCGAGCCCGGCACTGCTCGAGCCGATCATGCGAGTTGAGGTTGTGACGCCGGAAGACTACATGGGTGATGTTGTAGGCGACCTTAACCGTCGTCGCGGTGTTATCCAGGGTATGGACGAAGGTCCTGCCGGTAAGGTCATTCGTGCAGAGGTTCCGTTGTCGGAAATGTTCGGTTACGCCACCGACCTGCGTTCTGCAACGCAAGGCCGGGCGTCCTATGCGATGGAGTTCTCTGGTTATTCAGAGGCGCCTTCGAACATTGCCGAAGCGATCATTAAAAAGGGTTGATCCCCAGGACTTAAGAAACAGGAAGAGGTGTAACCGTGTCTAAATCTAAATTTGAGCGTAATAAGCCGCACTTGAACGTAGGCACCATTGGTCACGTTGACCATGGTAAAACCACTTTGACTGCTGCCCTGACCCGTGTATGTCACGAAGTTTGGGGTACAGGGTCTGCGAGTGCATTCGATCAGATCGATAACGCACCGGAAGAGCGTGCGCGTGGTATCACCATTGCGACCTCTCACGTTGAGTACGATTCCCCGAATCGCCACTACGCTCACGTAGACTGCCCGGGCCACGCTGACTATGTGAAGAACATGATCACTGGTGCAGCGCAGATGGACGGCGCGATCCTGGTTTGCTCCGCAGCTGACGGCCCCATGCCGCAGACCCGTGAGCACATCCTGCTGTCCCGTCAGGTTGGCGTGCCTTTCATCGTTGTGTTCCTGAACAAAGCGGACATGGTGGACGATGAAGAGCTGCTCGAGCTGGTTGAGATGGAAGTTCGTGACCTGCTGAGCCAGTACGACTTCCCGGGTGACGACACTCCGATCATCACCGGTTCTGCGCTGATGGCGCTGGAAGGCAAAGACGACAACGAGATGGGTACTACCGCTGTCAAGAAGCTGGTAGAAGCTCTGGATGACTACATCCCTGAGCCGGAGCGTGCGATCGATCAGCCGTTCCTGATGCCGATCGAGGACGTCTTCTCTATCTCCGGTCGTGGTACCGTTGTGACCGGCCGTGTTGAGCGTGGCGTGATCAAGACTGGTGACGAAGTTGAAATCATTGGTCTGAAAGACACCGTCAAGACGACTTGTACCGGTGTTGAGATGTTCCGCAAGCTGCTGGACGAAGGCCGTGCGGGTGAGAACATTGGTGCGCTGCTGCGTGGCACCAAGCGTGACGACGTTGAGCGTGGTCAGGTTCTGGCGGTACCGGGCTCCATCACTCCGCACACCAAGTTTGAGTGCGAAGTGTACGTACTGTCCAAAGAAGAAGGCGGCCGTCATACTCCGTTCTTCAAGGGCTACCGTCCGCAGTTTTACTTCCGTACCACCGACGTAACCGGTTCTTGCGAACTGCCGGAAGGTGTGGAAATGGTTATGCCGGGTGACAACGTCAAGATGAGTGTTACCCTGATTGCTCCGATCGCCATGGAAGATGGCCTGCGCTTCGCGATTCGTGAAGGCGGCCGTACCGTTGGTGCCGGCGTGGTCTCCAAGATCATCGAGTAATTCGCTCGTTTGATCAGGAAAAAGGGGCTGATTCTTCAGCCCCTTTTTCTGTTTCAGCCGCAAAGCCAGCTCAACCCGGTCAATCAGCAATGCTGTTGACAGGGTTGAGTATTATGCATACAATGCGGCTCCTTTTTTTGAAGGTCGGCTAACTAGTAGCTGCTACGAGTGGAGTTTGGTGCATCATGCAAAGCCAAAAAATTCGAATCCGGTTGAAGGCGTTTGATTATCGCCTGATCGACCAGTCCACGCAGGAGATCGTCGATACCGCCAAGCGGACCGGCGCTCAGGTGCGTGGCCCTATCCCTCTGCCGACGCGGAAGGAAAAGTACACAGTATTGATTTCTCCGCACGTCAACAAAGACGCGCGCGATCAATATGAAATTCGTACGCATAAGCGTTTGCTCGACATCGTTGAGCCGACGGAAAAGACAGTAGATGCTTTGATGAAGTTGGACCTGGCAGCAGGTGTAGACGTTCAGATCAGCCTCGGCTAATACCGCCCGGTATTAGTCTGTGTAACTGTCATAAGGCCATAGAGGGTGAGAGCCCCGTACACTTAAGAGGTGAAACATGGCAATTGGTGTTGTCGGTCGTAAGGCCGGTATGACCCGTATTTTTACGGAAGATGGGCAGGCGCTGCCCGTAACGGTAATTGAGGTTGAGCCCAACCGGATTACCCAATTAAAAACTCTTGAAAGCGATGGCTACCGCGCCGTTCAGGTGACTGTCGGTACTCGTCGTTCCTCTCGTGTTACCAAGAGCGAAGCGGGCCACTTTGCCAAGGCGGGCGTTGAAGCCGGTCGTGGTATGTGGGAATTCCGTCTTGCCGACGGCGAAGGTGAAGACCTGGCTGCCGGTAGTGAGATCACGGCTTCTGTATTCGAGGACGGTCAGGTGGTTGATGCCATCGGTCAGTCCAAGGGTAAAGGTTTCCAGGGCGGTGTTAAGCGCTGGAACTTCTCTATGCAGGATGCCACTCACGGTAACTCTCTGTCTCACCGTGCTCCGGGTTCCATTGGTCAGAACCAGACTCCGGGCAAGGTATTCAAGGGCAAAAAGATGGCGGGCCAGATGGGTAATGCTCAGGTAACTGTGCAGAACCTGAAAATCGTCCGTGTCGACGCCGAGCGCAACCTGCTGCTGGTAAGTGGTGCCGTTCCCGGCGCAACTGGCGGCGATGTTGTCATCAAGCCTGCAGTTAAAGCCTGAGGAGCGGTGCGATGGAATTGACAATTACAGGTAGCGGCAAGGGAATTTCTGTTTCCGACGCCGCGTTCGCCAAAGATTTTAACGAGTCGCTGGTTCACCAGGTAGTGACTGCCTATATGGCAGGCGCCCGCCAGGGTACCAAGGCTCAGAAGACGCGTTCCGAAGTTAGCGGTGGCGGTAAGAAGCCATGGCGTCAGAAGGGCACCGGTCGTGCCCGTGCCGGTACTATCCGTAGTCCGATCTGGCGCTCCGGTGGCGTTACCTTTGCAGCCAAGCCTCGTGGCTTTGAGCAGAAGGTTAACCGCAAGATGTACCGCGCAGCGATGCGCTCCATTTTTTCCGAGCTGGTTCGCCAAGAGCGTCTGGTTGTTGTCGATGATATGAACGTTGACAGCCCCAAGACCAAGGCATTCAACGCCAAGCTGAAGGATATCGGTGTGACCAATGCGCTGATTCTGTCCGATAACGTCGAGCAGAACCTGCATCTGGCTTCGCGCAACATTCCGCACGTAGACGTGCGTGATATTGCTGGTCTGGATCCGGTTAGCCTGGTTGCCTTCGAGAAGGTCGTTGTGACCGTTCCCGCTCTGAAGAAGATCGAGGAGATGCTGGGATGAATCAGGAACGTATTTACAAGGTCCTGCTTGGGCCGCACGTATCGGAAAAAGCGTCTCTGGTGGCCGAGCACGGCCAGGTTGTTTTCCGGGTTGCCCCGGACGCTACCAAGCCCGAGATCAAGAAAGCCGTTGAGCAGCTGTTCAACGTCACCGTAGAAGGTGTTCAGGTTCTGAACCGTAAGGGTAAGCTTAAGCGTACCGTTCGCGGCTTCGGCAAGCGTAATGACATTCGTAAGGCTTATGTAAAGCTGGCAGAAGGTCAGGACATCGATTTTCTGGATGTGGAATAAGGTAAAGGGGTCGTAATATGCCGATCGTCAAAACCAAACCAACATCTGCCGGACGCCGTCACGTTGTAAAGCTTTACAACCCGGATCTGCACACTGGGCGCCCTTACGAGCCGTTGGTAGAAAGAAAGAACAAGACGGGTGGTCGTAACAATGTAGGCCGCATCACAACCCGTCACACTGGTGGTGGTCATAAGAAGCACTACCGTGTCATCGATTTCAAGCGGACCAAAGACGGTATTCCGGCGGTCATTGAGCGCCTGGAATACGATCCGAACCGCTCTGCGCACATTGCACTGCTGAAGTATTCTGATGGCGAGCGTCGCTACATTATCGCTCCCAAAGGTATGCAGATTGGTGATCCTGTGCGCTCCGGTATCGACGCACCGATCAAGGTGGGCAGCACGTTGCCGCTCCGGAATATTCCGGTCGGTTCTGTTATCCACTGCGTCGAACTCAAGCCTGGCAAAGGTGCACAGCTGGCTCGCTCTGCGGGCGCATCCGTACAGCTGGTTGCACGGGAAGGTGCTTATGCCACCATCCGCCTGCGCTCAGGTGAAATGCGAAAGGTGCTTGTAGATTGTCGTGCAACGTTGGGTGAAGTATCCAACAGCGAGCACAGTCTCAAGCAGCTTGGTAAAGCGGGTGCATCACGTTGGCGCGGTAAACGTCCAACAGTACGTGGTGTTGCTATGAACCCAGTTGACCACCCACATGGTGGTGGTGAAGGGCGTACCTCTGGCGGGCGTCACCCGGTTACTCCGTGGGGTGTTCCGACCAAAGGGCATAAGACTCGTAAGAACAAGCGTACTGACAAGATGATAGTACGTCGTCGTTCGGCCAAGTAAACGACTACATAGAGGTAATTGCTGTGCCACGTTCTTTAAAGAAAGGTCCTTTTATAGACCTGCATCTGTTGAAGAAGGTCGAGGCAGCTCTGGAAGCTAATGACAAGCGACCGATCAAAACCTGGTCGCGTCGGTCAACAGTTTTTCCGGAGATGGTAGGCCTGACCATTGCAGTCCACAACGGCAAGCAGCACGTGCCGGTTTATGTCACCGAAGATATGGTTGGACATAAGCTGGGTGAGTTCGCGGCAACGCGTACTTATCGTGGTCATGCGGCCGACAAGAAAGCTAAACGCTGATTCTGAGGTAATCGAAATGGAAGTAGCAGCCAAGTATAAGGGCGCTCGCCTCTCAGCTCAGAAAGCACGTCTTGTCGCTGACCAAGTACGCGGCAAGGCTGTTGAGGACGCCCTAAACATTCTGACTTTCAGCCCAAAAAAGGCGGCCACAGTCATCAAGAAAGCTCTTGAGTCTGCCATCGCCAATGCTGAGCATAACGAAGGTCTGGACGTTGACGAACTGCGGGTTTCCACCGTGATGGTGGATGAGGGTCCGACGCTCAAGCGAATCAAAGCTCGAGCCAAGGGGCGCGCTGACCGTATTTTCAAGCGCACCTGCCATATCACCGTCAAGGTCGCCGACAAGTAGGAGATGCTCAGATGGGTCATAAAGTAAATCCAACCGGCATTCGCCTGGGTGTGATCAAAGAGCACAACTCAGTCTGGTATGCCGACAAAAAGGAATACTCCAGGAACCTGCTGAATGACATTCAGGTTCGTGAGTTCCTCGACAAGCGTCTGGTTAAGGCGTCTGTCAGCAAGATTGTGATCGAGCGCCCTGCTCAGAACGCCCGTATCACGATCCATACTGCCCGTCCCGGTATTGTTATCGGTAAGAAGGGTGAAGATGTTGATCGTCTGCGTCGCGACGTCAGCGACATGATGGGTGTGCCTGTGCACATCAACATCGAAGAAGTCCGCAAGCCGGACCTCGATGCCCGCCTGGTAGCGCAAAACGTTGCCGGCCAGCTGGAGCGTCGTGTGATGTTCCGTCGCGCTATGAAGCGTGCGGTCCAGAACGCCATGCGCCAGGGTGCCAAGGGTATCAAGATCCAGGTTGGCGGTCGTCTCGGGGGTGCTGAAATTGCGCGTTCCGAGTGGTATCGCGAAGGTCGTGTTCCGCTGCACACACTGCGTGCAGATATTGATTACGCAACCTACGAAGCGCATACCACTTACGGCGTAATCGGCGTCAAGGTATGGATCTTCAAAGGTGAGATTCTTGGTGGTATGGAGCAGGTCCGTGCTGACAAGAAAGCCTCTGGGAAGAAAGGTTCTAAGTAAAGGGGCACTCTTATGCTGCAACCAAAACGCACCAAATTCCGCAAGGTAATGAAAGGCCGTAACACCGGTCTTGCTCACCGCGCCAACAAGGTGAGCTTCGGTGAATACGGATTGAAGGCTACGAGCCGTGGGCGTATAACTGCGCGCCAGATTGAAGCAGCGCGTCGTACCATGACTCGTCGCATCAAGCGGGGCGGTAAGATCTGGATCCGGGTGTTCCCGGACAAGCCGATCACCGGTAAGCCGCTTGAAGTTCGAATGGGTAAAGGTAAGGGTTCTGTCGAGTATTGGGTGGCTGAAATCCAGCCAGGCCGCATGCTCTATGAGATGGAAGGTGTTTCCGAGGAAATCGCTCGTGACGCATTCACTCTCGCGGCGGCCAAACTGCCGGTACAGACCACCTTTGTAACGAGGACGGTGATGTGATGAAAGCAACAGAGCTGCGTGAAAAGTCAGTCGAGGAGCTGAACAAAGAGCTGATCGACCTCCTGAAGGAGCAGTTCAACCTGCGCATGCGTAAGGCGACAGGTCAGCTGAATCAGTCTCACCTTCTCGGCAAGGTGAAGCGCGACATCGCTCGCGTGAAAACAGTATTGAACGAAAAGGCAGGACAGTGACATGACCGAAGCTACCCAAACTGCCAGAACTCTGAGCGGCAAGGTCGTGAGCAACAAGATGGAGAAGTCCATCGTGGTGCTGGTCGAGCGTCAGGTGAAACACCCGCTGTACGGTAAGTACATGAAGCGTTCAACCAAGATCCACGCTCACGATGAGAGCAATCAGTGCAACATCGGTGACACTGTGACCATTCAGGAAACCCGTCCGGTCTCCAAGACCAAGAGCTGGGCCCTGGTGGAAGTCACTGAACGTGCATCCAAGGTGTAATTCGCCCGGAGAACAACCATGATTCAGACTCAAACAATGCTTGAAGTCGCGGATAACAGCGGTGCGCGTCAGGTGATGTGCATCAAGGTCCTGGGCGGTTCACATCGGCGTTATGCCAGCGTAGGGGATATCATCAAGGTGACCGTCAAGGAAGCCATCCCCCGCGGAAAAGTGAAGAAAGGCCAGGTCCTTAAGGCTGTCGTGGTACGCACCCGTAAGGGTGTTCGCCGTCCCGACGGTTCGCTGATCCGTTTCGACGGAAACGCGGCGGTACTTCTGAACAATCAGGACGCACCGATTGGTACCCGTATCTTCGGACCGGTTACCCGTGAACTGCGTAATGAGAAGTTCATGAAGATTATCTCACTGGCACCCGAAGTACTTTAAAGGACCAGAGGCCGGTTATGAAAAAGATCAAACGAGATGACGAAGTAATCGTCACCACGGGGAAAGATAAAGGCAAACGTGGTAAAGTCCTGAAGGTTCAGGACGATGGCCGCATGGTGGTTTCAGGGATCAATATGATCAAGAAGCACACCAAGCCTAACCCGATGCTGGGCTCCCCAGGTGGCATCGTCGAAAAAGAAGCACCTATCCAGGCTTCCAACGTGGCTATTTTTAATCCGCAGACCGGCAAAGCCGATCGTGTAGGCTTCCAGATCAAGGAAGACGGCGCGAAAGTGCGGATCTTCAAGTCCACGAATGAAGCTGTCGATAACCAGTAAGCGGTGGTGGTTACGATGCTTAACATGAAAGAGCAGTACAGTAAGGAAGTGGTACCCGCCCTGCAGAAAGAGTTCAGCTACAAGAACATCATGCAGGTGCCGCGTATCGAGAAGATCACCCTTAACATGGGTGTCGGCGAAGCGGTTGGTGACAAGAAGCTGATTGAGAATGCTGTGGCGGATCTTGAGCGCCTGGCAGGTCAGAAAGCGGTTGTTACCAAGGCTCGTAAATCCGTCGCGGGTTTCAAAATCCGTGAAGGTTGGCCTATCGGTTGTAAGGTTACCCTGCGCGGTGAGCGTATGTGGGACTTCTTTGATCGCCTGGTTCACATTGCGGTTCCCCGCATTCGTGACTTCCGTGGTCTGAATCCCAAGTCGTTCGACGGTCGCGGTAACTACAGCATGGGTGTGCGTGAGCAGATCATTTTCCCCGAGATCGAGTACGACAAAGTCGACAAGATCCGTGGTCTGGATATCACCATTACCACCACTGCCGGTACCGACGATGAAGGTCGCGAACTGTTGAAAGCCTTTGGCTTTCCGTTCAAGAAATAAGGAACGAGTGTAATGGCTAAGGTTTCCATGAAAAACCGTGAGCTCAAGCGCGAAAAGACCGTTGCGAAGTTTGCAGCGAAGCGTGCCGAGCTCAAGGCGATTATCAAGAACCCGAATACCAGCGATGATGACCGTTGGGACGCACAGATGAAGCTTCAACAGCTTCCTCGCGATGCTTCTCCTTCGCGTCTTCGTAATCGTTGCCAGGTGACTGGTCGCCCCCACGGCGTTCTGCGCAAGTTTGAGCTGTCACGGATCAAACTCCGTGAATACGGCATGCGCGGTGACGTTCCGGGCCTGACCAAGGCAAGCTGGTAAGATAGGCACCCTGACCTCGGTCGGGTGCCTGTTGGTAAGCGGTGCGGCAAGCCGCTGCACAACTAAAAAGATCAGGAGCCTCATACCAATGAGTATGCAAGACACGCTTGCGGATATGTTTACCCGTATCCGTAATGCACAGATGGCATCGAAAGCAGACGTTACGATGCCGTCTTCAAAAATGAAGATCTCCGTAGCCCAGGTCCTGAAGGACGAAGGTTACGTCGACGATTTCTCCGTTTCAGCCGACGCGAAGCCCGAGCTGACGATTACTCTGAAATACTTCGGCGGCAAGCCGGTTATTGAAGAGATCAAGCGGGTCAGCCGTCCGAGTCTGCGCCAGTACAACGGCGCTGGGGAACTGCCGAAAGTATCCGGTGGTCTGGGAGTCGCGATTGTCTCAACGTCCAAGGGCGTTATGACAGACCGCGCCGCACGAGCTGCTGGCGTGGGTGGCGAAGTCATCTGCACCGTATTCTAGGAGATACACATGTCCAGGGTTGCCAATAATCCTGTCGTGCTGCCTTCCGGTGTTGAGGTTAAGCTGAACGGACAGGAAATTAATGTGAAGGGTTCCAAGGGAGCACTTCAAATCACCATTCACCAAGCGGTTGAAGTAAAGCAGGAAGAAAATGTTCTGCGCTTTGCGGCCCGTGATGGTGCTACCAAGTCCCGCGCTCTTGCTGGTACTACTCGTGCACTGGTTAACAACATGGTGACCGGTGTTTCCACAGGCTGGGAACGTAAACTCCAGCTGACGGGCGTAGGTTACCGTGCCCAGGCGCAAGGTAAGAAGCTCAACCTGACACTGGGTTTTTCACACCCGGTCGAGTATGAGCTGCCCGAGGGGATTACCGCAGAGACTCCGTCCAATACGGAAGTAGTGATTCGCGGTATCGACAAGCAACAGGTTGGCCAGGTCGCTGCGGAAGTCCGCGCGTTCCGTCCGCCCGAGCCTTATAAGGGCAAGGGTGTTCGTTATGCGGATGAGCAGGTCAGACGCAAAGAAGCCAAGAAGAAATAAGGCGGGACTATGAGCGCGAATAACGAAAGATTGCGTCGCGCACGCAAAGTGCGCATGAAGATCCGTGAACTGGGAACCAATCGTCTGTGCGTTCACCGCACACCGCGTCACATGTACGCCCAGGTCACGACTGCAGACGGCAGCAAGGTGCTGGCTTCTGCCTCCACGTTGGATAAGGAACTGCGCCAGGGTGCAACCGGTAACGTGGACGCTGCCAAAAAGGTCGGTCAGCTGATCGCTGAGCGTGCCAAGGCAGCAGGTGTTGAGCAGGTTGCTTTTGACCGCTCCGGTTACCGTTATCACGGCCGTATTCAGGCTCTGGCCGACGCAGCCCGTGAAGCTGGCTTGCAATTCTAAGAGGTGGAGAAGATGAGCGTTAACGAACAGAAGGCGCCTGAGCTCCAGGAAAAGCTGGTTCAGGTCAATCGTGTCGCCAAGGTTGTTAAAGGTGGCCGTATTTTCGCCTTCACCGCACTGACTGTAGTGGGTGATGGTAAAGGTCGCGTTGGTTTCGGTCGTGGCAAGGCGCGTGAAGTGCCGGTTGCCATCCAGAAGGCCATGGAAGCTGCACGCAAGAATATGGTAGAAGTTCCGCTTGACGGTACTACCCTGCAATACCCGGTCAAGGCTCAGCATGGCGGCTCCAAGGTCTACATGCAGCCAGCGTCCGAAGGTACTGGTATCATCGCCGGCGGTGCGATGCGCGCAGTACTGGAAGTGGCGGGTGTTCAGAACGTACTGTCCAAGTGTTACGGGTCTACCAACCCGGTGAACGTAGTACGTTCCACCATCAAGGGTCTCCAGGCAACTCAAGCGCCTGAAGATATTGCAGCCAAGCGCGGTAAGACCGTGGAAGAGATTCTGGGTTGAAGTCATGGCGAACGCAAAAACGATCAAAGTAACTCTGACCCGCAGCCCCATCGGCTGCCAGCCCAAGCACAAGTTGTGTGTGAAGGGCCTGGGTCTTCGTAAAATCGGTCACACCGTGGAAGTGGAAGATACACCTTCCATCCGCGGCATGATCAACCGGGTTGATTACCTGGTTCGGGTTGAGGAGAACTAAGATGCGTCTGAACGAACTTAGTCCAGAGCCCGGTTCACGTCCGGCCGCAAGGCGCGTTGGTCGTGGTATCGGTAGCGGTCTCGGCAAAACCGGTGGTCGCGGTCACAAGGGTCTGAAGGCCCGTTCCGGCGGCAGTGTGGCGCCCGGTTTCGAGGGTGGTCAGCAGCCGTTGGCCCGTCGTCTGCCAAAGTTTGGCTTCACCTCCCGTCAGCAGCGTTACGTTGCTGAGATTCGCCTGAACGAGTTGGCGAAGGTTGAAGGCGATGTGGTGGATCTGGAAGCCCTGAAAAAGGCAGACATTATTCGCGGGGAGATTCGCGAAGCCAAGGTTATCATGTCCGGCGAACTGAGCCGTGCGGTAACTGTGAAGGGACTTCGGGTAACCAAAGGCGCGCGCGAGGCAATTTCTGCCGCGGGTGGTAAAGTCGAAGACTAAGGCGAGTCGAGGACTAAATGGCCAAGAACGCATCATTGCCTGCGGGCGCGGGTAAAGGACTGGCAGAGCTGCGATCGCGGCTCTGGTTTGTCTTCCTGGCATTGCTGGTGTACCGGATTGGTGCCCACATTCCGGTGCCGGGTATCAACCCCGACCGTCTGGCGGCACTGTTTGAACAGAACCAGGGCACAATCCTGAGCATGTTCAACATGTTTTCCGGTGGTGCGCTTGAGCGCATGAGTATCTTCGCTCTCGGTATCATGCCGTACATCTCGGCCTCTATCATCATGCAGCTCATGACTGCGGTTAGTCCGCAGCTTGAGCAGCTGAAAAAAGAAGGTGAGGCTGGCCGTCGAAAGATCAGCCAGTACACACGGTATGGTACGGTTATCCTTGCCCTGGTTCAGGGTTTTGGTATTTCTGTCGGTCTGGCATCTCAGGGTGTCACCTTCAATGACAGCTTCAGCTTCCACTTTGTGGCGGTCGTGTCATTTGTGAGTGGTGCCGTGTTCATGATGTGGCTTGGCGAGCAGATCACCGAGCGGGGTGTCGGTAACGGCATTTCCTTGCTGATCTTCGCCGGTATTGTTGCCGGGCTTCCCGGTGCTATCGGTCAGACGCTCGAGCAGGCCCGCAATGGTGAGATGAGCCTGCTGGTAGTTCTGGGTATTGGTGTTCTTGCGGTTGCTGTTATCGGCTTCGTGGTCTTCATGGAGCGGGGGCAGCGCCGGCTGACGATCAATTACGCCAAGCGACAACAGGGTCGCCGGGTGTTCGCCCAGCAGTCCAGTCATCTTCCCCTGAAGGTGAATATGGCCGGTGTGATTCCGCCCATCTTTGCGTCGTCCATCCTGCTCTTCCCGGCATCGCTGGGGCAGTGGTTTGGTCAGGGTGAGGGTATGGAATGGCTGAGCGATGTATCCCAGGCCCTGGCGCCGAGCCAGCCGTTGTACATTATCCTGTTTGCAGCAGCAGTGGTTTTCTTCTGCTTCTTCTATACAGCCCTTATGTACAACCCGAAAGAAGTTGCGGATAACCTCAAGCGCTCTGGAGCGTTTATTCCGGGCATTCGTCCTGGTGATCAGACTGCCAAGTATATCGATGGTGTTCTGACCCGTCTGACGCTGTTCGGTGCAATGTACATTGCAGCAGTTTCCCTGTTCCCTCAGTTCCTGATGGTGGCCGGGAATGTACCGTTCTATCTGGGCGGTACCTCTCTGCTGATTGTTGTAGTCGTGGTGATGGATTTCATGGCGCAGGTTCAGTCGCACCTGATGTCCCATCAGTATGAATCACTGATGAAGAAGTCCAATCTCAAGGGCTATGGTCGGAACGGTTAATCCCGTTCCCCTTGAAAACTGGAGTCGACAATGAAAGTACGCGCTTCGGTAAAGAAAATTTGCCGTAACTGCAAAGTAATTCGTCGCAATGGCTCGGTACGGGTCATTTGCTCGGAGCCTCGTCACAAGCAACGCCAGGGCTGATCCTTATCGGATCCAGAACTGACATTGTAGAGGGTATGAATAATAGCGCTTGACCCCGCCTGGGGTCAGGCGCTATTATTTCGCGCCCTTTTATAGTGGCGGAAAATTCACACAGCAAAGCTTTGAACGCGGAGTAATTTGGATGGCACGTATAGCCGGTGTCAATATACCCGATCACAAACATGCTGTTGTCTCGCTGACCTACATCTTTGGTGTTGGCAAGACCACAGCCCAGAAGCTTTGCGATGCAACCGGCGTCAAGCCGGACGTCAAGGTCAAAGACCTTAGCGACGAGCAGCTTGAATCACTTCGTACTGAAGTGGGCAAGGTGTCTGTCGAAGGCGATCTGCGTCGTGAAGTACAGATGAACATCAAGCGTTTGAAGGATCTCGGATGCCACCGTGGTCTGCGTCATCGTCATGGCCTTCCGGTCCGTGGCCAGCGCACCAAGACCAACGCACGCACCCGTAAAGGTCCACGCAAACCTATTCGTAAGTAACAGGTAGGCAAACATGGCAAAGCCAGGTACACGTACCCGTAAAAAGGTGAAAAAGACGGTTGTTGATGGCGTCGCGCACATTCACGCGTCCTTCAACAACACTATCGTGACCATTTCTGACCGTCAGGGCAACGTCCTGTCCTGGGCCACCTCTGGTGGTTCCGGTTTCCGTGGGTCACGCAAGAGTACACCTTTTGCTGCGCAGGTAGCAGCTGAAAGAGCCGGTAATGCGGCTGCTGAATACGGCCTTAAAAACCTGGACGTAGAGGTTAAGGGTCCTGGGCCCGGACGTGAATCTGCAGTTCGCGCGCTGAATGCGTGTGGCTACAAGATCACCAACATCACAGATGTGACGCCGATTCCCCACAACGGCTGTCGTCCGCCCAAGAAGCGCCGCGTCTAACACAGGAGACAGTGAATTATGGCTCGTTATATAGGCCCGAAGTGCAAGCTGTCTCGTCGTGAAGGGACAGATCTTTTTCTGAAGAGCGGTGTTCGCGCGCTCGATTCCAAGTGCAACATCGAGACTCCGCCGGGTATGCACGGCGCGCGTCGCGGTCGTCTGTCCGAGTACGGCGTACAGCTTCGTGAGAAACAGAAAGTTCGTCGTATCTACGGCGTTCTCGAGAAGCAGTTCCGCAACTATTACAAAGAGGCCGCCCGAGGCAAAGGTGCAACTGGTGAAAACCTGCTGCAGCTGCTGGAAGGCCGTCTTGATAACGTTGTATATCGCATGGGCTTTGGTTCTACCCGTGCAGAAGCCCGTCAGCTCGTCTCTCACAAGGCGATCCTGGTCAACGATAAGTCGGTGAACATTCCGTCTTACCAGGTCCGGCCGGGTGATGTTGTGAGCGTGCGTGAAAAGGCGAAGAACCAGCTGCGTGTTAAAGGCGCACTGGATCTGTCTGCAAGCCGTGCCGCGGTGAGCTGGGTAGAGGTCGACGCCAACAAGATGTCCGGCGTTTACAAGTCAGTACCCGAGCGTACTGAACTGCCGGCCGACATCAACGAGAACCTCATCGTCGAGCTTTACTCCAAGTAAAGCCCAGTTAGCAACGATAGCAGATAGGGGCGTCTATGCAGCGTTCAGTACATGAGTTATTGACACCTCGTACCATTGACGTGAAGGAATCAAGCGCCACACGTGCCAAGGTTACGCTTGAGCCTCTGGAAAGGGGCTTTGGTCATACCCTGGGCAGTGCACTGCGCCGGATTCTCTTGTCTTCGATGCCGGGCTGCGCCGTGACTGAAGCGCAGATTGACGGTGTCCTGCACGAGTACAGCGCCATTGAGGGTGTCCAGGAAGACGTCATCGAGATTCTTCTGAATCTCAAAGGCGTTGCCGTAAAAATGAACGGTCGGGACGATGCCGAGCTTACGCTCAGCAAGAAAGGCCCGGGCGTTGTGACAGCCGGTGATATCAAGCTGGATCATGACGTTGAGATTGCCAACCCGGAGCACGTGATCTGTCACCTTAGCGAGAATGGTGAAGTGAACATGCGTCTCCGTGTTGCACGCGGTCGCGGCTATGAGCCGGCGGACCAGCGCGGTCTTGACGAGGACGAAACTCGTGCCATCGGACGCCTGCAGCTGGATGCAACATTCAGCCCGGTTCGTCGTGTGGCTTACGCCGTGGAAAGTGCACGGGTAGAGCAGCGGACCGATCTGGACAAGCTGGTTATCGACCTGGAGACCAATGGCACCATCGATCCGGAAGAAGCAATTCGCCGGGCGGCCACCATCCTCCAGCAACAACTGGCGGTGTTTGTCGATTTCGATCATGAGAAAGAGCCCGAGCGCGTTGAGGAGGAGGAAGAAATCGATCCTATCCTGCTGCGTCCGGTTGATGATCTGGAATTGACAGTGCGTTCAGCTAACTGCTTGAAGGCTGAGAACATTTACTACATCGGCGATCTTATCCAGCGCACAGAAGTTGAGCTGTTGAAGACGCCTAACCTTGGTAAAAAGTCGCTGACCGAGATCAAGGACGTTCTGGCGTCCCGTGGTCTGTCACTGGGCATGCGTCTTGATAACTGGCCGCCGGCTAGCCTTCGTGGCGACGACCGGGTTCTGGGCGGTTAATCGCCGATTAGTTTAAGGTAAGGAATCAGAGCAATGCGTCATCGTAAGAGTGGTCGTAAGTTCAGCAGGACCAGTGCGCATCGCAAGGCCATGTTCCGTAACATGACTGCGTCACTGGTTGAACACGAGCTGATCAAAACAACGCTGCCGAAAGCCAAAGAGCTTCGTCGGGTAGCTGAGCCTTTGATCACGCTTTCCAAGAATGATTCGGTCGCGAATCGTCGTCTGGCGTTCTCACGCCTGCGTGACGATGCAGCGGTTGCCAAGCTGTTTGATGAGCTTGGTCCTCGCTACAACGAGCGTCCGGGTGGATATCTTCGTATCCTGAAGTGTGGCTTCCGTGCCGGCGACAATGCCCCGATGGCATTTGTTGAGCTGGTCGGTCGTCCGCTGGATATCGAAGCGGAAGAGGTGGACGAAGACGAGGATTAATATCTTCGGCTTTGGCCAACCAAAAAAAACCGGGTTCCGTGAGGATCCCGGTTTTTTTGTGTCTGGGTTTTAGGGAATTCGTAGTCTTCGAGGTTAGGTGGCTGGCCAGGGGATGGGGGTTTATTTTCTTTGGAAAAATAACTCGCTTCGCTCAGACATCTTTTTCCGGCAGAAAATAAACCCCCATCCCCTGGCCGACAGAGCTCTCCAATGCCCGCCAATTACTTCTTCAGCATGGACTTCAGATAGCGACCGGTATGGGAAGCAGAGTTCTCGGCAATGTCCTCGGGCGTACCCTCCGCGATAATTTGTCCGCCGCCAGAGCCGCCCTCGGGGCCGAGGTCGACAATCCAGTCCGCGGTCTTGATCACGTCGAGGTTATGCTCAATTACCACGATGGTGTTGCCGTGGTCACGCAGCCTTTCCAGTACATTTAGCAGTTGCTGGATGTCGTAGAAGTGCAGGCCGGTTGTGGGCTCGTCCAGAATGTAGAGGGTTTTGCCGGTATCCCGCTTGGAGAGTTCCTTGGCGAGCTTCACCCGCTGGGCTTCCCCGCCTGAGAGCGTCACCGCGCTTTGCCCCAGACGGATATAGGAAAGGCCCACATCCATCAGGGTCTGCAGCTTGCGGGCCAGGAAAGGCACTGCGTCGAAGAACTCGCGTCCTTCCTCAACAGTCATCTCCAGCACTTCGTTGATGTTCTTGCCTTTGTACCGTACCTCGAGCGTCTCGCGGTTGTATCGCTTGCCCTTGCAGACGTCGCAAGGCACATACACATCCGGCAGGAAGTGCATTTCCACCTTGATGACGCCATCACCCTGGCAGGCCTCGCAGCGGCCGCCTTTTACGTTGAAGGAGAAGCGCCCCGGCTTGTAGCCCCGCGAGCGGGCTTCCTGTGTTCCTGCAAAGAGTTCACGGATGGGAGTGAACAGGCCGGTGTAGGTGGCCGGATTCGAGCGGGGGGTGCGGCCGATGGGGCTCTGGTCAATGTCGATGACCTTGTCCAGGTGGTCCAGTCCTTTGAGGGACTGGTAGGGGGCATGGTTGAGGCTGGTGGCCTTGTTGAGTTTGGCGGCCGCTACCGGATACAGGGTGCTGTTGATCAGCGTGGACTTGCCAGACCCGGATACACCGGTGACGCAGGTCATGATACCCAGGGGCAAATCGAGGGTAACGTCTTTCAGGTTGTTGCCAGTAGCACCCGACAGGGTCAGTGCTTTTCCGCTGCCCTTGTTGCGCCGTTTGGGGATGGCGATTTCCCGGGCGCCATTCAGGTATTGCCCGGTAAGCGAATCGGGGTTGTCGATGATCTGTTGTGGTGTGCCCTGACCGATAACCTGGCCGCCATGAACGCCAGCGCCCGGCCCGATATCAATAACATGATCCGCAGCGCGGATAGCATCCTCATCGTGTTCGACCACAATGACGGTATTGCCCAGGTCCCGCAGATGGGTGAGGGTGGCCAAAAGCCGGTCATTGTCCCGTTGATGCAACCCGATGGAGGGTTCATCGAGAATGTACATAACGCCTACCAGGCCTGCGCCGATCTGGCTTGCCAGACGAATGCGCTGAGCCTCACCCCCGGAGAGTGTATCGGCACTTCGTTCGAGCGTGAGGTATTCCAGCCCGACGTTCACCAGGAACTGAAGGCGTTGCCGCACTTCCTTCAGTATTTTTTCGGCTATCTCACCTTTCCGACCCGGTAGAGCGAGGGTTTCGAAGTAATTATGAGCTTCACCCACCGGGAGGTGAGTGACATCGGAAATATTGTGCTCTTCGATGAAGACGTGGCGAGCGCTGCGGCGCAGTCGTGAGCCGCCGCATTCTTTGCACGGTTGAGTACTCAGATTGCGGGCGAGCTCTTCCCGCATGCTCTGTGAATCGGTCTCGCGGTAGCGCCGTTCGAGGTTCGGCAGAATGCCCTCGAATGAATGTGCCTTCTCCATGATATGGCCACGGGAATTCACATAACGGAATGGGATATCCTCATCGCCCGAGCCGAACAGCAGTACGTTGCGAAAATCCTCGGGCAGATCCGTCCAGGGCGTTTCCAGATCGATGCCGTAGTGATCTGCCACGCTACCCAGCATCTGGAAGTAATAGACGGCTCGGCGATCCCAGCCCTTGATGGCGCCGGATGCCAAAGTGGCTTCCGGGTGCTGGACAATTTTTTCGGGATCAAAGAACTGTTTAACGCCCAGTCCGTCGCAGGTAGGGCATGCGCCTGCCGGGTTGTTAAAGGAAAATAGTTTCGGCTCCAGCTCGCTCAGGGCATAACCGCACTGGGTGCAGGCATAGCGGGCGGAGAAAGTGTGCTCTTCTCCCTCACCGCTCATGGACGCCACAAGGGCAATCCCGTCCGCCAGGCCCAAGGCGGTTTCGAAACTCTCGGCAAGCCGCTGCTCCAGGCCTGGCTTGACCTTGAACCGATCGACGACCACATCAATCTGATGTTTGCGTTTTTTGTCCAGGGCCGGCACGTCGTCGATATCGTAAACCGTGCCATCTACCCGCAGGCGGATAAAACCCTGGCTGCGCATGGTTTCGATAACCTGCAGATGTTCGCCTTTCCGGTCCCGGATTACCGGCGCCAGAATCATCAGTTTGCTGTCCTCTGGCATGGCCACCACCTGGTCCACCATCTGGCTGATGGTTTGCGCTTCCAGGGGTTGGCCATGGTCGGGGCATCGTGGCTCGCCGGCGCGGGCGAAGAGCAGGCGCAGATAATCGTAGATTTCTGTGATGGTGCCAACGGTGGAGCGAGGGTTGTGGGAAGTGGATTTCTGCTCAATGGATATCGCTGGCGACAGCCCTTCAATATGGTCCACATCCGGCTTCTCCATCATCGAGAGAAACTGGCGGGCATAGGTAGACAGCGACTCCACATAACGTCGTTGCCCTTCAGCATAGAGCGTATCGAACGCAAGGGACGATTTACCGGAACCTGAGAGGCCGGTAATCACGATCAGTTTGTCCCTTGGCATATCCAGGTCGATGTTCTTCAGGTTGTGGGTTCGTGCCCCTTTGATCTGGATATGGTCCATAACACCTCGCTCGGATAAAAACGAAAATTATACCGCGTTGGGCCCGCTGCGGCGAAAATGATACCGGGGCCAGCATCACTCATGTTGTCCCCCGTCAGCGCCCCTTCTGTTACAATGCGCCGCCTGCGATGGGTATCTGCCCTCAATATCACCGCTTTCAACCCCGGCTGAGGTACGTAATTGCCATGAATGCGCTGGAAAAACGCTCCGTATTGGCCCTGGCGTCTGTTTACGCCATGCGCATGCTCGGACTGTTCATGGTGCTGCCGGTATTCATGTTGCTGGGCGAAGATCTCAAGGATGCAACGCCCGCATTGCTGGGTTTCGCCATAGGCGCCTACGGACTCAGTCAGGCCCTGTTGCAGATTCCCTTCGGCATGCTGTCTGATCGGGTCGGCCGAAAGCGCATGATCTATATCGGGCTGGTACTTTTTGCCGCAGGCAGTTTGCTGGCCGGAGCCACGGATTCCATATACGTTGTAATTGCCGGTCGGATTCTTCAGGGGGCCGGTGCGATCGCCAGTGTGCTGATGGCGTTGCTCAGTGACCTGACCCGGGAAGAAGAGCGGACCAAGGCCATGGCAACGGTGGGGATCACCATTGGCCTGTCGTTTTCGGTATCGCTGGTTCTTGGGCCCCTTCTCGGAGCCTGGTGGGGACTGTCCGGGATATTCTACACCACGGCCGCGCTGGCCATGGTGGCGCTGGTGATCGTCAACCGCCTGGTTCCGACGCCCCATCAGCACAAGACCAGCCCCGACACGCATCCTGCCCGGGAGATGCTGGGTCGCGTGCTTTCAGACGGTCGTCTGCTCCGGTTGGATTTTGGTATCTTCGCCCTGCATCTGGTGCTGACCGCCCTGTTTCTGGTGTTTCCCTCTATGCTTCAGGAGCAGTTTGGCCTTGCCAGCAGTTCACACTGGTGGTTTTACCTGAGCGTGATGGTCACGTCTTTCTTCGCCATGGTGCCGTTCATCATCATTGGCGAGAAAAAACGCAGGATGAAACCGGTGCTTTGCGGCGCGATTGCGTTGCTGACATTGGCTACTGCCGGGTTTACCGGTGTTTCCGGCAGCCTGGTTGCGGCCTGGGCTGTGCTGTTTTTCTTTTTCATGGCCTTCAACTTGCTCGAGGCCAGCCTTCCGTCATTGATCAGCAAGGAGGCGCCGGCTGCAAGCAAAGGCACGGCGATGGGGGTCTACTCCACCTCCCAGTTCATGGGCGCGTTTCTGGGGGGCGCTTTCGGCGGCTACCTCCTGGAGGTAGCCGGGCTACAGGGCGTACTCTGGTTCATGGTAGTAGTGCTTGGCCTCTGGCTGCTGATAGCGCTCACTATGCCCGCGCCCGGTCACACCACAAGTTTCGTGGTACAGTTGCATCAGGTAATGAACGACCAGTACGACGACATCGATGACAATCTCCGCCGCCTTCCGGGCGTTCAGGATGTGGTGATTGTGGAAGACGCTGCCACCGCCTATCTTAAGGTGGATCGTCAGCAATTTGATGAAGCGTTACTTGCGGACTTTACCTTTGTCCGGCAGGCTAACCATTCTTGAAATCCGGAGGTTCGCACGGAGCGCGGGCGTCCCTGAAAACAGAGTCAGGAGCAGAACATGGCACGAGGCGTAAACAAGGTAATTCTAATCGGTAATCTGGGGCAGGACCCGGATACCCGCTACACCCCCAACGGCAATGCCGTAGTAAACCTGAACCTTGCAACAGACGAGAGCTACAAGGATCGTCAGACCGGCCAGCTGGTGCCAAAAACCGAATGGCACAGGGTTGTCATGTTCGGCAAGATCGCCGAAGTTGCTGGCCAGTACCTGCGCAAGGGATCAAAGGTTTACATTGAGGGCAAGCTGCAAACCCGAAAATGGCAGAACAAGGAAGGGCAGGATGTCTATACCACCGAGGTTGTGGTGGATATCAATGGCCAGATGCAGATGCTGGACAGCCGTGGCGGCGAAGGCGGAATGAGCCAGGGTGCGCCGGCAGGACGGCCTCAGCAGTCCGGCTACAACGCGCCGGCTGGACAGCAGAACAATCCACCACCGCAATCCGGTGGCTACAGCAATCAGCCTTCGCAGGGCAGCATGCCCGAGCCGGTTGACGATTTTGATGATGACATTCCGTTCTAGATCGGAGTTTCTGTAATTTGTAACGTTATCTATTCACGTTAAAACCTAAGGCCCCGCTGATGCGGGGCTTTTTTATTCCTGGCCGAAAAAAAATGTAATGCATGCCCGTTGACTTTCAAGCTTAATAGTTGTAATATGAAATCTGTAACTATGGGGTGGTTGGCATGATTTTGTCTGTAAGCGAGTTGAGAATGTTGGATGGAACGAGGCGCGGGAGCATCTCCGACAACGGGCTGTTGATGTATTACCCAAACCTTTTCATCAGCAGCGAGATGCGTCAGCGGAGTAAGAACACGCATGTGGGGTTCCTTCACAACCTGAAGGTGTTATTTCTTTGGTTGTCCTATGAAGGTATCGATCTCGAAGCTCGGTTTGCCAAGAATCAGCACCTATCGGAAAAAGAAATTCACAGACTCGTGGACTTCTGCGCGTGGACAGCCGAAACGCATAAAAAATTGCTTGGCTCCGCAGCGTTGCTCCCAACCGCCTACATGCAAGTAAAGAGAGCGGCTTATTTTCAGCGAGTTACCGCCATCCGAAAGTACATGGATTGGCTTTATTCCCAGTTGGCCACTGAGAGTGGCAAAAGGGAAGAAATGGCGCGAGTGAAAGCAACGATGCGATCTCTCGCTCCCAATATGAAAAATCACGGCAAAAATGAACACGTCGAGGTTAACGACGAACAAATAGAAATCATCACTAACAAGTTGATGCCTGGCCATCCAGAAAATCCCTGGCGCTCAAAGAGTGACCAGTATCGGAATCTTTTGATTTTCCACCTGCTTTACGAAACCGGCATTCGTCGCGGAGAACTCCTCGGTTTGTACGTCAGTGACATTAGTGATTGCGGCGTTGCAGTGTATCGACGCCACAACAATCCTATCGACCTCCGAAAAAACCAGCCCAATGCGAAAACTGGGGAGCGCACTATTCCTATCCCTAGAGCGCTTGAAATGTTCGCTTATGACTATGTGATGGAATATAGGCGGAAGTTTAATCGGGCCAAAAAGCATCCCTATTTGTTCGTGAGCCACAAGAAAGGTGCAGGCAATCCTCTCTCCATTGCTGCTGTCGACTGGATTTTCAGAACTGCTCGAAAGGCATTTCCAGAATTAAAAAATCTATCCGCGCACAAATTAAGACACCACATGAATTATCGAATCTCTAACATGATCGACGAAAAATGGGGGCATCTGTCACCCGAGGATCGAGCCATTAAAGACCAGGAGGTCAGGTCTTACCTCAATGGTTGGAGCCCAGAGGGAAAGCAGGCTGCCCGATACAACAGGCGCTACAACGTCGAAGAGGCAGGTAAAGCGATGGTGGAGCGTGCGGAGAATTACGAAAAGGGCAGGGATAATCGATGAAGGTAGAGCCAATACCGCAGGACGAACTAGAGGATCTGCTCAACGAAAGCTTAACTAGCCGTGATGGCCTGCTATTTTCTCCCGCTGAAGACACTTGGGCGTTAACTCACACATCTTCGCAAAATGTACTGACCGCTCGGGCATCATATACATTCCCCCCTGAGGTTAGGCCTTACTTCAGACTTGCCTTGGCTCGTTATGCGCGTTCGTACTCTCCTGACAGTGTCAAAAACATAGCTCAATTTTGCTACATGATTCCTTCCGATAATCCTGATATTCCGAATAACTGGCTTGACGAAGCTTGTTTTATCTCGGCAAAGGCACGACTCGGAAAGCGGAGGGAATACCAATTGGCGACTATCCGCGGGTTCCTTAAGTTTTGGCTTCAGTCCGGACTTTATGGAATCGATCCTCACTATTTTGAGGCCATTTCCAAGGTGAGAATTCGAGGAAATGAAAAAGGAACGCGGATTTCATCTGAGGATGTGCTCAATGGCCCTTTGACCGAGCTTGAGCACAGGGCTGTTCTTGATGGGACAACTAATGCTTACATGTCGAACCACATTGGTACGCAGCAATATCTGCTCATAAAGCTCTTTTCTGAGCGCGGGATGCGTAGATCCCAAGCAGCCCAATTGTTTATCTCCGATTTTTATGAGCGAGGTGGCGAGTTCTGGATAAAACAGCCGCGAGCGAAACAGAGAAACACTGGTTGGAGAGAGGCTTTTAAAGAATTCCGTGTATCGGAAACGCTTTATTCTCTTGTGCAACTGCTAGGTACTGAGTACGCAGCCGCCATCAAAAAAACCTGTGGTGAAGAATTTACGTCCCAAATCGATGATCTGCCCCTTTTCCCAAATATGGATCGGCTGGCTGATGCATTGCGCCTAGGAAAAAAAATCGATGCGTACTGTTGTTGGTCGCGAGAAAATTTCACAACAGCAGTTAGATCTATCTCGCGGCATATCAATGCTATCTCGGAGCGAACTGGGGACCCAATACATCTTATTCCGCAACGCTTCAGATACAGCCTCGGCAGCGATCTAGACAAGGATGGTCGCGGTGTCGGTGTTATCGCAGCCGCACTTGATCATGAAGATGAGCAAAATGCTGGAGTTTATGTCGGATTATCTGATGCTATGGCGCACCGGCTCGACGCAAAGATTGGTCCTCTGCTCGCGCCCTTAGCTCAAGCGTTTAGCGGCGTTGTAGTAAAAAGTGAAAAAGATGCGGTAAGAGGTAGCGACCCATCCAGCCGGATACGAACGATCGATGGCTCAGACAATGTCGGGACATGCGGAAATATGGCGTTCTGCGGTGCCAACGCGCCCATTAGTTGTTATACCTGCTCAAAATTCTATCCGTGGCTTGATGGTCCTCATGAGGAGGTTTTGACCGACCTCTATGAAGAACGAGAAGAAATACTTCGAGTGACCGGTGATAGGACAATGGCTGAAGTCAATGATCGAGTCATTCTAGCTGTCGAAAGCGTTGTTCGGCGTTGTTCGGAAATGAGAAATCAAGGAGTGCAAGGTGAGTAATGTTCTCGTTTTTAGGCCGAAGGCGCAGATCAGTGCAAAGCAACAACTCAAAGAATTTATTTTATTTGCTAAGACCCTGACCGGCTATGATAAACCGAACGAGCCCCTCAACTGGAACGGATTTGATTGGTCGTTCTGGATCAAAGGTGTGAACTTCGGGAAGTTGGGCGAAAGCATAAGAAGCAAAGCATTTGACCCAGATAAGGGGGTTCTCGACTCCAGTATTATCGAATTTGCAAAGGCATACGTGTTGTATCAACAGAGCCTTGCACCGACAGACGATGTGAAAGAGACCGTGGCTCTCCAGCTCCTTGAAGCCTCTCTCATGCATGCGAACGCGGAAGCTGATGTGACAGAAGCTTTGGCGAGCGACTTCGACCGGGCCGCCAGTATGTGCAGAGAAAAATTCTCCGAGGGCCGTGCGTATCGAATAGGCGGGGCCTTGGAAAAACTGGCAGAGTTTCTCGCGGAAAAGTGCCTTACCAAAAGTGGTATTAGTTGGACCAACTCAATTCCCCGCCCGAACGATGCGCGGGGCCATAGAAAAAATAAAGAAAATGCGGCGAAAAAGATGCCCTCGACTGAGGTCCTCGATGCTCTTGGAGAGATTTGGTCGAACAATCCGGAGTCATCAAGAGATATTTTCGTCACGTCCAACTGCGTTATTCTTTTGAGTCAGCCTAGTCGTGTTGGTGAGCTGAATCTGCTGGCAAATAGATGTTTACCTCCAGAGTATGAAAATCAGAAAGCAATTTCCTCTGAGGTTGTCGGTGACAGCGTCGAGTCAAAAAGGCCATTAACTATCAATTGGTTCGGCGAGAAAGGTTTTGGGCACTCTCCTAAACTTGTACCCACTGCGCTTGCGGAACACTGTATAGAAGCGATAAGGCGAATTCGGAGCATTACAGAGGGTCCTCGCAAACTTGCGAAGTTCCTCGAAGAAAATCCGGATTCCTTTCCACCACATGATCGCTCTCCTCGATGTGACCAGGATGCCCCACTAAATGCTGACCAAGCTTTGGGGGCCTTATGTCTATCCTTCAATGGAAAGACTTCTAGAGGTCGTCTAAGAGAATGGCTCGCTCAGCAGAAGCGATATTTTGAGAATAAGCAGGGAATGGCTCTGCCAAACGCGATCGTGAATGAGGCCCTGGCAGGTATGTATGAGGGCAAGGCTGCCCCAGGCAAAGAGGATCGGCATACTCTTACATTGCGGAAACTGAACGTGTTAGTCCGTGCCCGCTATTTGCCGCCGCATTTTCCTTATGTCGATAAAAACGAGACTATCAAGTACAGGGATGCTCTGAATTGCTACTTTGTCGGTCAGCTTGGAGAGCAGGAAGGGCATGGTCATGGGCATTTGAAGCCCTACATGATCCGCTCCATTGACAACAACACTCTCAATCAATCTTTGACAATGAATGCTGGAAGTGAGGGCTCAAAGAGGTCTGAGGGCCTAAACATCTTTCGTCGCTGGGGGTACAACGGCGACCAATACAAACTCACGACACATCAGTTCCGCCACTACTTGAATACGTTGGCAGCACGAGGAAATGTAGGTGAAACGGAACTTGCTAGATGGTCTGGCCGACTCGATTTAAGTCAGAACAAAGTTTACAACCACCGGAGCGACGAAGAGCTGGTTGGTGAAGCGAAATCTATGGGGCTTGGCGAACAAAAGTCGAATTTAATCGCCGTGGTTTCTTCAAATGAGCCGATCTTGGCATCAGATCTTGTGGGTATGCTAGATCAGGATCGAGTCGCTCATCGAACCCTCATAGGTGTCTGCATTCATGACTTTGCAATGGAGCCATGCCAAAAGGATCGCGACTGCTTGGGGTGTAGCGAACATGTATGCATCAAGGGCGATGAAGAGCGACTAAAGCGAATCAGAGTTTTACGTGACGGTCTGAAGAAGTCGCTCGCCGAGGCGCAACAGGGCGTTGAGGAAGGATATTTCGGTGCAGACAAGTGGGTTATAGATAGACTGGATCGGCTCAAGCGTGCAAATGAACTCATAGCTCTGTTGGAAGATCCCAGCTTGGAAGACGGTGCGGTAATCAGGTGCACAGATAATGGGTACTTGCCCGCCAAAAAAGCTCTTGAAGCGAATGGGAAGCTCCCTGATACGGCGAATTCGAAGCTTGGCTCCGACCGAAATCGCGTGGAAGTTGTTCAGGACGAGTTGAGAGCACTCATGGAATTTTAAGTTATGGCAAAGCATTTAACCGAGGATGAGGTTCAGCGGATACTAAATCTGCTCAGAGGGTGGCAAGGCAAACTGACCTGGGCTTTGCTTGTGCGGGCATGTGAAACCGCCTGTGGAATAAAGACGACGAGGCAAGCGCTTGACCGTCGACCTGAAGTCAAAGAGGAGTTCCAGATCAGGAAGAGAACTCTCAAAACAGGGCTCGAAGAGACGAACCGACCGAATGATCTCAACACTGCGCATGGAAGGATTCAGAGGCTTTTGACGAGAATCCGTGAATTGGAACGGCAAAACGAGATGTACAGGGAGCAATTCATTCGCTGGCAGTACAATGCTCACAACAACAACATTTCAAAAGCGAAATTGGATGCGCCAATCCCCAGGCCTGATCTCGATTCTGAGCACAACATATGATTCTGGAAGCTAGGAATTGCTTTTTATGCGCGAGCCAAGACAGACGGAGAGTAGCAAGTCAGATGGCAAAACAGCGTTCACATGAAAGGGATTACTTAAAAAAGCTGGATCGGTAGGCCGTTGCCGCCTCAGGACCACGCCTTCGATTGGAGTTAAATAAAGGGTTTGCCGAGAACCGAAGGCGAGACCTGGGAATTAATGACTGATTCAAGTCAGAAAAAGTTCAGGTCTTGTCGTTCTGGGCTCTCTTTTATTAAGTAGTGCAATTATTTGGTCACCTGCCGGGACAAAGATATTTACATGCTTTGCTCTAGCTCCCGCAGTCGATAGAACTTCCGGTCAGAAATAATCTCGGGTTTGGTGTCTTCCAAAAGAGTGAGAATCTGCGAAAGATCGTAAGGAATGCGTGTTGCATTCTGCGCCACGACTCTGTCTACCATGTCTAACACGATCTCCGGATATTTAACCGTGAGCGGCTCCTTCTCTCCCGTCATGTGGTGAAACCTGAAGAGGCTTAGGCTCATTGAATAGACAGGGCGTAGAAATTCCCTGACTACATTAAAAACGTCGGGAAATGAGGCCCCAGTGTCATCAAGCAGAGCTAACCAAGCCTTTGTTGTTAATTCGTCCTGATAGCGCAAGTCCTGTGGCCATGCCTCCTTTACAAAGGGTATTACGAATCGATTCCACCCGTCCTTGTTGGCACCGATCCTTGTAAGGGCATTGATCACCTTTTCTCGACCAGACTGGGGCACTTTCCTTAAGATTTCTCGTGCATCGTCAAAACTGAGGCCGTCTTCGGTAGAGGGGGCGACGGCGGCTAGCACCAACCAATAGTTGAACTGGCCTCGCGTATCTTCGTCCCAGCCCCATTCCTCCATCTGTAAAGGCAGCTCAATGTAGTCACTCTTGATTTGAGGGAAGAAGCTGCGGACCTGCGTCCATGGATTGCTCATCAAGCCGCTCCAGGCTGGTTCGGCAGTGTTGCGGTTCAGAGACAATAGAGGCATTACATTTGTATTGGTCCAGTCTGGATCAAGTGAATTCAGCCAGGGAATATATAGGCAAACATTGCATACTGCGTGATCAGCACCCTCACCAGGCGAGTTTAATAGACCGAGAATTCTTTGGCCGATTTCTTGAGGGATTCCCTCGGGGTAAGTGTCTTTCTTTGAGTCTAGAGTTCGGAGCAAGCCCTCCATAGCATCACCAATAACACTATTTCGCGCGTAAAAAATGGTTTTACGCGACTTTTTTACGACGATCCCAGCTCGCCTTTGCTCTAAAATCGTACTTGGAGTTGCCTTTGCGCCGTTTGAAATAAGTTTTGCTAATAGCTCATCAAACATGGAATAGGCATAGAGTTCGTCCCTAGCAGCCAGTGAAGGGAATCGATTTCGGAACCAATCTCCTAGGCAACCCTTCATAGCCAGCAAAACATCATTGGGTAATTGCCGCATCCAAGCGTAAAAGCGTCGGGTTTGATTTAGTGGCTGGTCTTCTGGCCAGTTTGAGTAAAGCTGCTCCCACAGAACCCACGGATATTCGCCAGTGCTTGCTTTATCTGCCAGTGCTGCGAGTGCCCTGTGCGGGCTGGCTTTTACCAGACCAATAAAAGGCTTAGGCTCGACAAAATCTCCGGGATTGCGCCTCTGATCCTCTGATAAAGCTATGTCCGCGATGTCTCCTATTGGAACGTGATCGAAGATGCTCGGATCCGTATCCATCTGCACCGCTCCCGAACGCATGTCATTCGCTGAAGCTGCGCTCTGCACCCACTCATCGGACCAGTTGTCTATAAGCTGCTTCAGTCTTGAGTAGTCATCTTCGATGTCTGGTGGTAATTTGCATCCCTTACTCTGAAGCCAGGCGAGTGTCCTAACGAAGCGCCTTTGGTGGTGTCTTTTTGCATCAAAATCATGATCAGATGGGAGATCTGAATTTGCTGCTAAAAGCTTTTTGCAAAGAAGAGACCTTTGCCTATCAGTTGTTTCACTCCAACGATCCCGCAAAAGGAAAAGCAGCTCTCTGCGGTTATCTGGGCTCCACAGTTGCTCACTGGTGAATTTTTGAATTGATGAAACTACGTCATCGATAGAGGTTATCTCTGCGTTATTCCATATGAAGAGTCGTAGTTTGTCGAAAAAATAGGGGTCATTCTTGGGCCACAACTTAACGTGAGCACGAATCGCTTCAGGATCGAGTTCAGCCATTCTCAGAAGAATCTTTACAAAAGTATCCAGATAAGCGCTTTCTTCTGATACGTACGCATCAGTGTCTGTTCTATGTTCGGGATAGAGGCTCTTCGGTGACAGCCAGAAGCCGCCAACATCGGCCAGTCGTTGGCTTGCAAGAATCAAGTTCCGTTCAAAAGCTTTGTACAGGTCCCTAACGTTTTGATCAGGACAATCGATACTTTCACCGTGTGTCGACGGAAAGTGCACTTGCAGTCTTAAGATGTTGTGAAGTGGAGTTTCCGACCAATTTCCTTCCGGTGGTTTGGAAAGATAAATCCCAAGTGGCGGTTTAATTGCAAAGACCGGCTCCATGACAGACTCAAAAAAACGGGTGGCGCTGGGACTCCATCCGTCCTTTTTGACCATATCCTTTATTTTATACCAGCCAATGTTGTGTGGATCGATTTGAGGAATTCGGAGTGCCTCTAATATGTTCCGCCAAATAGCTCTTGACTCACTGTTAAGTTTTTCTGATGAGTCAATCTGACGATCTAGATGCTCGATCATCGCTGGATGCAATTGATGTTGTCGAGCAACCCACCATGCGAGTAGTGGCTGATCGATTTGATTCACGGCCCACCGAGTCAGGTGCCTTAATCTGGCAGACATTACGGGTCTATTAAGTCCTGCAAGACGCTCTGTGTAGTCCAGGCTCTCATCGCCATGTTTCCAATTGACAGGGTCTTCGCAGTCGTTGAGTTGACTTCTCAAAGGGTCAGGCTCGGGCCTTGGAGGATCGCTATCAAGACCGAAGGCACACTGAGGGTCAAATGTTTCATTATTTCCGAATGTTCGCGTTGTCGGTTGGCCGTAACGAACGTTCTTATCAAAAACGCACAGCCAGTCGACGGGTGGAGCTGGATTAGCATCTGCAAATTCCTTAGCACCGATAGTGGTGTTGACGAGGTGCACTAACATGCCTCGCTCATAAGGCATGCAATTGTCAGGTTTTTTTTGAGCCAGGTTGATAATTGACTCCCGCCAAAGTCTCGGATTATCTGCTCGTTTGGCCCACTCGCTTAGTGTATTCCAAAGGGCCGAATGATCTGCTCCACCTCCATAGGGGATTGGAGTCACACCTCGATCTGCCCATTTAGATCCCACTTCCTCGGAGCTTCCTTGATCAAATGCATATATTCGGTCCCGGGCATATTCGTAACTGCTATTTAGGCCTTGAAGCAGATATTTGATCGGAGGATCTTCGGCTTGATACCCAAGTAACACGACGGTGTAACTCTCAAGTAGCTGACGGACGAAATTCGTTGCCCAGCCCTGAACCAGATAGGCGCGGCCAAAATCTGAACTTGAAAGGATGTAATCGTGGGAGGTGTTATCCGAGTCATCTAGTCTTCCATGCAGATACGTTATGCCACTCACGGACGTTCCATGTTTCAGGTCTGGAAAAGATGGAGGTGTATGCCTTGTTGCGGCGGGAATGGCTGCCTCAAAAAGTAAATCAAAGTTCGTAGTCACTATTTGGGGTGTGCCATCGCCATCAGTCGAAATCCGAGCTATGATCCCGTGGTGATCGTGGCTTTCGGGAGGTAATTCCTTGGCTGTCAGGCACTTTGCAACGTGTAGGTTAATTTTCTCTCTACCGAACTCCATTTGGAGTAAATTAAAAATTTGGTCCAAAGACATGGGGAAAGAGAAAGTTGCTTCGTCTTGAGGTCGACTCCACGCCTCAAAAGCCTGGTATGCGGGGGACTGTGGTGACGGTTTGAGTTGATCGATTACATACTTTGTGAGGTTCGGAAAGCTAGGAAAAAAAGGCATTGAAACGCCTGCGCCACACAGAAATACCACTCTTCCTGCGTCGCGTTCTTGGAGTAAGCGATCTGGGATATCTGGACCTTCTTCAAGAAACCTCAATTAGTGCCCCTTATTTCATATAGAGGTGTGCCTGACTTCTCGGCGGGCTGCTTACGAGGACTCTGCCAAACCGCATCAGATAAGTCACCCTTTGGATCTCCATCGCGGGTTCCCTGAAGGTAATGTCTGCTTTGTCAAACCCGCCCAGTATGTTCTGTGAGATCTTCTTACCCGGGAACCCAAGTTTCTTACTCTCTAACGTCCGTTGAATCACAACTGAGAAGTCGACCGCGTCGTTAATGTATGACTGCTAAATTCCAATAACGCGAGCGTTGTGAGGCACATGATGATAGGCCAGGTCGAAGACCGCTCGTTCTTACCTTGTTGCATTCTGAGTGGCCGAGTCGGTAATCCCGCACTGGTAGATCAGCGCCCCTGGATATCCCAGACCTGTTTCTGTCCAAGTATGTGTTTGGTAGACCTGAAGTTTAATCCCGAGATCTTCCAGGACGATAGAGCCTCTGGTTTTAGCGTCGACAACGTGTGCAGAAGGGCTTAGGCTTTTCCTAGAATAGGGAAATTCAGCGCTGTTACGCCGGCTACATAGCATATAAAACTTTGAACCACAGAAAAGTGATCATTACAGGTTCTGCCGATACGCATTAACCTGTGATGAGACACACAGATTACCGGCTGGAGTAAACCCAGTGGCACCGTGAGGTATTTGGTAGAGAGCAATGCAGAGACCTACACGAAAAATCCGACGAGCTTACTTATAGCGAAATTCTCGAACGGGACAATGAGGGCTGCAAAATGACCGGGCTTAGCGCAAAGGAGATTAGGCAGATAAAGCAAGCTCAGGATGATGCTGATCGGCAAAGGTTACTCACGGCTACACGAGAGGAGCTTAGGCAAGCCTGGGAGGATCGAATGATGCTATATCGGGAGCTATGGCCCAATAGCCCAAAACCAGGTACGCAGGAGTGGAGGGAATGGCGGTTTCCAAAAAAATGCCCAAGCGGTCAATGACTGACGGCTTGGGCATCGTCCCACCTCATACCCTTTACAGCACTAAGGCGATTCGGCTAGTAAGGCACGTTTCCCGTTCGCCTAGCCGTTAGTCGGCAGCACTAGTGCACTCCAAAATGGCCTGATGGCGTCGTGGCAGCAAGGGGCTGGTCACGAGGCTTTGCTTCATTGAGCAGCTCAGGCCTGTTGCGCTTTTTCGCATATATGTGCGTTAAGGAGCACTTTGGCCTTGGGGTATAGCTAACCTACCAAGACGCAGGGTAATCCTCAACTTCAGAGACCTCGAAGCCATGCTGTAAGAGGGATTGCCGGATTAAGAACGGAAGAGTGTTTGCATCGCTGGGAAAGTCCCGCAACGTTTCCGCCGCATACTGATCAATAAACTTAACAAGGTCATCAGTTGATAGGAGGTCCGGATGAATCTGAGATCCCCAGATCGCGTCAGAAACGTTGGACTCCAGCTCTTGTGAGCTGTGCTGAAAGTAGAGACGGCTTTGCAGTACGACGCGGAATCGATTGTTACCTTGATGATGCACGACGAGTTTGTGGATCGGGATTTTTTTCGTCAGTTTGCCGGATGACTCTCTCCTGGCGTCATGGAAGGCCTCAGCTAAGATGACTTTGCCCTCAACTCGATAGTACTTTTTTTCTCGGGTTTCGGGATCGATATTCCAGTATACCCGGAATGAATTACGTCGGATTTTGTGTCCGTAGATTTCCAGCAAAGGCCTAACTTGTTGTTCGGTGGCCAGCTTTTGACCCTTATACCAGGCGCTGACAATTGATTGGTGGGTTCGACAGCGATCAGCGATATCCTTTTGGGTCCAGCCGTCATTGATTGCCATGCGTATTAGCTGTCGGGTTAGTTTGAATCCCTTTTTCTTGGCATTCTTTCCACTTTTCTTTGTTTCCATAACTCCTACCTGTACACGTGACCGCAGCCTACTGTGATCTTCATGAGAATTGCCTGTGTTGCTACTGCCCGATCACTCTCGGTTATTTTTCTCTACAGCTGCTTCGGGTTCCGCTTTTAATTATCGCCAGTGTATTAAAACTGGGAGGTGGTCACCTACGACGACATTGATCCAGAAATGTTAGTAACCATTTGGTTTCGGATTGCGATGGCTCCAGACCATACTTTTTAACGATGCGCGTAAATCTTGCGACATACCCGCATTGGCTAGATGGGGGTAACCAATCACTCGGGGGCTGAGCACCTTTGCTTCGATTTAGTCCTAATTCGACGGGCCAGAGGTTGATCAGGTCGTTTGCAAATCTTTCTCTTTTGGCCTTTGCCCAACCTTTAGCGCCATGCTCCCAAGCCCATCTCAGTGGCACAACGTGATCAATGTCGATCTCGTTACTGTTCTGTATAGTTTTCCCTGTAAAAGGACTCACCCAGCGGCCTGCGATTACTCGACAGGCTTTATCTGTGGCAAAACGCACAGTTGTGCTTGAAGTGGCGACTAAAGCTTCAGCTCTACTGTCCTGACAGTCCCCATCAGCATCTTTCCAGCCATGTCCAAAAGCTGACCGGTCGTAGGTTTCAACGTCATTTATTGGAGACTGAGATGAGTCTGAAAGGACCAAGCTCTCAGGTAAGCGGCCATCACTGGCTAAGCATGCCTCAATGGATTGGAATGCGCGAAAGTTCGTCGTTCGATCGTAGTAAGAGCTTGCGGGGGGGTGGCAGATGCCGGCTGACGTTTTCTTTACGGTCTCTGAGGCCCCTGCACATAACCCAAAAGCCAGGGTGAGAGCCAGTAAAGAATACTGGAAATACCTCACGTAAAACTCCTTAGATACACGGAATCCTGAAAATCGACCGCATGCTACATGCCATGGCCAGCTGTGTCTCCGCGTAAGAGATGTCGCAATCGCTTTACAGCCATATCTGCTTACGGCCTTCACCTGGAACGCAGATAATGTGAGAGAGTTCTGTGATCAGGAAGATCGGGGCTCAGCGCCGGCAAGGATGCCTGGCAAACGCGACACCTGCCCAGTGGTGTGACGCCAGGGAGAGACTTGGTCTCGCTTTCCTGCCCATGGCAGCAGTTCTAATCTGGAGTTGATAAGAATTATGTCGTGGGAAGGCGGAGGTCATCACCCCCGCCTTCTATGTTTACTTGCCTTTCGCTTGATTGGGATTGATCTGCTTACCCCGGTTACCCTGATTCTGGTCGTACGTGATATTGGTTCCCGGAGTGCCCTTGTTTCCGTTTTTGATATCCGCTCGATGGTTGCTTTTCTTCGACATTGTCTTCTCCTGACTGTTGGTTGAATGTCAGGAGTTATCCTAGCAATCGTGAAAAATGCTGCTATTGATTGTTTGATGATAAGTTTTGATATTCAATGATTTATTTAGGAATGACGCGTTTGGGCACTTTGGCTCACGCTCTTAACCTTTCACCGTATTTTGGTATGCCCACTCAAGTCCTTCACCATCGAATTTCTTCAGCAGTTTTTGCTGAAGCGCATCGATTTGCAGCGATAGCTTTCGGGTGGCGTATCTCACCGTCTCCTGGCTCTCTTGGATGAGTTCGATTTCCAAGCTATGTGCTGAAGCTCCGTGGCCTATCAGGGTGATAACACCTTTCTCCTCTTCTGCTGGTTTCAGCACGAGAAGAAGTTTTAGTTGCTCCTCCTGCGCGTCTCCACCATGAGCCACGAACTCATGACGGAGTCGCATTAACCAATCATGGCGAGCTTTAAGTTCTGCTGGTGCTTTTTTGAAGATACTCTCAGGCTTCAAGGTTGTTTTTCTACCTCTTGCCTCTGTAAAGCACTTCCCATAGAGGGCTAACGCCCCGAACAGAAGTCCCTTTTGAAGCGGAATGGAGCCGGAGTTATCTGAGGCCAGCTCAGCTAGTATGGCGTCAACTTGCTGGAGATCTTGGTGAATCAGTGAGAGCCCTTTGAGTCTATCAGGCAGCTGCCCTTCGAGGACAACAACAGGGCAGTCTTTTCCTTCGAACTGCGCTTCAAATTTGTACTCAACATATTCCGGATCTGACATCAGTAGTGGTCCTTGATGAACATCCACCTTTTATCGACCGTGCCAGTCAGGAACACGAATCAAGCCAGTGTGACACAGCCTCGGCGTACTTCTCGATAATTTCTGGGCGACCACATAGCCTGTCATTCATTAGGAATTCGTGAGTTCTGTTAATTGCATTTCGCAATTCCTTCGCCGACAGTTCGGCGGCAAACACGTTCATGAATTCGTTAATATCAACTACGGCGATATCGCGTCCATAATGCTCCAGTTTTGTCAGCATCTCCGCTGGCTCGCCCCACTCGGGGTCGTTCGAAATATCGGAAGCAATAATCACATACTTAGACAAGCCGAACTCATCCATTTTATTTTTGAAGTTGGAGATCCGGTTTTTCCAATCCGGCCTGACAGTAACTTCATAGGCACGCCTCAGGTGCCCTTCATAGAACTCCTCAATATCTCCTGCCGTTGCGTCATATTTGTCTGAAGCGTGGGGGTGATGAGTTCGGACTTCGTAGCCATGAGGCTCTCTATGGACCTCAAGCATGGCTGCAACCAGAAACTGCTGGATATGTCCTTCAGACCGCAATGCAACCAACTGACTCAATAGGGTCCTTGCCCTTGCGAAGGTTAAAATATCGTCCCCGACATCAGGTAAGGGGTTAATTATGACCTGCGATTCAGCGAATCTCTTAGCAAGATAAAGAGCGACTGTTTCTACTTCTTGAGTCGATAAAACACCCAGCTCTGCTATTGCAGAGAATCGCTGATCGCTGGAAAGGTCAAATTCTCTAACGTTTCCTTTCCAACCGAGGTTTTCGCCGAACGCAGTGATATTGTCATGGAGGGTGATGTTTCGCTTTTTCAGCTCCTCCGCTAGGCGCTTATCCCCATACTTGCCTCGAATCCCGACAGGTATATCTTTTTTGTTCCATTCAGGCACCAGGCTCCAGTAAAAAAGTAGAAAGAGCGTCGCAAGACGAACGCTGCCTTTTTTCGAGCTGATCATTTTATCGATGACACGACGGTGCGCGGATTGCGGTAGAGGAGCTTTCAGGTCAGCTTGAAGATAGTCATCAACCACAGACAAGACCCTATCAACAGTTTGCTCCACTTTTTCATTTCTGACGCTGCGGGCCATACCCCATAATTCCTTCTATCAAAGCAAAACGTACTGAGCCTGATTGGCAGCAATATCTAGACAAGGTTCATGTGCAAACACCTGCCGTCTGAGCGCATCAGCAACCGAATACGCTAAGAGTGGGGGCACCGCGTTACCAATTTGCCGATACTGGGCGCTTCTCGGACCTGAAAACTGAATATCTTGCGGAAATGTTTGCAAGCAAGCTGATTCCTCAACCGTCAATCGTCTACAACCGGGGACAGCTCCCTCTTTAGGCTTCCCGCCTTCCATCAAATACCGGTGATACTCGGGAACAATTCCCAGCGAATCCACGAAGTGGGTTTTGTTACCGCCTGCCGACGAAATGATTGTTGGGGACGGTTGGCCGAGATCAATTGCACGCCCACCACCATTGAACAAAAGTCCTTGATAAGGGGATTTTCTGAGATCAACTTTTTTGGCGTAGTAAACTTTTGACGTGTTGGGTTGACCAAATGGCTCAGCCGATAATATGTCTCCAGCGACTCTTATCGGCAGCAGTCCCCCCTCTCCATGAGTCGGCTGAGGAAAACAAAACCTATCTCCTCTTATTCCGACCAAAAACATTCTGCGCCGTTTCTGTGGCACTCCAAATTCTTCGGCTTTAAGAACTCGGACATCTACTGTGTACCCAAGGTCTTCGAGCGCTACCATGACTTCTGTCAAATAAGCGCGGCATGCACCAGTGGCGAGGCCTGGAACGTTCTCCATGACAAAAGCTTCTGGCTGAACCTGAGTGACTGCGCGGATGAATTCGGGAACCATATCCCGCTCATCTAATTTAGCCTTCCGCAATCCACCAGTTGAGAATGGCTGACAGGGTGGCCCGCCGATGACAACGTCTACCTGGCCTCGGAAACCAGAAAAATCGACCCCCCTCACATCCGAATCTATTAGGTTTGCATTTGGAGAATGTGAAGCGAATGTCTCAACTGATGGCCGGTCTAGTTCGACAGCAGCAACAGTCTCAAAGCCGGCCTGCTGAAAGCCCAGAGACAGTCCTCCCGCACCACAAAAGAGATCGATTGTTCTCATATGATTGCAAAACCCCGTTGGTTAGGGTGGCTAAGCGTGTTCAAAATCAAAAACCTCGTTAGGATACCAGATCGAACTCAGTGAAACCCATTCAGAAAGGCAGATCCACAAATGCACTCATATCGACTTAAGTGCCCGTCAACCTTCAGTTTGGCTAAAACGGTCGAGAGCCACGGCTGGGTCCAGCTAGAACCATGGAGGTGGGACGGGGAATGCCTATCTCGCAAAGACGTCATCGGCCCTTGGAGAGGAAGTATTTCCGTTCGACAAGTCTCGGACAAAGTGCTTCTCATTGAGACCGACTGTTCGGATGAATCGAACGTCCTTAGGCTCGTTACGCGCTGGCTATCTCTCGACTGGGATCAAACTCATTTTCACGCTCTCGCATGCAAAGTAGATCCCTCTATCTCGAATTTCCTGAGCGCTGGAGGAGGACGTCTTCTACGCGGAAGTTGCTTTTACGAAGATCTTGTAAAAACAATCTGCACAATCAATACAACCTGGAATCAGACAAAAAGCATGGTTGCGGAACTCGTAAATCTAGCCGAAGGATGTTTCCCATCGCCGCTCGTATTGCAAGGTGTTGGGTTCGAGAGGGTTGGTCGAGCTTGCAAGCTCGGGTTTCGCGCTCAGACTATAGCGAATGCAACAAATGACCTCATAGAAAATGAAATGCTTTCTGTAAACGGTGATGCAGATGAAAAGTTAATTTCATATGCAGATCTTATCGCAATCAAAGGTATTGGCCCCTATTCTGCCGCTCACTGCATGGTGCTACTGCACGATTTTTCTCAGCTTCCAATTGACTCCGAGGTTACAGCCTACCTACTTGAGCTGGGAGTCGAGCCTTCCTCCGCAGAACGATACTTCTCGCACTGGGAAGACTATCCATTTCTCGGCTATAAGCTAGGGCGAATAGTGGCAAGGAAGAACTGGATTGGCGACTAGCTTCAGATAGGGAAGGCAGTTTACTCAACCTCGCATTCTGTAATTCGGGCAAAGCCCACTGGCTTTCGCGAGACCTTTTCAAGTCCTGTTTCCGCCGTCGTTCTCTGAGACACTTAATCGAGAGGATTGGCCTATTGTAATAAGTTTGGTTGATATGGTCGTTTCCATAATTCCTCAATTTGGCCTAGACCTGCTGCTCAGGTTCGTAAGTTGTCTGTCGTTTAAAGACTGCTCCCGGTAACGGGGCAAAACCCTTGGGACCTATCAGATTCATTGACTTTCTCAATAAAAAATGAATATCTTATATTGTCTCGTTCAGACAGCGGTTTTCCCCGCGCCGCATGGGTAACTCCCGGAGCATATTCTCTCAAGAAACCAAGACACATAATTCTTTCTGCGGGGACTATAGAGGAAGAAATTATGTCAAATTGCACCCTTTCAAACATAGAATTCATCAACGCGTTCCTCGCACCTCGTCTCGACGATATCGAGCGCCAATATTTGCCAATTCAAAAAGAGGTAGGTATTGGATTCAGCAGTCTGACCCTGGGACGTTATAAATCGGGTAAAAAGCTCGGCTCCTTTGACATCGAGAGATTGGCATCTTTTGCTGAATTCTACTCACTGGAAAGCGAGGGAAAGAGATTACTGGAAATTTGCGAGGTAGGCATTGCTCTCAGCGAGGCTCGGTTAAGCATCCAGTTGCGTCTTTTGCAAAACCAAGCAGTAAAAAAGAATAGAAGAGTTAATCATCACGTCTACTTGTCTGGGGACATTGCACTCTATGTATATGTAGATCCAGAAGGAGCTTGGTTTAGCAATGTAAACGAGAATGATTTTATTGAGAAAAAGTATGGGCTGACCAACAATATGCTAAAGCACATTAAATATTGCGCTCAAAACATGCGTGCGAGGGGGAAGCAAGACTCCGCTGAGAAACAAAAATTTCGATTACGTTTCTGCAAGAGATGAGCGGGCCTGTTTGCGCTGAGGTTGCATCGTCGCCGGGCAATGATCACGGGTTGCGAGGCATTGGCTAACCGAGATTCTATCTTTTGGAAAGTGCAGTCATTCCTCGCTCTGAGTTTCACGACGACGAAATCCACTAGAGGCGGAATGCATTGCCGCCTCATTTTTGTTGCGCGACCCCCAGTAAAGTTTGTCAGGGACAAGGGGTGAAGTGCTTCGAATCTCAAAGAGGCGATCTTGCCAAACTTGCAATTCACCGGGCTGAATCGTCGTTTTTCGATCCTCCAATCTTCGTTGGATTGCTGAGGCCAATTCTCTCTGTTCGCCCGCAGCCTTGCGGACACTACTTCTAAAATCTGAAATGTCGAGCGCGGCGGGCAAAAGGGGCAGGAATATACCAATTAAAAAATCGCTTAAACTCAGCCCAATTATGGTGCAGGCGACAATCAGGACCATTGCCCAAATGCTCATGCAAGCTGTCCAGGCGAACGCGGTTTTGCCCAAAAGTTGATCGGAGTATGAAGCATTGGCGCGTTGTGAAATCGCCACAGATACGGCTCCGGGATCCTCAGGGTTGATTGGATACCAATCAAAAACGTGCTGATCCTGGGCGACTTGGTGAAGATCATTGATCTCTGCTGTTTCCAGGGCAATTTTTTCTGGAGAGACTTTGATGATTCGGTTTGCTGCTTCTGGCATTGCGAACACACGAAAATCAAATCTTTCTTGGACGTAGGCGGCTTGTCCTTTTAGTAGGCGCTCCCGCGCTGAGAGCCACGTTCGACTGAGGAAGACCCAGATTCCAGCAATTGCCCCGGTCAGAAATGCTGCCTCTTGCCAAATTAAAGAGACTAAGGGCGCGCCAATTCCGATTATGATCATGCCATTCAACCGTGCGGAGAGGTATCTTTTTGCGCGCGAGTACAAACGACGCTGCGCAAGCAATAGTCGGAGAGATTCGTCCTCGTTCTGACGCAATTGCATGATCTTGCTGGCAGGGGGATGATATGAAGCCGAGCTACACATTAGTTAAGATCCTTAGCGGTCGAAAAGAAGCCTTAATTGTGAGATCGCCAAATCTTCAAAGCCTTCTTTGGCGTAGTCCTTTGCTTTCAGTGCACGATCAACCGCCGTGTTGAGCTTGGACATAGCCTCTAACCTATTTGCCTCCGATGAGCATGCGCCAAATCGAGAACCAAGCCCCGTAGGATCGTTCATGGCCGCTAGAGAGGTATCGCGCATTTTTCTTAACGTTAGGTAGAGGTCCCATAGTGCGACATATGCTGTCTCTCCATCCATATGCTTGGCGGTTCGCATCTCAAGGTAGCAAGAAGAAACTGGAACATTCCGTTCATACTTCCAAAGCTTAACTTGTCGAGCTAGCCTCTTGACGGCTCCGTTATGTCTTGTATTCACCGCAGTGACGTAACTATTGTGATCTTTGGGGTGGGTAAGCATCCATCCCCCTCTCGGATTAGCAATGTTATATCCATTGTGGGCTGCATATGCCGGTACAACCTCGACGTCGCAATCGCTGAATTTACAGACAATTGCTGGCGTGCGAGTGACAATCGGGGTGTTCGTAAAGCGTGCTTGGAGCTGGGCCTTGACTTTGCTGAGCATTGTCCAGGGGGAAGCCGGCTGTATGCCCTTTAATGAAACGAGGTAGTCAGCATCGCTATGCAGCCAAACGCCCGTTCCGTGCCGCAAAGAGCCAATTTCAAACATCTCATGTATCCCAAGGAATACATCTAAACGAGCCTCTATAGCGGCCCGGTGACTACGCGCTTTATCAAACTGTGTTGATGTCGGTGTGTATAAGCTGGTCAGATTAGCGAGCCATTGATTTGCTGATGTCACTTGTTTCACTCCTGTTGAAACACTGTCTGATTTCCTGCTATTCGATGCAAATTCCTCGACCAATTTTCGGATTCGGCCAGACCGCAAATCTATATCATCTTTGGCTCAAGCTTTTGGCGAGTATGGCTGGCTCCAAATCAGCCACACTACATGTGAGCGCACCTTATGGCCATCAACATTGATAAATCTATCGGCTAATAAAAGATATTGAAGCAAAATTCGAAGTACAGAGCGCTAGCAACTCGGGTGCGTCGCTCTCACTGAACTATCCAAACAATGAGGTTAGGGAAGAGTTAGAGGCCTCTCTATAAATGAAGGCAATCAAAGTTGGTCGGCTGTTCAACAACCTATACTTTATGAACAGTTATTTTGAGTGCCTCCATGACTATAAAAATGGTGTTCATAAAACTTCATTATTTATTTCTTTACATTGTGTTCATAAAGCATATAATGAATTATGAACAGTTTGGGGGATTCTATGTCAGGAAAGCAAGTTGGATATATCAGGGTGTCGACAGCAAGCCAGAAGACTGATCGCCAACTCGATGGTATCGAGTTGGATAAAGTCTTTTCCGAAAAGGTTTCAGCGAGAAATGCAGGATCCAGAGAAGTGCTCAGTCTCTGTCTCGATTATTTGAGAGAGCACGACACTCTGCATGTACACAGCATTGATCGCCTCGCCCGCAACATGTCTGACTTGCTTTCAATCGTAGATGACCTTGTAAAGCGCGACGTGAAAATCCAATTCCATTCAGAGAACCTGACGTTTGCTCCCCAGAAAGACGACCCCATGGCTTCTTTGATGCTGCATATGCTTGGCGCATTTGCCGAATTCGAGCGGGGCCTTATCGGGCAGCGGAGGAGAGAGGGGCTAGAGGCCGCAAGGAAGCGTGGAAAGCAGATTGGTCGACGGAAATCCTTATCTGATGAGAATCTTGCGGAAATCAATCAGAAGCTTTCCGAGGGAAGGGCTAAAAGCGATCTGGCAAAAGAATATGATGTAAGTCGTACAACGTTATACGCGGCTTTGAAGCGCTTTCGGGAGGCTTAATGGTCAGCCCGCAGGAGCAAGGACAAATCTATCTTGAAAAATTTCGAGAATGGGCCGACTCCATGTCGGATGATGATTTTCGGCAGATCGTGTATGGCCCGAGAGGTATCTTGAACAGGCAAAAAATAAAAAAGCTTGCAGGCCTGTCAGACCAGGCGATCAAAAAAAATGAAAAAATAAAAGCCGAGCTAGAGGATTTAGAAAACAGACTTCGTGAGAGTGGCGTGCTGCCGTCGTCGCTAATCGAGGCAGGAGGTGCGTCTCAATCAGAGCGGAAGCTCTATGATTTATCCTCTAAGGGAAGTGCGTCGGATCATAGTCGCTTGGCGAAGCTTGAGGCCGAGAATCAAGACCTAAAAGTAAAGCTCGAACAATTGCAGCGAGAAAATACACGGCTTAAGTCGAACCTTGCTTCTAGCCGGGAGACGGTTGACGCGGTGAACGATGGTTTGATGGTGTTTCTCAAATGCCCGAGCTAACCACGGCTTCTGAGCTTATTCGGGTCACGCAAGTCCCTTTTCGGCGCTCTAGGGCCACGATTATCCGAGGTGTGCCCGTGCGTGAGGGGCAGTCCATTGCGTCTGCAAAGTACAGTGTGTCTGTTATAGCGAGTTCCGAATGCTTGCCTGTAGATCCGGTTCCTGGGCAGATCTGGAGAGTCGAAGGCCACAAGCGCACCTATTCGCATGACTACGGGAGAATCAAAAAGCAAGAGCATCAATACCGAGAGCCCGATAATCTGGAGTTTTTGTTACCACATACCGGCGAGACCTTTGTTCAGTTTATCAGCGATGACAAAGCTTTTAGGGGTGTAGGGGCTCGCAAGGCGCATCAGTTATGGGCTAGGTTCGGTGAGGACATACACCGCATGCTGACTGCTGGCACTCCTAACGACCTTGATGCCCTCTCAGGGCTGCTCTCCACGCATTCTATTCAGGCGTTGCGCGCCGGTTATGAAAAATATGCGAATCTTAGGCATACCGCTTGGATGTCGAAAGCCCGAATTCCCCGTGCAGTCCAGAAGAGAGTTCTCAAGCACCAGAGCCTTGGAGCTGTTGAGGCGATCAAGTCTGACCCTTACAAGCTGATTTATTTTGGGCTGAGTTTTAAAGACGTCGACAACATCCTTAAGCATCGCTTTGGGCATGCCTGGGAACGTGACAGGTATCCCCAGGAAAGAATTCAGGCAGGGGTGGTCCAGGCTCTCAAAGATCGAATGAAGGATGGTAGTACGTGGGTCAAGGCGAGTCAGCTAAAAACAAGAGCCTCTGATTATCTGAAATCGCCCGCTCACCATAAGAAGGGCATTGAGTGGCTGAAAGGCTCTCCAGCTATTGCTGTGTATCATGAGGATGGTCGCTTTCATGATGCTGTTGCTGCAACACAGGAGCTGGTTGTCGCCACGCGTATCAAGCACCTAATCGATCTCAGAAGGCCGTTAACCGAGGTAGAGGTCGAAACTGTGAATGGCGTAATTGGCGAGCTTCCCTATGATCTGACCAATCAGCAGGAGCTTGCCGTTTCTAAGATTCTCTCTTCGGGGATTAGTGCGATCACAGGAGGTGCCGGAACCGGTAAGACCACAGTGCTCTCGACTGTTCTAAAAGCCGCTGATCGCATGGGGTACAATATTCGCGCTATCGCTTTATCTGATCGCGCTGCAATGCGTCTGCAAGAGTCCGTTGGCTGCACGGCGATGACCATTGCACGATTCCTGCTAGAAGACCCAGTGACAGATGATAGAGCCTTGCTGGCCATCGATGATGCTTCGACGACAGATCTTCCCACAATGTTTCGGATCATCAACCACATCAATCCTGCTTGTAAGTTAGTTTTGGTGGGAGATCTAGGTCAGTTGCCGCCCATTGGTATGGGAAAAATATTGCATGATCTTGTGCTCTCAATACACGTGCCAAATACGATGTTGGATATCGTAAAGTGTCAACAGGGGGCCGCCGAGATACCTGAGTATTCTAAGGCTGTAAGCGCTGGTGAGATTCCCGAGCCGCTCAGTGTAGGCAACATTTATTTCCATGAGGTCCTAGATCTCCATCAGGCTAAGAATAAGGCTGTTGAACTCTATGTGGAGAAACCTCATGACTCCCGAGTAATCGCGCCAACGGTAGTTTTAGTCGATGAGGTCAATCGTGAGATTCAAGAGCGGATGAACAGTGAGTCACCACTGCTTAACTTCAATCTTAATAGTGAGGATTTTCCTCTTCGGTTCAGGCTGAACGACCAAGTACTTTTTACTGAGAATCATCCTGGTGCTGGAGTTCAGGATGGATCGCTTGGCGAGCTGGTCAGCGTTGGCCAAGTTGATGACGTGATTGGCACTGTCGCGCTGGATACGGGCGAAAAGGTCGATCTGCAAGGAGGCTTAATTGACGCGCTCAGTTTGGGGTACGCCATGACCCTCCAGGATGCCCAAGGAAGCCAATTCAAGCGGGTCATTGTCTTGATTCAAGACACTAAATTATTGGACCGCAGTTGGATTTATACAGCGATTACAAGGGCAGCGTCTGAGGTCCACATTATCGGCGATCCCCTCGTGTTCGGGCGGTTCGTAAAAGCTGCACCAAAAGCTTTTCGGCGGAAAACAATGCTTACCAATCTCATTGACCATCTTCACCGTGAAAAAGTATAGACGATTGAGCCGATTAGCCTACTAGCCGCTACACTAAGTTGCGCCTTGCCCTCGGCCCTGGCCAGTTCGCAGCGCAGCGCGGTGCGGCCCATTGCAAGTCTCTTGAAGCTCAGGCGATCTCCACCTTTAGAGGGTTTGTCCTACTTGTGGTGCTCCGCGTTCTACTTCCACTTCCTCCTATCTTCTCCGCTATACTGGGCGTGAGATTCACATCGCGTTACACAGCAAGGAGACGGTATGGATGCTGCTAAGCCCGATAAACGTCTTGGTGAAGCGTCTCGGATACTGGATTCATGGGGATTAGAGAGAGAGCGGAGAGACCAGTTCCTGAGCAAGCAGGAGCATCTCCTATCATTGCTATCGATTTACGAATCTCTTCAGGTGATTTATTCAGAGAACCTAGATCGAGCTAATGAATGGCCGCTGCGCCCCAATCGGGCATTCGACGGGATGCCTCCCCTTGAGGTGATGTTGGCAGGAAACGCGGAACGAGTGCAGAAGTACCTCAAATATCATGCTTACAACGCTTAAGCTGAGCACAGGCATTGAGGCTTGATGGTGTTTTGTACACGTCAAAAGGCAGGTGTTAAGGTGCCTATGTTCGATAAAATTTTTTGTAACGATTTTGGTGTAGTTTTGAGGGAAACACGACACAAATATTACAGAAACCGTTACAGAAAAAATTTTCGATCTTGGTGGGATTGCTGTAATCCTCAGTGGTAGGTGGCATTCAACCCACCCACCCTGCGTTGCATGAGACATTTTACTAGGTACTTCCGTTCTAAATTCCCTGAGAAGGGAAACGGGATTTGAGCATCCGAAGTGAATAAAGCCCCCGCCTTGCGGGGGCTTTATTGTTACTGACTTGCAAAAACGGTGTGAAATTAGCCAAAAAAACGTAGAGTTACGTTCGCTTTCTCATCTATTATGTAATCCATCGTAGAAAGCGCCGGTTTTTTGGGCAATATAATAGTGATGTAAGGCTGGCGAGTGGCCTTCGGATCCTTTTTGCGGACCCCATGACAAAGATACCGATATTACAAAAATTGACAGCCCTGTTCAGAAGCTCCGGGGCACGTCTGCGGGTCTGCCTTGAGATTCGCCCGGACGGCATCGCCTGGGCGGAATCCGCCGGATCCGAAGCAGGGCGATCGGGCTTCAGTGATTGTCTGCCTGCCAGGCGTCTGGAAACCCTCGCCGCGTTGGTGGAAAGTCAGGGTTGGTCGGGCGCTGCGACGACACTTGTGCTGCCTCTGGACCAGTATCAGGTATTCCAGATGGATCGCCCGGAAGGCATTGAGGAATCGGAGCTGGGCGATGCTCTCAAGTGGAAGTTGAAGGATTTTCTGGACTTCAGCCCGTCCGAAGCCGTTTCTGATGTATTCCCCTTTCCCCGGGATGCTTCCCGTGGCCGCGGTGAGCTGGTTAACGTGGTCGCGGCCCGGAAAGCTCTGGTCTCGGAACTGGTTCGGCTGGTTCAGGAGGCGGGGCTGGAGCTGGACCGCATTGATATCGCTGAGCTGGCGTTGCGAAACCTGGTGTGCAGGCTGGATGAGAATCGTCGCGGGGCAGCACTGGTGCATTTGAAAGACAATTACGGCCAGATGGTGATCTGCAGAGACAACACCCTGTATCTGTCGCGCAAACTGGATGTGACCTCCGAAGACCTGCGTGATGCTGCCAGCCAGGAATCGGCCGTTCAGTCGTTGGCTCTGGAAATGCAGCGTTCCCTCGATTACTACGAAAGCCAGCTGGGCCAGGTGCCGCCGGCGATGATCCGTCTTGTCGCCCGTGACAGTGTCCTGCCACTCGCCTCCATGCTCTCCTCCTATGTGGCTGCTGGTATCGAAACCCTCGACTGGAACGCCCTGGGCCTTCAGGCCGATCTGGACAGCCGTTGCCTGCCTGCCTGGAGCGCATGCTTGCCAATGCCGGAGGGCGGGCGCCCATGATCCAGCAGGTCAATCTGTACACAGACGAGCTTCGCCCGCATAAGGAAAGGCTCCAGGCGGGGACGGCGGTTGGTGTTCTGCTAGTGGGGTTGCTGCTGGTGGCGTTAGTGGCCGGTTTCCTGACTTACGAGAACTCCGTGATGGCCAACAAGGCCTCGCGTCTGGACCGGCAGAATCAGCAGCTTGAGCAGGCCGTGGCGGAGCTTTCAGCGGCGGTTCAAGCCCGCCAGCCGGATGCGGAAGTGGAGGAGGCTCTGAACCGCGTAACCCAGACCCTTGCCCGTCGCCAGCGTTTGCTGGAACGGGTGGAGAGTCTGGTGCTCTCGGAAGGCCGCAGTTTTTCGCCGCAATTGTCAGCTCTGGCCCGGCAGATTCCGAAAGACGTCTGGCTAACCGACGTTACTCTCGAGTCGAGCCCGGACAGAGTCACCATTGAGGGGCGAAGCCGTGATGGCTCTCTGGTGCCCCTATACCTTGAAAATCTGGGGGGCGAGGCGGCCTTTGCCGGAAAAACTTTTGGTGTCTTCCGGTTGTCACGGTCAGACGAGGGCCGGTGGATCGATTTTCATGTTTCCAGTAAACGCGACGGTGAGGCCAACTGATGGCGGATGGGTCCAACACCTCCCTGGCACGAGCGGCGCAGTGGTATAACCTGCGCCCGATTCGTGAGCGGGCACTGATTCTGCTCACAGCGCTGGTGCTCGTCCTGGTTGTGGTCTGGGAGCTTGCGGTTACGCCATTGCAGCAACGGCACCAGAGCCTGGAGAATCGCCTCCAGATGCTGTCCACCAGTCGGGATGACCTGCTTGCGCAGCAACAGACGCTTAATGCACAGCTCGCGACCGATCCCTCCCGGGAGTTGCGCAGTCAGCTAAACGCCCGGCAACAGAGACTGGAACGGCTCGATCAGCAGATCGCGGATACCACGGGGCAATTGATCGCACCCACAGTGATGGTGGCACTTCTCAGGAATATTCTGGCAGCCCAGGAATCGCTGGAGTTGCAGGCACTCGAGCTACAGACTCCAACCCCGGTTTTCGCACCGGGTGCACCGGAGCATTCGTCTCAGGAGCCGCAGGCGGCGCCTGAGCCACTGCTGTATGCCCACGATGTCGAGCTCCGGATCAAAGGGAGCTACCTCGATGTACTGAATTACCTGCAGCGGCTGGAGGCGATGGATGAGCGCCTCGGCTGGATCAGGCTGGAATACAGCGCGGGAGACTGGCCCTCGGGTGAGGCGGTCATCAGAGTGCAAACACTGAGCCTGGATCAGGCCTGGCTGGGGGTATGAGATGAGCAGACGCCTGAATAAGACAGCAAGTCGGTGGTTTGGCATGGCGCTCGGCTCTGTGCTTTTTTGTGCGGGCCCGGCCCATGCATTGCAGGATCCGACCCGGCCGCCGGGTCCGCAGGCCACAGTTGCCAAGCCGGCGCCAGAGCGGTCACTGGCTCTGGATTCCATTCTTTTCAGCAAGGACAGGCGTGTCGCCGTAATCGAAGGTGAGGCCCTCAGGGAAGGCCAGGGTTTTGACAACGTGCGGGTTATCCGGATTTACGCCAATCGGGTTCTGGTAATGGATAACGGCCGCGAACGGGTGTTGTACCTGGAGAGACTTCCGCAGGTTCGGGGAACTCAATGACAGACAATCGGATATTCATGACAACCATTAAAATCACTGGCGCACTGGCGTTGAGCCTGATATTGACGGCGTGCAGTAACAACCCGTTGATGCGCTCGGCGACAGCTACCTCAACCGATGCTGCGGACGCCATAGACCAAAGCCTCGAAGAGGCCACGCAACCAGAACCGGTAGCGTCCACGTCGGATCCGGCTTCTGTGCCACTGCCTGCTGACGTCAGTGCGGCGCTGCTACCACCCTTGTCCGAAGGCGCCGATCTGGACGAACGTTTTGACGTCAATGCCCGGGACGTGCCTGCCGCAAGCTTTTTTGAATCACTGGTCGAGGGAACCCGCTACAACGTTGTGGTTCATCCCGATGTCACTATCAGCATCAATCTTCGGTTGGGTGATGTCACCGTACCAGAAGTCATGGATATTGCCGGCGATCTGTATGGCCTGGATATCCGCCGCAATGGCCGACTGTTCCGTGTTCAAGCGGATCAGGTCCAGACGCGGATGTTCCCCATTGATTACCTGCATTTCAAACGCAAGGGCGGCTCCGAGACCCGTGTAAGTTCCGGGCAGGTGACGGGGGCACGCAGTGGCAGTTCCGGTAGCTCCAATAGCAATGGTGACAGCACCGGTTCCGGCGAGACGCGCAACCTGGTGGGAACCACCATTTCCACGGAAACGGCGTCGGATTTCTGGAAAGACATTCAAAGCGCCCTGAGCATGATTGTCGGTGGCGGTGATGGCCAACAGGTGATCGTCAATCCGGGTGCCGGCCTGGTTATGGTCCGGGCCGGTTCCGAGGATTTGCGCATGGTTGAGGAGTATCTGCGCCGCACTGAGCTGATTATGCAGCGTCAGGTGATCCTGGAAGCGAAGATTCTGGAGATCGCGCTTAACGAAGGCTACCAGCAGGGCATTAATTGGTCGGATATCCAGAGCGCGTCCAGCATTACTGCCTCAGATGGTTTGCCGGAGGATTTCACCGCGCAGGCTTTGGCCGGTCAAGTCATTCAGACATCCGATATCGGAGGCCTGTTTTCTGCCAGCGTGCGCGCCGGCGATTTTACCGGCCTGATCGAGCTGCTCGGGAAGCAGGGCAATGTGCAGATTCTCTCCAGCCCCCGGATTTCAACGGTGAATAACCAGAAGGCGGTCATCAAAGTCGGTACCGACGAGTTTTTTGTCACCGATATTGATTTTGATGACAACAACTCCGCTGTGACAGCCACAGATTCAACATCAACCTCCGTGGAGTTGACCCCCTTCTTCTCCGGCATTTCGCTGGATGTCACTCCCCAGATTTCCGAAAGCGGTGTGATCACCCTGCACGTGCACCCCTCCGTCAGTGAGGTGACCGATCAGGAAAAGGTGATCACCATTGGTGAGCGGGACGTCACGCTGCCCCTGGCCAGCAGCACGGTTCGTGAAACCGACAGCGTGATCCGCGCCGAGAGCGGCCAGATCGTGGTGATCGGTGGTCTGATCCAGAACTCCAGTGAGGACAACAATTCCGCGGTTCCCTTCTTCAGCGAGATCCCGTTGGTGGGCGAATTTTTCAAGCAGCGGAGATTCCAGTCGCGCAAGAGCGAGCTGGTCATCCTTCTGCGACCGGTTGTGGCCGGAACGCCGGAGATGAACGCGGACGTGTCCGCCAGCCGGGAGCGCATGAATGTGCTGCGCGAGTTGCTGCAGTCGTCTGAATCCGTTACACCGGAACCGGAGAAAGCCGTTCGATAGCATGTACGAAGCCCATTTCGGACTGCAGGAAGCACCGTTCGCATTGACGCCCAACACCCGCTATTTTCTGCGGGCGCCCAGCCATGGTGATGCGCTGGAGCTGCTGTTGGTGGCTCTGAAAGAGCGGGAGGGCTTCATCAAGATCTCCGGAGAGGTCGGCACCGGCAAGACCCTGCTGTGCCGGCTGCTGCTTAACGAACTCGAGCCTATTGTCCACACTGCGTATATCCCGAACCCGCAGCTTACCCCGGATACCCTTTACGAGGCGGTAGCCGAAGAACTGGGTGTGGAACTGTCCGGATGCGCCAATGCCCACCAGGTACTCAAGGCTATCAACGAAAAGTTGATCAGCCATGCCATGGAGCAGAAGCCGGTCGTGTTGGTGATTGACGAGGCCCAGGCCATGCCCGAGGAAACCATCGAGGCGTTGCGTCTGTTAACGAACCTGGAAACCGAGAGTGTCCGGCTGCTGCAGGTGGTTCTGTTTGGCCAGCCGGAACTCGATGTACTGCTCAAAAAGCAGAGCCTGCGCCAACTGAATCAACGCATCACCTTTCACTACCGCCTGGCGCCTCTGGACCGGAACTCGGTTGCCCAGTATCTGCGTCATCGCCTGGCGCAGGCCGGCTATAACGGCGCTGATCTTTTTGCGCCGGGTGCGCTTCGTCTGATTGCCCGGGCTTCCGGTGGTATTCCGAGGCTGGTTAATGTTCTTGCCCACAAGTCCATGTTGGCGGCCTGGGGCCGGGGCGACCGCCTCATCGAGCGGGGCCATGCGATGCAGGCCATCCGCGACACCGAAAGCGTGCGGGTGCCGGGCCTGATCGGGAGGTGGCTATGAGCCTCCTGAACGATGCCCTGCGTGCCGCAGAACAACGTCAGAACCGACCGGAGGTGGCCGCGGCCTATGCCGGACAGTCGCAATCGCGGGGCCGCCCGCGTTCCGGGCTCTGGACAGTCTTATTGCTCTTCGCCGCGTGTTTGGTCGGTGCGTCTGCCTTCTGGTTCATGACTCGGACCGGCAGTGAAGAGATGCCTGTCGATGTGAGCGCCTCGCCAGCGCCGAAAACCGTCATGGCGCCGGCAACTGATCAGGATGCCGGAACCGAAAAGAGTTCAGCCGATTCTCAGTCTGCCGATGGTGGGCAAGATACCATCGAGCCCGCTGTGTCCGGGATCGAGAATGAGCCGGTCAGCCAGCTGCCACCAGCTCCTGAGCCCCCTGCCGTGGTACAGCCTGAACCCAAAGCCAGGGAAGCAGTCCAGACATTCGAGGCAGAGCCAACGCCCGAACCGGTTAGACGCCAGGCTTCCGAGCCTGAAGAGGCCGTCAGTGAGCCCGTGGTGGCAGAGAGCAAGCCTGCCCAGGAGACAGAGGCACCAACGCCGTCGGTGAAGCAGGTCCGTGAGACGCCCGAAGCTATCGATCGCCGGGTCAGCCGCGAACTGGCGTCTTTACTCAGAAGCGGGGATACCCGGGAAGCCGAGCAAAAATTGCAGGAACTGGCCGCGACTCAGGCGGCGATGGCCAGCCGAGAAGTATTCGTGCGTCAGATGTTGGTTCAGGAAATGCCGGACAGGGCACTGTCATGGCTTCCGGAATCGGTGACGAACGGTGATGCCGGTCTGCGGCTTCTCAGGGCCCGGGCGCTTCACGCCAAGGGCAGGCTGCCTGACGCAATCGCTGCCCTTGAGCTCAGTGTGCCCGCTGTGCGCCAGAACGTGGAATATCGGGTAACCCTGGCAACCTTGCTGCAGCAAGCAGGCCGCAATACCGAGGCAGCCCGACACTGGTCAGCCCTGATTGCCGAGGACGACAGCCGCGCGGCCTGGTGGGTAGGCCTGGCGATTGCCCTGGAGACGGGCGGCGAGATCAATAGCGCGGTTCGGGCCTACAGCCAGGCCGCCCAGTTACCCGGGCTTTCGCCGTCCCTGGCGGATTATGTTCGTGAACGACTGAAATCTTTGCAGGCGGGATGATGACGACAGAGCCAAAAAAGAAAGTCCGGTTAGGCGACCTGCTGGTTCAGAATGACGTTATCACTGAGCAGCAGCTGATGACGGCCCTGCGCGAGCAGAAGAGTACCGGTCGCAAGCTTGGCAAGACGCTGACGGATCTTGGCTATGTGGACGAAGACAGCCTGCTCAATATCCTGTCTCGTCAGCTCGATGTACCTTTTGTGCAGCTGCGTCACTACCAGTTCAACAATGAGCTGGTAAAGAAACTCCCGGAAGCCATGGCCCGTCGGTTCCGCAGTATCGTGCTGGCGGAGCATAGCGGTGAACTGCTGGTGGGCATGGCCGATCCTCTGGATATCTTTGCCTACGATGAGCTGGTCCGCATTCTCAAGCAGCCCATCAAACAGGCCGTGGTGCGGGAAAGCGAGCTGCTGAACACCCTTGACCTGGTGTACCGGCGTACCGATGAGATTGCATCGCTGGCGGAAGAGCTCGAAGACGAACTGGGCGACGATGCCTTCGACCTGGCGGATCTTTCCGCCGAATCCGAAAGCGCTGAAGCGCCGGTGGTCAAACTGCTACAAACGCTGTTCGAGGATGCTGTTCAAGCGCGCAGTTCGGACATCCACATTGAGCCGGACGAGACTGTGGTCCGCATCCGGCAGCGGGTGGATGGTGTGCTGCAGGAACAGGTGATGAAGGAAAAGCGGGTTAATGCCGCGCTGGTATTGCGCCTGAAGCTGATGGCAGGCCTGAACATCTCCGAGAAGCGGATGCCCCAGGACGGGCGTTTCAACGTTCGGGTGAAGGGCCGCAGTATCGACGTGCGGGTCTCCACCATGCCCGTTCAGTATGGCGAATCCGTGGTGATGCGTTTGCTGGACCAGAGCCAGGGCATGTTGAACCTCGACGGAACGGGAATGCCGGCTCAGTTGCTGGAACGGTTCCGCCGCATGATCAAAAAACCCCACGGCATGATCCTGGTGACCGGTCCCACCGGTAGCGGTAAAACGACGACGCTCTATGGCGCTTTGACCGAGCTCAACCGCCCGGAAGTGAAAATCATCACTGCCGAGGATCCGGTGGAATACCGTCTGCCCCGGATTACCCAGGTGCAGGTGAACCCGAAAATCGGCCTGGAATTCGCCAATGTTCTCCGGGCCGCCTTGCGTCAGGATCCCGACGTGATCCTGGTGGGGGAGATGCGGGATCGCGAAACCGTGGAAATCGGCCTGCGAGCGGCCATGACCGGCCACCTGGTGCTCTCCACCCTGCACACCAACGACTCCATCAGCAGTGCCATGCGGCTGATCGATATGGGCGCGGAACCCTTCCTGGTGGCCAGCTCCCTGCTCGGTGTTGTGGCCCAGCGCTTGGTGCGGCGGGTTTGTGACAACTGTGCCGAGGCCTACACGCCCACGGAACAGGAGCTGGTCTGGCTGCGCAGCTTTGATCTGGATCCCCTGGATATGGAAGCCGGATTCGTTCATGGCCGTGGTTGCTACCAGTGCAGCAACACCGGCTATAAGGGCCGGATCGGCGTTTACGAGATGCTGGAAATGAACGAGGCGATGCTGGATGCTCTTCGACGCCAGGATGTCTCGGAGTTCACCAAAGCGGCCCGCCTGAGCCCCCTGTACCGGCCGCTGGGGCAGTGCGCCATGGATTTCGCGTTGCAGGGCACGACGACACTGGAAGAGGTGGCGCGGGTGGCCGCCACATCCGAGGGCGAGTTCTCGCCCGAGGATGACATTCCCCTGCCGGATGAACCGATCGGGGGAGGCGCCTGATGCAGTTCAGCTACCGGGGCAAGGATGATCGTGGCGGTGTCCAGCAGGGTTTGCTGGGCGCTCCGAATGCCGATGCCGCAGCCACCGAACTGATGCGCCGGGGTATAACTCCGCTCGCGATCCGGGAGGTGCAGGAAACGGAATCGGTCATTGATCGATTGAATCGTCTGCCGATCTTCCGCAAGAAGGTCACTCTCGATGAGCTGATTGTCTTCTGCCGCCAGATGCATGCGCTGACCAAGGCCGGCATCCCCCTGATCCGAACCATGCGTGGCCTGGCAGAGACCACGCGTTCGCCGGTGTTGGCGGAAGTGCTTGAGGATGTGACCACACGGCTTGAAGGCGGCACAACCATGGCGACGGCCATGCAGGCGCATCCCAAAGTCTTCTCGGAGCTGTTCATTGCCATGATCCACGTAGGCGAGAACACCGGGATGCTGGACGACGCTTTCCGGCGCCTGTCAGAGATTCTCGAGCTGGAACGGGATACCAAGCGGCGCCTGAAGCAGGCGATGCGTTATCCGATGTTTGTCATCATTGCCCTGTTATCGGCCCTGATGATCGTGAACTTTCTGGTTATCCCCAAATTCGCATCGGTGTTCAACAAGCTGGGGGCTGACTTGCCGTTCCTGACCCAGGTGTTGGTTGGCACCTCCAATTTTCTCCTGGCCTACTGGTACGTGATGCTGTTCGCCGTTGCCGCTGGCGGACTGCTGCTGCGGCAGTGGAAACAAACGGAACAGGGGCGGCTGACCTGGGATCGTTACAAACTCAAGCTGCCGATTATCGGACCGCTGCTGGAACTGATCACGCTCAGCCGATTTTCGAGGAACTTTGCCACCATGCTGTCCGCGGGTATGCCCGTTACAACCGCGTTAACCGTGGTGGCAGACACAACCGATAACGCGTGGATCTCGAGCCACATAAAGGATATGCGGGCCGGCATCGAGCGAGGCGAAAGCCTGCTCAGAACCGCCCGGCACAGTGAAATGTTCACGCCGCTGATTCTTCAGATGATTGCCGTGGGTGAGGAAACCGGTTCTGTGGACGACATGCTCAATAACGTGGCGGATTTTTACGATGAGGATGTCGACTACGGCCTCAAGCGGCTGGCGGAGTCGATTGAACCGATATTGATTGTGGCCATGGGCATTCTGGTTCTGATTCTGGCCCTGGGTGTGTTTCTCCCGATCTGGGACCTGGGGGCCGCCGCCATGGGGCGGGGCTGAGTGCCAGCGGCAAAACAGGCGGACGCCAGCGGGTACGCGCTTTCCCGCAAGTTTCGTCTGGCAGTCGTGGTAATCGTGCTGGGCGTTCTGTGGTGGTTTTTGCTCGGTGTGCTGGAACGGGAAGCACGAAACGCCGAGGAACGGGCCGCCAATATGGTGATCAGCCAGCTGAGATCGGCGCTGGTCATCAAGGGTGCAGAAGTGATGCTGAGCCGCGGCGGGCGGCTTGCGGAGCACCGGGGCATCAACCCGTTTGAGCTGGTGGAACACCAGTGGGGCAATTACACAGGTCAGTGCCAGGCCGAACAACTGGCACCGGCCACCTGGTGCTTCCGCGTTAGCGAACAAAAAGAAACAGAAAACGGGCCCAAAGGCTGGTTAATTTATAAACCAGGGCAGCCGATAACCATTGACAGTCGGCAAGTCAATGAAGCGCAGCCTCTGGCCTGGGCAGTGACAACAGAATTTGCAGACCGCAACGGAAATGGCATGCGGGAGCAGGAAGAACGGCTGACGGGGTTAAAACTGGCCCCTGTGTCGTTGACAGAAGAAGCAGCGCAAACGCAGGATGCGCAACGCTGACCAGACGCAAAGATACAATCTGAAAGAGGTCGACGAATGATGCAGTACGACAGCAGGCAAAAACAGAAAGGTTTTACTCTTATTGAGCTGGTGGTGGTGATTGCCATTTTGGGGATTTTGGCGGCGTTTGCATTGCCACGATTTGCTCAGCTTTCGGAGCAGGCGCATCAGTCAAGTATTAAGGGAACCGCCGGAGCGCTGAGTGCGGGGGTTGCACTGGTTAAAGCTCAGTGGGTGTCGAATGGCCAAACCGCAGCCGCGGCAACAGTTGATGGTTTTGGCGATGACGACGTGGCGGTCAACGACGAAGGTTGGGCGACCTCGACCAATGGAAATACCGGTGCCCCGAATGAAAACCGTTGTTTACAGGTGTGGCAGGGATTGCTGCAGGCTAACGCCCCGACGATCTCAACCGCTACTGCCGCCAATGCGGACGCCGACTATTGGGCGGCTGTGGTTGGCACTGCTTGCGAATACGAATACCAATTGGATGGTCAGGGCAGCACCATTACCTATGACACCGCAGATGGCTCTGTGGTCACCAATATTAATTAAGACGAACACGGCAGTTTCACTTAGAACTTCACGACAAACGTAAGAGGTAACGACAATGAAGAATATGATTCCTGCGAGAAATCAGAAGGGTTTCACCCTGATTGAACTGGTTATGGTAGTTGTGATCCTAGGCATTCTGGCGGCGTTTGCTTTGCCGCGTTTTGCGGATTTGGGCAATGAAGCACGAACTGCAACGGTAGAAGGTGCCGCTGGAGCAGTAAAGTCGGCCGCGTCTATTGCTCATGCTCAGTGGCTTGCGGATGGAAACTCAGCAACCAGCGTAAACTTGGACGGTGTGACAGTCGCCATGTCTACTGAAGGATATCCAGATTCCGTTGCCGCAACTGCAACACCACCGGGAATAACCGCAGCCGCCCAGATTGATGCGAATGATTTTACGTTTGATGAAAGCACTGGGGTATTCACTGTGACAGGTTTCACCCCAGCGACAGGCACTCAATGCCAGTTCACATATGATGAAACGACTGGTCGGGTTACCAGTATTCAGACTGGCGGATGCTGAATAACAGCTTAGTGCAGATGGTTTTCTTTTTAATAACCAAAAGCAAATAGAAGGCCGTGTATACGAGGAACAAAAGAAAGATGAGAGCTCTGCGATCCTCTGGCTTCACCCTCGTTGAGCTGGTAACGGTCCTCATCCTGATCGGAGTCCTCTCCGCTCTGGGCGTTGGCCTGTTCGCCAGCCGCTCGGCCTTCTCCCCCTTGCTGGCCACACAGCAACTTGCCTCCGCCACGCTGCTTGCCCAGCAGGCAGCGCTGGCGGGGAATCCCGCCAACACCCTGACCATCGAGCAGGGTGGGGATACTTTTCGATTCATTGTGGGGGCTGGTTCCGGCAATGCGCGGACCTTCGAAATAGCCCGGGAAGGCACCAGCCTGTCAGCTCCGGGCGGGTTGCCATTGACTCTGACCTTTGACAACAAAGGGGCGCCTTCAGCCGGCACCAACCTGCAATTTACCTTTTCAGGTGACAGTACCTTCCAGACCTGCCTCAGCTCTCTGGGTGCCGTGTATGCCGGGAGCTGCCAGTCGTGAGGTCGACTCAAGCTGGCGCAACCCTCGTGGAGCTGGTGATCACGATCGTGATTATCAGTGTGGCCATTGCCGGCGTAGTCGGTGCGTTTTCGCTGATAGTAGGTCGAAGCGCGGACCCGTTGAATCAGACCCGTGCTGTGAAGCTTGCTCAGCTCTACATGGATGAGATTCTGACCCAGAAATACGATGACCAGACGCCCCAGGGTGGTTTCCCCAAGTTTTCGGGCGCCTGTTCTATTGGCCCGGAAGGTTCCGAAGGGCGAACGACCTTTGACGATGTCGATGACTATGATGGTCTTACCGGGGCACCGTCGACAGCCACCGGATCCGCTCTGACCGGCTATTCCGGTTTCTCCATTTCGATCGCTGTTACCTGCGCCGGAACGGAAGTTGGCTTGCCCGCGGAAGAAGCCAAGCGTATTGATCTCGATATCACCGCCCCGGGCAACCAGACCTTTTCATTCACCGCATACCGGGCCAACTTCTGATGCATCGGTATCGCGGTTTTACCCTCGTTGAACTTGTCATTGTGATCGTCTTGCTGGCCATTGTTGCCACCATCTCGGTCCGCTTTGTCAGTCTGTCCACGCAGGGTGCTCTGGATGTCAGCTCCCGGCAACAGCGTTCCCTGGCGGGTGTGGTGATCAGCGAGCAAATCAGTCGCGAGGTTCGGGAGGCACTGCCAACATCAATCAGAACCAATGCGAGTGGCAGTTGCCTTGAGTGGATGCCAATCCTGGCCGCCTCCAACTATCTCGATCTTCCCCGAGGCGCAAATCCGGATTCATTTCAGGCTGTGCCACTGCCAGGCGGCGCATCCGCCTCTGGACGAGTGGTGGTGTATGGCTATGGCTCAGACGTTTACAGCCCGGGCAGTCCCGGGCCGATCTCGCCACCGGCGACGATGCCCTCCGGTGCTTCGCCAGTGAACGTTACCTTCGATTCAGGGGCAACACACCGTTTTTCAGCGCAGTCGCCGGAGCGCCGATTTTATATTGTGGGCGAGCCGGTTTCTGTGTGTCAGGTAGGGGTGTATCTGTATCGGTACCGGAACTACGGTATCAACGCTTCACCCGCATCAGGCCTGCCGTCGAGCTATCCGGATAGGGAAGTCATGGCCGCGACACTGGCCAACAACTCCCTGAATTTCCAGGTAACGCCGCCAAGCCTGCAGCGAGGCGCGGTGGTTTCGTTCGGCTTTGTGCTGGCGGATCCGGATTCTGGTGAGACTACCGATATCAGCCAGGAGGTTCAGATTCGCAATGTACCCTGAACCTCGCAATCTGGTAAATCAGGGCGGTGCTGGTCTGCCCGTTGCCTTATTCATTATCACTGTACTGGCCCTTCTGGTGATTGGCATGGCTCAACTGCAACAGGCCACTGGTGAGTCCGTCAGCCTGCAGATTCAGTCCCAGAGGGCGTTCTATGCAGCTGAGAGTGGCGCGCAGGTGGCCGTGAGGGATGTGCTTGAGGCGGGTAATTGCAGCGCTTTGACAACGCCTTTGTCCTTCTCCGCATCAGCGCTCAACGGTTGCAGCGCTGCGCTGACCTGTGAATCCGTTACAGAAAATATCAGTGGCCCCGGTGGCAACACGGTTTTTTCGATTGCCAGTACGGGGCAGTGTGGCAGCGGACCTGATCGGGCTGTCCGGACAATTGAGGTGCGTGTCAGATGAAGTGGATCAGAACCAACCGCCCGATATCCGGTTTGCTATCTGTGCTGGTTTTAATGGCCTGTGCCGGATTTTCTGAGGCCGCATGGTTTGATCCTGACTGGAATTACCGCAAGGCGATCCAGATCCAGGCCAGCCAGGTGGTGGGTGATCAGTCAGATTTCACTGTTATGTTCAGGGCAATAGACTCAGATCTGGCCAGTTCCGCACAAGCAGACGGCGATGACATTGTTTTCGCCCTTGAGGATGGAACCCAGCTTGACCATGAGCTGGAGCGCTATGATGGAAATACCGGTGAGCTGGTGGCGTGGATCCGGGTTCCAACCCTGCCAGCATCCGCCAATACCAGTCTCTACCTTTATTACGGCAACCCATCGGCGGGAAGCCAGGAGAGTCCGGCAGGCACCTGGGATAACGACTTTCAGATGGTTCACCACCTGGAAGAGTCAGGTGGCCGGCAAACCACGTTAGAAGACTCGACCGCCAACCTGAATAATGGAGACCTGCTAGGGCAGGGCAATAATTACCCGACGTATCTCAACAATGGCATTGTCGCCGGTGCAAGAGCGCATCCGGGGCAGTTTGCTAACGGACAATCTGAAGATCCGACGGTACGATTTTTCGATTTCGGTGACCCGGGGCTGTCAACGAGTTTCACTGCCGAAGCCTGGGCAAGGGTATCCGGCAACCAGTCAGGAAGCGATCATCACCCGATTCTCTGGAAAGGCAATGTTATTGGCTGGGGAGCCAACTACTTTTTTCGAATTGCCGTCAGGCAGAACAACGGCATCACCTGGGGGGTAACCTGCGGCAACACGGAGGCATGGTTCGATGGCGGCAATGCCAGTACCGGGTGGGCCCACTACGCCATCAGTTTCGACGGCACCACTACCCGCGCTTACATTAACGGGCAACAGGTTGCGTCCGATAATGACTGTGCAGGTAGAACGCTCAACATAACCTCACAGCCCTTCAGATCTGGCTATGGCATCGTGCAGGGCAATGGTGAAACCATCTTGAATGGTGACGTTGATGAAGTCCGCATCTCTTCCCGTGCCCGCTCTGGTGGCTGGCTGAGAACCCACTACAACAACCTCTCTGATCCCGCGGCCTTCTTCGTAATTGGTAATGAGGAAACCGGCGGGTTCTGCAGCACATTGACGGCGCTTTTCTGCGACGATTTCGAACGTAATTCGCTTGGGCCGGATTGGTCTGTTGTGACAGCGTCCGGCGGCGATGCCGGTATCAGTTCGCAAACCAGCAAGAGCCCCACGCGTTCTCTTTATACCTCAAGCGGCTTCGCCGGGGTCACACTTGCGCCTCTCGATCTTTCAGGGCTGACATCGGGCACCGTTGCCTATTGGTGGAGGCGAGGCGATGATGCGTTCAGTGAAGACCCTGATGGCGGGGAAGACCTTCGCGTCGAGTACCTTGATGATGCAGGCAACTGGGATCTGATTGATCGATACCCCGGTAACGGGACCAACGGTGAATCCGGCGACGTCGTCTTCACACTGCCGCCCGATGCATTTCACGGTGATTTCCAGATGCGGTTCGTTCAGGAATCGGGCAATAGTGGTAACTTCGATTTCTGGCACATCGATGATGTTGTGATTGACGGCAACTCCTCTCCACTGACTTGCGCAGGCGACACCTTTGGTACGGCCACCCTGTCACCGGATGACTGGATCACCAATGTTTCAAGCGGTAGCTTTACACCAGGTATTGTAAACGGCCGCCTCCGCATGACAGAGGCCTCAGGGAACCAGGCGACAGCGGCAACGTTCCAGAACCTGATTCCGGGAGCGGACAACTATGTGAGACTTGAGTTCGACTATTTTGCATACGGTGGCAATGGTGCTGATGGTCTGACAGTTGTGCTTTCGGATGCCTCGGTTACCCCTCAGCCTGGCAGTTTCGGGGGCTCCCTTGGATACGCACAGCGCAACAACGGCGATCCCGGTTTCGCGGGCGGTTGGCTCGGGATTGGTCTGGACGAATTCGGCAACTTTTCCAACGCTACTGAAGGGCGCGTTGGCGGTACCGGATTTGTTCGGGACGCCGTCGCCATCCGTGGTGCCGCCCAGAGCAACTACCAATACCTCGGGGGAACCGGCTCACTGACCCCAGGGATCGACCAGCCTGGAAACAATCCGACGCCTCACCGCTACCGAATTATTGTGGACTCAAGAGGGGGGATCGGTCCGATTGTCTCCGTCGAGAGGGATGTTTCCGGAGCAGGCAACAACTTCCAACAGCTTGTTCAACTGGACCTGAGCAGTTTTCCGAATCAACCAGCGACTCCTCAGAATTTCTATCTCTCGTTGACTGGCTCAACGGGTGGTTCGACCAACATCCACGAGCTCGACAATTTACAGCTTTGCGCAGAAAAGCTGAATCCAGTCGGGAAGTTGGTTGATCACTTCGAGTTTGTGCATGATGGCACAGCACTGACCTGTCAGCCGGAAACAGTAACGGTCAGGGCCTGTGAAAATGCCGATTGCAGCGTGCTTTTCACCGACCCGGTGGACGTGACATTGAGCCCTTCGGGATGGGTTGATGGTGACAGTTTTGCATTCAGTGGCGGCCAGGCTAGCCGCCAACTGCAGATCACGACGGCGGGAACGGCGAGGCTGGCCATTGCATCCTCAAGTCCTTCAACGAAGGCCTTTACCCAGACGCTCTGTGATAATGGAGGCGGCAGCGTTTCCGCCGCCGCTTGCGATCTCCCTTTCCTTGATGCAGGGCTGGCCTTCGATATACCAGACCTGATTTCTCACCAACCAGCGACATCAATCCAGATAAGCGCCGTGCGCCGGGATAACCAGACTGGCGCCTGCGTTCCGGCTTTTGAAAACGTGCAGCGTGAGGTGAATTTCTGGTCGACCTATGTTGATCCGGGACCGACTGGTCGCCCCGAGAGCCGTCCGGTGTTCGTTGACAATACGGCGGTTGGCTCCGGTCAGTCGAACGCCACGCCGATCAGCCTTCAGTTCGGTACTGGCGGTATTGCAGAGGTGGACGTTCTCTACCCCGATGCAGGCCTGATCAATCTCGACGCCCTCTATCTCGGTTCAGCAGCAACCAACGATGACGGTTTGCAAATGCCGGGAGCAGACAGTTTTGTCAGTGTTCCAGCCGGCTTCTGTGTGACATCGGCGGGTGATTGCCCGGTCGGAGACTCGACCTGTCCTGCATTCAGAAAAGCCGGACAGTCGTTTGACCTTTCGATTACCGCTGTAGGCTGGGAGCAGAGCGGTGATGGTGACCTGTGCCAGGGTAATCCAGTCACACCGAACTTCCGATTACTCGATATCCCGTTGTCCACTACTCTGGTTCAACCTGCTGGCGGGGCACCCGGTTCCGTTTCGCCGGTCAGCTATTCCCATACAAGGTCTTCGTCGGCGGAAGAAATTGTGGGAGCAGAGGTCCCGGAGGTTGGTGTTTTCCGTTTTGAGGTTTCTCCCGTGGCAGGAAGCTATCTGGGGCGAGATGTTCCCAGTGGGAATAGTCTGCCGATCGGACGCTTTTATCCTGATCGTTTTCAGGTATCTGTTGACCCCGGCGAGTTTGAGGCGCAGTGCTCTACAGGCTCTCCTTTTGTTTACACCGGAGAGGCGTTTGACTGGCTGGTCGCGCCGTCGTTGACCATTGAGCCGCTTTCTGTGCAGGGAACTCGCACCCTGAACTACACATTCACTGGTTTCCAGAAGCTTGTGGCATCTGATATCAACCGCTTGTATCCGAGCTCCGACACTGCAGCCGTCGACAGGGCTGGCGCTTTTATGACGCTCTCTCAAACCGAGGTTGGAGGTAGCCTATCAGCTCCGGTGTCTTCGCTGGGCTCTGGATTGATGCGCTATGATTTCTCGGCGTTGGACAGCTTCGTGTACGACAAGGCGTCTGATGCCCAGATTGCGCCATTCGTTCCCCAGATTGAATTTTCTGTTACCAGCCTGGTTGACTCTGATGGTGTCGCGGCCGCCGCTGCTCCTTACCCGTTCACACCGGTGGCCGCGTTCGATATCCGGTTTGGCCGGTTCTCTCTGGAAAATGTCTACGGTCCTGAAAACATTGGATCGCTCGCAATGCCGTTCAGACTTGAATACTGGGACGGATCCCGATTCATGACCCACATGGATGATAGCTGCACAACCTGGAATACAGCTGATTTGACCAATTCGGCAAACCATCATTCGCTCAGTGCCACTGCGCCTTCAAGTGGCCTCTTCTCCATGGGCGAGGCTGCGCCGCTGGAACTCGTACCAAACGGAACCCGTGGAACCGATTCGTTGGTCTGGAATGTCGACGCCTGGTTGGAGTTTGATTGGAATGATGATGGCACTCTCGACGATCCCGTTGGGCTGGCAACCTTCGGAGTCTATCGGGGCCACGACAGAGTGATCTACTGGAAGGAACGATAAAAAAGGGCAGGACCTGAGTCCTGCCCAAAACAGCAACGAACCCCGGCGGCTCGCCAATCGTCAGTCGTCTTCGTGTTCCGGATGATCCATCCCCAGTTCGTTGATCTTCCGGGTCAGCGTATTCCGTCCCCAGCCCAGCAGTATTGACGCATCACGGCGTCTGCCGCCGGTGTGCTTCAGCGCCGTCTCGATCATGATCTTCTCGAACTCGGGCACCGCTGTATCGAGAATGCCTTTCTTACCCCGCTTGAGTTCCTGTTCGGCCCAGTTTTTCAGGCCTTCCTGCCAGGTTGTTCCCGTGGTGGGTGTCTCTGCCTGGTGCAATAACTCGGGGGGCAGGTCGTCAATGTGGATCTCGCGACCGCTGGCCATCACGGTCAGCCAGCGGCAGGTGTTTTCCAGCTGGCGGACGTTGCCCGGCCAGGGCAGGGTGGTCAGGTATTCTTCAGCCTCTTCGCGCAGGATCTTCGGCTCTACGGCCAGCTCTTTTGCGGCCCGTTTCAGGAAGTGCTGCATCAGGCGGGGGATGTCTTCCCGGCGTTCGGCCAGCTTGGGCAGATGCACGCGAATAACGTTTAGGCGGTGGAAGAGGTCTTCACGGAAGGTGCCCGCCTGCACCAGCTTTTCCAGATCCTGGTGCGTTGCAGCGATGATGCGCACGTCCACCTTTATCGGGGTGGTGCCACCTACGCGGTAGAACTCGCCGTCGGCCAGAACCCGCAATAGTCGGGTCTGGGTGTCCGCGGGCATGTCGCCGATTTCATCGAGGAACAGGGTGCCGCCGTTGGCCTGTTCAAAACGACCCTGGCGGGCGGCGCCGGCACCGGTAAAGGCGCCTTTTTCGTGGCCAAACAGTTCGGATTCAATCAGATCTTTGGGGATGGCGGCCATGTTCAGGGCAATGAACGGGTGGTTGGCCCTGGGGCTGTGGTTATGGAGTGCCTGAGCCACCAGCTCCTTGCCTGTGCCGCTCTCGCCGTTGATCAGAACGGTGATATTGGAGTGGGAAAGCCGGCCGATGGCACGGAAGACTTCCTGCATGGCCGGTGCTTCACCGATGATTTCGGCGCTGCGTTGGGCCATCTCGGCCTGGGGCTCACCACTGGCACGCTTTTCGTGGCTATGGGCAACGGCACGTTTGACCAGCGCTACGGCATCATCCACATCGAAGGGCTTGGGAAGGTATTCGAACGCTCCGGTCTGGTAGCTGGTTACTGCGCTTTCCAGATCCGAGTGTGCGGTCATGATGATCACTGGCACGTCCGGGTGCACGTCCACAATCTGGGAAAGCAGGGTGATGCCATCGACGCCTGGCATCCGGATATCGCTGACGATGGCATCGGGCTGTTCGTGTTCCAGCCGCATCATGATGCTTTCACCACTGTCAAAAACTCGGGGCTGCATACCGGCCTGGTTAAGGGCGCGCTCCAGCACCCAGCGAATACTGCGGTCGTCGTCTATGATCCAGACGTTCGCCGGTTGGCTCATGGGGTGTCCTCCAGAGGCAGGAAGATGATGAAGTCGGTTCGGCCTGGCTCGCTTTCGCATTCAACCAGTCCGCGGTGTTGACCGATGATGCTCTGGGTGATGGAAAGCCCCAGACCGGTGCCACTGGCACGGCCACTGATCATCGGATAGAAAATGTTCTGCACCAGCTCCGGAGGAATGCCGGGCCCGTTGTCGATAACGTCGATCCGACACACCAGCTTGTGGCGTCGGTTGCCAATGGTGAACTGACGCAGGGTACGGGTGCGGAAGGTAATGGTCGGAGGCTCTTCAGAGCTGTGACCGCCCTGGTTTTCAAAAGCCGCTTCCATCGCGTTCCGTGCAATATTCAGGAACGCCTGAATGAGTTGTTCCTTGTCGCCCTTGAACTCGGGAATGCTGGGGTCGTAATCCCGTTCGAAATTCAGTCGCCCTTTGCTTTCCGCCTCGAGCAGGGTGCCGACTCTTTCGAGGATTTCATGGATGTTGGTCGGTGCCAGCTTGAGTGCCTTGTTGGGTCCCAGCATCCGGTCAACAAGGCTTCTGAGCCGGTCCGCCTCGTCAATAATGACTCGAGTGTATTCCCGCTGGTCTTCGCTGTTGAGCTCCCGGTCGAGCAGCTGCGCCGCGCCACGGATGCCCCCAAGCGGGTTTTTGATCTCGTGGGCCATGCCACGGACCAGAATACGGGTGGTCTCCTGCTGGGAGATGATGTCTTCCTCGCGGCTGATCCGCATCAGCCTGTCCCTGGGCTGGATTTCGATCAGCAGTTCCGTCGGCTCCAGGCTGATGGGCGTTACGGAATAATCCACCGTAAGCCGTGAACCGCTGGTGAGGAGAAACTCAGCTTCTCTTCGAGTGTAGGATTGCCCGTTACGAACGGCGGCAAACAGGGTTTTCAGGGCGTCTTCCGATTCGACCAGAATATCCTGGAAAGGTTGGCCCTGGCTGCGGGTCATGCTGGTTTCGAACAGGCTTTCTGCGGCCGGGTTGAGGTACTGGATAGCCAGGCTACCCTCGAGCACCAGAACAGCCGTGGTGAGGCTGTCGAGAATGCTCTTGTATCCCGTTTGATGGGCCGAGGGCAGTGCCATGCGTGAATCCCGTTGGTTCGACATAAAGTAACCTCCGGAGTTTTGCAAAAAGCGAACCACTTTGAGCCAGGTTCACAAATGAGTGGGCAAAGTGCGGGCAGAGGGGCATATTGGCGCTGAAAAGTGCCGTAAGCTGGTGCAAATCGGGGAAATACCTCTGAGCAGCCCGGAATATTCGCCCCGTTGCTGATCAGAGTATGGCTTTTTTCTGGTGCGCGCGCACCATAATAGTGCGCATCGCCGGGTTGGCAGGTTCAGTTCAAAGCGGAAGGGCGGTGAACAGTAAACGTGATCGGAGAGCCGGTTTTTACCTGGACCCCGTTTTCGTCCACGATATGTGCGCGAGCTTCATGGGTTCCACGGAATACGTTGTTGACGGTGATTGAGCCGGAGGAACTCTGACCGACAGGCTGGCCGTCGAGGGTCACCTCGTATTTGTGGCCTGGCTGCAGGCCGGGGGTGCTGCGAACTTCGAACTGAACATCGCCGCTGCCACTGTTGAACGCCTGGTTGTTACCCGGATAGGCGAAAGAAACGCTTTCGTAGGCAGCGCCTTCCCGCTGAACTTCTTCCCGGAGCTTGTCGGTTTCCTGCACCACCTCTGGCTTTGGCAGGGTGATTGTGGTGACCGGCTTGACCTCCACCGCTTCAGAGCCTTCGCTGGGCTCGTCAGAGTAAGTCACGTTGCCGTAGGAATCGACATTGCGGTAAACCTCGGCATAGACCGGAGCTACCAGAAAAAACAGAAGGCCGGCACACAATCCAGACTTTGGATTCATAAGCTCACCTGTTATTGGGTTTCCCCGATTATCGGCGGCGCCCAGGGTCTTTTCAACGCCTTAAGCCCCGGATGTTGGTTACATATCGTTAAGGGCTGCAGGCACTGTGCTTTCGCTCACAAAAAAGCCCCGCGCGGAGGCGGGGCTTTGCTGCTTATATCCTCTCGGGAGAGGTATTAGCAGGAGTAGTAAAGATCGAACTCAACCGGGTGAGTGGTCATGTTCAGTTTCTCTACTTCACCGCGCTTCAGATCCACGTAGCCCGCGATCATGTCTTCGGTGAATACGCCGCCACGGGTCAGGAACTCGTGGTCTGCTTCCAGGCAGTCCAGGGCTTCAGACAGGGTTTCGGCAACCTTCGGAATGCTGAGGGCTTCTTCCTTCGGCAGATCGTACAGATCCTTGTCCATGGCATCGCCAGGGTGGATCTTGTTCTGGATGCCGTCCAGACCAGCCATCATCAGTGCAGCGAACGCCAGGTACGGGTTGGCAGCCGGGTCGGGGAAGCGAACTTCAATCCGACGCGCTTTCGGGCTGTTGACGTACGGAATACGGATGGAGGCCGAACGGTTGCGGGCGGAGTAGGCCAGCATAACCGGTGCTTCGTAGCCCGGAACCAGGCGCTTGTAGCTGTTGGTTGCCGGGTTAGTGAAGGCGTTGATGGCCTTGGCGTGCTTGATAACACCACCAACATAGTACAGTGCCGCTTCACTCAGGCCAGCGTAGCTGTCGCCTGCGAACAGGTTCTTGCCGTCTTTGCTCAGGGACATGTGTACGTGCATGCCGGAGCCGTTATCGCCTACCACCGGCTTGGGCATGAAGGTGGCGGTCTTGCCATAGGCGTGTGCCACGTTGTGTACGCAGTACTTGAGAATCTGAACTTCGTCAGCCTTGCGGGTCAGGGTGTTGGCGCCAACACCGATTTCGCACTGGCCGGCGGTACCCACTTCGTGGTGGTGTACTTCAATTTCCAGGCCCATGGATTCCATGGCCGCACACATTGCGCCACGCAGGTCATGCAGGCTGTCCACCGGCGGAACGGGGAAATAACCACCTTTAACACCCGGGCGGTGACCGATGTTGTTGCGGTCGAAATCTTCGCCGGATACCCAGGCGGCTTCTTCAGAATGGATGTGGTAAGAAGCGCCTTGCATGTCGACATTCCATTTAACGGAGTCGAATACGAAGAACTCGGGCTCGGGGCCGAACAGTGCGCCGTCGGCGATGCCGGTGGACTTGAGGTATTCCTCTGCGCGACGGGCAACGGAGCGCGGATCACGCTCATAACCCTGCATGGTAGAAGGCTCTACGATGTTGCAGGTAATGTTTACAGTGGTTTCTTCTGTGAACGGATCGAGTACGGAAGTCTCGTCGTCAGGCATCAGGATCATGTCGGATTCGTTGATGCCTTTCCAGCCGGCAATTGAAGAGCCGTCAAACATTTTGCCGTCTGCGAAAAAGTCTTCGTCTACTTCGGTGGCAGGCAGTGTTACGTGCTGCTCTTTACCGCGGCTGTCAGTGAAGCGCAGGTCAACCCATTTGACTTCGTGTTCTTTGATCAAATCAACTGTCTTGGACATTGTGCATGCTCCGTAAGTTATACCGCACAGGCGGCTGTATTCATGTTCGTGGCGCCGGATCGCCCGGGCTAACGGGTTCCGATCTGTTTCTCAGGTTCGCGCAGCTTAGCAAATGCTGTTGCGTCTTACCTGTAAATTTCGGCTGATTTCGATAAAGCAAGGCGCTTGCCAATTTTTAGGGCATGCTCCAGAACGGCGCAACTGCAAGGGTTTGGGGCACATTGGAAGGAGATTGCTCGCTCTGCGTCGAAATCCTGCACTTAAATGGTGCACCTTATTGGTGCGGTTATTCAGTTGTCGCCCCAATCGGGTGCAAGCGTTCCGAATATAGAATAGGCGTTTTTCTTCATATTAACGACACAGACTTTTCGCTATACTGCGCGCCGCTTCATTTTTTACCCTGTCACTTCTTGATCATGGATCGGAAAGCACCATGCAGGGTGCCGGGCAGCCAGCTCCGGTGAATGAGTTCATTTTACGGATTTGAGACGGCATGTGCTGGGATTCTCCCTGCGATCGACCTTCTCAGGTCATTGAGTGCATGCCGCAGGAATATTTTTGTGATTGAAAAACTTCGTAATATCGCCATCATCGCCCACGTTGACCATGGTAAGACCACCCTCGTAGACCAGCTCTTGCGCCAATCCGGCACCCTGGATCGGAAGGAGCTGGATAGCGAACGGGTCATGGATTCCAATGATCAGGAAAAAGAGCGGGGCATTACCATTCTGGCGAAAAACACCGCCCTGAAATGGAATGGCTACGACATCAATATTGTCGACACTCCTGGCCACGCTGATTTTGGTGGTGAGGTTGAGCGGGTCATGAGCATGGTGGACTGTGTCCTGCTGGTCGTCGACTCCATCGACGGCCCCATGCCCCAGACCCGTTTCGTTACTCAGAAGGCATTTGCCGCGGGCCTTCGCCCGATTGTAGTGGTAAACAAGATCGACCGCCCGGGTGCGCGCCCTGATTGGGTGGTGGATCAGGTATTCGACCTGTTCGACAACCTCGGTGCCACCGATGAGCAGCTGGACTTCCCGATCGTGTTTGCCAGTGCGTTGAATGGCATTGCCGGAATGGATCACGAAAAACTTGATGACAACATGGATGCCGTGTTCCAGGCGATTGTTGACCACGTGCCGGCGCCGAACGTGGATCCGGATGGCCCGTTCCAAATGCAGATCTCCCAGCTGGACTACAACAGCTTCCTGGGGGTAATCGGCATTGGTCGTATTACGCGCGGCAAGGTCAAGACCAATTCGCCGGTCACCGCCATTGGCGCCAACGGTAAAAAGCGTAACGGTCGTATCCTGAAGATTATGGGGCACTCCGGTCTTCAGCGTGTTGAAGTCGACGAAGCCCAGGCTGGCGATATTGTCTGTGTTAGCGGCATGGACGAGCTGCTCATTTCCGACACCCTTTGTGATCAGGCGAACGTTGAGGCGCTGCCGGCGCTGACGGTGGATGAGCCGACTGTATCCATGACTTTCCAGGTGAACGATTCGCCGTTCGCTGGCAAGGAAGGTAAGTACGTTACCAGCCGGAACATCAAGGAGCGGTTGGAAAAGGAGCTGCTGCACAACGTTGCGTTGCGCGTTGAAGAAGGCGAGTCGGCTGACAAGTTCAAAGTGTCTGGCCGTGGCGAGTTACATCTGTCTGTACTGATTGAAAATATGCGTCGGGAGAACTTTGAGCTGGCGGTTGGCCGTCCGGAAGTTGTTATCCGCGAAGTTGACGGTGTGAAGCAGGAGCCTTACGAGAACGTCATTGTTGATATCGAGGAGCAGCATCAGGGCGCCGTCATGGAGCAAATGGGGCTGCGCAAGGGCGACCTGACCAACATGGTTCCGGATGGCAAGGGCCGGATGCGCTTGGACTATACCATTCCAGCCCGGGGCCTGATTGGTTTCCGGAATACCTTCCTGACAATGACTTCAGGCACTGGCATCCTGACTTCGACTTTCAGCCATTACGGCCCGATCAAAGTTGGCGATGTAACCAGTCGCCAGAACGGTGTCATCGTGTCCATGGCTACGGGTACCGCTTTTACCTACTCTCTGGAAACGCTGCAGAGCCGTGGCAAGCTGTTCTTGGATCCGGGGCAGGAAATCTATGAAGGGCAGTTGTGTGGCATTCACAGTCGGGACAACGACCTGGTGGTCAACCCCACCAAGGCCAAAAAGCTGGATAACATGCGCGCCTCTGGCAAGGATGAAGTCATCGGTCTAGTGCCGCCGATCAAGTTCACCCTTGAGCAGGCGCTCGAGTTCATTGATGACGATGAGCTGGTGGAAGTGACGCCGAAGTCAGTCCGGCTGCGCAAGAAGCTTCTGACCGAAAACGAGCGCAAGCGCGCCAACAAGAAGTAATCGTCCGGCTCTTATCGAGCATGGGCAAAAAAGGGCCGGATGAATGTTTCATCCGGCCCTTTTTTTATGGGGTTAAGCTAAACTCCGGTTAAATCCTTCACGCGGAGCGTTTCATGCTCACCCTCTACCCGGAAATCAAGCCCAATGCCCAGCATCGCATAGCCGTTGATCCAACCCATGAACTCTACGTTGAGGAAAGCGGGAACCCGGACGGGGTACCGGTTCTGGTAGTCCACGGCGGCCCAGGTGGCGGCTGTGAAGACTACCATCGGCGCTTTTTCGACGCTGAGAGATTCCGGATCATTCTGATGGATCAGCGCGGCGCCGGGAGGTCCAGCCCCCTGGCGGAGCTTGAAGGCAACAGCACGGGCAAGCTGGTTGAAGACATGGAAGTGGTGCGTTCGTTTCTCGGTATCGACAAGTGGCTTCTGTTTGGTGGCAGTTGGGGATCGACTCTCAGCCTGGTATACGCCCAGGCCCATCCGGAAAGGGTGTCGGGACTGGTTCTTCGTGGGATTTTTCTCTGTCGGCCGCGGGATATTCACTGGTTTTATCAGGAGGGGGCGAGCCGGGTGTTCCCGGATTACTGGTCTGACTTCGAGGCGCAGATTCCGGAAGCTGAACGGGCTAACATGGTTTCGGCCTACTATCGCAAGCTGACCAGTTCCAACGAGCTGGAGCAGATCCAGGCGGCCAAGGCCTGGTCGGTCTGGGAGGGCAGGTGTGCGACGCTGCACCCGAACCCCAGGGTGGTTGAGCACTTTGGTCATCCCCATGTGGCCATCGCCCTGGCCCGCATTGAATGCCACTATTTCATGAATTCGGCCTTTCTCGAGCCGGACCAGATCCTCCGCGATGCAGGCCGCCTGGCGGACATCCCGGGGATTATTATTCACGGACGGTACGATATGGTCTGCCCGTTGGATAATGCCCTGGCGCTCAGTGAAGCCTGGCCCGAGGCAGAGTTCCAGATTATTCGGGATGCGGGTCACTCCGCTTCCGAGCCCGCCATTGTCGATGCCCTGATTCGGGGTGTTGAGTCGGTTGTGGCGAAAACTGATAAAAGTGCCGGTTGAATCCCGTTTTCAGGGTTGCGGCCCGTAACCGCCATGGATACACTCTTGCTCGATCTTAATGTTTGCCTGTTCAATCGTCCCCAAGGCAGTTGATGAAAGGATTGATCCAGCGAGTGTCGCAAGCCAGTGTTGCCGTGGACGGTGAGCAGATAGCCTCGATTGGCCCTGGCGTTCTGTTGTTGCTGGGCGTTGAAAAGGAAGATGGAGAGCGCGAGGCAAGGGAACTCTGCCGAAAAATCCTCACTTACCGTGTGTTTCCCGATGACGCAGGCCGAATGAATCGCAGCCTGCTAGATATCGGTGGTTCCTTCCTTGTTGTTCCACAGTTTACGTTGGCGGCAGATACGTCGTCAGGGACCAGGCCAGGGTTTTCGCTTGCTGCTGAACCGGATCTTGCCATAAAGCTGTACCAATCGTTTCTGACGGATGCGCGATCACAGTTAGGGCCGGACAAGGTGGGTGAGGGCAAGTTTGGCGCAGACATGAAGGTTGGTCTGATCAATGACGGACCTGTCACGTTCCTGCTTGAGAGCAGAAACAAGAGTGCGTAAGTACTTGCACTAGTATTGTGCGAAGGCCGCCATGCGGGCCTTTAATGGTGCAGAATTAGGGTGGAAGTCTTTTGCGGGTTTGAACGCGGATATCCTAACATTCTGTTTATAAAGCGTTAATGTGAATCTGGCCTCGGATTTGAAATGTAACTGTAACGCAGCTCATGAGTGCGAATTAGCATAAATACTTGCTTTTCTGCTGCCAAAAGAGCTAAAAATGCACCGCAGTTAATTTGCAAAATGAGAATTATTGTATTAAAACAGTTTCATCATTCAGAGCTTTAAGAAAGTTCTGTAAGTGTTTGAGCTGTATAGATCTGGAATTCTCCGGATTTATTCGAAAAAGAAGAAAAGTTACTTCTCTGTCATCAAACTGACATGGAGGTAATGCAGAATCGGCCTCATCCAGCCTGACTGGTGAAGCCTTACAAAATCGGGATAAGAACCCGTCGCTAAAACCTGAGTTAACTCAAAAAGGAAGACGCAACATGAAAAAAACGCTCATCGCATCTGCTATTGCAGCCGCCACCTTCTCTGGCAGTGTTTTCGCACAGTCTGAAATGTCAGCTTCCGAACTGGCCGCCAAGATGGATTCCATGCCGTCTGTATACGGTAACATCCAGTACGTTCTGACCCACACAAACGTTGATGGCGCCGGCTCTACTGTTGAGCACGCTGATAACGGCTCTACCCTGGGCGTGAAGCACGACCATGAAATTGCACCGGGCATCACCGGCTTCTTCAAGCTTGAGCTCGAAGGCATCAACGCCGATGATAAATCAAGCAGCAACGGCATCGACGCCCTGGACGAAGCGTACATCGGTGTTAAGGGCGACAGCTTTGGTCAGGTTTGGGTTGGTTCTGACGACTCCGTATACGAGAGCGCCATCGTTAAGATCGGTAACTTCCACGAAGTTGGCTCCGACATCTTTGGTAACTACTCCACTGGTGAAGGCGATCTGGTCCAGTACATGTCCCCGTCTTTCGGCGGTCTGACTGTTGCTGCCGCTGTTCAGGTTAACGGCGACAACGACACCAAGGGTGGTGCAGACAAGTCCTATCCTTACCAGTTGGTTGCGACTTACGCTGTAGACGCTCTTGAAGTGTCTTTTGGTATGGACTCTAACGACGGCGGCGCTGCAGCCGACAACAACGAAAACAGCTACGGTCTGACTGCAACCTACAGCGCTGGCGACTTCAGCGTTATCGGTGAATACCAGACTCGTAAAGATGTGAACGACATCGTTGGCGTGATGGGTGTTTACACCATGGGCGCTAACCAGTTCGCTCTGTCTTATCAGATGCTGGACGACGATGCTTCTGGCGACAAGAAAGACACCGTTATCCTGCAGGCTCTGCACAACGTGTCTGACCACATGTATGTTTACTTCGAAGGCTACCTGTCTGGTGCCGACGCAGCTAACGAGTACAGCCTGGAAGGCGCGTCTGGCGACGAGCAGTCCATCGCAGCTCTCGGTGCTGTTTACTACTTCTGATCAGCCAATCGGCTAATCCTGTAGTATGAAAACCGGCGACCCCTGGGTCGCCGGTTTTTGCATTTATGAATTGCGAAAAACAGGTCCGTTGAAATGGCTACCGAACTGGAAATCAAACTCAGTGTTTCGGACGAGACACAGTCGCGAGCAGTGGAATGGTTATCAGCTCGCTCTGAAGTGCAGCCCGGCAAGACCAAATCCTTGGTCAATCGCTATTTTGACACGCCCAATGCCGACCTGAATCAGGCCAGAGCTGCCCTTAGGGTCCGCAAAGCCGGCAATGATTACATCCAGACCCTGAAAACCCGTGGCGAGTTCGTTGATGGTGCTCACCGTCGAGAAGAATGGGAGTGGCCGGTTTCCGGTCCGGGGCTGGATTTGTCATTATTGAAAGAGACCCCGCTGAAGTCTGAGCTGGACCTGAGCAGTCTTCATGTGGCATTCGAGACCAATTTTCAGCGCCAGGAGCTGTGGCTGGAAGATGGCGAGACTTTGATTGAGGTGGCCGTCGATTCCGGCACTGTTGCCGGCAATGATGCGAGCTGGCCGCTGCACGAAGTGGAGTTTGAGTTAAAGAAAGGAGACGGCTCAAGGCTGGTGGCGTGGGCACTCGAGCTGGCCCGGGAAGTGCCGGTTTTCCTGAACCTGGTGAGCAAGGCCGAGCAGGGATATTTTCTTGCTGGTCTTTACCGCCCTGAGTTGCCCAATGGCAATGACCCGCTGACGGTCGCAGCCTTTCTCAAGGCGTTGGGAGCCTGCTGGCTGCTGGATAGGCCGTTTCCTGTGGACCAGTATGATTTGGCGCCTGTAGCGAAAGCAGCCGGTGGCGCGGGGTGCGATGCGATCTGGAAGCATGTGATTGGACAGTTGGCAGAGGGGTGCTCTGTCCGTCAGCTCGCCGCGGGCTCGACAGAGCTCGGCGTTCTCCAGTTGCGGCTGGCCACTGCCGAGCACTAACGATTGGGTCGCAAAGTCCGGCGGCCTTTAACTGGTTGAGTTGTTCTTTGCCGGCTCCTCCGCTTCGCCGGTTTCCCTGGCAGCGGCATGAGCACGCCACTGCTTCAGGAAAACCCGGTACCGCTCCAGCGCTTCCTCAACCACAGAGACCTCTGGCGTTTCGGCGGATTTGACCAGCACGATCAATCCCTTGCCTTCAATTTCCTCGTTGGTTGGCGGGTGGCAGATGACTTCATTGTCGTTGTCAATGTAGGCGAGCGCCGTTCCGATGCCATGTCTGACCAGGGCGCTCACTATGTCGGCCCAGTTGAGGTCGTCCAGCTTCAGGTTATAGCGATGGGGATGATCATGTTCGTAGTTGAACAGATCTTCCAGCACTTTCTCTGAGCCGGGTGCTACAACCGAGCGCACCATTATTTCCGGGTAAGTCCGGACCGGACGGATAGTTGTGCGTACGCCGAGGGCCTTGAAGCGTCCCCTGTTTTCGTCGTTGACACACTCGACGATTGTGTGGTTTCCGAGATTCAGCTCGGTAAGCCGATGTGCGATATCGAAGGTAAGGCTGTCGGAAGAGGCATCGGCCTCATCGGCCGCAAGCACGATGATATGACGCGCACTGCCGGCGTGAACGGCTTTCAGTGCTTCAGGATCAAAGCCTGCACCGTGGTAGTGCACAACTCCGATGTCGGAAAGTTCGGTGGGCAGCCCCATCGGGAACTGGCGAGTCAGGATCATGATGGGAATTGTCTCGTAGCCCGGAATAGCGCGAATCTGGGAGGCGAATCTCATGAAATACTGGTCGCCGCCATGTTGAGGGGTGTTAATGATGATGATGTGGTCATTCATTTTATAGATCCACCTTCCTGACAAAATGCGTTCCCGGCGGTAGAACCGGTACTCGATATAGTCGCTGACGATCAGTGTCAGCAAGGTAATTGAAGTGATAAACATCAGCACGATCGTGCTGAATCGCCCGATCATGGTCTGGGGCGCGTAATCGCCGTAGCCAACGGTCACAAGCGTAGTCATGGTCAACCACGCGGCCTCGAACAATGACAGGTCCTCGACTGCCCAGATGATCAGGACCTGGACTGACAGCAGCACGCCCAGTATTGCAAATAGGCGCTTCATCCGGTTTCGAATCAGTCCACCCATCGGTAGGTGGGTTTCCTGATGCTCCGGATTCAGTGGGCGGCGGTTTCTTTGCATCCGTGTCGGCGGCCTGTTCAGTTGCGGGTAAGTTCGTTATACAGTACCGGAAATATAACAGAGAGACAGGGGTTTGCATTATGTCCGAGCCATGGCACAGCCTTCCGAAACCGCTGGCGGATGATGTCGCCGGGTGCTGGGAATCCGTGTTCCCAGAAGGGGTTCCGGCCTGGTTGACCTCATCGGAGGGTATGGATGACACCGCGGTGGCTACGGCGATCTCCCGCAGCCTGTTCCTCCGCCAGACTCTGGAACGCCATGCCGGTCAGGTAGAGGCATTGATGGCCTCTCGTTCGCTGTCGGAGCCAACCACTCCGGACTATCTGGAAAGTCGTTGGCAGGAGTATCTCTCCGAAGTTGATGGTGAACCTGGCTTGCATTCAGCCCTCAGACAATTCCGCATGGAGACCCAGTTCCGGATTATATGGCGGGATCTGATGCGATGGGCGGACCTCACCGAGACCATGGCGGCGACGAGTGCATTTGCCGACATTTGTATTGATGGGGCGCTCGGCTGGCTATATCAAGACGCCTGCGAGCAATACGGTGCGCCTCGAGGGGCTGACCCGGTAACCGGCCAGGAAACCGACCAGAAAATGGTGGTTCTGGGTATGGGTAAGCTGGGTGGTCGGGAGCTGAACGTCTCCTCGGACATTGATCTTATCTTTGCCTTTCCGGGCAAGGGGGAAACCGTTGGCGGGCGGCGCTCGCTGGATAATCAGCAGTTCTTCGTTCGCCTGGGCCAGCGTTTGATTCAGGCGCTGGACCAGATTACGGCAGACGGTTTTGTGTTCCGGGTGGACATGCGTCTCCGGCCTTATGGCCAGAGTGGCGCGCTGGCGCTGAGTTTTGCTGCTTTGGAAACCTACTATCAGGACCAGGGGCGGGATTGGGAGCGGTACGCCATGGTCAAGGCCCGGGTGGTGGCGGGTGATCAAAGGGCGGGCCAGGTGCTCATGGAGACGCTGCGCCCCTTCGTGTACCGCAAGTACATCGATTTCAGCGCGTTCGAGTCCCTGCGCAGCATGAAAGCCATGATTGGCCGGGAGGTGCGCAGAAAGGGGCTCGAAAACAACATCAAGCTGGGTAGCGGCGGTATCCGCGAGATCGAGTTTGTGGTTCAGGCATTCCAGCTCATTCGCGGTGGCCGGGACAGGGAGCTCCAGCAGCGAGAGTTGCTGGTCATCCTGAAAGAGCTGGAAGAGCTCGAACTGTTGCCGTCGCCGGTGGTTGGTGAGCTTCGTGACGCCTATGTGTTTCTGAGAAACCTGGAGCATGCGCTCCAGGGTATGGAAGACAAGCAAACCCAGTTGCTGCCGGAAGATGAGCTGTCCCGGGCACGGGTCGCCACAATCATGGAATTCGAGAATTGGCAGGCCTGTGAGCAGTGCCTCAGAGAGCACCGGGAGCGCGTCGCCACGCATTTTTCCAACATTATCACCACGGAAGATGATGAAGATGAGGGGCAGGGGGCCCCCGAAGAAGGGTGGTTCGAGCTCTGGCTTTCCGAAATGGAAGAGGCGGCCGCTGCCGACTGGCTCAAATCACGGGGCTATGAAGACCCCGGTGCTACGTTGGCGGAGCTGGCTGAACTTCGTGAAAACAGGACTGTTCAGAATCTACAGACCCAGGGGCGCCGGCGACTCAATCAGTTCATGCCCATGCTGCTTGAGGCGCTCACCCAGGTTGATAACCCTTCTGAGACCCTGTCCAGAGTGTTGCAGCTGGTGGAAGCCATACTGCGTCGCACGGCCTACATGGTGTTGCTGCTGGAAAACCCGGGCGCCTGTACCCAACTGGTGCGGTTGTGCAGTGAGAGCCCCTGGATTGCCCGGCAGCTGGCGGACACACCGCTCCTGCTGGATGAGCTGTTGAACGCCGAGAGCCTTTACAGCCCGCCCGCGAAAGCAGAGTTGCAGGATGATTTGCGCCAGCAGATGCTTCGGATTCCGTTTGAGGATCTGGAAGAGCAGATGGAGGCACTGCGGCATTTCAAGAAAGCCCATATCCTGCGGGTTGCGGCGTCCGAACTGAAAGGCACATTGCCGTTGATGAAGGTCAGTGACTATCTGACCTGGATCGCCGAGGTGGTTCTGGATCATGTGGTGGACGTAGCCTTCGCCAACCTGGTCAGCCGCCACGGCTATCCGCGCCGGGAAGATGGCTCCGCCTGTGAAACCGATTTTGCCATCATTGGCTATGGCAAGCTGGGCGGGATCGAACTGGGCTATACCTCCGATCTTGATCTGGTGTTTGTGCACAAAGCTGATCCGGAGCTGGCCACCGACGGTGAAAAGCCCATCGACAATGCGGTTTTTTACACGCGGCTCGGCCAAAGGATCGTCCACATCCTCAACACCCAGACACCCTCAGGGCAGCTTTACGAGGTCGATATGCGCTTGAGGCCGTCCGGTAACTCCGGGCTGCTGGTCAGTACTCTGCAGGCCTTCGAGAAATATCAGCGCGAGGACGCCTGGACCTGGGAGCATCAGGCGCTGGCCCGTGCCCGTGGCGTCGCCGGATGCACGGAGACCCTTGAAGCTTTTGAGACCATACGCCACGACATTCTTTGTCAGCCCCGTGACTGTGAAAAGCTCCGGAACGAGGTGATCGAAATGCGGGAGAAGATGCGCGCCAGCCTGGCCACGCCGGAAAGCCGGCAGGACGAGGTGTTTCATATCAAGCATGATACCGGTGGCATCGTTGATATCGAGTTCATGGTCCAGTACCTGATGCTGGCCTGGTCCGCTGAGCATCCGGAGCTGACCCAGTGGTCCGACAATATTCGCCAGATGGAAGAGCTGGGGCGCGCCGGCGTGATGGCGGTGGAAGATGCCGAAAAACTCAGGGAAACTTTCATCGCCCTTCGCTCCACCATCCACCGTCGGGCGCTTCAGAACCTCAATAGCCAGGTGGACGGTGATGCCTTCACTGAGGAGCGTGACTACATCCGCGCCATGTGGAAAAAAGTGATGATTGAGGCCTGAGGCAAATTCAATTCCGGCAGATTTTCCTGCTAGAATGCCGGTTCCCCCAAAAAGCGCTTTTTTAGGAGCAATGAAGAATGTCGATGGCTGATCGCGATGGCGTTATCTGGATGGATGGTGAAATGGTTCCCTGGCGGGATGCCAAGACCCACGTCCTGACTCACACCCTGCATTACGGCCTGGGCTGTTTTGAAGGTGTGCGGGCCTACAACACCGCGAATGGCCCGGCCATCTTCCGCCTGAAAGAGCACACGGATCGTCTTTTCCGTTCCGCCCACATCCTGAACATGAAGATGCCGTTCAGCAAGGACGAGATCAACGAGGCCCAGCGTGCAGCGGTACGGGAAAACAATCTTGACGAAGCCTACCTGCGCCCAATGGCGTTTCTCGGTTCCGAGGGTATGGGGCTCAGGGCTGATAACCTCAAGGTGCACGTAATGGTTGCCGCCTGGAGCTGGCCTTCCTACATGTCACCGGAAGCGAAGGAGATGGGGATCAAGGTGCGCACGTCCTCCTACACGCGCCACCACGTCAATATCACCATGTGCAAGGCCAAGGCGAACGGCAACTACATCAACTCGATGCTGGCCCTGAACGAGGCCATTTCCGGTGGTGCCGAAGAAGCCCTGCTGCTGGACAATGAAGGTTACGTTGCCGAAGGCTCCGGAGAAAACATTTTCATCATGCGTGATGGTGTGCTGCATACGCCTGAGCTCACCTCCTGCCTGGAAGGTATTACCCGTGCCACGATCATGGATTTTGCGCGTGAGCTCAACATTCCGATCAAGGAGCGCCGGATTACCCGCGATGAGGTCTACATCGCCGACGAAGCCTTCTTCACAGGCACAGCGGCCGAGGTGCTCCCGATCCGGGAACTGGATGGCCGTGTGATCGGTGCCGGCAAGCGTGGCCCGGTGACAGAGAAGCTTCAGGCTATGTACTTTGATGCAGTCAAGGGCAAGCTGGCTGAGCACAGCGGTTGGCTGACGCACGTTAAAGGCTGATTCCAGAATAGTCGCAAGCCGCCGTTTGCTGTTTCAGCCCGGCGGCTTTGTTGTTTAACACACCCTGTTTACTGGCGGGACGAGCAAATGGCAGACGTTATCAAGGTACCGGTATCTTTTGGCGAGGTGCTGGACAAAATCACCATTCTCGAAATCAAGTCCGAGCGCATCAAGGATGAAGCGAAGGTCAAGAACGTTCGGCTTGAGCTGGACGAACTGAGTGCCACCTGGGACGAGGCGGTAAAGGACAAGGCTGCTGAAATTGCCGATCTTCGCAAGCAACTGAAAGCCGTAAACGAAGAGCTGTGGGTGATTGAAGACGATATTCGGGATCAGGAAGCCGCTCAGGACTTCGGCCCGAGATTTATTGAGCTGGCACGCGCTGTATACGTTACCAATGACAAGCGCGCCGCCATCAAAAAAGAGATCAACCTGGCCCTGGGGTCGCGTTTCGTGGAAGAGAAGTCCTACCAGGACTACACTGCCCGAAAGTGATCGATACCGTATTCACGGGTAGGTTGGACTGGTACCGGTAGGTCGGATTAGCAAAGCGTAATCCGACAAAGTTCTCAAACGGCGTCAAGTCACTCAGGCGCCGTTGCCGTTTCCAGGGCCGGATGAGCTGCAACCCACCGGTCCAGCATCTCTGTTGCATCCGTCACCGTAATCAGCTCCATCGCCCCCTCGAACTCTGCTTTCGCCCCCCACCGGGCCTGTTCCACCGTTTTGCCGGTAAACTGCTCCAGGGCTTCCGGATACCGGTTCACACACCAGTCCAGAGAATTATAGGGCCCTGACCGGTAGGGATTGCTTGCGGCAAACAACCCAAGGACATCGGTGCCCACCGCACTCGCGATATGGGCCGGCCCGGTATCGGGCGCTACCACGAGGTCGGCATGGGTCATTAACGCGGTCAGTTGCTTCAGGGTGTCCTTGCCGCAGATGTTGTGGGCTTTTTCCTTCATTGCGGCTTCGATGGCGGCGCAGTACCCGGCCTCGAATGGGGCGGGGCTGCCCACCAGAATCACCTTCATACCGTGCTTCTGAACCGCGTGATCAGCCAGCTGTGAGTAACGCTCAGCCGGCCAGTTACGCAGGGTGTGGCTGGCACACGGACTTATCACAAGGTTCTTGCGGTCATTAGCCAGTTGCTCGCGCGCAAACTCATGGTCTGAGTCGCTCAACGGAATCTGCCAGCGCGGCGGCGCGGCCTTGAGGTCCAAAGGTTCGAGGAAGCTGGCAAGGCAGTCTCGCACGTGCTGTTTCGGTGCCGGTTTGATCCGGTGGTTGATAAACAGGCTGTGAAGATCCTTGCTGCGGGCCTTGTCATAGCCAATCCTGACTCTGGCCGGAATGCAGGCAGCGGCGAGGTTGGCTCGGAAAGCCACCTGCATGTGAAGCAGCGCGTCAAACTTGCGCCCCGTCATTTGTCTGCGAAGATCTGCGTAGCCTTTGCGACCGGCCTTTTTGTCGAAAACAATGAATTCAACGCCGGGCAGGTCACCAACCAGCTTGGCTTCGATCTTGCCGATAACCCAGGTGATCTTCACGCCGGGGAGCTGCTCCTGGAGGCTTAGCACGACAGGTATTACGTGAGTCACGTCGCCGATGGCGGACAGGCGAAGAATGCAGATGGAGTTCATCAGATATTGATCCGGTTCAGGTTGTGGCCTGGTGCTGTGGAGCTTTGTCGGCAATCATTGGTAAACTGGCCGCCATTCTAACTTACTCGCGCGTGTCCGTCCCGGCGTGAGTGGGTAGGGCGTGCCTTCTTTCAATTTCGGTGACCGGGGACCCAGCATGGTGGAGTCTGATATCTGTATCCGGGAAAGGGCTTCGGCAATGCTGATTCACCCGGATTACGAGGGCAGGGTTACCGAGGACTGGTTCCATTCCGCCTCTTGGGGCAACCAAGCCCGCCCGGTAAGCAGCGGGGGCCGCGGCGGCGCCTGGTTTTTGCAGGCCGACGAGGACAGATTGGTGCTTCGCGAATATCGCCGCGGCGGTTTGATGGCGAAATTTGCGCGATACGCCTATGCCTTCACCGGCGAGGATCATGTGCGGTCCTTTGCAGAATTCCGGTTACTCAACAAACTGGTTAGCCAAGGGCTTCCCGTACCCTGTCCTGTTGCGGCCTGGTATCGGAAACTGTCGCCAATTCAGTATCGGGCTGCCATCATCATTGAACGGTTGGAGAACACCACGCCCCTGGCTGACCTTATCTCCGAGCTGGATAATGAGGCGTGGACGTCCATTGGAGAAACCATTCGTCGATTTCACGACGCCGGCGTCATGCATGCGGACCTGAACTGCTTCAATGTACTGGTCCGGGGCAACGAATACTTTCTGATTGATTTCGACAAGAGCAGGTTGATGACTGGTAGTGCCCCGGCGCGCTGGAAAGAGGCCAATCTTGATCGCTTCTCGCGGTCGCTGGTAAAGGTGGCCGGAGAAGACGCACGGGCAAAAGCCTGGAGTTATTTCATGAACGGATACAACAGGGGAATGGCCACTTGACCAATCCACAACAGGGCGGATCGCTTCCGTCGATACTTTGTCTTACGGATGCCTGTGATCGTCCGGAGACTGAACTCTTTATCGGGCTCAGAAAGGCCGGGTTCGACGTCGACGTCATGTGTAACCCCAAGGGCCGGAACTATCAGCGTCTTGTCGACGAGGGCATGGTTGCCTGCCCCATGGCCTTGAAGAACCGCTTTGACAAAGAGGGCACCGAGTCCATCCGCCAACAACTGGCAAAGAAAAACTACGAGGTCATTCATGCCTATAATCCCCGGGCCCTGGCCTGCGGATTACGGGCTTCCCGGGGCACTGATATCAAGATCGTCGCCTATCGTGGTGTGATCGGTAACATCAGTTTTCTCAATCCGGAATCCTGGATTACCTTCCTGCACCCTCGCGTCAGCAAGATTGTCTGTGTCGCCGATGCCATCAAGGATTACCTGGCCAGCCTCCGGTTTTTGTGGATGCACATTCCTGAACGGAAGCTTCAGAGAATCTACAAAGGGCACGACCTGGACTGGTATCAATCGCCCAAGGCCGACCTGACACAGTTTGGTGTCCCGGGAGATGCCTTCGTGGTGTGCTGCACCGGGAGAAATACCCCAAGAAAAGGCTTCGATGACCTGATTGAAGCGATCGATAAGCTGCCTGAGGATGTAGATATACATTTGCTGCTGGTGGGAGACGTTATTGATAACGAAGAGATTCAGGCGCAGGCCGCTGCCACCTCTCACCCCGAACGGATTCACTTTACAGGTTACCGCAACGACGCGCCGGCCATAGCGGCGGCCAGTGATGTGTTTGTGCTGCCCTCGAAGGAAAGGGAAGGACTGCCTCGTGCGGTTATCGAGGCGATGGTCTACGGAGTGACGCCGGTAGTGACCAGTGTTGGCGGTATGCCGGAGCTGGTGGAAGATGGCGTCAGCGGTATTGTGGTTGAACCGAAAAATGCTCCCGGGCTTTCAGCGGCTATTGGGCGGCTTTACCGGGATCGTGAACTGGCGGCCTCTCTTGGGCAGGCTGCGAGGCAAAGGATAGCCCGGCATTTTCACACCTCACAGACCGTCACTGAGACGGGTGAGCTATACAAATCGCTGACGGGCAGGGCTTGAATGCGCCGGTACCTGTTTTTTGTAAACCAACCCTATTCCTATTCAATACTGCGACCGCTGCAGGAAGAGATACGGCGCCGGGGCGACGAGGCTGCCTGGTTCGTCGCCGGGTGCTCAACGGCCCCACTTCAGCCCGATGAGCGCCGTCTCGTTTCCGTAAAAGAGGTCATGGACTACAACGCGGATGCGACCTTCGTTCCCGGTGATTGGGTGCCCTACTTTTTTCCCGGAATCAAGGTTGAGGTATTCCATGGCATGGCGCGCAACAAACGGGGTCATAGCAGCGAAGATGAAAGTGACCATTATCGAATTCGAGGATGGTTTGATCTTTACTGTACGCATGCCCTCAAAGACACGGAAAAGTTCCGTGAACTGGCCGAGCGATACCAGCATTTCGGGGTTGCTCACACAGGCTGGCCGAAGCTCGATCCATTGCTGTCGCGGAATCAAATCGGCAAGAGAAACCGCCTGGAAAATGAGTTGCCGGTTGTTTTTTACGCTTCAACTTTCAGTCGGTCCGTTACGTCAGCTCCGGATCTGGTGGAGAAGATCGGCGAGCTCTCCAGAAGTGGTCGCTGGAAGTTCATTGTAACGCTTCATCCGAAGATGGATCCGGCGGTTGTTGATCAGTATCGCAATCTGAGCGGCGAGAACCTTCGCTTTGTAGAGAGCGATGAGGATCTGTTGCCCCTGCTTCCTGAGGCGGATGTGATGCTTTGCGATACCTCGTCCATCATGTTTGAGTTCATGTTCCTGGATCGCCCGGTGGTTACGTTCAGAACCAAAATGCCGGGGCCTTATCTGATCGATGTCCAGGAAGCGGCGAACGTTGAGACAGCGCTGGAAGAGGCGGTGCAGTATCCCGATCCGCTGATGAAAGAAACGCGAGCTCTTTGCGACCAGTTGCACAGTTTCCGGGATGGTCGTTCCAGCAAGCGGGTTCTTGATGCGGTTGAGGATTTCCTGATCAACAAGCGTAGCCAACTCAAGCCAAAGCCGATAAATCTGTTACGCAAGCTGAAAGTCCGGCGCCGGTTGCGGAAGGAACTTGCACGCATGGCACCTGAAAGCTCAGGATAGACCAAGCGAAGATCCCGACCAGGAAACGAATGATTTGATTAGCGCCGCAAGTCCAATCAATGTCTTTGTTGCGAGCACGCCCCTGCAACTGATCAGTTGCTCCGAGGCTCGTTACCACTATGGCTGCAGCTCCGAAAAAACACTGCTCATCATTGCTCGACCTGATAACCGCGAGACCGAGGGACAAATGGCTTTCCTGGCCGAGGCGCTGGGCTGGCAGGGCATCGAAACCATCTATCTTAAAAAGAGTTCCTTTTACCTTCGTCTGGGATCAGTCGCCAGGAGTCTCTCAAAGCGCACTATTGAGAGGTTGTTTATCGGAAACAAATCCAGCTGGATTCACGAAGTGTTTTATCGGGGATTCGACAGCGAACAGCTGATTTTCGTGGATGACGGCCTGGCAACAGTAACCTATTACCACGCCATTCACGACGAGGGCATCGCCTCCCGGATTTCACCGGCCAAGAAGCGACTTTTGCGAACCATGGGGATCAGGATTCATCGTGTTGTTCCGGATGTGATTGCATTTTTCACCTTCTTTCCGTTACCGAGCTCCGAGCTCGTCCAGGTGCTTGTTCATGATTTCCCGGTGTTTCGCAGCACCTTTAAAACCTCTGCCCGTGATGATACTCAGGCGGCTATGGTCGGGTTCCTTGGCCAGCCCTTTGGTGGTGAGGATCGGCTTCAGCAATTGAAACTGCAAATTCAGCACGTGGTGGAACGTCATCCGGATAGCCGCGTGGTGTACTTTATGCACCGAAAGGAAAGCAGGGAAGAATTGGAGGCGTTGCTTGCAGAATTTCCGCTCGAGATACGGCAGGCCGGTCGTCCGATCGAGGTCGAAGTGGCTCTGTCCGGGGAAATCTATCTCGCCTTCTACAGCTTTGCTTCAACCGCTCTGTTTACCCTGAAAAAGATATTCCCGGAAATCCGGGTGTTCCAGATTGATGATGCCGCTCTGGGCGCCCGGCTCCCTTACTACGACGAAATAAGGCGTATGTTCAGGAGCGTCGGCGTGGAAACGACGCTCCTTCGAGGGTCACGACTTTTTAAAGCGGGCCGGTCTGTCCAGAGTCCATAGACCGGCATACTTGTTGAACGTCACCTGTGCGTACGTCACAGCGGTAAGATAGCCCACTGCGCCGTCCAGAAACCCGAACCGAATAAAGTACACCTGCACGAACGTCATCAGGCCCCGCAGGGTGGGGTAGATCATGGTGCGGGTCTTCTTGCCTTTGCGATGTTTTTCCAGAGAGCCAAGCCAGGCGTACTTCGCGCTTTTCTCCAGCGAGTGTCCGAAATCCCTGTGCGTATAGTGCGTCAGGCGACCTTTGAGGGTTTTGGTCTTGCGTCCGGACGGAATCAGTATCCGCTCGTGTACGAGGGCGTCCGAAAAGCTAACGCCCTCGCGACGGAACAGCCGGAGCGGGGCTCGGCCGCTGCGGCCGAAATCCAGGCGGCTGCCATAAATCGTTACGGCCCAGGGAAGCTTGTAGGCGTCCGCGTCAGGATCTGCCAGGTGGTCATTGATCTCCCTTGCCAGCTCCGGTGTGACACGCTCATCGGCATCCAGTGACAGCACCCACTCTCCTGTCGCTTTCTCGAGAGCTCGCTGTTTCTGGATGCCAAAGCCAGGCCAGTCTGTGACTTCGACAACATCCGCCAGCTCTCTGGCCAGTTCCACCGTTCTGTCAGTACTGCCGCTATCCAGAACGATAATTTCGTCGGCAACCAGCCTTGCGGACTTCAGGCAGTCGGTGATGTGGTCTTCTTCGTTTTTCGTGATGATGGTCGCTGACACCTTGCGGGCCCTGTTTCGAACATAGGACGCACTCAACTCTGTAAACATGGCCGAGGCGATAGAGCTAACAGCCAGCAGGTAGAAGGTGAGGAACAAAGTCCGATTGAAAGTGGCTTCGGTCAGGCCAAAGAAAAAGTAGCCAAGGGAGACCATAAAGCCAGCCGCCGCAAGGTGCGCCGTGGCTGCGTGGCGGCTGGACAGGTTTCTGGCAAAGATGGCCAGCGGAATGAAAATAAGCAGGGCCCAGCTGAGAATGCCGGGAATACCGCTGGTTGCGGCATTGTTCAGCAGATCGTTATGGGCATGCCCCGTGCAACAGTCCAGGAAGTGCTTTGGCAGATTGCCAGCTGCAACTTCCGATTCTATGCGGTGGGTATAGCCACCAAGGCCAGCGCCCGACCAGGGGCTTTCTCTGAGCATGTTCAGCGCCTGCCCCCAGACTTCCAGGCGAATTTCCATGCCGGAGTCCAGTTGGCCATCATGCAGCAATCCATTGAGAGAGTTGGACATGCGGTCGCTGGTGATAATCGCGCCGGCGACGAGCATTGGCACAACAATCAATCCGGCAATTCGAAGTCTTTTACTGAGTAGTGGTGTCAGTGCAACCAGAAGGAATGGCAGAGCTACCAGATTGCTGCGGGTTTCCGACAGCATGGAAATGAGAACGGCCGCCGTTCCACCGATAAAAAACAGGACCGCCAGCCCCCCCCGTTTGTCCCGGACAAAAAACATGGCAGCGACGATCGTCAACATGCCCCCCAGGAGGGCGAGATTGCCAAAGCTGATAGGGTTGATTCCACCCCCAAAACGGGAATTCAAGACCTGACCAAGCGCGCCCTGGCGGGCCGCAATGGTCACCAGGAAAATCCCGATGACAGACACGGCCATCAGTCCGATGGCGGCGAAAGTCGTGCGGGCGCCAATCCTTGCATAGCTGATGGCAACAATCAGGGGCCAGAACAGGATGAACCGGGCGTGCGTGCCAAGGGTTTTTCCACCCTCATAATCAAACCCTTCAAGGGCCCAGGACAGAAAACTCACCAGCACGAAGAACCAGAAGGAAAAGTGAAGCAGCCTGAGCTCTTTGGGTTTGTCCCAGCCGTCCTTATACAAAGATTTGCGGGCACTGAGCACCATTCCGGCAATCGCAAGCAAGAGAGTCGCGCCGGCCAGTATGCTTGAGGACAGGAGCGCGCCGCCGAGCCCGATGATCAGCAGCGCATGAAAGGCGAGTCTGGGGTTCAACATACTCGGTCCGGATTATAGGGGTTGATTTCGCCGGGCGGCCGATGGCGCATACGCTTGTACTCCCACTGATACTGCTCGGGGATCTCTCGCACGCATTGCTCAATCGCGTGATTCATGGCACTGGTCGCGGCAACAGGATCCTTGTCACCGAGGCCCGGGCCGGTCTCGCGTACAACTATCCGGAACCCGGAAGCGTCGGGCAGGCGCTCGGCATAAGTAATCAGCACGTTGGCGCCGGTGCGCTGAATCAGCTTGGATACGAGAGTCATGGTTTTCACTTCCATGCCGAAGAAAGGCGCAAAGGCGTTGCCCTTGCCTCGGGGCGACTGGTCCGGCAGGATTCCGGCAACGCCGCCTTCCCTTAGAATCGAGGCGAGCCGGGCCAGGCCGCGTCGGTCGCCCCGGACCAGCTCCGAGCCAAGCCGCCCGCGTACCTTGATCATGTAGTCCTCGAATTCCGGCATATTCGGCGGACTATAGAGCGCCGCCATTTTGTAGCGTGAGGAAAAGAACAACCCGGCCAGCTCCCAGTTCCCGAGGTGCGGCGCCAGGAGAATCAGACCTTTGTCGCCGGCCATTGCCTTGTCGATAAGATCCAGACCTTCGGTTTCCCGGATCAGGCCAAGGCATTTCTCCACCGGCCACTCCCACATCAGGGGCACCTCGAGCATGGTCATGCCGGTCTGGGCAAGGGATCTCTTCGACATGACCGCGCGTTCGGTGTCTGAAAGCTCGGGGAGGCAAATGGACAGGTTAATGTCGGTTACCTGGCGAGACTTGGTGGGCAATCGCCATACCAGATAACCGACGAAACGACCCACCCTCTGGGCACCGGCAAGGGATAGCCAGCCGGCAATCCTGAGCAGCCCGGCGATCATGAAATACTTGAGCTTGCTCATTTCCGGCCGTACCGATCCTCGTAACGAACAATGTCGTCTTCACCCAGGTAAGAGCCGGACTGAACTTCGATCAGTTCCAGGTCGATGACTCCCGGATTCTCCAACGAGTGCACCTGACCAACCGGAATGTAGGTGGACTGGTTCTCGGTGACCAGGTAGGTTTTCTCGCCGTTGGTGACCCGGGCGGTGCCGCTTACCACGATCCAGTGCTCGGCTCGATGGTGATGCATCTGCACGGAGAGCTTGGCGCCGGGCTTTACCGTGATGCGTTTGACCTGATAGCGGGCGCCGTTGTCGATGGAATCGTAAACACCCCAGGGCCGGTAGACTTCCCGATGGTTCATGTGTTCGTGGCGGCCATCGGTTTTGATCCGTTCCACTACAGTTTTGACGTCCTGAACACTGTCTTTATGGGCAACCAGCAGGGCATCCTTGGTTTCGATAACCACCAGATTGTCCACGCCAACGGTAGCCACCAGCCGGCTATCGGCACGGATCAGGGTGTTGGCGGTGTTATGGGTAATCACGTCGCCAGTCAGGCTGTTGCCCTCCGCGTCCTTGTCACTGACTTCCCAGAGCGCGGACCAAGAGCCGATATCGCTCCAGCCGGCATCCAGAGAAACCACGGCGGCTTTATCGGTTTTCTCCATGACGGCGTAGTCCACCGAGTCCGACGGGCATTCGGCGAAGCGTTCGGCGTTGATTCGCGTGAAGTGAAGGTCATCGGCGGTATCTGCGATGGCAGCACGGCAGGCGGCCAGGATATCCGGGCGATGGGTTTCGAGTTCCTCGAGGTATTGGCGGGCACCAAACAGGAACATCCCGCTGTTCCAGAGGTATTCGCCGGAATCCAGATAGCCATTGGCAGTCGCCTGGTCCGGCTTTTCGACAAACTTGTCCACCAGGTAACTGTCAGGGCCCAGCTCGGTGCCACGATGAATGTAGCCGTAACCGGTTTCAGGATGGTTCGGGACAATGCCGAAGGTGACCAGTTTCCCTTCCCGCGCCAGCGGAATGGCTTTCTTCACCCCTTCCTGAAAGGCGGTGACGTCCTTGATCAGGTGGTCGGCTGCCAGCACCAGCATCAGGGGATCATCGGCACCGCTTTCTGCAGCCTCGGTCAGCTGCAGCGCTGCCAAGGCAATCGCCGGCGCCGTATTCCGGCCACAGGGCTCCAGAATGATCCGCGTATCCTCGTGGCCGGATTGCCGCATTTGTTCCGCAGCCAGGAACCGGTGTTCCTCGTTGCAGATCAGAAGAGGGTTCGCTGCGTCCATGCCCTCAAGCCGCGCAACGGTGGCCTGCAACATCGACAGGGGGCCGTTGGTCAGTTTCAGGAACTGTTTCGGATTCAGCTGGCGAGACATGGGCCAAAGGCGTGAGCCGGTACCGCCAGCCATAATGACGGGGTGAATCATCTGTACACTCCGGGCTTGAGTTAAAGAATGCCAAGAAAAACATCAAAATCAGGCGCGCCATCTTATCATAAGGCAACCATGATATTGTTTGACCAGTCCGTAAACCGATTGCCCGATACCAGGAATTTTGATGAAGCTACCGTTATCCGTTTATTACATCACCCAGGACGAAGAACTGCGATTGCCGGAATCCCTTGCAAAGGTTTCCGGCTGGGTTGATGAGATTATCGTAGTCGATTCCGGAAGTATTGACCGAACCCGTGACATTGTAGAAGCGGCGGGCGCCCGTTTTGTTCATAACGACTGGCAGGGGTTTGCCTGCCAGAAAGCCTTTGCTGCAAGCCTTTGTCGTAATGACTGGGTGCTGGATCTGGATGCCGATGAGGTGCTGTCGGACGAGCTTGTGGCCAACATCCAGGACCTGTTTTCAAAGCCGGTCGCCCCGGACATCGCGGGATTCCGTATGCGCTGGGTGCTGTCCCAGCCGGATCCCCGGCATCCGTTCCGCCATGATAAATCGAAGAAGATCCTCAGGCTCTACAATCGCAACAAGGCAGTGATTGAGCCCGAAAAAGACAGCAACAATGACCGGCCGCAGGTGAAGACTGGCCGGGTTCTGGATTTAAAGGGCGATGTATTGCACCGCACTCTGATTTCTCTGGAACAGATGGAGCGCAAGTACTGCCAGTTGTCGACGGAGCAGGCCCGCTTTATCGCCGCAAAGGGACGGCGAATTTCCAGTCCCCGCCTGTTTGCCGAGTTTCCCCTGAAGTTCCTGAAATATTACCTGCTGCACCGCCAGATCCTTAACGGTTGGTTTGGCCTGAGCGTTGCCATTACCGCAGCCAACAGGAATTTCATGCGCCTGGCAAAGGCCCGGGAGATGCAGATGCTATCCGAGCTCGAGAGGGAAAATACACCGTAGCTCTCAGCCGAATACAGCGGACATCAAGTGCCTCGTCGCTCGCCCGTTGCCCTCAGGTATAGCGCTTCCGTTTGCTCCGCCATGGCATTGATCGTAAGAGTTTTACGGGCAAATGCCATGGCGGTCTGCTGGCTTTGTTTCAGTGTCTCCAGATCAGCGAGCGCTCGAGCTATCAGTTCGGCAAGGTCACGGTCCTTGTGTCCCGCGCTAAGAGATGGCGTTGGAAGGAGATCCCGTGGGCCCGATACCGGAGTGGAGACCACGGGGCAATCACTGAGAAGGGACTCCGCCAGTACATAGGGAAAACCTTCCCGTTCGGAGCTGATCACCGTCAATTCGGCCCTGTCGTAGATGGGCGCCAGATTCTCCCGGAACCCTGCGAGGGTTACCGAGGTTTCCAGTTTCAACTGGCGAATCAACTGCTCGAGCTGTGATCGCTGGCTACCCTCGCCAAAAATGGTCAGATGGCAGCGAATTATCGAGTCGCCGAGCATGGCCCAGGCTCTGATCAGCGCATCGAAACCTTTGACGGATTCGAGTCGTCCCACGGCGATTACATTGGTGACCCCTGACGGTAGCTCCGGACCGTCGTCTGTTGTCATTCGTTGGCTCCTGGACGCCACACCGTTGTAGATAAGGTGTTTCCGGGGGTGTCGCAGAGTAGCCAGAATCCTGGGGCTTACGGCAATGATCTCGTCGAGGCGATCAAAGGCCTTGTGGCTGGACTTGGTGCCGTGCACCGTGCCGACCCGCACTCGGGCAAGTTTTCCGGTTTTCGCCGCGAGTTGCGCAGCCTTGTTGCCCTGGGCGTGCAGAATATCAGGTGCTATTTCTCGAAGTCGCCGGCGGAGTGCCAGTTGGAGCCAGAGGTTCCGTCGCCCAAGTTGGACGGGCAGGGCATGAAAGTGGATGCCGGAATGAAATTTATCCCGGTAGTCTTTGTGAGCCACGACATGGACGCAATGCCCCCGCCCGGCCAGAGCGGCCGCCAGATCGGCGGTGTGTTTTTCCATGCCGCCCCAGGTGGTGCCGGGCGTGGCAATCAGAAGGGCGATCGTTAATCGGGGCGGTGAGGTCATGATCGGCCTGCGGCATTTTGTAGCACCGTCTCGTAAACGGCCAGGCTCGCTTCCGTTTGTGCCTCCAGGCGGAACCGGTAGGGGATCTCAATGGCCGGATGCCCGGCATCCAACATCCGGGAAACGGCCTGTGCGAACTCCTCAACGTTATCCGGCGCCACCAGGCCTTCCCGGAAGCACGCCTGCAGTGTTTCCGCCGCCCCGCCACGATTATAGGCCACGACCGGTGTTCCCGAAGCCAGGGCTTCGGTCACTGTCCGGCCAAAGGGCTCGGGTTTGGTGCTCATGTGACAGACCACGTCGGAGAGCAGGTACAGGTTGGTCATGTCATTGCGCTGGCCCAGGAAGCTGACCTTTTCGGTTAGGTCCAGGCGAGACCGCTCCTTCTCCAGTTCATCCAGGAAATGCTCTTTGCCGGGCTCCGCACCACCCACAATCATACCGTGGCAATCGGGCCGCTCCCGCACCAGTTTCGCCATCATGGCCAGGAAATCCAATTGGCCTTTCCAGCGGGAAATCCGCCCCGGCATCATAATGATTTTCTTGCCGGCAAGCTGTGGATACTGACGGAACCAGCGGTCCAGCCATTGCTGTGGAAGCTCCCGCTGATGAAAGGCATCCACATCCACGCCCCGCTGGATGACGGTCAGCTTCTCGTCGGGTACGTGGTAGTTGCTCATCACGTAATCCCGCACACACTGCGACACGGCAATGATGTGATCGGCGCGAGTCATGATGGCGCTGTAGGGAGTCACGGAATACATGCCGTGGAAGGTGGACACAACCGCCGGGCGCTCCCGTTTCGGGATGCTTTTCAGGGCCAGGAAGATAATCCAGGCGGGCATGCGTGAGCGGACATGAACGATGTCCGGCTTCAGTTCAAGAAGCAGTTTTCGCATCGGCAGGATTTGCCCGAAGGACGCTGGATTCTTCCGGTGAATCGGCATGAAAATATGCCTCGAACCCTGTCCCCGCAGTTGTTCCGCCATGGGGCCGCCCTTGGAGACGACAAAGGATTCGTGGCCGCGTTTAACGAGGTCCGCAGCGAACTCTACGGTCCCCCTTTCCACACCGCCGCTGTAAAGCGCCGGAAGTGCCTGAAGAATTCTCAAGGTTTGGTCCCCTTGTGCAGGCGTTGATTGGTTTTCTGGCTCTTTGGCAGGAGTCCTCGCTCCAGCACCCAGCGGGCCGCACGATTGGCCTCCCAGAGAGTCTTTTCATGGTCGGCTCTGCCAGCCATGACGCTGGCATGGTCTGTCCACTTGGCAACATAGCCGTCCCGGACCAGCCGTTCCACACCATCCACGACCCGGCTGCCGGTTCTGGCCGGCAGTTCGAACAGGCCGGTTGGCACCCCGGAGGTTGCGGCCTCACAGACCATGGACATGCTGTCCGGCGTCACCCAGACGGCTCTTGAGGCCGAGAGTTGGTGGCTTAGCCAGTCTTCGTGGGTCTGCCCGGGGTGGACGACGGTAATTCTCAGCCCGGCCATCTCTTCGAGGCGTTCCTGAAGGGGTTCCGGTGTTCGCCTGGAGGTGCTGATGGTCCAGCGCCAGTCGGGGTAATGGCCGATCAGATGCGATACCTGGCCCAGGACGACATCGTCGTCCCAGTCGTAGTGCGGGGAAGGCCCGCCGATGAGCAAGAGCGCTTCCCGTTTTTCGGTGATTCTGGCCAGGGGTGTAATGGTATTCAGAACCCCTTCCGTCAACAGCACTCGCTGGCTGGCCTGTACACGATCATGGGCCGGGATCAGCGCGCCGCTGACCAGAGACAGCGGGAACGCGGGCTTCATGATGACAAGTGTTCGGGTTCCACGAAGCTTGCGCAGGGCAAGCAGCAATCGGTGCGTGCCAGACCCGGCCGCAATGACCAGATCAGGGCGAGGCAGTGACGCCTCCATTCGTGGCGGTGCGCCCAGCAGTGCTCGCCACAGCGGAATTTTCATGGTGGAGGCGTCGACCCAGTAGGTGCTTGCGCCGGTCAGGACGCGAAGGCGGTTACCGAGCCCCTTCAGTTGGTTCCTGTGGCCAGGCTTGCTGTCTGTCAGAAGCCACACCACCGGTGTGGATGCATCCTGCGTTCTGGGCTCTGGTTTGGCCATGGTGTTCCGGCATGCACTGCCGGCCTCCGTATTGCCAGGGTTCTGCGTTACCGGCGTTTGTAGAAGCCGGGGTCATTCTCGTCCGGGCGGGTCTTGAATCGTCGATGCATCCAGAGATACTGATCCGGCGCTCGCCGCACCTCTCGCTCGATAGTCTGGTTGATCAGTGTTGCATCCTGAAGATCATCGCCGCTGGGAAAATCCTCGAGGGCCGGGTGGAAGTAAATGTCGTAACCCGGCCCATCGTCACGCCGGAAATGACTGAACGGAACCACCTTGCAGCCACTGCGTTCTGCAATCCGGGAGGTGGCGGTAATGGTGCCCGCCGGTATTCCGAAAAACGGTGCAAAGACAATATCCTTGCGACCGTAATCCTGGTCCGTGGCGTACCAGACTGCCCGGTTTTTCTTCAGGCTGCGGAACAGGCCTCGCAGGTCTCTGGCGCCGAGCACGGTGCCATAGCGGCGTTCCCGGGCCCTTGTCATGACTGCGTTCATCAACGGGTTGTTATGATCCCGCTGCATGACATCGGCTTCAATGAACTCGGTTACCAGGCTCCCGCCCAGATCCAGGGTGCTGTAATGACCCCCCAGCAATAAGACGCCTTTGCCACCGGCCAGGGCATCCTCAAAATGCTCAAGGCCGTGGACTCTGGTGATGCCCCTCAGTTTGGCCGGGTTACGAAACCAGGCAATACCAAGCTCCAGCAAGCCAATCCCATTGGCAATGAACGCTTTCCGAACCAGAGCCGATTGCTGAACACTGGTGAGCTCCGGGAAGCAAAGCCTGATGTTCACTTCCGCGATGTCCCGACGACTTCGGGCAAGGCGGAAGGCCAGCAGGCCTGCCAGTTTGCCCAGCCACCATTGAACGCGTATCGGCAGCCGGGACACACACCACATCAGGAAAATGCCCAGCCAGGTAGGCCACCAGCGCGGATGGCGGTATGCCGAGTAGTCTGTGTTTCGCGGTAATTTGCGATATTTCTTTTTCACGTAATGCAGGTCCTGCGAGGTCTTGGTCGATTGATTCTGGCACCGTGGCACTGGCGATCAATCGGAGGCAAATCAATAGGTTTTGCGCTATGATAGCGCACTGTTTTGCCCGGAGTCCTGTGTGCTGCAATTTATCTATTCCCAGCTTATTAGGCTGTTCCTGCCGTTCATCCTCTTGCGCCTATGGTGGCACGGACGCCGAGCTCCGGAGCTGAGGCGTAACTGGTACCAGCGCCTGGGCATCGTACCGCGGGCAAGTGGTACGGTTGTCTGGGTCCATGCTGTCTCGGTAGGTGAAACCATAGCGGCTGCGCCAATGGTGCGACGTCTGTTGGCCCGGAACCCGGGCATTACTATCCTGATGACGGCCATGACAGACACCGGCCTGTCGCAAGCGCGCAAGATGTTCGGTGATCAAGTCCAGTACGCCTATGCTCCTTACGACACGCCAGGTTCTATCCGTCGCTTCCTCGACCGCGCCAATCCCCGGATACTGGTTATCATGGAGACCGAAATCTGGCCAAATATGATTCGCCAGTGCCGGGCCCGCCGCGTTCCCGTATTTTTGATCAATGCCCGGCTGTCAGAGCGTTCCGCTCGCGGTTACGAGCGCGTCCGCGGCCTTGCTGCGCCTATCATGCGCAGCATCAGCTGGGTGGCTGCCCAGGCCGAAAAAGACGCTGAGAGGTTTCGCCGGATCGGAGTTGCCCCGGCGAAAGTGGCCGTTACGGGAAGCGTCAAATTTGATGTGGATATTCCGGAGGATGTGAGAGCGGCGGCCGCGGCGCTTCGACAGAAGCTGGCGGGTCGGCCGGTCTGGATTGCCGGCAGTACTCACGGCAGTGAGAATGATGAGTTGCTGGCCGCCCATGGCAGGGTTCTGGCAGATCATCCCAAGGCGTTGTTGATTCTGGTTCCGCGACATCCCGACCGTTTTGAGCCAGTGGCGGAAAGGGCGGTTAAGGAAGGGCTGGCACTGGCCCGTCGGTCCCGTGGAGAGGATCCCGGCAAGGCCCAGGTATATCTCGGAGATACCATGGGTGAGCTGATGATGCTCTATGGTGCCAGCGACCTGGCGTTCGTTGGCGGCTCGCTGATTGAGCGCGGTGGCCATAATCCCCTGGAACCCGCCGGATGGGGTATTCCAGTGTTTTCAGGCCCGCACATCTTCAATTTCGAAACCATTTACCAACGCTTGCTGGACGATCGGGGCGTTAAGCTCGTTGCCGATGCAGATGATCTGGCCGCGCATGTGTCGTCTCTCTTTAGTGACGATAAGGAACGGCAAGCGATTGGTCAGCGAGCGCTAGCAGTTGTTAACAAGAACCGTGGCGCACTCGACAAGGTAGTTGACGGCATTATCGAACGGGTCTGACCTGTCTCCCGAAAAGCCAGGGCGAGCCCGTAGACCCGCCCTCACTGTCACCGGGTCGGGTCGTCCAGTGTTTCTTCTTCGTTGGCCAGTGCCTCAATCCCCGGGGCAGCCGCGCTCAGCCAGTTATTAAGCTCGATCAGGTCCTGGGGGCTCAGGGTGCCGGCGGCCTGTTTAAGCTGAAGGGAGTTAATCACGTAGTCGTAGCGGGCGTTGGCGTAATCCCGCAGGGCAACGTAATAGGCTCTCTCGGCATCCAGCACTTCCACAATGTTCCGGGTTCCCACCTCATATCCGGCACGGGTCGCGTCGAGTGCGCTGCGCCGGGAGACAATGGTCTGCTCCAGTGCAGAGGCGGTTTCGACGTTATTGTTGACGGTCAGAAACAGACTTCTCGTGTTTACACGAACATCCCGGCGAACGGTGTTCAAAGACTGCTCGGCAACGGTTACCAGTGAGCGCTGCTGGCGGACGCCTGCTTGAGTGCCACCGCCGGAGTACAGCGGTACATTCAGGGTAAGCCCGACGGTTCCTCGAGTGGTGGTACCGTCTTGCTGGCTTGTGATCGGCGCGTTCGAGCCGTCAATTCCGTTCAGGTCTGTTTTGCCGTAGGACGCGTTCAGATCCAGCGTCGGATAGTGGCCGGCCTTGGCTTCACGAAGTCCGGCTTCGTTGGCATTGAGATCATACAGGGCAGACTGGATTGACCAGTTCTGCTCCAGGGCAGTTGCTTCCCAGGCAGATGGATCCATCGGATCCGGGCGGCCCAGGGGGAAATTCTGGCGCAAGTTGTCCAGTTCCTCGGCATACTCGCCGGTCAGCCGCGCCAGTTGTTCACGGGCCACGTTGAGCTGGTTTTCGGCGGCAATGCGCTGGCTCTTGCTGTCGTCGTAGCTGGCCCGCGCCTCGTAGACCTCGGTTATGGCAATCAGGCCCACATCAAACCGTTCCTGAGCCTGCTCATACTGGCGCTGGATAGCGGCCTCGGTTGCCCGGGCGGTGGTGACTGTGTCCCGGGCCCGCAAAACGTTGAAGTACGCGGTTGCAACATCCAGGATCAGTTGCTGCTGGGCGAGGTTGTATTCGGCCCGGGCCGATTCGGTTTGAAACTTGCTGGCGTCATAGCGAAACCAGGCGTCAGCCCGAAATAGTGGCTGGGTTAACTGGACACCGTAATTCAGTTCCTGATAGCTGTTGTCCTGGCTCGGCCCGTCAACATCAATGTAGTTGCCCTCACCAAAGGCACCAATTTGCGGCAACAATGCGCTCTGGCTGACATCGCTGGCCGCCTGTTGAGCTTCAAAACTTGCTCGCGCGGCGGCAATGCCGGAGTCGTAGGACAGTGCTTTCTCATAGGTCTCGACCAGATCCATGGAAAGGGCGGGCTGGGCCGCCATGAGGCCAATAAGTCCTGAAAGCAATCGCTTCTTCATTGTGTCTCCTGAATACGGTTACGCATCTTTGCCGGGTAAACGGGGTGCGTGTCGGATTGGCGGGCACGCATGTTCCCCGTTTTCATTGGCAGACGGGTCTGGTTGGCCATTATGGACAATAATTGCCCGCAGCTCTACACTTGCAAATGGCACCCATTCTGGGTGTCACGCATTACAGATTCGCGTCTTGACGGGGTGCTGGTCTGCTTTCCGAATCATGGGAGGCAACCGGCTGAGATTGCATCGCAGAACCCGCGACCTGATCCGGATAATACCGGCGTAGGAATTTAAGACCACAGTGCTGCCTGACCAGTGTTCTCCCTAGAGGGAATCCGTGTCGAAAGCTCCGTCATACGCGACCCGAAATCCAACAATTGTTCCGGGAGCGAATGATGACCAACCTGCCTGATTACCTCAGCGATTCCGCCACGGTGGATTCAGCCGCGATCAAACCCCTGCCAAGTTCACGTAAAATCTACGTTCAGGGTAGCCGACCCGATCTGCGGGTGCCCATGCGGGAAATTACCGTGCAGGATACGCCAACCGAGATGGGCGGTGAAAAGAATCCGCCGGTTGTGGTGTATGACACCTCCGGCCCCTATACCGATCCGGAAGCGACCATTGACTTGCGCAAAGGGCTCAAGCCTTTAAGGGCCGCGTGGATTACGGAGCGTGGCGATGTGGAGCAACTTCCCGGTTACTCCTCAGAGTTCACGCGCCGTCGCATGAAAGATCCGCAGCTCGACCCGCTGCGCTTTATGGATGAGCGCAAACCCTTCCGTGCCAGGGCTGGCCAAAACGTTTCCCAGATGCATTACGCCCGGCAGGGCATTGTTACCCCGGAAATGGAATACATCGCCATTCGGGAGAACATGAAACTGCAGGAAGCACGGGAACAGGGGTTGTTGAAAGACCAGCATCCCGGCCAGTCCTTCGGCGCCAATCTTCCTCCGGAAATTACGCCGGAGTTTGTCCGCGATGAGGTAGCTCGAGGACGGGCGATAATTCCGGCCAATATCAACCACCCCGAGATCGAACCGATGATCATCGGTCGCAACTTCCTGGTGAAGATCAACGGCAATATCGGTAACTCTGCGGTGAGCTCTTCCATCGAAGAGGAAGTGGAGAAGCTGACCTGGGGCATCCGCTGGGGTGCCGACACCATCATGGACCTGTCCACCGGCAAGAACATCCATGAAACCCGGGAGTGGATCATCCGAAACTCCCCGGTTCCCATCGGCACCGTGCCGATTTACCAGGCACTGGAAAAAGTCGGCGGCGTGGCCGAAGACCTGACCTGGGAAATCTTCCGGGATACGCTGATTGAGCAGGCCGAACAGGGAGTGGATTACTTTACGATCCACGCAGGTGTTCGCCTGCATCATGTGCCCATGACTGCAAAGCGCACCACAGGCATTGTCTCCCGGGGTGGTTCCATCATGGCCAAGTGGTGCCTGGCTCATCACAAAGAAAGCTTCCTGTACGAGCACTTCGAAGACATCTGCGAAATCATGAAGGCCTATGACGTGTCCTTCAGCCTCGGTGACGGTCTGCGCCCCGGCTCCATTGCCGATGCCAATGACGCAGCCCAGTTCGGCGAGCTGGAAACCCTGGGTGAGCTCACCAAGATCGCCTGGAAACACGACGTGCAGTGCATGATCGAGGGCCCGGGCCACGTGCCCATGCATCTGGTGAAGGAGAACATGGACAAACAGCTCGAATGCTGTGACGAAGCGCCGTTCTATACACTGGGCCCGCTGATTACTGACATTGCGCCCGGCTACGACCACATCACTTCCGGTATCGGTGCTGCCATGATCGGCTGGTTCGGCTGCGCCATGCTCTGCTACGTTACTCCCAAGGAACACCTGGGCCTGCCCAATAAAGACGACGTGAAAACCGGCATCATCACCTACAAGATCGCCGCCCACGCCGCCGACCTGGCGAAGGGGCACCCGGGTGCCCAGATTCGCGATAATGCGCTCTCCAAGGCCCGTTTCGAATTCCGCTGGGAGGACCAGTTCAACCTGGGGCTGGACCCGGATACGGCCCGCGCCTATCACGACGAAACCCTGCCCAAAGAGTCCGCCAAAGTGGCGCATTTCTGTTCCATGTGCGGTCCCAAGTTCTGCTCCATGCAGATTTCCCAGGAGGTTCGGGATTATGCGAAGGAGCACGGCCTGGACGAGGTATCCGCGGTGGATGCCGGTATGCAGGAGAAATCCCGTGAGTTCCTGGAATCCGGGAGCAAGCTTTACGACAAGGTTTGAACTTGAAGTAATACCCAACTAAAGGCTATCGTTCCAAGTCGATTCAACGACCGGACAAAAAATGGCCAAACCGTTCCAGTTCAATGCCGACGACGTCAACGTCGAAAAACGTGAAACCGTCTTCCAGGGCTTCTTCCGCATGGATAAGCTCTGGTTGACCCATCCGCGTTTTGACGGCCGGGACATGCCGGTGTTTACCCGTGAACTCTTTATTCGTGGCGATGCCACCTGTGTACTTCCCTACGACCCGGAACGGGACGAGGTGGTTCTTCTTGAGCAGTTCCGTCTTGGTGCCCTGGGCCGCGACCAGTCGCCGTGGCTGCTGGAGCTGGTAGCCGGGATGAACGAAGACGGCGAAAGCCCGGAGGAGGTCGCCCAGCGGGAGGGCCAGGAAGAGGCCGGGCTCACCTTTGAACCGTTGGAAAAAATCTGCGATTACCTGGTATCACCCGGCGGCAGCACGGAAATGATTCACCTTTATTGCGGGCGTGTCAGCACCGCAGATGCCGGTGGTCTGTATGGTATGGAACATGAGCATGAGGATATCCGTGCCCATGTGGTGTCATCCAACGATGCCATAGCGATGATCCACGATGGTCGCATCAACAACGCGGCCGCCATTATAGCCCTGCAGTGGCTCGAGCTGAATCGGGCCCGTTTGAGGAAGGGGTGGCAGTGATGGGCGAGTGGACCATGAAACCCAGGCGGTATGTTCCGGATCTCAGGCAGCTCGGCGCCCTGTGTGACGGAAACTATCAACGGCTCCGTAAGCTGAGGCAGCTGGAAGTGGACGGCAAGCCCGTGTGCGAATTCGAGCTGCATCGGGAGAACCACTACCTGGGACGAGTCCGGATTCAGGTGCTCCAGACAGCAAAGTTCACCGAAACCCTGTTGCTTGAGCAGGTTCATAATTCCGGTCGTTGGTTAAACAACCCTCAAATGACCGTACGGGTCTACCACGACGCCAGCATGGCGGAAGTGATCAGCTGTTACCGTGATCGCCAGATTGCCCCCGTCAACGATTACCCCAATCGCTTCATGCACCATCCGGATGAAAAGGTCCAGGTCAACGGTTTTCTCGCCGATTGGCTGGATTACTGTCTGAGGTTTGGTCACCTTCCCATGGAACATGCAGCTTGGTCTGCCGGCGAAGGCGTCGACTGAGGCGGCCCGTTGCACGCTTACCCGGTACTAAAGTGGTGTGGCTATGGCTCACCGATGTGCCATAGTTGTCAAAAATTGCAATATATCGTCTAAGCCTTGCCAGAATGTGACCCGGGTTCGATTCGAAAGTGATAAATCTGTGAATCGGCGTCGTACACTTGTGATCAGACCACGTATTGCCAGCGAGTAGATCCAGAACGCCATGACCACGAAGGAAAAAAACCGGCCACTGCGGGTACTGCAGCTGACTGATCCGCACCTGATGGCGCGTGCCGACGGAGATCTGTTGGGCGTTAGAACCCGTGAAAGCCTTCAGGCGGTTATTGCAGAGGTATTGAAAGTGCACGGTCAGCCGGATCTGATTCTGGCTACCGGGGATCTCGCTCAAGACGGGTCGGTGGAAGCTTACCGAGTCTTTGGTGAGAGCCTGAAGTCCTTCTCCTGTCCCTCAGTCTGGATCGCTGGTAATCACGATCATATTGATAACCTGCTCCAGGTTTCTAGCGAGTACAACGCTTCTGATCGTCACGTGATTCAGGGTGGCTGGCAGTTTGTGATGCTGGATTCCTCTGTGCCCGGCAAGGTTTTCGGCGCTCTGGCTGAATCCGAACTGGCGTTCCTCTCGGAGACGCTTGAGCAACATCCGGACATACCGGCAGTAATTGCACTTCATCATCATCCGGTGGATATCGGCTCCGACTGGATGGAGAAAATTGGCCTCACCAATCGCGATGCGTTCTGGCAGGTGCTAGATCGATTTCCTCAGGTCAGGATCGTGTTGTGGGGGCATATCCATCAGGAGCACGAGCGCGAGCGCAACGGCGTGCAGTTGTTGGCCACGCCGTCCACCTGCATCCAGTTCACCTCCGGTTCCAGCAAGTTTTCGGTTGAGGATTTACCGCCCGGTTACCGCTGGTTCGAATTCCACGATTCCGGCGACTTCGCAACGGAAGTCTGCCGGGCCGAAGATTTCCAGTTCGAGCTGGATCAGAACAGTTCCGGTTACTGAATAGTTTCCCTGAGTTCCCGAGCGGCGTCGACCATGCTTTTCAGGGCAGGGCGGACCTCCTCCCACTGACGGGTCTTCAGGCCACAGTCCGGGTTCACCCATAGCCGCTCTGCTGGTATCCGCTCTGCCGCCTTTATCATCAGTGATCGAATCTGCTCGCTGTCGGGAATATTCGGTGAGTGTATGTCATAGACTCCGGGCCCGATCTCGTTCGGGTAATGGAAACCACGGAAGGCATCGAGAAGTTCCATATTCGACCGGGAGGTCTCGATGGTAATCACATCAGCGTCCATCCGGGCGATGGCTTCGATAATGTCGTTGAACTCCGAGTAGCACATGTGGGTGTGGATCTGGGTTTCGTCTCGAACGCCGTTGGCAGATATCCGGAATGACTCGATGGCCCAGTCCAGATAGTTCTTCCAATCGGATTGCCGCAGCGGCAATCCCTCCCGAAGGGCTGCTTCATCGATCTGGATAATTCGGGCGCCCGAGGCCTCCAGATCAAGCACCTCCTCCCGGATGGCCAGTGCCAGTTGAAGGCAGGTCTCCCGCCGTGGCTGGTCGTCCCGCACGAACGACCAGTTGAGGATGGTGACGGGTCCGGTCAGCATGCCCTTCAGAGGCTTTTTCGTGAGCGACTGAGCATAGCGGATCCACTCGACGGTCATGGCTTTCGGGCGAGATATGTCTCCGAACAGGATGGGTGGTTTCACGCATCGGGAGCCGTAGGACTGAACCCACCCGAACTGACTGAAGGCATAGCCGTCCAGTTGTTCGCCGAAATATTCGACCATGTCGTTTCGCTCGGCTTCGCCGTGAACAAGCACATCGAGCCCCAGGGCCTCCTGCTCGACAATGCAGCGACGAACCTCTTCGCGAATCCGGGCATTGTATTGCGGCTCCGTTAGCTCACCCTTTCGAAACTGCAAGCGGGTCTGGCGGATATCCCGTGTCTGGGGAAAGGACCCGATGGTGGTTGTCGGGAAGCGGGGTAGGCCAAGCTTCCGTTGCTGTATGGCGATGCGGTCCGGGAAACGGCTTTGCCGCTGACCGAGTGCCGGGCTGACGTCGGCGAGACGGGCCTGCACAGAAGCACTATGAACTCGTTCGGATGTTTTCCGGCTGTTGACGGCTACCGTCGATTCCGCCAGTTGTTTGCGAACGGCCGCCCTTCCATTATTCAAGGCTGCGGCGAGAGTCTTCAGTTCATCCAGTTTCTGAACGGCGAATGCCAGCCAGCTGCGGATTTCCGGGTCCAGCTTGTCTTCACTTGTTAGATCGACAGGCACATGTATCAGTGAACAGGATGGCGCGAGCCAGAGACGATTCCCCAATTTTTCATAGACCGGTTCGAGCCAGTCGAGGGTCTTCTCCAGATCCGATCGCCAGATATTTCGGCCATTGATGACGCCCAAAGAAAGTTGCTTGTGGGGCGGTAGCCAGTCGACCACCCGGGCGACTTCCTGTGGGGCACTAATGGCATCAAGGTGCAATCCGGCCACGGGTAATTCGCAGGCCAGCTGTAGATTTTCTCGCAATTCACCGAAGTAAGTGGTTACCAACAACTTCGGAGTGCTGGTCTTGAGGTGGTGATAAGCGAGGCTGAAGGCGTGGCGCCAGTCCGCGTCCAGGTCGGTCACAAGCGCGGGTTCGTCTACCTGAACCCACTCAACGCCACGGTCTGCTAACAGGTCCAGAAGCTCTGAGTATACGGGCAGTAGCGACTCCAGCAGCAACAGTCGGTCGCTGTCGTCTTTGGCTTTGCCAAGCCAGAGATAGGTGACGGGGCCGATAATCACCGGCTTTGGTGTCACTCCTTGGGCTCGTGCCTCGTCGATCTGATCGATCAGTCGGTCGGCATTGAGCTGGAAACGGGTGTGCTGGTGGAACTCCGGCACAATGTAGTGGTAGTTAGTGTCGAACCACTTGGTCATTTCCCCCGCCTGAACACCACAGCAGGCTGATTCCTGCCCGGAGCGCCCCCGGGCTACCCGGAAATAACGGTCGAGTTCGCTGCCTTGGGTGTCGTTCACCCGCTCAGGCAGGTTGCCCAGGGTGACACCCATATCCAGTATCTGGTCGTAAAAGGAGAAGTCTCCGACGGGCACTCGGTCCAGTGGGTGTTGGTTCTGCCAATGCCTGCGCCGGAGATCGGCACCGGTAATCTGAAGATCCTCTTCGCTTATCCGGCCTTTCCAGAAGGCTTCCTGGGCAAACTTCAGTTCGCGGCGGGCCCCGATTCGTGGGAAGCCGAGATTGTGGGTGGTTACCATGGTGTGTCCTCTGCTTGATTCTGTGATTTTGAAGGAAGTGCAGAATATCCACCTGGCGTAATGAAGAATAATGGTATTATTTCAGCAATCGATGAATATTAGTCATGCAAAGGGTGTTAATGATCGAGCGAAGCCATCTGGAAATTCTCCGGGCAGTGAATCAGCAGGGGTCTTTGACGGCGGCCGCCGAGTGCCTGCATTTGACGCAATCTGCCCTCAGCCATTCCATCCGTAAGCTGGAGCACCAGTTGGGTACCAACGTCTGGGTGCGGGAAGGGCGCCAGTTGCGACTGACCCAGTCGGGGGAATACCTGCTTTCACTGGCCAACAGACTGCTGCCGCAGATGGAGCATGCGGAGATGCTGATCGGTCAGTTTGCCAAGGGTCAGCGTGGCACGCTACGTATCGGAATGGAGTGCCATCCCTGCTATCAATGGCTGTTGAAAGTAGTCGGACCCTATCTGGAAGGCTGGCCCGGGGTGGATGTGGATGTAAAACAGAAGTTCCAGTTTGGCGGCATTGGCGCCCTGTTTGGTCACGACATCGACATGCTGGTAACTCCGGACCCCTTGCACCGCCCGGGTCTGGTTTTCGAGCCGGTGTTCGACTACGAGCAGGTGTTGGTGGTTGCCGCGGACCATGTTCTGGCGGACAAGGACTGGGCTGAACCCGGGGATCTGGAGAGAGAAACCCTGATCACCTACCCGGTGGAAATCGAACGGCTGGATATCTATACGGGGTTCCTGCTTCCGGCCCATGCCAGTCCCGCGCGGCATAAAACCATCGAGACTACCGATATCATGTTGCAAATGGTCGCGGCAGGGCGCGGGGTGGCCGCGCTCCCACGCTGGCTGGTCGAGGATTACAGTACCCGGATTTCGGTTCGGCCGGTGCAGCTGGGGGAGACGGGGATTCCGAAACAGATCTTTTTGGGACTTCGTGAGCGGGATCGGGAGGTGGATTACCTGAATTCGTTCATGAAGCTGGCAAGTGAGGTTCGCTGGAATTAACCTCTTCAGTTAAACTGCGCAAAAAATTCGTTCAGGAAACCAGACTATGAGTGAGATACCCGCAGACCTTAAATACATTGAGACCCATCAATGGGTTCGCGTGTCAGATGACGGCACGGCGACTGTCGGTATTACGGATTTTGCCCAGGAGCAACTGGGTGATGTGGTCTACATCGGTGTTCCGGATGTGGGCGCAACGGTTAACGGAGGAGAGGAAGCCGGGGTCGCTGAGTCTGTGAAGTCGGCTTCGGATGTGTTCAGCCCGGTGACCGGTGAGGTTATCGAGGTGAATGAGAGCCTCGAGGACGAGCCGGAGAAGGTCAACGAAGATCCCTACGGTGACGGCTGGCTTTACAAGGTGCGGCTTGAGGATGCTGGTGAGCTGGATGGCCTGATGGATTCTACAGCTTATGCGGAGCATGTGGCGGCCGAGGAATAACACTTCCGCTTGGGAGGCTGGCCTGACGGGGCGGGCCTTCCAAAACACGCTGTGAATACGTCCCTGTACGCTTGGCTCCGCCATCCCTGGCTCCGCACAGTTTTGGAAGGCCCGCCCCGTCAGCCCGTCATACATCGGTATCAGTTTCAACTCATCTTGTATAATCCCTGTCTTTCCTTTCCAGGTGGTCTTTATGAATTTTCCGGTTCTGTATCTTCGAAAAGGCGCAGAGCGCCGTCTCCGTGCTGGCCATCTATGGGTTTACAGCAATGAGGTGGACACCCGCCGCAGTCCGCTGACGGAATTCGAGGCCGGTGTTCAGGCGGAGCTTCGGGCGTCGAACGACAAGCCTCTGGGTACAGTGTTCGTGAATCCCCATGCGCTGATTTGTGGCCGACTTATCAGTCGGGATCCGGGCCATGGTATGACGCCCCAGCGGTTGACCCAGCGGATGGAGGCTGCGCTTGCGCTCAGAGAGCGGCTTTTCGACAAGCCGTTTTACCGTTGGGTGTTTGGCGACAGTGACGGGCTTTCGGGGCTGGTGATTGACCGGTTTGATTCCACGGTGGTGGTGCAGATTTCCACGGCCGGCATGGAAGCGATGAAGGAGGCAGTTGTTCGGGCGGTCCAGCGGCTGGTGCACCCTGAGGCGATCATCCTCAAGAACGATGGCAAAATGCGTAAGGTTGAAGGTCTGGATACTTACGTGGAGCAGGCCCATGGCGCTGAGGTGAGTTTGCTGGAGGTGGAGGAGAACGGTGTCCGGTTCGAGGTACCGTTGGAAGGTGGCCAGAAGACGGGCTGGTTCTACGATCATCGGATGAACCGTGCCCGTTTGCAGGCCTATGCGCCGGGCAAGCGGGTGCTGGATGTGTTCAGTTATGTCGGTGGCTGGGGCATTCAGGCCGCTTGTGCCGGGGCCACTCAGGTGACCTGTGTCGACAGCTCGGCCGGTGCCATTGATTCGGTTCACCACAACGCCAGGCTCAACGGCTTGGACAATGTGGAAACCATTGAGGGCGATGCCTTCGAAGCCCTGAAGGCGCTGGCGGATGAGAAGGAGAAGTTTGATGTGGTGGTTCTCGATCCGCCGGCACTGATTCCCCGGCGCAGGGACCAGAAGGCGGGGGAAGAGGCCTATGCCCGGCTGAACCAGCTCGGTCTGCGGTTACTGGAACGCGATGGAATACTGGTTTCCGCGTCCTGTTCCATGCATCTCTCGCAGGAGAAGCTGGTGGACATCATTCGAGGCAGCGGCCGCAAGATCGACCGCTTTGTCCAGTTGCTCGAGCAGGGGCATCAGGCTCCGGATCACCCGGTGGTTCCGGGCATTCCCGAGACCGATTACATCAAATCCTGCTTTGTTCGTTCACTGACGGGGTTCTTCTAACCCTGCCATTAACCCCGAAGTGACATGACTTTCCAGCCGTTGTCCCGGGCATATTGCTCCAGGGTCGGGTCCGGGTCTACGGCTACCGGGTTGTCCACTTTTTTCAGCAGCGGCAGGTCATTGTGGGAGTCGCTGTAGAACCAGGCCCCCTCAAGTGTCCTGTTGTGGGCGCTCAGCCAGTCATCCAGTCGCGTGACCTTGCCGTCCTGAAAGCTCGGAGTGCCGGCCACTTCGCCTGTATAACGGCCGTTGACAAGCTCGGGCTCGGTGGCGATCAGATGTTCGATGCCGAGGGCCTCGGCAATGGGTTCAGTCACGAAACGGTTGGTGGCAGTGATGATCATCAGCGTATGGCCCTGCTCACGATGGTTGTCCAGAAGTGCTTTCGCACTAGCCTGCATCATGGGGCGGATCTTTTTTGCCATGAAGCTTTCGCGCCAGGCCAGAAGCTCGCTCATGTTGTGGCTGGCCAGCGGCTGAAGGGCAAAACCCAGGTAGTGCAGTATATCCAGCTCGCCGTTCAGGTATTCCTGATAGAAGCGGTCGTTGGCAAGGCGGTATTCCTCGGCATCGACAATGCCTTCCTCCACCAGAAATTCGCCCCAGGCGTGGTCGCTGTCGCCGGCTAAAAGGGTGTTGTCCAGATCAAAAATTGCGAGCGTCAAGCGGCTACCTCCGGTGATCACAGGGCTTGCGGTAAAACGCCAAGTCTATCATGACCTGTCCCCAACGGCTCCGTTTGCCGAACCCTTGGGATTCTGTAAGAATGAGAGCAACTTGGACAAATCCGACCGGTGAATTTTTGTACCGGTCTACCGACTTTTGAGAGGACTGTGCCGTGATCGATTCAGACGGTTTCAGACCCAACGTCGGAATCATTCTGGCCAATCACAGAGGAGAAGTTCTCTGGGCAAGGCGAATAGGGCAGGACTCCTGGCAGTTCCCCCAGGGGGGCATCAAACATGATGAATCCCCCGAGGATGCGCTGTACCGGGAGCTTGGAGAGGAAATCGGCCTCTGCGCAAGCGATGTGGAAATCATCAGCTGCACGCGAGGCTGGCTGAGGTATCGACTCCCGAGGAGGATGGTACGCCAAAACTCCCACCCCGTTTGTGTGGGCCAAAAACAGAAATGGTTCCTGCTGAGGATGTTATCGCCGGACGCGCAGGTTTGCGTGGACGGCACGGATTCACCGGAGTTCGACGGCTGGCAGTGGGTAAGCTACTGGTATCCGTTGGGACAGGTGGTCTCATTCAAGCGAGAAGTGTATCGACGCGCGCTGAGAGAGCTTGCGCCGCGACTGTTCTACAACATGGAACAGTGGCACAGGGCGGAGCAGAACCGGCGTTTACAGGAACACCAGAAATGACGGATTGACACCGCCATGCTGAGCATTCTGCGAAGTCTAGTACAAGAGGTAAACAGCGCCCGCGATCTGCAGGAGGCGCTGGATATCATTGTATCGCGGGTGCAGAAAGCCATGGGAACCGAGGTCTGTTCCGTCTACCTGCTTGACCCTGCCACCAACCGCTACATTTTGATGGCCACAGAAGGCCTTTACCGCAAGGCGGTTGGCCAGGTGAGCCTGGCCTATTCAGAGGGTCTTGTCGGCCTGGTGGGCTCTCGTGAGGAGCCTATCAACCTGGAGGACGCGCCCTCCCATCCGCGCTATCGTTACTTCCCCGAGACCGGTGAGGAGCGCTTCCGCTCGTTCCTGGGTGTTCCGATCATTCACCATCGCCGGGTGTTGGGTGTACTCGTTGTCCAGCAGCGGGAGAGTTCCCGATGCTTTGATGAGGGCGAAGAGGCATTCCTGGTAACCGTTTCCGCTCAGCTGGCGGGGGTCATAGCCCATAGTGAAGCCACCGGCGCCATCAGTGGCCTGTCCCTGACTGGTGAGGAGGCACACGATGTCAGTTTCAACGGCGTGCCGGGTGCTCCCGGTGTTGCCATCGGCAATGGCGTTGTCGTTTATCCATCCGCTGATCTTGATGTGGTTCCGGAAAAGCCCACTGACGATGTTGATCAAGAATTGGCCCTGTTCGGAGCGTCGGTTAAAGCGGTGAGGGAAGATATCGAGCGGGTTGCCAAGCGGTTGGCTTCTCAGCTGCGTCCCGAAGAGCAGGCTCTTTTCGATGTCTATCTGAGAATGCTGGGTGACGATGCCATGCCTGGTGAGGTGTCGAACAAGATCAGGGAAGGGATCTGGGCCCAGGGTGCTCTCAAACAGGTGGTCCAGCAATACATTCGTCACTTCGAGATGATGGACGATCACTACCTGCAGGAACGCGCTGTTGATATCCGGGACCTGGGCCGCCGTCTGCTGTCTCATCTGCAGGAAGGTGAGCAGAAACACCTGAACTACCCCGAGCGCACGGTACTGGTCAGCGAAGAGCTGACACCTGCCATGCTTGGCGAGGTCCCCAAGGGGCAGTTGGTGGGTCTGGTGTCGGTCAAAGGCTCCAGTAACTCTCATGTCGCCATCCTGGCACGTGCCATGGGCGTTCCCACGGTTATGGGACTGGTCGACATTCCTGTAAACCAGCTCGACGGCAAGGAGCTGATCGTAGACGGCTTTGAGGGCCAGATTTTTGCTTCGCCATCGGCAGACCTCCGCTCCTATTACCAGGCAATCTGCGACGAAGAAGATGAGCTTATTCGCGGGCTTGAAGTTCTCAAGGACAAGCCCTGTGAAACCACCGATCACCATCGGGTCTCACTGCTGGTGAACACCGGGTTGATGACCGATGTGGTGCGCTCGCTCTCGCACGGTGCCGAGGGTATCGGTCTCTACCGGACCGAAGTGCCCTTCATGATCAAGGACCGCTTCCCCTCAGAGCAGGAGCAGCGAGAGTATTACCGGGAGCAGCTCGAAGCCTTTGCCCCGAGCCCCGTTACCATGCGTACGCTGGATATTGGCGGCGACAAGGCGCTGACCTACTTCCCGATCCAGGAGGAGAACCCCTTCCTGGGCTGGCGCGGGATTCGGGTTACCCTGGACCATCCAGAGATCTTCCTGGTTCAGGTACGGGCTATGCTCAAGGCCAGCGAGGGCCTGAACAACCTCCAGATTATGCTGCCGATGATCTCCAACATCTCGGAAGTGGAAGAGTCCCTGCACCTCATTTATCGGGTGTATCACGAGGTTCGCGAAGAGGGCTACGACATTCATATGCCCAAAGTGGGCGTAATGGTCGAGATTCCTGCTGCCGTATACCAGATCCGGGAGCTGGCGGACCGGGTGGACTTCCTCTCAGTGGGTTCCAACGACCTGACCCAGTATCTGCTCGCAGTGGATCGTAACAATCCCCGGGTTGCCCAGCTCTATCACTCGTATCACCCGGCAGTACTCCAGGCGCTGGTCCGGATTGCCCAGGACGCTCACTCGGTGGGCAAACCAGTTGGTATCTGCGGCGAGCTGGCGGGTGATCCCGGTGGCGCCCTGCTGTTGATGGCTATGGGCTACGATTCCCTGTCCATGAACGCGGCCAGCCTGCCCAAGGTCAAGTCAGTCATTCGCAGTGTCAGCCGGGAGTGGGCCATCCAGTTACTGGAAGATGTCCTATTGCTGGATTCGCCTCACGTTATCAAGAGCTGTGTCGATCTGGCATTGCGTAATGCCGGCTTCGGCCGTTATCTGCGCCCCGGCAAGTCATCGGCCATGGCGGTATCAGAGGCCGCAGTGTCCTGATCGGAGGCACGGATTCCGACAATATAGGGTGTGCACTCTAAATGCGGTTGTTATCTTGATCATGGAAGTATCCGGCGGTCCGCTTGGCGGACCCGCATTCTTAATCCGGAAAAGGGAAGGCTATGAGCTCGCCAACTGACCATAAACCCGCTCCCCGCATCGGGCTTGCCCTTGGTGGCGGTGGTCCTTTGGGCGGCATTTATGAAATCGGAGCGCTCCGGGCGCTGGACGAGGCGCTTGATGGTCTCGATTTCAACAACATCGATGTGTATGTGGGCGTCAATGGCGGGTCTTTTGTTGCGGCGAACCTCGCCAACCAGATGACCACGGCGCAACTTTGCCGGATTTTCGTTCGCAACGAGGCGGAAGTGCACCCTTTCCATCCGGAAGTGTTTTACCGCCCTGCCTTTCGGGAGATTGGCAGCCGGTTGCTGGCAATTCCGGGGCTGGTTTCGACGGCAGTGAGTCGTTTCATCAACAACCCCTACGATCAGAGCCTGCTGGAAGCCATGACCATCCTGGCCCAGGCAGCGCCGGCCGGGCTGTTTGATAATGAAGGCCTGCATGAGTATCTCAAGCGGGCCTTTACCATGCTCGGGCGTACCAATGATTTCCGTCAGCTCAAGCGCAGCCTCTACATAGTGGCGGCCGATGTTGAGAGTACCGAAGCGGTCTGCTTTGGCGCTCCCGGTTTTGACCACGTGCCCATTTCCAAGGCTATTCAGGCCAGTACCGCTTCGCCGGGGTTGTATGTGCCGGTGGAAATCGATGGGCGGTATTATGTGGACGGTACGCTGCGCAAGGGGTTGCACGCCTCTGTGGCCTTCGAGGACGGTGCCGACCTGGTTTTCGCTGTGAATCCCCAGGTGCCAATTGATGCCAGTGCGGCGGTCCGGGCCGGCTCCATGAAGCCGGGCGAGCTGACCCGCTCAGGCATGCCAAACGTTCTGTCCCAGACCTTCAGGACCATGGTGTACTCAAGGATGCAGTCCGGTATTGCCCAATATGCCCGGGATTATCCCGACAAGGACATTTTGCTGTTTGAGCCCACCCGCGACGACGCCAAGCTGTTCTTCTCCAACGTATTCAGCTTCCAATCCCGCAGAATGGTGTGTGAGCACGCCTATCAGATGACACGGCGGGACCTTTTGAGTCGCGCAGACCAGCTGGAGCCCAAGCTGGCGAAATATGGCATCAAGCTTCGCCGGGATCGCCTTGAAGACGAGCAGCGGACGATCAGTACCAGTTTATACGGCGAAATGCTGCCACTGTATGTGGCCAAGGGCAGGAAGAAAAAAGCCGAGAAGGGCCGGTTGGCGGGTGGCTTGACTAACGTGTCGCACCTCTTTTCAAAGGCGCAATAATGTTCAGTAGGTGACGGGGCAGATGACTGTGTCATCTGCCCCGTCTCGCTCACGCCTACAGAATGTACCGGCTCAGATCCTCGTCTTCGGACAACTCTCCAAGCTTTTCATCCACGTATTCGGCGGTTACCTCGAAGCCATCGGTAACCTTGTCGCCGGCATCGAAGGACAGTGTCTCCAGCAACCGCTCAATGACGGTATGCAGCCGACGGGCACCGATGTTTTCAGTGCTCTCGTTCACCTTCCAGGCAACCTCGGCGATACGCGCAATGGCATCATCCCGGAAGGTCAGTTTCACACCTTCGGTCAGCATCAGCGCTTCGTACTGCTGCACCAGGGAGGCATCCGGCTCGGTCAGGATGCGTTTGAAGTCCTCGGGTGTCAGTGCCTGAAGCTCAACGCGGATCGGCAAGCGGCCCTGCAGCTCCGGAATCAGATCCGAGGGCTTTGACAGATGGAACGCGCCGGAGGCAATAAACAGAATGTGATCGGTGCGCACAGAACCGTATTTCGTGCTCACGGTGCTGCCCTCGATTAACGGGAGCAGATCGCGCTGGACGCCCTCGCGGGAAACATCCGACGAGGTATTCTCGGATCGCTTGGCGACCTTGTCGATCTCATCCACGAACACGATGCCATTCTGCTCGACGGCCTGAATGGCTTTCTGTTTGATCTCTTCTTCGTTGACCAGCTTCGCAGCTTCTTCTTCCTTGGCCCGCTTGAGAGCGTCTGAAACCTTCATCTTCCGTGTTTTTCGCTTGTCGGAAGAAAGGTTGGAGAACATGCTCTGCAGCTGATTGGTCATCTCTTCCATGCCCGGAGGCGCCATGATTTCGACTCCGGCGCTGGAATTACGAAGGTCGATCTCGATTTCCTTGTCATCCAGTTCGCCCTCCCGGAGTTTTTTCCGGAACAGCTGGCGAGTTGAGGAGTCGGAACTGCGTTGGCTGTCCTCAGCGAAATCCCGGGGCGGCGGGATCAGTGCATCGAGGATGCGCTCTTCTGCCGCGTCCAGTGCCCGTTCTTCGTGACGCTTCATTTCAGCTTCGCGCAGCATCTTGACGGCCATATCCGCGAGATCACGAATGATGGATTCCACGTCGCGGCCGACGTAGCCGACTTCGGTGAATTTGGTGGCTTCCACTTTCAAAAACGGGGCATCGGCCAATTTTGCGAGGCGCCGGGCAATCTCGGTTTTACCCACACCGGTGGGACCGATCATCAGAATGTTCTTGGGAGTGATCTCATCGCGCAGGCTGCTGTCCAGCTGCATCCGGCGCCAGCGATTTCTCAGGGCGATAGCCACCGCCCGCTTGGCTTCTTCCTGGCCCACGATGTGTTTGTTGAGCTCGTGGACAATCTCACGGGGAGTCATTGCAGACATGGTCGCTCCGGATCAGTCGTTTTTGGAGAGCACTTCAAGGGTGCGATTGTGGTTGGTGTAGATACAAATATCGGCGGCGATATCCAGACCCTTCTCGACTATCTCGTGGGCAGACAGGTCGGTGTTTTCCAGCAGGGCCCGGGCTGAAGCCTGGGCGAAGGGTCCGCCCGACCCGATGGCAATCAGGCCCTGTTCCGGCTCTATCACATCCCCGTTACCGGTGATGATCAGCGAGGCAGTTTTGTCCGCTACAGCCAGCAAGGCCTCGAGCCTGCGCAGGGCGCGGTCTGTGCGCCAGTCTTTCGCCAGTTCCACCGCGGCCCTGGTGAGGTTGCCCTGGTGTTTTTCAAGCTGGGCTTCGAATCGCTCGAACAGGGTGAAGGCATCGGCGGTACCGCCCGCGAAGCCGGCGATCACTTGGCCGTTGTAAAGGCGGCGAACCTTCCGGGCATTGCCTTTCATTACGGTATTGCCCAGGGAAACCTGGCCGTCGCCACCCATGGCAACTTCGTCATCGCGCCTGACGGAAAGAATGGTAGTCATTTGGGCTCCAATTGCCTGATTGAAATTGGTATCCCGTTGTTATGGAGGCTTCTGGTGCGAATTCAAGGTGTTTGCACCAGGCCCGAAAGATCAGCCTTCCTTGGGGATCTTTCGGACCAGTGGCTGGATATTCAGAGAAACCAGTTTGTCGATAGCGGAATTCATCTGACTTCGGGATGTGAAAGGACCAACGTTGACACGGTACCAGACGGAGCCGTTGTCCATGTCAATCCTCTGCGTGCTTGCCCGCAAACCCTGGAAGGCAATCTGGGCCCGCTGTCGCTCGGCGTCTTCCTTGCTACGGAAGGAGCCGGACTGAAGCAGATAATTGAAGTCCGTTTGTGTTGGTCCGGGGGTGTATTCTTCGACTTTGGGTGGAACCACCTCGGATTCCGGCAGCATCTCGTAGAAGCGGAACCCTGGCTTGTCCTCTTCCTTGGCTGTTTCCGCGGGCGCCTTTGCAGATTTCTGGGCCGGCTTCTCACTGACCGTTTGCGGCTGCGAACCCGGGTTCGCAGGCAGGGAATTCAGATAAAAGATAAACCCGATAAAGCCGCCCACGGCAGCCAGAGACAGAATCCACTTGAGCGACAAACTGCCGTGCTGGGCACGGGCACTGGCCTTGGGTTTTGGGCGGGCCGCTTTTGGCTTTGCCTGCTTCGCCGGTTTCGTGCGCGACGTGGCCGACGCTTTGGCGGGCCTGCCCTTGCGGGCGTAATCTCGGGACATTCGTGTTACATCTCTTCCGGTGCGCTGACGCCCAACAGGTCCAGACCGTTGGCAATAACCTGCCGGATGGCAAGGTAGAGGCTGACCCTGGCATCACGAATCGCCGTATCTTCAATCAATACCTTATGGGCGTTGTAATACGTATGGAACTGGCCCGCCAGATCCCGCAGGTAGTGCGTGAGATGGTGCGGCTCACGTTGCGCGGCGGAATTGGCGATGAGCTCCGGATACTTGGCCAGCTGGTTGGCCAGGTCCTTTTCCTCGTCAAGCGTCAGCAGTGAGAGGTCGCCAATACATTCATTGCCACTGCGCTCTACACCTTCCTCGGCCAGTTTTCGAAGTACGCTGCAGATGCGCGCGTGGGCATACTGAACGTAATAGACCGGATTTTCATTGGTCTGGGAGCGAGCCAGATCGATATCGAAGGTCAACTGGGAGTCAACCCGGCGCGCGGCCAGGAAGAAACGGGTCGCGTCGCGGCCCACTTCATCAATCAGGTCCCGGACTGTTACATAGCTGCCGGCTCGCTTGGAGATTTTCACCTCCTGGCCGGAGCGGGTCACCATCACCATCTGGTGCAGTACATAGTCCGGCCATCCTTCCGGAATGCCGGTGTTCAGCGCCTGCAAGCCGGCGCGAACGCGGGTTACGGTAGAGTGATGGTCGGCACCCTGTTCGTTGATGACAGTGGTAAAGCCCCGCTGCCACTTGTCGAGGTGATAGGCAACATCCGGCAGAAAGTAGGTGTAACCACCATCCTTCTTGCGCATGACCCGGTCCTTGTCATCGCCGAATTCCGTGGTCTTCAGCCACATGGCGCCATCCTGCTCGTAGGTGTAGCCATTTTCCTGCAGGCGCTTGACCGTGGCTTCGACCTTGCCGTCTTCGTATAGGGATGATTCCAGGAAATAGACATCGAACTGAACCCCGAAGGCTTTCAGATCCAGATCCTGCTCCCTCCGAAGGTAGGCGACGGCGAATTCGCGGATGGCATCGCGGTCTTCCGGATCCGCCTTGGCGGTCACTTCCCGATCGTCTGCAGTAACGGTGTCGCCGGCAAGGTAGGCATTGGCAACATCAACAATGTAATCGCCCCGGTAGCCGTCTGCCGGCCAGCTCTCGTCGTCCGGCGTCAGGCCTTTCACCCGCGACTGAACTGAGAGTGCCAGGTTATCAATCTGGGCTCCGGCGTCGTTGTAGTAGAACTCCCGGGTTACAGCGTACCCGTTTGCCTCCAGCAGCCGGCAAAGGCAGTCGCCGATCGCCGCGCCACGGCCGTGGCCAACGTGGAGGGGGCCTGTGGGGTTGGCCGAGACAAACTCCACCTGAACTTTTTCGCCCTGGCCCTGATTGTTGCGGCCGAAACGATCCCCTTCATCCAGTATGGTATTGACCACTTCAAAGGCACTCGCAGTGCTCATAAAGAAGTTGATAAAACCGGGCCCGGCAATCTCCACCTTCTCCACCGCACTGCTCTTAGGCAGGTTCTCGACCAGCGCCTCCGCCAGTTTGCGGGGCGCGCAGCCAGCCGCTTTCGAGGCAACCAGGGCAATGTTGCAGGCATAATCGCCGTGGGATTTGTCCTTGGTATTGCCCACCTGTGGAGTGAAGGACTGGTCCGCAGGCAGCGTGCCATCGGCTTGGAGTGCTGCCAGTGCAGACTGGAGCAGATCGGAAACGGTCTCTTTCATGCTGTCAGATGACTCGGTTTACAGGAGAATTGGATTCGGGGCAGGAGGCCCGTTGAAAACAGAAGGTGGCTATTATCGCGGAAAGGTGGCCTATTCTCAAACGAAAGAACCCGGGGCTTTTGGTCCCCGGGTTCTGTTTTCTAAACGCTTACCATTAGTTCGGATCTGAGCATACTGCGGCCGAGCCGTATTTGCTTTCGGTTCCTCCGGGAGGAGAGGCTTCGATATTGTTCAGATCTGAAGCGGAGCACGACAGCGTGAACTCCGCAGTTCCCTGGCTCTCGGACCCTTCAACTTCGACGGTGGCAGTCAATCGGAAGTCAGCCCACGAACAGTTGCTCTGCGGATACAGGAGCGAGAACATTGCCGAGCCATCATCCCCAGTGGTCAGCGTTGCGGGTGCAAAGGTCGCATCGTTGGAAGGTTCCAGCTTCTGGTTGTTGTTCTGGTCTTCATTCTGATCAAGAATCCCGTTCAGATTTACGTCTTCCGCATCACAGGTCGCAGAGCGGTTGGGCACCCATTGATCCGGCTCGAGGTCCCCATCAATGTCTGTAGCTACATAGACGCCCTTGCCATAAGAAATTGGTAGAAGCTTCAATTCAACGTTTACACCGCTAACGGGGGCACCGTTCACATCGGTTACGAAAGCAACCCATTCGCGATCATAGCGAACACTGTCTGGTTCTATAATTTCGTTGCCGGTGCCTAGCGTAATACGTAGTGCTTGCCCGCCTACAGTCAGTGAAATAGTTGAAGAGGGTTGAGTTCCGGCGTTCGTCTGAGCTTGAATAACAACCCCGTCGCTGGCTGTTCCGCTGCTTCCAGCCTGGTAAGTCACGGTCGCACGCCCCAGAGAGTCGGTGGTTGCTTGGGATTCGAGAAGCTGACCGTTACTCTCATCAGTGACGATGCTGAACGTGACTGGCTGGCCTTTGACCAAGTTGTTTTGAGCGTCTCTCAAAACCGCAGTTACCTCAGTTTCCTGCTGTGGATTCAACTGCGTATCATTTGCCTGAATGATTAGGCTTGTTGGGTTGGTGGCAACAAACTCTATCTGTCGGGTCGCAGTCAGTCCATCGGTAGTCGTGGCGGAAATGATAGATGGTCCGGCAGTTGAAGAGCTGATGTCAACAGAAGCTTCTCCATTCGCAGTTGACACTTGAGTGGCGCTCAGCGTACCACGAGTCGCAGAGAAGGTAATGGTCTCACCGTTGACGGGAGCGCCGCCAGATGTCAGCACGACAGTCACTGTTTCGGATGTGTTCAGATTAACTGTTTCGATCTGAGTTGGATCTGGGTCGTTGAAAAGGAAGCTATCCTGGTCAACCTGAACATCGATAGAGGCTTGCACAGTGCTGCTGCCGCTGTAGGCGGACACGGTAATCGTATCGGTGCCGCCAGTGTTGGCTGTGAAACCCAATGATACTGTCCCTGTAGCGCTTGTAGTCTGAGAGGCGCTGGTCAAGGTGTTCGAGCCGCTGCTGGAGACGCTGATGGTCTCACCGCTTATGCCGTTGCCGTTCGAATCGGTCAGGCGAACTGTATAACTCGCATTGGCCCCGATTGAGACGGCTGTGGGCCCGGAAATGGATATGCCTGTGCCAGTCGCCTGAACAGATACAGTGTCAGTCTGACCGCCTGCTGTGGCTGTGACGGAGATAGTCCGGTTCTGGGGATTACTGGAGTTAGTTAGTATTGCCTGGGCATTGCCATTGGGGTCAGTCACCGCGTTAACCACCTGAAGTGCAGCGCCGCTGGTGCTGAATGTGACTGGAACTTCCGGGAGCAGAACGCCGTTACTATCCTGAACAGAGGCAGTAAGCGTGACCTGTGAGTTCGCTGCAGTGCCAATCTGAGGCGAGTCGGAAAGTAGGTTGATAGAGCCAGCAGTAACCTGTCCTCCGTCATCATCTCCGCCGCCACCGGTATTGTTACCGGGTCCCGCAAGGGGTGAGGAACCGCTGTCGCCGCCACAGGCAACGAGCAAAAGAGACAGAAGGCTGGCTGCCATGGTTAAGCCAAATTTCCCCGACATTGTTATCTCCACTTTCCGTAAGTGTCGTTTATCTTGGTCTCGCCCAGTCCCTCAGAGTTCAGGGAGCCTGATAAGACAAAATGCTAGTTCGCTGAAATCATAGCACATCGAAATTTATGATCGCTCAAGGTTACGCCATTTTGTGAAAAACTTTGTAACGTTTTTATGTTCGTGGCAGTAGCTCACATTTCTGGCGACGGATTTGCCTTTTTACCCGGTCTCCTGCGGATCAACATCAATCATCCATTTGACCCCGGCAGGCAGCTTTCTCTGGTCCAGTTCCTGACAGATTCCGGTCAGCAGGCTGTTCAGCTTTTTCCGGTTGCGGGCGTTGAGAATCAGTTGCGCGCGGTGCTTGTCGGCGCGCCGGGCAATCATGGCTGGCAACGGTCCCCAGGTTTGGATACCTGTGGTCTTCGCGAGGGGCTTTATTGTATCCAGCACTTGTAAGCTCTTCTCCATGGTGTCGGCTTCTGCCCTGAAAATAGCCATGGCCCGGAATGGCGGAAATTGGCCTTCTTCCCGCTCTTTCAGGAGTTGGTCGGCTATGTCGAGGTAATGGCCTTCGCACAGCGTTTTTAACAACGGGTGGTCGCTGTGGCAGGTTTGCACAAGAACTTTGCCGGGCTTTGTGCCCCGGCCGGCGCGGCCACTGACCTGCAGAAGGGTCTGTATGAGTTGCTCGGGCGCGCGAAAGTCCACGCTGAACAGCCCCCCATCCGCGTTTACCACCACTACGAGTGTGACATTCGGGAAGTCGTGTCCTTTTGCCAGCATCTGGGTGCCCACAAGTACGCATGGTTTGCCGGTGTTGACCTGGTTCAGGATGCCCTGGATGCTGCCCTTGCGCTGCGTGCTGTCGCGATCCACGCGCACCACTGGCGTATCCGGGAAAGCCGTGGCGAGAATGTCCTCGGTTCTTTCGGTGCCCTGTCCAACCGGTTTGAAGGCCTCACTCTTGCACTTCGGGCACTGCTCGGTGGCCGCCGTCTGGTAGTCGCAGTGGTGACATCTCATCGCCCGGTCCCGGCGGTGGTAGGTCAGGCGAGTGTCACAGCGCGGGCATTCAACCATGTGGCCACAGTCAAAGCACATCATGACCGGAGCAAATCCTCGCCGATTGACGAAAACCAGCGCCTGCTCACCTTTTGCCAGAATTTGTTCGATGGCATTCAGGGCAGGGCGGGAGAGGCCGCCCTCCAATGGGCGACTCCGGATATCCAGCAAGCTGATGGCCGGGGGCACAGCATTCCCGGCGCGTTCTTCAAGCTTTACCAGATGGTATTTGGCCTGCTCTGCATTATGAACGGATTCCAGCGACGGAGTGGCAGATCCCAGAATGACGGGGCACTTGTTCAGGTGTGCGCGGTAGACGGCCAGGTCCCGGCCGGAGTACCGAAAACCTTCTCCCTGCTTGTAAGAGCTGTCGTGCTCTTCATCGACAATGATGGTTCGCAGGTTGGTGAACGGTAGCAAAGCAGCCGATCGGGTACCTACCAGAATAACGGGCTCGCCGTTCCGAACTTTCAGCCAGGTCGCCAGACGCTCACTATCGTTCAGGGCTGAGTGCCATACGACAATCCGGGCGCCAAAATAGTGCTGGAATCGGGCGACCGTTTGTGGCGTGAGGTTGATCTCCGGAACCAGTACCAGGGCTTGATCCTGATCTCCCAGGTGTTCTTTCAGGTAATGAAGGTAGATCTCGGTTTTTCCGCTACCGGTGATGCCATATAGAAGGAAGGCGGCGAACCCCTCGTCCGGGGTAGCGAGCTGTTCTGCGGCAGACGTCTGCGCCCGGGACAATTTGGGTCGGCGGGCCAGCAGCTCGGGGGCTTCATTGAAATCCGCCGGTCGGGCTGGCGAGACAACCTCGATCAGTTGCTTCTCCTGCAGTGCCTTGAGTTGCGCCCGGTTGAATCCCGCCCTCAGAATATCGGTTGTCGGGGCGCCGTTGGATCGCTGGTTCAGCCAATCCCAAAGGGCTTTCTGTTTATGAGCATTCGCGGGGATCGTCGAGCCGCTGTCGACTGCACGCCACCACTGGTCTGTCTTTTCCTCTGCAATGCGCCCTCGTCTGAGTGCTGGGGGCAGGGCAGTGAACAGGCATTCGCCGAGCGGATGCTGGTAATAATCGCTTGCCCAACTGAGAAGCTTGAAGGTTTCCGCGGGCAGCGCAGGCCAGTTTTCCGTTGCGCCTGCCACAGGCTTGAGAGTGATGCCGGGAGGAGGCTCAACGCCCACCTCAACAACAAGGCCCGTTGCCTGCTGCCGGCCAAAGGGTATTCGCACTCTCTGTCCAGGCATCAGTTCAAGGCCCTCCGGAATAATGTAATCGAAGAGTCGACGCAGCGGACGATTCAGGGCAATGCGTGCGATCAACGGCACTGAGTGCTCCACGGAATGACGGGTGTCACGGTTTTTCCTTATCCTGTTTCAGTCGGCGGCCTGCCGCGAAATCCGGGGTGGGCGAGTCCGGACGTCAGGGTGGTGCTTGCCTGCAGAACTAATTGCAAGTAAGATTCTCGGTCTGTTTCCGGCAGGGCATGATTGTGCCCCGTCTTCTCAATTGATTCAAACGTGCGGTGCCTGGCGCCTGGGCAGATTCGATGCCCCGTGATCAGGTAGCGGCATGACCTAACGAGGTTCGCCATGAAAGAAGGTATCCACCCGAAGTACGAAGAGATTACTGCAACCTGCTCTTGCGGTAATACATTCAAGACCCGTTCTACCTACACCCATGATCTGCAGCTGGATGTTTGTTCCCAGTGTCATCCGTTCTACACCGGCAAGCAGAAAGTTATGGATACCGGTGGTCGTATCGACCGTTTCCAGAAGCGTTTCGGTGGTCGCATCGGCGCCAAGAAAGACTGATCGAGCTGCATTCGGGAAAAGCGCCTTCGGGCGCTTTTTTTGTGCTCCGTTGTCATAGTGTATCTATAAGATACATACGCAATTAGCCCTATTGACTGTTCACAAAATGTTCATGAGGCACTTGTCGTTTCCGGGCTGGCGGGCCATAATGGCGCGCTCCGCCGAGTAGGGGCCTTCGATTCGGAGTTGATCCGAGGCTCTTTGGCTTCGGCGGTTCATTACCTTTAAACGTGACAAACGGAACAGTGGCAATGTCTCAAGATCTGAAAGAAGCAGCCCTTGAATATCACGCCAAGCCGCGGCCTGGTAAGCTGAGTGTTGAAATCACCAAGCCAACCAAGACCTCCCGCGACCTTTCCCTGGCGTATAGCCCCGGGGTTGCCGAACCGGTCCGCGAGATCGCAAAGGACCCGGAGAACGCATACAAGTACACCGCCAAGGGCAACCTGGTGGCTGTCATCTCCGATGGTTCCGCGATTCTTGGTCTGGGTAACCTGGGTCCGCTGGCAAGCAAGCCGGTTATGGAAGGCAAGGGCGTACTGTTCAAGCGCTTTGCCGGAATTGATGTTTTCGATATTGAAGTCAATTCCGAGAGCCCGCAGGCGTTTATCGAAACAGTTGAGCGTATTGCAGATACCTTCGGTGGTATCAATCTGGAAGACATCAAAGCGCCGGAGTGCTTTGAAATTGAGCGTGCGCTGATCGAAAAGTGCAACGTGCCCGTCTTCCATGATGACCAGCATGGTACTGCTATCGTAACTGCAGCCGGCATGATCAATGCCCTCGAACTGCAGGGCAAAAAGATTGAAGAGGCGAGGGTGGTCTGCCTGGGTGCCGGTGCTGCCGCCATTGCCTGCATGAAGATTCTGATCAGCTGCGGTATTCGTTCTGAGAACATCTTCATGCTCGACCGCAAGGGTGTGATCCACTCTGGTCGTGATGATTTGAATCAGTACAAGGCAATGTTCGCCAACGACACTGACAAGCGCACTCTGGACGACGCGATTGATGGCGCTGACGTATTCCTGGGGCTGTCCGGTCCGGATCTCCTGACCGCTGAACAGCTCAAGAAAATGGCTCCCAAGCCGATCGTTTTCGCCTGCTCCAACCCGGATCCGGAGATCAGCCCGGAAATTGCCCTGGCAGCCCGGGATGATCTGATTATGGCCACCGGTCGCTCTGATTATCCGAACCAGGTTAACAATGTGTTGGGTTTCCCGTTCATTTTCCGTGGAGCGCTGGACGTTCGTGCCACCGCGATCAACGAGGAAATGAAGGTGGCGGCAGTCAATGCAATCCGTGAGCTGGCCAAGGAGCCTGTGCCTCAGGAAATTTGTGAGGCTTACGGTGTCGAGAGTTTCGAGTTCGGGAAAGAGTACATCATTCCCAAGCCGATGGACGTCCGCTTGCTGGAAGTTGTGCCGGCCGCCGTTGCTCGAGCTGCCGTGGATTCCGGCGTTGCACGTAATCCATACCCTGCGCACTACCCGCTCAAGTCCATGGACGACATTATCTGATCTGTCGTTCAGGGTATAAAAAAACCGGCGGTGATCCCGCCGGTTTTTTTGTGCCTGCTTCTGACGTCAGAAGATTCGCCTTGACAGGTCGTCTTCCTCGGAGCCTCCGTTGCGGTCGCTCTCGGTTTCTGATGTCAGAGACGGTGGCGCATCCTCTTCCCGGAAGACCTCGAAAATGCCATCCTCGCCCGGCCTTGCCCGCTGTCCGGTTTCGGGGTTGATCCGGATATTGACGATGCCATTGGGTCGAGGCATGAAGGAAGAAGGTGCCCCTTCGAGAGCTGCTTCCATATAGTCCAGCCAGATGGGGAGGGCGGTGCTGGCGCCAAACTCGCGTCTGCCCAGAGGTGCCGGTTGGTCGAACCCAACCCAGGTGGTTGTAGCCACTTCGTGATTGAAACCGGCAAACCAGGTGTCTTTCTGTTCGTTGGTGGTGCCGGTTTTTCCAGCGATGTCGTCCCGGCCAAGGGCCAGTGCCCGCCTGCCGGTGCCGCGACGAATGACGTCCTGCATCATTGAATGCAGAATAAAGACCGAGCGTTCGTCCGCCAGTCTGCGCATAACCCGAACCTCGGGCGAGTCCTCACTTGTTTCAGAAACATTGGTGACGTTGTTTGGCGAGCCTTCTTGCTCGCCCGATGTTTCCTGTCCTGTGCCGTCGTCGCAGTCTTCGTCGCACAAAACGGTTTTCGGCGCCTGGTAAATGGTCTCACCGCTAAAGTCAGTGATATTCTCGATCAGGTAGGGTTCAACGTCGTAGCCTCCGTTGGCAATCACGGCCATGCCTCGGGCAAGTTCCATGGGAGTAAGCTGCCCGCTGCCCAAGGAGAGTGACAGGTCGTCCGGCATGTTTTCTACCGGGATTTCCAGCTGTGCCAGGTAATCCAGGGTGTTCTGGATGCCCAGGTCGCGCAACAGTCGGATCGAGACCAGGTTGCGTGAGCGGTAGAGTGCTTCCCGTAGTCGGGTTGGGCCATAGAACTGCCCGGAGGAGTTCTGGGGTCGCCAAGCAGTCTCCAGTTCCGAGTCATCGAAGACAATCGGCGCATCGTTGTAGATGGTGGCGGGTGTCATGCCGCTTTCCAGGGCGCTCAGGTAAAGGAAAGGCTTGAAGGTGGAGCCAGGCTGTCGTCTTGCCTGTATGGCACGGTTATATTTGCTCTGACCAAAACTGTAGCCTCCGCTCAGTGCCTCAATGGCGCCGGTTTTGGCTTTCAGTGAAATGAGTGCGCCTTCAGCCCTCGGGATTTGAGCAAGCGCTACCGTGGCTTCAGCGAGCCGCTCCGATTCGCCATTCTGAGGTTCGTTCGTTTTGGATTCGGAGTCGGGCGAAGCCGGATCTGGGTTCTGGGCGCGCACATAGATAACGTCGCCGGGAGCCACAACATCGGAGGGCTTTTCAGGCTCAGGGCCCGTGAGATTTTCCGTTTTGTAGCGCTTCGCCCAGGTCATGGTTTCGAAAGTCATGGTGGCGGGGCCGATGCGGCGCGCGTGCACCGCCACTTTGCCGGATTCGTCGTCAACCTCTGTGACGATTGCGGGAAGCAGGGACTCCACGCGAGGATAGTTCAGGATCAGATCTGACGGTTCACTCTCGGCGAGTGTTTCCTGATCAATCTGCCCAATAGGGCCCCTGAAGCCGTGGCGCCGATCATAGGCTTCAAGGCCGTCTCTTAATGCCTCTGTGGCAACCTGCTGTTTTTTGCCGTCAACTGTCAGCGTTACGGTGTAGCCATCGGTGTAGGCGTCTTCGCCGAACCGCCGAACCATCTCGGATCTCGCCATTTCGGCAACATAGTCGGCGTCGACTTCAGTCTCCGTGCTGTTGTAGCTGGCAGTAATGGGGGCGGAAACGGCAAGTTCGTGGGCATCCGGAGTGATGTACCCCAGGTCGCGCATCCGTCCGAGAATCCAGTTGCGCCGGATCATCGCACGGTCCGGGTTGGCCAGGGGGTTGAACGCCGAGGGCGCTTTTGGCAAGCCGGCGAGCATAGCCATCTGGGCGAGGGACAGTTCCGAGACCGGCTTGTTGTAATAAACCTGTGCAGCGGCGGCAATCCCGTAGGCCCGATTGCCCAGATAGATCTTGTTCAGATAGAGCTCGAGAATGCGGTTTTTATCCAGTTCACGTTCGATCTGAAGAGCCAGAAGTATCTCGTTGAACTTCCGGATAAAGGTTCTGTCCCGTGACAAAAAGTAATTTTTTGCAACCTGCATTGTGATGGTGCTGCCCCCGGACTGGATCTCGCCGGTAGAGACCAGTTCGATTGCAGCCCGCGCCAGGCCTTTGATGTCGACCCCGAAGTGCTCGTAAAAACGCGAGTCTTCAGCTGCCATGAAGGCTTGTAACTGAATTGTTGGGATCTGTTCGATTGTGATGGGTGCCCTTCTCTTTTCACCGAATTCTGCTATTAATCTGTTGTCTTTGCTATAGACCCTTAATGGCGTCTGAAGCTTGATGTCCAGAAGCTGATGTACCGGCGGAAGGCCAGGGCGAAGGTAAAGATAGAAGCCTGAGGTTACGATAACGGCGACACTCAGTCCGGTAAGAAACAACCAGGCAAAAAGGCGAGATGTGCGCAACAAATGAGACATTTTTTTCTGACAACTGTTGGATATAGGTCTATCATTTGAGAAATTGCTTTAGGATGGAAGAGGTGCTTCACCGCTGCAATAGTTCTCAACTAAAGAAGAACACGCATTGTAGACGGAATGGTGAAGAAATTCTCTTAAATAAAAAACACATAAGTTACGTAACCGGGTGCATCTAACCAGGTATAGGGTGAGCGCGTGTTTGGATTAGGAAAGAAATCCAGTGCAGTGCTGGGCGTGGATATAAGCTCCAGCTCGGTCAAACTTCTGGAGCTATCGAAGCAGGGCGACCGGTATAAGGTCGAGAGCTACGCGGTGGAGCCTTTGCCGGCCAATGCCGTGGTGGAAAAGAATATTACGGACGTAGAAGCTGTGGGCGAGGTAATGAAGCGCGTAGCTTCCAAGTCCCGTTCTGGCGTCAAACAGGTAGCTGTTGCTGTCTCAGGTTCTGCGGTTATTACCAAGCTTATCCAGATGGATGGCGGCCTGAACGAATTCGAGATGGAAGATCAGATTGCCCTTGAGGCCGATCAATATATTCCATACCCGCTGGATGAAGTGGCGATCGATTTCGAAGTTCAGGGACCTTCCGAGAACAACCCCGACCAGGTGGATGTGCTTCTGGCTGCTTGCCGGAAGGAAAACGTCGACATCCGGGAGGATGCGCTCGAGATTGCTTCACTGACTACCAAGGTGGTTGACGTTGAAGCCTATGCCCTTGAACGCGCCTACGCACTGATCGAGCCTCAGCTGGACTCTCAGGGAGAAGAGCTGGTGGTAGCGATCGTCGACATTGGCGCGACCATGACCACGCTGAGTGTTTTGGCCGGTGGCAAGACCGTTTACACGCGGGAGCAGATTTTCGGTGGCAAACAGCTGACCGAGGAAATCCAGCGCCGTTATGGTTTGTCACTCGAGGAAGCCGGTCTTGCGAAAAAGCAGGGCGGACTGCCTGATGATTACGAGTCAGAAGTGCTTACGCCGTTCCGCGAGGCTGTCGTGCAGCAGGTTGCCCGAGCGCTTCAGTTCTTCTTTGGTGCCAGTCAATACAATGCCGTCGATTACGTGGTTCTGGCCGGAGGCACGGCCTCGATTCAGGGGCTCACCGAAATGGTCGAAGAAAAAACGGGAACGCCGACCATGGTCGCGAATCCTTTTGCAGATATGGCGGTAGGTTCAAGGGTGAACGCGTCGGCACTGAGTAATGATGCGCCTTCCCTGATGATTGCCTGCGGCCTGGCAATGAGGAGCTTCGACTGATGGCAAAGATTAACCTACGACCGTGGCGCGAAGAGCTTCGCGCCGAGAAGCAGAAACAGTTCGTGGTCATGATTCTGGGCGCTGCGATCATTGCTGGCGGCCTGGTCTTTCTCTGGAAAACCGATATGGATAGCCGGATCGCCTACCAGCAATCCCGCAATGCTTACCTCGAATCAGCGACCAAAAATCTGGATCAGCAGATCAAGGAGATTGAGGACCTAAAGCGGAAAAGGGATGAACTTCTTGCCCGAATGCAGGTTATTCAGGATCTCCAGGGCAAACGGCCCGTTATTGTGCGCGTTTTCGACGAATTGGTCAGGACTTTGCCTGATGGGCTTTTTTATACGGACCTCAAGCGAACTGGTGACCAAATTGACATCGTGGGAATGGCTGAATCCAACAGTCGTGTATCTACGTTGATGCGTCAGTTTGAAGAATCAGACTGGTTTACGGATCCGGATCTGTCCAATGTGTCGGCTGCTGAGAGTCGTCGCGCGGGGTACAGTCAATTCAATCTTTCAGTCCAACAAAAAACTCCTGAGCCTGAAGGGGAGGATGGTCAATGAGCCTCGCCGACTCACTTAAAAGTCTCAATGAATTCGATATCAATGATCTTGATGTAAATAATGCGGGTATTTGGCCGGCACCAATCAAGGCCATTGTTGTGCTTATCGTGTTTGCTCTTATAGCTGGCGGGGGCTACTGGTTTTTCGTGAAAGATCAGTATGTTCAGCTCGAGCGTGTGGAAAAAACCGAACAGGATCTAAGGAAAAAATACGAGGAGAAAGCTTACCAGGTGGCAAACTTGGAGGTCTTCAAAGCTCAAATGGCAGAAATGGAAGAAACCTTCGGCGCGTTGGTGAGGCAGCTTCCAAGTGAAACTGAGGTCCCGGGCTTGCTGGAAGATATAACTAACACGGCGTTAGGCAACGGGCTTTCTCTTCAGGAGGTGGCTCTTCAGCCTGAGCAGCGTCGTGATTTCTATTCAGAGTTGCCGATTAATATTCGTGTGACTGGCTCTTATCATGAGCTTGCCTCGTTTGTCAGTAGTGTCGCAAGCCTGCCCAGGATCGTCACACTGCATGATTTAACCATTAAACCAACAGGCGGAGATGGAGAGCGACTTGACATGCAAGTTGTAGCTCGCACATACCGCTACCGGGCTGGAGAGTGAGCATGACAGTAACGCATGCGATGAGAGCCTGGCTGGGTGTTTGTTTGGTCTCTTTGCTGACGGCCTGTTCCCAGGACAGCGGTTTTTCAGATTTAGATCAATTCATGGCAGATACTCGTGCAAAGCCGAGAGGCTTCGTAGAGCCTCTTCCGGAATTTAAAGCCTACGAGGCGTTCAGTTATTCTGCTGCAGATCGTCGTGCCCCATTTGAGCCGCCAATCGATGTTCAATTGACCATGGTAGATGAGCGGCCTGTAAGCGATGTTGAGCCCGATCTGGATCGGCCTCGAGAGGTTCTGGAAAATTTTGACCTGAAAGCGCTCGCAATGGTCGGTACTCTTCAAGGGGCATCCGGTAACCTGTTTGCTCTCATCGAGGACGATACGGGCGGTATTCACAGAGTGCGTATCGGCAATTACATGGGTCAAAACTACGGTCGCATCGTGGCCGTTAGTGAAACACGAATTGAGCTCATTGAAATCGTTCCCAATGGCCGGGGTGGCTGGGTCGAGCGTCCTCGCTCCCTGACCCTGGATGAAGGCGCAGGCTAAGGAGCGGCTGGATGAAAGTTGAAAGAAACATGCACGTACAAAAAAGTTTAGGGTCGAGGCTAGCGATGTTCAGAAAACTCAATGTATACGTCAGCGTGATTGCTTTTGGGTTGTTATCCGGCCTGGCCAACGCGGTCACGCTGGAAGACGTGTCGTTTTCGTCGCTACCGGGCGAGCGGCTTGAGGTGACACTGCAATTTGATGGGGCGCCACCGGAACCCTCCGGCTACACTATTGAGCGCCCCGCTCGGATCGCGGTAGATCTTCGGGATACGACCAGTGGCCTTGATAGCCGAAGTGTGCCTCTGGGGTCGGGTAATGCCCAGAGCATGACCGTGGTCGAGACCAAGGATCGAACGCGGTTGATCTTCAATCTTGTTGAGCTGGTGTCCTATGACACAGTTCGTTCTGGTAACTCCCTGATCATGACAATTGGTGGGCAGACTGAGGGCGTTGTTGCCAGCTCCTCAACCTCCGCTTCTCAGAGCAGTGGAACAACCAACGCGGCGCCATCTAATGCCCTCGCTGGGGTCGATTTCCGTCGCGGCAAAGACGGCGAAGGTCGAGTACTTGTGGATCTTGGCAGCTCCAGCACGCCGGTCGACCTGACAGAACGCGCCGGCAGAATTCGTCTTACCATGGATGGTATTGCTGTGCCTGCCGATCTGCGGCGCCGGCTCGACGTGACGGATTTCGCCACGCCGGTTACTCGCATTGACACCTTTGTGGAAGATGGCAATGCCGTTGTTGAGATCAGCCCTGAGGGCAACTACGACTACATCGCCTACCAGTCTGGTAGCCAGTTTACCGTCAGTGTCGAGGAGCTAAGCCAGGAAGAAGCCGAATCCCGCCGGGAAGAGAAGTTCCCGTATACCGGCGACAAGCTCTCCCTGAACTTCCAGGATATCGAAGTCCGCTCGGTACTTCAGCTGATCGCCGACTTCACCGGACTGAACCTCGTGGCCAGTGACACGGTGGGCGGCAGCATTACTCTCCGTCTCCAGAACGTTCCCTGGGATCAGGCGCTTGATCTGATCCTGAAGACCAAAGGTCTTGATAAGCGTCAGATCGGTAACGTTTTGCTAGTTGCGCCTGCAGATGAGATCGCAGCTAGGGAGAAGCTTGAGCTTGAAACCAGCAAGCAGATTGCTGAGTTGGCTCCCGTGCGCCTTGATATCGTTCAGGTGAACTATGCTAAGGCGGCTGATATTGTTGCTTTGATCAAGGAAGATGAGGAGCTTATTTCTGATCGGGGTTTTGTGTCCTCTGATGTTAGGACAAACACGATCAGTGTCAGGGAGACCGCGGAGAAGTTAGAGGAAATTCGCAGGCTGGTTTCAACTTGGGATGTTCCTGTGCGTCAAGTCTCTATAGAGGCTCGTATTGTGCGGGCCCAAACGAATGTTGCCGAGAACCTGGGTGTTCGTTGGGGTGGTGCTGCCTACGATGTGAGTGGCGACAACGTGTTTACAGTCGGTGGTTCTCAGGGATCGCTGCAGGAGGCTCGTGACGCAGCTGCCGGGAATAGCAACACGATTTCTTTCCCGGGAGCTCTTGCCGTTGATCTTGGTGTTAGTGGTGAAGGTACCTCCTCCTTCGCCATTGGATGGGGCAGTGACAACTTCCTCGTTGATCTGGAATTGTCCGCTTTGGAAAGCGATGGCCAGGCCGAGGTTGTTTCTCAGCCAAGGGTGGTTACTGCTGATCGCCAAACAGCATCTATCAAATCAGGTGAGGAAATTCCTTATCAAGAGGCCACTTCCAGTGGCGCGACCAATATAGAATTTAAAGAAGCGGTTCTTTCACTGGAAGTGACACCTCAAATCACGCCTGATGACAAAATCATTATGGACTTGGTAGTAAACCAGGATTCCAGAGGTGAAGTTACGGCAGGCATTCCGTCCATCAATACAAACTCTGTTACTACACAGGTTCTGGTTGGCAACGGCGAGACAGTAGTTCTGGGTGGCATTTTCCAGTCTGAGGTTGCGACTCAAACGACCAAGACGCCGTTCCTTGGAGACATCCCTTATCTGGGCCGTATCTTCAAGCGCACTGAGCACCTTGATGAGCGCAGCGAGCTGTTGATCTTCATTACGCCGAAGATCATCAAGAACGATCTGCTTCGTTAATCGGTGCAGTTAAAAAGCCGCCGCTTAAAACCGGCGGCTTTTTTGTGCCTGAAATTGGCCCGAGACGGGTCCTGAACTTATGCAATCACGGGCCCTGTGATATTCTCACCCGCCTGAACAAAACTGAGCGGAAGTTATGTCTTTGCCGAAACGCGTTGTCCTGGTTGGCCCCATGGGAGCAGGGAAAAGCACGATTGGCCGGATGCTCGCCAAAGAGCTCGGCTATCGTTTTCTTGATTCTGATCGCATCATTGAAGAGCGCTGCGGGGCCAACATTCCGTGGATTTTTGATGTTGAGGGTGAGGACGGGTTCCGTTTGCGGGAAACAGCCATGCTGGACGAGTTGTCTCATGAGGATCGGACTGTACTTGCTACTGGTGGTGGAGCCGTCATGCGCCAGGAAAACCGCCCGATTCTCAAGAGGGGTGCAACGGTCATCTATCTGAAAACATCCATAGACCAGCAGGTGGAGCGAACACGCAAGGACCGGAATCGGCCTTTGCTACAGAACGACGACCCCGAGGCGGTGTTACGGAAGCTGTTCTCAATCCGCGATCCGCTGTATTCAGATCTGGCGGACATCATCATGTACACGGACAAAAAGAGTCCCCGGCTGGTGGTGCGTCAGCTGGTGAATCGGCTGAATCCGAAAACGCCGCGTCACAAAAGGCAGGTACGTAAGGAGGGTCGCAATCATGTCTAATCGGTATCGCGAGCTCTCGGTAGAGCTCGGTGAGCGCAGCTATCCCATATTTATCGGTGAGGACCTTCTAGGTACTCAGGATCTGTCAGCTTACGTTTCTGGGACGCAGGTCATGATCGTCACCAATGAGACTGTGGCACCACTCTATCTTGAACGGGCGAAAGCCTGCTTTCCGGGGAAGCGGGTTGATACCGTCGTACTTCCGGATGGCGAGAAGTTCAAGGATTGGCAGACTCTTAACAGCATCTTTGACGGTCTCCTTGAACAGCGCCACACGCGGAAAACCACTCTGGTTGCCCTCGGTGGAGGTGTGGTCGGGGATATGGCTGGTTTTGCAGCAGCCTGTTATCAACGTGGTGTACCGTTCATCCAGATTCCAACGACGCTGCTTTCCCAGGTCGACTCCTCTGTTGGCGGCAAAACCGGCATCAATCACCCGCTTGGCAAGAACATGATTGGGGCTTTCCATCAGCCGCAAGCGGTGTTGATAGACACGGCAAGTCTACAGACTTTGCCCGCCAGAGAGGTGTCAGCGGGGCTGGCGGAAGTTATCAAATATGGGCTGATCCGGGATCAGGGCTTTCTTGGCTGGCTTGAAGAGCACATGGATGCATTGGTCAGCCTTGATCCTGGGGCGCTGGCAGAAGCCATCTTCAGGTCCTGCGCTTGCAAGGCCGAAATTGTTGCACTTGACGAGCGCGAAGGTGGCCTCAGGGCGATCCTGAATCTTGGTCACACCTTCGGCCACGCGATCGAAACCTATGCCGGTTATGGCAACTGGCTGCACGGGGAAGCAGTAGGCACCGGTATGCTGATGGCCGCCGAATTGTCCGCGCTTGAAGGAATGATCAGTCGTGACGATTGTGATCGTATAAACCGACTGATCCTCCGGGCCGGTTTACCGGATAAGCCCCCGGTTGCAATGACGGCCGATGACTTTATGGGCCTGATGGCTGTCGACAAGAAAAACGTGGATGGCCTTTTGAGGCTGGTCCTGCTTCGTTCGGTTGGAGACGCCGTGGTCACATCCGAAGTGAGTCCTGAAAACCTTGCTCTCACCTTTGCACGTTTTTGCATTTCGGCATGATGACGGCCCGAAGGTATCAATAGTTTGGTAGCGGATCAGAAGACAAGGAAGACCCGTGACTGAAGAAAGCTTGAACAGTCTTGATGGCGGCGGCCTGTTCCCCAGGTTGCAGCAGCGCTACAGCCTCCGTGCCAACCCGCTGGAAATGGAGACGCCGTTTTTTCCGGACGCCATGCGCCATCATGCTCTGGAAGCATTGCGCCATCTATGCGGCTTCGGTGACATGGCTCTGCTATTGACCGGTGCTGCTGGCTCGGGCAAAACCCGGATACTGGCGGAGCTGGTCCGCAGCGAATCATCCAGGCTCGACTTTCACCGTATACCGGCGGCAGCGCTGACCAGTGGCCAGGCCCTTGCCCGGGACCTGAAAGCGGTTTCCCGTTCAAATCTCGGCCCGGAAGATAGCCCTCGAGACCTGGTGTATGGCTTTTTCAAGTGGTCTGAATCGCGGGTCCGAAAGGGCCAGCGTATGGTCCTTTTGATTGACGATGCCGACCGGGCGCCGACGGAGTTGCTAAGGCTGATCCTGTCCGCCTATCTGGCTTCAGAGCGCGGCTCTTCTGCAGTTCCGGTGTTTGCCGGTACGGATAGCCTGGTCCAGTCGATGGGCCTGGATGATGCGAGCACGAGTGTCCACCAGATACATCTGCGGCCTCTCACCAGGGATGAAATCGTTGCCTATCTGACACCACGGGTTCACGCTGCCGGCGGCAAGGCAGGGGAGCTTCTGAGCTCGGCTCGGGTCTCCAAAATTCACGCTCTGAGCCAGGGTAGTTTTGCACGACTCAAGCGTGTGACTCCGGGCGTTTGGCTGGACATGGTGGCCTCGTCGAGTGTTGATCGCCCGAGGCAGGTTCCGTGGAAGCGGTTCCTTTTGCCGGGACTGGCGCTTGTTCTTCTCGCGAGCTCTTGGTGGTTCGTGTCGCGCCAATATGATGAATCCGTTGCCGGCGATACTGTAAAAGCACCGGAGCCGGTGAGAAAGAGCATAACCATTGGGCCTGATACTGAGCATTCAGTGCCATCCCCCGAAGAGCCGCCGCAGGACCAGCCTGCCGTGGAGCCTGAAACGGTATTGACAGAGCCCGTAAGCGAGCCGGAAGCTGACCAGCCAGAGCCAGAGCCAGAGCCAGAGCCAGAGCCAGAGCCAGAGCCAGAGCCAGAGCCAGAGCCAGAGCCAGAGCCAGAGCCAGAGCCAGAGCCAGAGCCAGAGCCAGAGCCAGAGCCAGAGCCAGAGCCGGGCTTTACTCCGGCAAACCCGGCGTATTTTTTGGCGATTGATCAGGTTCGGGCGCGTGGAGGCTGGACCATTCAACTGGTGGCCGGCAATCTCGAACAGACTGCTCTGAACGTTATCTCCCGCTATTCACAGCTTGGTGATCTGGTCTATACCCGCGGGGAAAGGCAAGGCCAGCCCTGGTTTATGGTATTCTTTGGGGAGTTCCAGACCCGGGCGGCGGCAAATGCCGCGGCATCTGGTTTGCCAGAAGAACTGGCTTCCAGGTCACCCTGGGTGCGCCCGGTCGACAATTTATAGCGCCGCCGTTTTCGGCGCTAACTCGTTGTTCCATAACCTTGTCGACTGGTAATCCCGGTTTCGGCTTCCCACAATAACGTCACGCCGATTTGAGTACGTATTTCTACGTGTGTAAAATAGCCAGCCCCCATTTTCAGTGTCGAAGGGTGGTTGTTTGGCTGTGTGCCAATTAACTCTTTGATTGAAAAGCATTTCTACGCGAGAGAACGCTTATGATGACAGGTTTGTATCATCCCGATGAATTCAGGGACAACTGCGGATTCGGTCTGATTGCCCACATGAAGGGCGAGGCCAGCCACAAGTTGTTGCAAACTGCCATCGAGTCTCTGACCTGCATGACCCACCGAGGTGGTATCGCTGCAGACGGAAAGACCGGCGATGGTTGTGGCCTTCTGATCCAGAGCCCGGATGGCTTTCTGAAAAAAGCCGCCCAGGCAGCGTTTGGCAAGGAGCCGGGTGATCTTTTTGCTGTCGGCCAGGTCTTCCTGAACCCCGACGAAGCCAAGGCCTCGGCTGGCCGTGCGGCCATCGAGAAACGGTTGACCGAGCAAGGGCTGGGGATTCTGGGCTGGCGTGAAGTGCCGGTTGATGACAGCTGTCTCGGCCCCATGGCGCTTGATTGCCTGCCCCGAATTGAGCAGGTCTTCGTGGTGCCTGGCGGCAAGGCAGAGCGTGATTTTGCGATCAGTCTGTTCGTGGGCCGTCGCCACGCAGAAAGCGATATGGCCGACGATCCCGAGTTCTACATCTGCAGCCTGTCACACCGCACCCTGGCCTATAAGGGCCTGATGATGCCGGCAGATCTGGCCAACTTCTACAAGGATCTGGGTGACCCTGATCTCGAGACCGCCATCTGTGTTTTCCATCAGCGGTTCTCCACCAACACCATGCCACGCTGGCCGCTGGCCCAGCCGTTCCGGTATCTGGCTCACAACGGTGAGATCAACACCATTGACGGCAACCGTAACTGGGCCATCGCCCGGGCCGCCAAGTTCAGCTCTCCGGAATTGCCAGATCTGCAGACCCTGCAGCCTCTGGTGAACCTCACCGGTTCTGACTCCTCAAGCATGGACAACATGCTGGAAGTGCTGCTTGCCGGCGGTGTTGACCTGTTCCGCGCGGTCCGCATGATGATTCCGCCAGCCTGGCAGAATGTCGACAGCATGGATTCAGAGCTGCGTGCGTTTTACGAGTACAACTCCATGCACATGGAGCCCTGGGATGGTCCTGCCGGTCTGGTCATGTCGGACGGCCGCTATGCCGTCTGTATGCTCGACCGGAATGGTCTGCGCCCGGCCCGGTGGGTCATCACCAAGGATGATTTCATCACGCTGGCGTCGGAGATCGGAACCTACGGTTATCAGCCCGACGATGTGGTGGCCAAAGGCCGTGTCGGGCCCGGTCAGATGCTGGCGATCGACACAGAATCCGGTGAAGTCCTGCACACCAAGGACATTGATCAGCGTTTGAAGACCGCTCAGCCCTACAAGCGTTGGCTTCGGGAAAACGCTCTCCGCGTCGAGACCACCCTGAACCAGGATACTCCGGACTTCAGACTGATGGATTCCGACGAGCTTCTGGTGCACCAGAAGATGTTTATGGTCTCCTTCGAGGAGCGTGACCAGGTCCTGCGTCCGCTGGCGGAGAACGGCCAGGAAGCGGTTGGATCCATGGGCGACGATACCCCGATGGCCGTGCTCTCGAGCAAGGTGCGCCATGTGGCGGACTATTTCCGGCAGAAGTTCGCCCAGGTGACCAACCCGGCAATTGACCCGCTGCGTGAGTCGATTGTCATGTCCCTGGAGACCTGTCTGGGTGCCGAGCGTAACGTATTCGAGGAAACTGCCGATCACGCAGACCGCATTATTCTGACGACTCCGGTTCTGTCGCCTGCCAAGTTCCTCAAGATCGCCAACAACGAGCGCCCGGGTTTCGAGGTCGCGCGTATTTCCATGAGCTACCGTCCAGAACAGGGATTGGAGCAGGCGATTCGCCAGGTTTGTGAGGAAGCGGAACAGGCCGTCCGGGACGGTAAGGTGCTGCTGATCCTCACCGATAAAGATCTGAAGGAGGGTGAACTGCCGGTCAATGCCCTGATGGCAACCGGGGCGGTTCACCATCACCTGGTCAAGAAAGGATTGCGCTGCGATTCCAACATCGTTGTTGAGACCGGTTGGGCTCGCGATCCCCATCATTTCGCCGTGCTCTTCGGGTTTGGAGCAACGGCGGTCTACCCGTACCTTGCTTACCAGGTTCTGAACGACCTGATCCGTACCGGCGAACTGCTGATGGATCCGATCGATGCCAAGAACAACTACCGGAAGGGCATCAACAAAGGGTTGCTGAAAATACTGTCGAAGATGGGAATTTCTACTATCACTTCCTATCGTGGCGCCCAGCTGTTTGAGGCGGTCGGTCTGGCCGATGATGTCGTTGACCTGTGCTTTAAGGGTGTGCCCAGCCGAATCCAGGGCGCCGGGTTCTACGACTTCCAGCAGGACCAGGAGCAACTCGCGTCCGTGGCCTGGAAACCGCGCAAGCCCATCATTCAGGGCGGTCTTCTGAAGTATGTCCATGGCCAGGAGTACCATGCCTTCAACCCGGATGTGGTCGGCAAGCTCCAGGAGGCGGTAACCAGTGGCGATTATGGCCACTACAAGGAATACGCCGGTCTTGTTAACGAGCGTCCGGTTGCCACGCTCCGTGACCTGCTTGTCTTCCGGAAAGACATCAAGCCGATTGATATATCGGAAGTAGAGCCGGTTGAAAACATCTTCCCGCGCTTTGATTCGGCCGGTATGTCACTTGGTGCCCTGTCACCCGAAGCCCATGAGGCGTTGGCGGTGGCCATGAATACCCTGGGCAGCCGGTCCAATTCGGGCGAGGGCGGTGAAGATCCCGCTCGCTACGGCACTGAAAAACGCTCGAAAATCAAACAGATCGCATCCGGACGTTTTGGCGTTACAGCCGAATATCTGCGTAGTGCGGATGTCATGCAGATCAAGGTGGCCCAGGGTGCCAAGCCGGGCGAAGGCGGCCAGTTGCCCGGTGGCAAGGTCAATGAACTGATCGCCCGCCTGCGTTATTCGGTCCCGGGCGTCACGCTGATTTCACCGCCGCCGCATCACGATATCTATTCCATCGAGGATCTGGCCCAGCTGATTTTCGACCTCAAACAGGTCAATCCGCAGGCTCTGGTGTCTGTGAAGCTCGTCTCTGAGCCTGGCGTCGGTACGATTGCTGCAGGTGTGGCCAAGGCGTACGCCGACCTGATCACGGTGTCCGGTTACGATGGAGGTACAGCTGCGAGCCCGCTGACGTCGATCCGCTACGCCGGTTCTCCCTGGGAGCTCGGGCTGACCGAAACCCAGCAAGCGCTTCGAGCCAATGACCTGCGTGGCAAGATTCGCCTGCAGACTGATGGTGGCCTGAAAACAGGTCTGGACGTGGTAAAAGGCGCGATCCTTGGTGCCGAGAGCTTCGGTTTCGGTACCACCCCGATGGTGGCGCTGGGCTGCAAATACCTGCGCATCTGTCACCTGAACAACTGCGCGACCGGTGTGGCTACCCAGAACGACCACCTCCGTGAAGAGCACTTCAAGGGCACGGTGGAAATGGCGATGAATTTCTTCCGCTTCGTGGCCGAAGAGACCCGTGAGTGGATGGCCAAACTGGGCGTGCGTACCCTGGAAGAGCTTGTGGGTCGCGTTGACCTGCTGGAGCGCCTGCCCGGTGATACCGAACGTCAGAAGAAGCTGGATCTGAGTCGCCTGCTGTCTAACGACCATATTCCTGCGGACAAGCCGCAGACCTGTCAGGTCGAACGGAATCACCCGTTTGATGAGGGCAGGCTCGCGGAACAGATGGTTCAGGATACCGCTGCGGCGATCAAAGAGAAGAGTGGAGGCGCCTGGTCCTATCGGGTCACCAACTGTGATCGCTCTATTGGCGCCCGCCTCTCTGGCGAAATCGCCCAGATCCATGGTAACCAGGGTATGGTGGATGCACCGATCACCCTGGACCTGACCGGTACCGCTGGCCAGAGTTTTGGTGTCTGGAACGTGGGTGGTCTCAACCTGATCCTTGAAGGGGATGCCAACGACTACGTCGGTAAGGGCATGACCGGTGGCAAGCTGGTTGTGAAGCCGCCCCGCGGCAGCGCGTTCAAGACCCAGGAAACCTCTATCGTCGGCAATACCTGTCTCTACGGCGCAACTGGCGGCAAACTCTTTGCTGCCGGAACCGCGGGTGAGCGATTTGCAGTTCGTAATTCCGGTGCCCATGCCGTTGTGGAAGGCGCCGGAGACCATTGCTGTGAATACATGACCGGTGGTCTGGTGACGGTGCTGGGCTCTACTGGCCACAACTTCGGTGCTGGTATGACCGGTGGCTTTGCTTACGTCATGGATATCAACAACACGTTCGTGGACAAATACAACCACGAGCTGGTGGAAATTCAGCGGATTTCCAGCGAGGACATGGAGTCCTACCGCAATCACCTGCGTGGTGTTATCCGGGAGCACATCTCGGAAACCGGCAGTGAGTGGGCAGAGCACATTCTTGAGAATTTCGACGATTACATCGGCCGCTTCTGGCTGGTGAAACCCAAGGCTGCGAATCTGCGCAGTCTGCTGGCCAGCACCCGGGCGCGTCCGGAGTAAGAGGCTGAAAGGGTTTGGGGCGAGCAGCCTGGCTGCCGCCCTTGTCGAAATCGAGTTGATGAGAGCATCCAGATGAAAGAACGACTGAGTAATGACTTCCAGTTTGTCGAGGTTGGACGTGTCGACCCGAAAAAGGTCCCGGCCAAGAAGCGGAAGAAAGAGTTTGGTGAAATTTACCACCCCTTCACAGCAGATAACGCGGCGTCCCAGTCCCATCGCTGTCTCGAATGTGGTAACCCTTATTGCGAGTGGAAGTGCCCGGTTCACAACTATATCCCGAACTGGCTCAAGCTGGTTTCCGAAGGCAATATCATGCGGGCCGTCGAGTTGTGTCATCAGACCAACTCCCTGCCTGAAGTTTGTGGCCGCGTTTGTCCGCAGGATCGCCTTTGTGAGGGTGCCTGCACCCTGAACGACGGATACGGTGCGGTAACCATCGGGTCTGTCGAGAAGTACATTACCGACACCGCCTTTGCCCTGGGCTGGAAACCGGATATGTCAGCGGTGAAGTGGACAGACAAGAAAGTTGCCGTCATCGGCGCGGGGCCTGCGGGTCTGGGCTGCGCGGACGTTCTGGTTCGCAATGGCGTCAAGCCGGTTGTATTCGATATCTATCCGGAAATAGGTGGCCTGCTGACCTTCGGCATTCCCGAGTTCAAGCTGGAAAAATCCGTTATGACCCGTCGCCGCAAGGTGTTCGAGGAGATGGGCGTGGAATTCCGTCTGTCTACCGAGGTGGGCAAGGACGTTCAGCTGCAGGAGATCATTGACGAGTACGATGCCGTTTTCATGGGCATGGGCACCTACACCTACATGAAGGGTGGTTTCCCGGGTGAGAACCTGCCGGGCGTGTACGATGCACTGCCGTTCCTAGTTTCGAACGTCAACCGTCGTCTCGGCTTCGAGAAAGACGAAGCAGACTTCATCGACATGAAAGGCAAGCGGGTTGTTGTCCTGGGTGGCGGCGATACGGCCATGGACTGCAACCGCACCTCGATCCGTCAGCAGGCCGAGAGCGTCACCTGTGCCTACCGCCGGGATGAAGCCAACATGCCGGGTTCTCGCCGGGAAGTGGCCAACGCCAAGGAAGAGGGCGTTAAGTTCCTCTTCAATCGTCAGCCCATCGCCATTATTGGTGAAGACCGGGTTGAGGGTGTGAAGGTGGTTCAGACCCGTCTGGGCGATCCCGACGAAAATGGTCGTCGCCGTCCGGAAGTAGTTCCGGGTAGCGAGGAGGTTATTCCTGCGGACGCGGTTCTGGTCGCCTTCGGTTTCCGTCCGAGTCCGGCCGACTGGTTCGATGAGCTGAAGGTGAATACCGACGATTCGGGCCGGGTAACTGCTCCGGAAGGCGCCGAGTTCATGTTCCAGACCAGCAACGAGAAAATCTTTGCGGGCGGGGACATGGTCCGTGGTTCCGATCTTGTCGTAACCGCTATCTGGGAAGGCCGTCAGGCTGCCGAAGGCATCATGGATTACCTGGATATCTGATTGCACGGTTGATCCTGATCAGAAGGGCGGTTTCCTAAGGGAAAGCCGCCCTTTTTTATTCCCGCAAACCGGGTATTATGGCGTCCATCCAATTTTCCCCTTTGTACAGAACACGCTGGATTTCCTATGACCGAGCTGAAGAATGATCGTTTCCTGCGCGCCCTGATGCGCCAGCCCGTGGACCGCACACCGGTTTGGATGATGCGACAGGCAGGGCGATACCTGCCGGAGTACCGAGCCACCAGGGCAAAAGCCGGTGACTTTCTCAGCCTGTGCAAGAACACGCCGTTGGCCTGCGAGGTAACTCTGCAGCCTCTGGAACGTTTCCCACTGGACGCGGCGATCCTGTTTTCAGACATCCTGACGATTCCGGATGCATTGGGTCTGGGCCTGTACTTCGAAACCGGCGAAGGCCCGAAATTCCGGAATACGATCCGCTCCGAAGCTGACGTTGCGGCTCTGCCAAAGATCAACGCCGAGGTGGATCTGGACTACGTTATGAACGCGGTTTCGACCATCCGCGGAGCCCTGAACGGCAGCGTTCCCCTGATCGGTTTCTCCGGCAGCCCCTGGACCCTGGCGACTTACATGATTGAGGGTGGCTCTTCCAAGGATTTCCGGGAGGCCAAGAAGCTCATGTATGGGCAGCCTGAAGTTATGCACCGCTTGCTGGACCATCTGGCGGATGCGGTCATTGATTACCTCAACGGCCAGATCAAGGCCGGTGCCCAGGCCATTCAGATTTTCGATACCTGGGGCGGAGTGTTGAGCAGCTGGGCCTATGAGGAGTTCTCGCTGCGCTACATGAAGAAAATCGTCGACGGCCTGATTCGCGAGAGCGATGGTCGCCGGGTGCCGGTTATTCTGTTCACGAAGAACGGCGGTCAGTGGCTGGAATCCATTGCCGATTCCGGTGCGGATGCCGTTGGCCTGGACTGGACCACCGATATCGGCAATGCCCGTGCCCGCATTGGTGGCCGGGTTGCCCTCCAGGGCAACATGGATCCGGCCATGCTGTATGCGCCGCCTGAGCGGATTCGCCAGGAAGTGGCCGATATCCTGAGGCGCTTCGGTTCTGGCCCGGGGCATATTTTCAACCTTGGCCACGGTATTACACCGGATGTGGATCCGGAGCATGCCAAGGCGTTCATTGAGGCTGTGGTTGAACTGAGCCCAGAGTATCATCGCTGAGGCTGAGGCTGAGGCTGAGGCTGAGGCTGAGGCTGAGGCTGAGGCTGGGGCGTCGTTCCTAGCCTTCGAGCCTGGAGTCTGAGTCTGTTGTGGGGTCCTTTCCAAAAACCGCTATGAGCACGTCCCTGTGGCTTGTCTCCGGCCGTCCATGGCCTCCGACATTTTTGGAAAGGGCCCCACAACAGCCTCGCTCTTACATCGTAGATATGTCTGCCTATTCTACGGCCCTTGCTGAGCTCAAGATTCCCGGGATGCATCAAACTGTCCGGACCTCAGTCAGTCCCGTAGGTCGGATTAGGTGCGCAGCGCGTGCCGTAATCCGACAACCTTAGTCCCACTCAAAATCTACTCTGGATGCAATCTCCTGTCCGGTCTATAGTCAGGTAAAACAAGACCGGTAAACAGGAGTAACCACTTGCCCACAAAGACCCCAGAAAAGCGCCGGTTCCATCGGATCGAATTCGATGCGCCTTGCGAACTCCACTGTCAGGAGTCCGTCTGGACGACGGAGGTGCTGGATATTTCGCTGAAAGGTGTTCTGGTCAGGCGGCCGGAGGGGTGGCAGGTGCCGTTAAAGCAGCCCTGTGAGGTGATTATCCACCTGAACGACCATGAGGCGGGAATCGTTATGGCCGTCGAGCTTCGACACGTGGAGCCCCAAAGGTTGGGTTTTAAATGCCAGTACATTGACCTTGATAGCGCTACGCATCTGAAACGACTTGTTGAACTGAATCTGGGTGACCAGGCACTGTTGGAAAGAGAATTTGCCCACCTGATTGATTAGTCGGCCCCTCCTGCCAACCACTCCGTGAGCTCAAAACCACGAGGGCCTAGAGCTCTTCGAGGGCAGTAAGCGCATCACTCAGTTTGGTCACCGGAATCACCTTCATGCCGTCGATGGCCTTGCGCGGGGCATTGGATTTAGGCACCAGGGCCCGGGTGAAGCCGTGTTTGGCGGCTTCGTAGATGCGTTCCTGGCCGCTGGGAACCGGGCGGATTTCCCCGGAGAGGCCGACTTCGCCGAAGATCACCAGATCCTGGGGCAGGGCGCGGTCGCGGAAGGAGGAGACGATAGCGGCCAGCAGTGCCAGGTCGGCGCTGGTTTCGTTGACCTTTACACCACCGACCACGTTCACGAACACATCCTGATCGGAGACGTGCATGCCGCCATGGCGGTGCAATACGGCAAGGAGCATGGCCAGCCGGTTCTGATCCAGGCCAACCGCGACTCGTCTGGGGTAGCCGCCCTGAGCCATATCCACAAGGGCCTGGATCTCCACGAGCATCGGGCGGGTGCCTTCCCAGACCACCATCACCACGCTTCCCGGGGCCGCATCTTCGCCGCGGTTCAGGAAGATCGCGCTGGGGTTCTTCACTTCCTTCAGCCCCTGTTCCAGCATGGCAAATACGCCCAGCTCGTTCACAGCACCAAACCGGTTCTTGATCCCCCGAAGGGTTCGATAACGGCTGTCGCTGGAGCCTTCCAGCAGGATCGAGCAGTCAATCATGTGTTCCAGGACCTTCGGGCCGGCCAGACTACCGTCTTTGGTGACGTGGCCGACCAGGAACAGGATGGTGCCGGTCTGCTTGGCGAAACGTGTCAGGTAGGCGGCGCTTTCGCGTACCTGGGAGACACTGCCAGGGGCGGACTCGATGTCCGCCATGTGCATCACCTGAATACTGTCTACCACCAGAATTCGGGGCTTTTCGGCCTCGGCCACCTGCATGACTCGTTCGACACTGGTTTCGGACAGCATCTTCAGGTCTTTGGTCGGAAGGCCCAACCGTTTGGCACGCATGGCCACCTGCTGCAGGGATTCCTCACCGGTGACGTACAAAGCGGGGACGCTTGCCGCCAGGTGGCAGACGGCCTGGAGTAGAAGGGTACTCTTGCCCGCGCCCGGGTGGCCGCCCATCAGAACAGCCGAGCCCTCGACGAGACCTCCGCCCAGAACCCGATCAAACTCCTGCATGCCGGAGCTGATACGGGGCTGCTCTGCCAGGCTGACATCATCCAGGCTCTGGACCTCGGACAAGCTGCCGGCAAATCCCTCAAAGCGGCCTCCGCGGGCGCCTTTGCTGTTGCTGCTGACGCCGCGGACTTCGCTGATGGTGTTCCAGGCCTGGCAGGCCGTGCACTGGCCCTGCCACTTGGAATAGTCTGCACCGCATTCGGTGCAGACGTAGGCGGTTTTGGATTTGGCCATGAAGGGTACTTGCCTGATTAGTTGTCGGATTACGGCTGCGCCTAATCCGACCTACGGTGTGGTTCTGATCCTTGTAGGTCGGATTAGGCCCTCAGGGCCGTAATCCGACAAAGGCTCTTACGCGAGTCTTTTGTACTTCATACGCTTGGGCTGCATGGCTGAATCGCCCTTACGCTTCTTGAAGTCTTCGTCGTACTCGGTGAAGTTGCCTTCGAAGTACACCACCTCGCCATCATCCTCAAACGCCAGAATGTGGCTGGCGACACGGTCGAGGAACCAACGGTCGTGCGAGATAACCAGGGCAGAGCCCGGGAAATTCAGCAGGGCTTCTTCCAGGGCGCGAAGGGTTTCCACGTCGAGATCGTTGGTAGGCTCATCCAGCAGCAGCACGTTGCCGCCCTGTTTCAGCAGCTTGGCGAGGTGCAAACGGTTGCGCTCACCACCGGACAGGTCGCCAACCCGCTTCTGCTGGTCGCTGCCCTTGAAATTGAAGCGGCCAACGTAGGCCCGAGAAGGGGTTTCGTAGTTGCCCACTTTGATGATGTCGTTGCCGTCGGAGAGTTCCTCCCAGACGGTTTTGCTGCCATCCAGATCGCGCATCTGGTCTACATAGGCCAGTTCCACGGTTTCCCCGACGGTGATGTCGCCAGAATCCGGCTTGTCGAAACCGGCAATCATCTTGAACAGAGTGGATTTACCGGCACCGTTACCACCGATAATGCCCACGATGGCGCCGGGCGGCACGCTGAAGGACACGTCTTCATATAGCAGGCGGTCACCGAAGGACTTGCTGATACCGTCAACCTCGATCACCTTGTTGCCCAGACGGGGTCCGGGTGGAATGTAAAGCTCGTTGGTTTCGTTACGCTTCTGGAATTCCTGGGAACTCATCTCCTCGAAACGGGCCAGACGGGCCTTGCTCTTGGATTGACGACCCTTGGCGTTGCTGCGTACCCATTCCAGTTCCTGTTTGATGGCTTTCTGGTGAGAGGCTTCCTGCTTGGATTCCATCTCCAGACGCTTCTCCTTGTTCTCCAGCCACTGGCTGTAGTTGCCTTCAAAAGGAATGCCGTGGCCACGGTCCAGCTCCAGGATCCAGCCAGCGACGTTGTCGAGGAAGTAGCGGTCGTGGGTGATGGCAACCACGGTGCCTTCGTAGTCGTGGAGGAACCGCTCGAGCCAGGCCACGGATTCGGCATCCAGGTGGTTGGTAGGCTCGTCCAGCAGCAGCATGTCCGGGCCCGACAGCAGCAGGCGGCACAGGGCTACCCGGCGGCGTTCACCACCGGAAAGAACGCTGACTTTCTGATCCCAGGGTGGAAGGCGCAGTGCATCAGCCGCAACTTCCATCTTGCGCTCAATATCGTGGCCATCGGTCGCCTGGATATAGGCTTCAAGTTCGCCCTGCTTCTTGGCCAGGGCATCAAAATCTGCATCCGGTTCGGCGTAGGCGGCGTACACCTGGTCCAGTTCGGCCAGCGCGTCATGAACGCCGGAAACCGCCTCGTCGACGATCTCCTTGACGGTTTTCTCTTCGTCGAGCTCCGGCTCCTGGGGCAGATAGCCCACGTTGATGCCGGGCTGCGGGCGGGCTTCACCGATGTAATCCTGGTCTACGCCCGCCATAATGCGGAGCAGGGTGGATTTACCGGCACCGTTGAGACCCAGAACGCCGATCTTGGCGCCGGGAAAAAAGCTCAGGGAGATGTCTTTCAGAATCTCGCGCTTGGGCGGGACCACTTTGCCCACGCGGTTCATGGTGTAGACGTATTGCGCCATTTTGTCAGCATCCTTCTTGCGAATTGAGTGTCGAGATCACTGAAGGTGTCTGGCTGAGGCCATCGGGTAGGGCGATCCGGGATCGTCAAAATCAGGGATGATTTTGTCGAGCGTACAGGGATGTATTCACAGCGTATCCCGGATCGCCCTACCCGATGGCCGTAACTCCACAAGCCGCAACCAATGAACGTAGACCGGCTAAGGTATCGAAACCTACCAGTGATAGCAATTGAGCAGAAACCGGAGTTGGCCGCATGCCGGTATCTGCGGACGGCATAAAGGGTGATTTTTCACCCGTTTGTGGGATAGAATAGCGGCCCAATTTTTCAGGGAGCCTGCGGAGATCACCAAAGGTCTCCGGGCCAGCCAAGCACACAGGGGCAGCGCATCCATGTTTAATCGTGAAATGAAAATCGCCGGCTTTGACGACGAGCTCTGGAACGCCATGCAGGCGGAAGAGAAGCGCCAGGAAGCTCACATTGAGCTGATCGCGTCCGAGAACTATACCAGCCCCCGGGTGATGGAAGCCCAGGGTAGCGTGCTGACCAACAAGTACGCGGAAGGCTATCCGGGCAAGCGCTACTATGGCGGCTGCGAGTTCGTGGATATTGCCGAAGATCTGGCGATTGAGCGCGCCAAGGAGCTGTTTGGTGCTGCCTATGCCAACGTTCAGCCGCATTCCGGTTCCCAGGCCAACTCCGCTGTTTTCATGGCCCTGCTCAAGCCAGGTGACACTGTCCTGGGTATGAGTCTCGCCCACGGCGGCCATCTGACTCACGGCGCCAGTGTCAATTTCTCTGGCAAGATCTACAGCGCAGTGCAGTACGGTATCAATACCGACACTGGCCTTCTGGACTACGATGAAATTGAGTCGCTGGCTCTGGAGCATAAGCCAAAAATGATTATTGCCGGCTTCTCCGCGTATTCCCAGGAGCTGGATTTTGCCCGCTTCCGCGAGATTGCCGACAAGGTGGGTGCCTATCTGTTCGTTGATATGGCCCACGTGGCTGGTCTCGTTGCCGCCGGCGTTTACCCGGATCCGGTTCCCCACGCCCACGTTATTGCTACCACCACCCACAAGACCCTTCGCGGTCCTCGCGGTGGTCTGATTTTGGCCTGCGACGACGCTGACCTGCAGAAGAAACTGAACTCTGCGGTATTCCCGGGTGGTCAGGGCGGACCGTTGATGCACGTGATTGCTGCCAAGGCCGTGTGCTTCAAGGAAGCCATGAGCGACGAGTTCAAGACCTACCAGCAGCAGGTTGTGAAGAACGCCTCTGCCATGGCCCAGGTTTTCGTCGATCGTGGCTATGACGTGGTTTCTGGTGGCACCAAGAACCACCTGTTCCTGGTCAGCCTGATCAAGCAGGACATTACCGGTAAAGACGCGGATGCGGCGCTGGGTCGTGCCCACATCACCGTGAACAAGAACGCGGTTCCCAATGATCCGCGGTCTCCGTTCGTCACTTCCGGTCTTCGCATTGGCACCCCGGCAATCACGACCCGTGGTTTCGGTGAGTCCGAGTGTCGTGACCTGGCTGGCTGGATCTGCGATATCCTCGATAACCTGGACGATGAGGCGGTCAACAGCCGGGTTCGCGAACAGGTGGGTGCCCTTTGCGCCGGTTACCCTGTCTACGGCTGATCGTTTTCTAGCTAGACTACAGGCATGACCTGCCGGGCCGATCAGTCGGCCCGGCTTCCTCTTCGGAGTTCCTGACTATGCATTGTCCCTTCTGTGGTGAAGCAGATACCAAGGTGATCGACTCCCGGCTGGTAGCCGAAGGAGATCAGGTACGTCGTCGCAGGGAATGCCTGTCCTGCCGGGAGCGGTTCACGACCTTTGAGTCTGCCGAACTGGTGATGCCGCGGGTGGTCAAGCAGGATGGTACCCGTCAGCCTTTTGATGAGGAAAAGCTGCGCGCGGGGCTGATGAAAGCACTCGAAAAACGGCCTGTGAGCATTGAACAGATTGATGCGGCCCTGAATCGTATCAAATACCGTTTGCGGGCGACCGGCGAGCGGGAAGTGAAGTCCATGCAGTTGGGTGAAGAGGTGATGACCGAATTGCGCCAGTTGGACAAGGTTGCCTATGTCCGTTTCGCTTCGGTGTATCGCAGCTTTCAGGACATCAACGAGTTCAAGGAAGAGATTGAGAGGTTGTCGGCCAGTAACGGTGAGGCAGCGGTGGATGTTGCCAAAGCGCTGGCGGACAACCACGCTCCGAAAGGCAAGGCATGATCGAGAACCGCGACAGGGCCATGATGGCGCGGGCTGTCCAGCTTGCCTGGCGCGGTCGGTACTCTACCCATCCAAACCCCCGGGTTGGCTGCGTCATCGCCCGGGGAGATCTGGTTCTTGGCGAGGGGTGGCATGAGCGTGCCGGAGAAGCCCACGCCGAGACCCGTGCCCTGAGTCAGGCCGGTCCGGATGCTCGGGGTGCGACAGCATATGTAACACTTGAGCCGTGCAGCCATTTTGGCCGGACGCCGCCCTGCGCCAGGGCGCTGATCGATGCCGGTGTTGCTCACGTCTATGCCGCGACCAAGGACCCGAACCCCTCGGTGTCTGGCCGAGGGCTGGACATGCTCAGGGAAGCTGGAATCCGAGTTACCGAGGGCTTGCTGGCGGAGGAGGCTGCACGCCTGAATCCGGGCTTCATGAAGCGCATGAATACCGGGCGGCCTTGGGTGCGACTCAAAATGGCGGCAAGCCTTGATGGCCGTACAGCCATGGCCTCCGGAGAGAGCCAGTGGATAACCGGCGCAGACGCTAGGCGGGATGTTCAGCGCCTCAGAGCGATCAGTGATGCCATCCTGACCGGTGTCGGCACGGTGCTCGCCGACGACCCGTCACTGACGGTACGGCGCGAAGAGCTGGGGGATATCGGCGACGCGACGGAGCCGTCGAGGCAGCCGCTGCGGGTTATTGCCGACCGGGACGCGAGAACACCGTCTCTGGCGAAAATCCTTCAGGGCGGTAACGTGCAGGTGTTTTGTGCGTCATCGACTCTTGCGACAGCGCCCGCTCAGGATCTCGCGGCGCTGGGCATTAGCCTTACCGGCGTTGCCTGGAAAGATAACGGGATCGACCTGGCTGAATTGCTGGACTCGCTGGGCGAGCTTGGAATCAACGAGCTGCTGGTTGAAGCGGGCCCCACTCTGGCCGGCACCTTCATCAACGAAAATCTGGTCGACGAACTCTGGCTCTATCAGGCGCCGGCTTTCCTCGGCAGCACGGGACGTCCGACCGCACACCTGCCGCTGGAAACCATGGCAGATAAAGTACAATGGAAAGTGCTGGACCGACGTCAGGTAGGTGAGGATCAGCGTCTGATCCTTGCCCGCCGGTAATCCATAAACTCAGGATGTTCCGCAAGCCAATAGTTGCCGGAACGCCGCAAGGGTGCAAAACCATATGGCACTGAACAGCATTGAAGACATCATTGAAGATATCCGTCAGGGCAAGATGGTCATACTGATGGATGACGAGGATCGCGAGAATGAGGGCGATCTCGTGATGGCTGCTGAGCATTGCACGGCCGAAGCCATCAACTTCATGGCGCGGTTTGGTCGTGGCCTGATCTGCATGCCCATGACCCGGGATCGCTGTGAGCAACTGGGGTTGCCGCTGATGGTCCAGCAGAACGCCTCCGGTTTCGGAACCAAGTTTACCCTCTCCATTGAGGCTGCCGTGGGAGTGACCACGGGTATCTCCGCGGCAGACCGGGCCCGCACCGTGCAGGCAGCGGTCGCCCGCAACGCCAAAGCCAGTGATCTGGTTCAGCCCGGCCATATTTTCCCGTTGATGTCTGATCCCGGCGGTGTTTTGAGTCGCGCGGGGCACACGGAAGCATCCTGTGACCTCGCCGCACTGGCAGGTTGCGAGCCGGCAGGCGTGATCTGCGAGATCATGAATGACGACGGCTCTATGGCCCGCCGGGAAGATCTGGAGCGGTTCGCCGAAGAGCATGACCTGAAGATTGGTACCATTGCCGATCTGATCCACTATCGGACCATGAACGAGCGAACCGTTGAGTGTGTGGAGGAAAACGACCTCGACACCGAGTACGGCGTGTTCAAGCTTCGGACATACCGCGACAACATCCAGGGAGCCACCCATTTGGCAATGTTGATGGGAGACATTTCTCCGGATGAACCGGTCTATGTCCGGGTCCACATCACGGACACCCTGCGGGACCTCCTCGGCGCGCGCCGCAAGGACTCTCGCAGCTGGCCCCTGCATCACGCCCTTGAAAAGGTGGCAGAGGAAGGTCGGGGCGCGGTCGTCCTGCTGAACAGCGCCGAGGACAGCTACAACCTGGAAGACCGGATCCAGGAATTCTTTGATGAGGGTAAGGGCTCCTCCGGCAAGGGAAGCTCCGGCGTTTACTTCACGGTAGGCACCGGCTCCCAGATTCTCCGGGATATCGGTGTTGGCAAGATGCGCCTGCTGAGCCCGCCTATCAAGTTCTCGGCCATTTCCGGTTTCGATCTGGAAGTTGTTGAGTACGTTCCCTATACCCCTGAATGAACAACCCGGTCGTGGCCCCGATGCCGCGACACGTGAAGGAGCCATCGATGGCAGATATCAGAGTAATTGAAGGTGATTTTACCGAGTGCAGCGGACGTTACGCGCTGGTTGTAGGCCGTTTTAACGGCTTTGTTGTGGAAAGCCTGGTTGAGGGCGCGCTGGATACCCTGCGCCGTCAAGGCATTTCCGATGACGACGTCACCATCGTTCGCGTACCGGGGGCCTATGAAATGCCCCTGGCCGTCAAGCGTGTTGCAGAAACCGGTGAGTACGATGCGATTATCGCCCTGGGTGCTGTTATTCGTGGCGGCACACCCCATTTCGAGTATGTTGCCGGCGAGGCCTCCAGTGGTCTTGGCGCGGTCAGTCTTGAGACCGACGTGCCGGTAACGTTCGGTGTGCTGACGGTGGATTCCATCGAACAGGCCATCGAGCGTTCCGGAACCAAGGCTGGTAACAAGGGCGCAGAAGCGGCGATAACGGCCCTTGAAATGGTCAGCCTGTTCAAGAAGCTGGGTGAGTAATGAGCGAAACCGAAGGTACATCACCGCAGCCGGCTCCGTCCGGCCAACCGAAAGCCGGTGATCGACGCCGTGCCAGGGCCCTCGCCATGCAGGGGCTCTATCAGCGTCATTTCAGCAAAACGGCGATTTCTGACATCGAAGCCGAGTTCATGGTCGACAACGACATGAGCAAGGTCGACCTGCTGTATTTCCGGGATCTGCTCCGCGGGGTACATCGCGAGCAGGGCGAACTGGACAAGCTGATCGAGCCGTTCCTGGATCGGCCTATTAAAGAGGTTGATCCCGTGGAACTGGCGATTGTCCGCCTGGGAGCCTATGAGCTTAAGCATCGGCTTGATGTGCCCTACAAGGTCGTCATCAACGAAGGCATTGAAATGGCCAAGCGCTTTGGTGGCACCGAGGGCCATAAATTTGTTAACAGTATTCTCGACAAGCTGAGCGGCCGACTCCGGCTTGCCGAGACCCGCGCCCGCTAGCCGATGGGCGAGTTCGAGCTGATTCGACGTTACTTTCTGCCGCTTGCCGGGCGGCAGGAATCCGGATCCCTGATCCTGGGCCCCGGGGACGATTGCGCGATTCAGCGGATTCCCGCTGGTCGGGATCTTGTGTTTTCTGTGGATGCCCTCGTGGAGGGTGTCCATTTCCCCCGAAATTACCGCCCCGAGTACCTGGGCTGGCGCGCTCTTGCTGTAGCCGCCAGTGATCTTGCGGCGATGGGCGCTGACCCGGAATGCTTCACGCTTGCGCTGACATTGCCCGCTGCCGATGAGCAGTGGCTTGAAGACTTCTCGATGGGATTGCGAAAGGCCAGCGAGGCGTTTGGCCTGAAGCTTGCCGGCGGAGATACCACCTCAGGGCCGCTCACCTTGAGCCTACAGGTGCATGGCACCGTGGAGCAGGGAGCCGGGATTCGACGCTCCGGCGCCCGTCCCGGGGATCTGATTGCCGTGTCCGGAACCCTGGGGGATGCCGGCGCCGCTTTAGACTATCTTTCGGAACCTGCCCCTTCCGCTGACATGCTTGCCGTGCTCGAACGCTATCACCATCCCTGGCCAAGACTGGATCTGGCAGGCGCTATACGCCAATATGCCACCGCGGCGGTTGATATCTCTGATGGCTTGCTGGCAGATCTCGGGCACATTCTTTCCGCTTCGGGGGTCGGCGCTCGGATCGAGAGTGCCAGTATGCCGCTTTCGCCTGCGCTTGTTCGCCTCAAGGGTGAAAAGGCCCTGGACTACGCACTGCGCTCCGGAGATGATTACGAACTGTGCCTGTGTTTCTCGCGAGAGAACTGGGGGCGTGCTCCGGAATCACTGAAGCGCCAACTCACCGTGATCGGCTTCGTTGAAGCTGAACAGGGCCTGTATCTCGACGGTGTCGATTGCAGTTTGAAAGCGGTGCCCGCCGGGTTTGATCATTTCAGGAGTGAATCATGAGTCAGGAAGGCGAGACCCCGGAACCGGAGGCGCCGGCAGTCATACTCCCACCGGGGTTTTTGCGCAATCCGGTTCATTTGCTCGCTTTTGGTTTTGGCAGCGGCGCAACGGCGAGGGCTCCCGGCACCTGGGGCAGCCTGGCCGCCATTCCGCTCTGGTACGGTTTCGCCTGGTTACCACCCGTGGGTTACTGGCTGGTGGTGCTAATTGCTTTTATCGTGGGTATCTGGCTTTGCGGAAAAACCGCTGAAGACCTCAAAGTTCACGATCATGGCGGTATTGTCTGGGACGAGTTCGTCGGGATGTGGATTGCCCTTGGTCTGTTCCCCGACAACATCTATGGGGTCTTGGGCGCTTTCGCTCTGTTCCGCCTCTTTGACATCGCCAAACCATGGCCCATCAGTTGGCTGGATCAACACCTGCCCGGCGGTTTGGGTATCATGGTTGACGATGTTATTGCCGGCGTCATGGCCCTGATCTGCCTGTGGGCAGTAGACGCGTGGCTGGTGCCCGTCATGGTCTAGACGGGCACGAAGGCCTGTCAGTGAAGCTGTTGTTCTTCCGGCAGCATACGGACCACGTGCAGAAAGCGCTTGAGGCCTGTTTCCGCCCGCTCCCGCGAAGCGAACGGGCCACTGTCAAACCCTTCCCGGGTGGTAAAGTACCATTTGCTCCCTACGCAGAAAAATCGACTACTGCGAAAGGGAACCGGCCCTTCTTCTCCGGTCCTGCGATGGGTGTCCATGGCGTCTCCTGTACTGCCCGCTTTTCGTTCTTGCTTCTCGGGCGCCGCGTTAATATCTGCCGATCTGTTTAAAATTAACCCAATTCGGGGCGAATTCAACATTTTTTTACAATTTTACGGGTTGCGTCTCAATCGGGATCAGCGATGAAGAATCCGGAATGGGCCGGCAAAGCGCGCTGTTGTCTTGCCCTTGTCAGATGCACTCGTCAGAATGCTACGGAACTGGCGCCAGCCTGACGCCATTTCCATCCTAATGCCAAGGAGACTAAATGAACATTTCTCATGTGATCCGTGTTTTTCAATCGACAGGACAGGGCTGGCGCCGAGCTGTCGCACGCGTTCGTGCTGGACTGGTTGCAGTGGTTGTCATGTCTCTGGCGGGATGTGCTTCCAGTGTCAGCGTTGTGGAAACCTGGGAAGGAAACCCGGCGGCAGCGTCCAATGCCGCCACGCTTGAGGCGCCAGGCGAAATCCGGGTGACCCGGGTGAATGGCCGCGTTATGACCAACTTCCTGATGGACGACCTGGCGCTCGACTACGCCTTGCTTCCCGGCGAAAACGAGGTTGTTTTTGTTTACAAGACGATCTGGGCGAAAAGCACCGTGGTCAGAAACGGAGAATCGAAAGTTCACGTGATTGAGAGCGAGCCCCAGGTTGTTCGTTTCGAAGCAGAAGCCGGTGAAACCTATCGTTTCGACTTTGATCAGCCGGAGTCTCGTCAGGAAGCCGAGCAGGAAATGCCGGAGTTCTCCGCTGCTATCGTCTCTTCTGCCGGAATGACCATGGCAAGCTCAACCGTTTGGGATGGGGAAGAGCAAGTGGCCGCTTCCCGCACGCCGATTCCGGCATCTACGTCCGACAGCACACCGGTTAGCGGTGATAATGCGCTTGAACAGCTCAAAACCATCTGGGAAACAGCGAGTGATGAGGAGAAGAAGGCGTTTCTTCGTTGGGCGTTCGAATAACCTGAGACGTGCTTGAACGTTTCCGGGGCCCGTTCAGGCCCGGAAACGTTTCAGGGCTTTTTTGAGAAGGCCCTCCATCGCGGTCATGGCATCATCTGCGAGGGTCTGTGTTGGGGAGGCTGCGATGGGTTCTTTGGTTTCCTCTGTTCCGAGCCGTTCCATGGCTGCTTCAATGGCGTTGAGGCTTTCATCCACGTGAGCCTGCAATGACTCTCCGTGGGCCACCAAATCTGGGCAGGTGGTGAAATTCAGTGTCAGCCTTCCCTCATAGCTCACCGCTACAATCACCAGTCCCATACTGTCGAACAGCGGCGCCGTATTGTATTGCTGAACCAGGCGTGCACCCTGCAGATACAGTGGAACCTGTGGTCCGGGAACATTGGTGATTGGCAGATTGAATACCGGCTGGTAACGCTGGGCAATTTGCAATTCCGAGTAAAGTCTTGCGGACAGCGCCAGCATGGTTGAAGGCAGCAGTTCCGTCAGCCGATCTGCAGCAATAGCCTCCCGATAGGGCTCTGAGGCAACCGCGTTCCAGTGTATGCGCCGTATCCGCTGGGCAGGATTGGTTTCATCGGTCGCCAGATCCAGCAGCATGGCAGACATCTGGTTCCCGGTGGCTCGGCGCAGGCTGTTGGAACGAACCGAAATCGGTGTCATTGCCACCAAAGACTTGTCGGCATTGGCGCCCTCGCTGATCAGATAGCGCTTCAGGGCCTCGGCACAAAGGCCCAAAACCACATCGTTCAACGTTACGTCCCCGAGAAACGCCTTGATCGCCTTCAGGCGCGAAAGCTCCACGCTGGCGGCGACAATCTGGCGATTTGCCGTAATCTGCCGATTGAAAGGGCTGTTTGGGGCGGAAAACAGGGGCAGCGGGAGTGGCAGTTTGCGTAATTGCTTCTGGATCAGTCCCCGGGCTGTAGCCTCGGCTGCGTTGAACGCCAGAGAGGTGAACTGCAGTGGCGTGCGAATGATGTTCGCACCGGCCTGAAGCATGACCCGTTCTTCGGAGGGTTCTGGTCTGGGCTGCCAGGGTCGAGGTGGCGCAATCGGGCTGGGCTCGGGCGTATACTCCAGCAGTTTGCCAATAATCTCCTCGCCACTGAAGGCGTCGATGGCAGCGTGGTGCAATTTGACGATCAAAGCGAAGCCGTCACTGCCGGTGTCCTCCTCGTCCAGTTTGAAACCGTCTACGAAGGTGATGTGCCACAGCGGGCGGTCCCTTTTCAGAGGTTCTTCCAGAATCCGTGAGGCCAGCGTCATCAGGCTTGCCTTGCGGCCGTGTTCGCCCAGATTAACGTAGGCAAGGTGGCGCTCGATGCTGAAATCGGGGTCATCAATCCAGTAGGGGCGGCCCAGGCGCAGGGGAATTTCTTTCAGGCGTTGCCGGAAAACCGGCACAACATGCAGACGGCTTCGAAGGTAGGCGACAAAGGTGCTGAAGGCCAGCGGTTTCTCCCGTTCGGAAGCATCGAAGAGGTAGATGCCTCCGATGTGCATCGGTGTGGTTTCCGACTCGAGATACAGGAACGAGGCATCCAGTTCCGACAGTTGCCGCATCAGAGAGCTCCCTTCGGCGTTGGTTTCAGCTGCAGTATAAACGAAGTGCCCGGGCAAACGGTTGACTCATTTGCCTGGTATGACGCCGAGTTGGAGTCATACCATTTGCTTTATTTTCAGCCTGTTAGCCAGTCTGAAACGGCTCCCTCCGCGCTGAGTCGGTCCCAGAACCACATCAGGGCCTTGCCCTGGTCCTCGGCATGCCTGGCCAGGTGCAGTTTGATTGGCTGGCGCGATTCCTGAACTTCCTTGATGACCAGTTTGCCTTCCTTCAGTTCTGCGCTGATTCGTGCCCTTGGTAACCATCCCACGCCGAGGCCGGCTACCTGTATGGCGATCTTCTGGTCAATGTTGGCCACCGTCAGGGTTCGCTGGCGGTGGAATATGCCGGCGTGGCCCGGGGGCAAGGACCTTGATGTGTCTGCAGCGACGGCTGCCGGATAACGGGAGATATCTTCCTCGGAAAGCGGGGCTTGGCCATCGGCCAGGGGGTGATCGGCGGCAACGGCGAATACGAATGTCATGTCGCCCAGGGATTGGGTTGTGTAGTTTCCCGCAGGCTTGCTGAAATTATCGGCGCCGATGATCAGATCCACGCGGCGACTTTGCAGAGCATCCCAGGTTCCGGCAAAGACCTCTTCCACAATTTGTACATCTACCGGTACGCCCAGCTCATAGAATTCCTGGATTGCCGGAAACAGGCATTCCGCCGGCAGCAGTGAGTTGAACCCGATCCGTAACCGCGTTTCCCAGCCCTGGGCGACCTGGCGTGTGGTGTGCGCGAGGTTTTCTGCCGCCTCGAGCAGTGTGCGACCCTCTTCCAGAAGGTAGCGGCCGGCCGGTGTCAGTCGGGCGCGGTGACCGGTTCGGTCGTAAATGGCGACATTCAGGTCCTCTTCCAGCTTCTGCACGGTGTAACTGATGGCGGAGGGAACCCGGAACAGTTCGTTGGCGGCACCGGCGAAACTGCCTTTGCGGTCAATGGCATCAAGGACTTTGAGGGCGTCAATGGTGATGGCTGTATGCATGTTCGAATTATCTGAGGTTGTTGGCCAGAAATGCTTGTTTGAGAGCGTAGCAGGGTCCCCGGTATTCTGCCTGTATTGATTTCATCATGTTCAGGAATTTTAACGGGAGGGCTTTATGGGCCTGCTGATTGATGGCAAATGGCACGACAAGTGGTATGACACCGACAAGACCGGTGGCAAGTTTGAACGGGAAGCAGCGCGTTTCCGGAACTGGGTGACCGCCGATGGCTCGCCGGGGCCGGATGGCGAAAGCGGTTTCAAGGCGGAATCAGGGCGCTATCATCTCTATGTCTCAATGGCGTGCCCCTGGGCGCACCGGACGTTGATTTTCCGGAAGCTCAAGGGGCTGGAGAAGCATATTTCGGTGTCAGTGGTGCACCCTGACATGGTTGAAAACGGCTGGGAATTCCGGCCCGATAGCGAGCAGCACCGGGACCATCTCCACGGATTCCGCTTCATGCACCAGGTCTATACCAAGGCTGCCCCGGAATATTCTGGCCGGGTAACGGTGCCGACCTTGTGGGATAAGAAGAAGGAAACGATTGCGAGCAACGAGTCTGCCGAGATTATCCGGATGTTCAATTCGGCATTCGATGGCCTCGAGGGTGTTCGTACCGACTTGGATTTCTATCCCGAGGAGCTTCGAGGGGAGATCGATGAGGTAAACGCACGGGTTTATGACACGGTCAACAATGGTGTGTATAAGGCGGGGTTTGCCACCGCGCAGGATAAATATGAGGAGGCGTATAACGCGCTGTTCGACTCCCTCGACTGGCTTGAAGAGCGGTTGTCCGGCCAGAGGTATCTGGTAGGTGGTCGCCTGACTGAAGCGGACTGGCGTTTGTTCACCACGTTGATCCGGTTCGATGCGGTGTACTACAGCCACTTCAAATGCAACCGACAGCGCATCAGTGATTTTCCGGCGCTTTCTGCCTACGTTCGGGATCTCTACCAGGTGCCAGGCGTGGCAGAAACGGTGGATATCGGGCAGATCAAGCGTCATTACTACGTGAGCCAGAGAACCATTAATCCTACTCAGATTGTGCCGGTTGGGCCGGCGCTGGACTTTGAATCGCCTCATGGCAGGGAGGTTTTGGGGTGACTTGCTGTTGGCTGGTGTCGGATTACGGCTTCGCCTAATCCGACTTACCCGGATTAACTCGCAATGTAAGAATGTAGGTCGGATTAGGCGAAGCCGTAATCCGACAAACCGTCAGCGAGAAACGGCGCTAGCTAACCCGCGCAACCGCAATGTCGGTCAGCAGCACCATCGCTTCCTTGTGCGCAGATTCTGGAAGGCATTGCAGGCAGGCCATGGCCTGCGCGGCCTGTTCCCTGGCTTTCGTCATCGTGTATTCAATTGCACCTGAGCCTTCAACAATTTCCAGGATTTTTGGCAGATCGTCCAGGCCGCCCTTGCGGATCGCCTGGCGGATCAGTTGGCGCTCATCCTCTGTGCCGTTTGCCATGGCGTGAATAAGGGGCAGGGTGGTCTTACCTTCGGCCAGGTCGTCGCCCACGTTTTTGCCCATGGCTTCGGCGTCGCCCCGATAATCCAGGACATCGTCGACCAGCTGGAACGCGAGACCCAGGTGCTTGCCGTAGTCTTTCAATCCCAGTTCCTGTTCCTCACTGGCAGCGGCAAGCAGGGCGCCGGTGTGGGAGGCGGCTTCGAACAGCATGGCGGTCTTGTTGTGGATGACCTTCATGTACTGTTCTTCTGTGAGGTCCGGGTTTTTCACGTTCATCAGTTGCATGACCTCGCCTTCGGCGATTACAGCTGTGGCGTGGGACAACACGTCCATGATCCGCAGGCTTTTCAGCTCCACCATCATCTCGAAGGCACGGGCGTAGAGGAAATCACCTACCAGTACGCTTGGGGCGTTGCCCCAGCGTGCGTTGGCGGTGCTGCGACCCCGGCGCATGTCTGAGGTATCCACCACATCATCGTGCAGCAGGGTGGCGGTGTGCAGGAATTCGATCACAGCGGCGAGCTTGAGATGGTCGTTTTTTTCGTAGCCGGCGGCCTGACTGGAAAGCAAAACCAGCAACGGTCTCAAACGTTTACCGCCACTTTCGATGATGTACTGGGCGATTTTCTCCACCAGGGGAACATCTGAGGAAAGCCGCTGGATGATCAGATCATTAACGCGGCTGAAGTCGTCGGCCACGGTGTCGTAAATGCGCTGGGCTGTCATGCGGCTTGTGGATCCCTTGCTGGTGTTATCGTCGTCGCGATCGTTGATATTAAAGGCAGGTCGCGGCAATGCTAGGTATTGCCGAAGGTAGTGTCAACTTGGCTTGTGTTGCGGAGCGTCTTTTCGTACAATCACGCGCCCAACTCATCCCAACCTGCGCTCCCTGCTATAGGGTCGCCAGAGCGCCTCCCTTAGAACCAGGTGGATAAGAGCAGGGATGGGTCAATCGCGGAGAACGAGTAAATGTACGCAGTTATTGTTAGCGGTGGTAAGCAACACCGTGTAAAAGAAGGCGAAACCCTGAAGCTGGAAAAGCTGGAAGTTGAAACCGGTGGCAACGTTGAGTTCGATCGCGTTCTGCTGATCGCCGACGGCGACAAGGTTCAGGTAGGCGCGCCGGTTGTTGATGGTGCCAAAGTGACTGCGGAAGTGGTTAGCCACGGCCGTCACGACAAAGTTCAGATCATCAAGTTCCGTCGTCGTAAGCATCACATGAAGCGTCAGGGCCACCGTCAGTGGTTTACTGAAGTCAAGATCACGGGTATCAAGGGCTGAGGCTCTCGAATTACCCCTTAAATAAGGAGGCTGGTAATGGCTCACAAAAAAGCAGCAGGTAGTACCCGTAACGGTCGCGATTCCGAGTCGAAACGACTTGGTGTGAAGCGCTATGGCGGTGAGACTGTTTCTGCAGGCAGCATCATCGTTCGTCAGCGTGGCACCCGTTTCCATGCTGGTAGCAACGTTGGCATTGGCAAGGACCACACCCTGTTCGCGAAAGCGGAAGGTCAGGTGAAGTTCGAAGTCAAAGGCCCGCAGAGCCGTAAGTTCGTGAGCATCGTTCCGGCTGCGTAAGCAGCGGCGATCCGGTTCTGTCGAACCTTGGGTGGCGCTGATACCCTGATATTATCAGGGAATCATAGTCATCCGGAGCCCCGCAAAGCTTCCTAGAGGCTGCGGGGCTTTTTAGTTTATGCGCATGGCGCAAAGGGTTGATTCATGAAATTCGTAGACGAAGCCACCATCATTGTGGAAGCCGGCAAGGGCGGTCACGGCTGCCTAAGCTTCCGGCGTGAAAAATACGTTCCCAAGGGTGGCCCCGACGGCGGCGACGGGGGTGATGGTGGTTCCGTGTATCTGGAGGCCGAGGAGTCGCTCAACACGCTGATCGACTACCGGTTCCAGCGCAAGCACAAAGCCCAGAATGGTGAGCCGGGTTCCGGCCGCAACTGTACCGGTAATAAAGGCGAAGATCTGGTTCTGCCGGTTCCGGTCGGTACTACAGTTGTTGATATGGATACCCATGAGGTCCTGGGGGATCTGACCCACGCGGGTCAGCGCCTGAAGGTGGCCCAGGCCGGTTTTCATGGTCTTGGTAACACCCGTTTCAAATCTTCCGTGAATCGTGCGCCTCGCCAAACGACCAAGGGCTCGGAAGGCGAGCTGCGTAATCTCAGGCTAGAGCTGAAAGTGCTGGCGGACGTGGGGCTGCTGGGTATGCCCAATGCCGGCAAGTCTACCTTTATCCGTTCGGTGTCGGCGGCTCGCCCGAAGGTTGCGGACTATCCGTTTACCACGCTGGTGCCCAATCTTGGTGTGGTCAGTGTACAGGCGCACCAGAGTTTCGTGATTGCCGATATTCCAGGTCTGATTGAAGGTGCTGCCGAAGGTGCAGGGCTCGGTATCCGCTTCCTGAAACACCTTGTTCGTACTCGCCTTCTGCTGCACTTGGTTGATGTGGCGCCGTACGATGGCTCCTCGCCCGCCGATGCGGTGAGAGCAATTGAGCACGAGCTGGAGAAATTCAGTGAAACCCTGGCCAATCGCCCAAGATGGCTCGTCCTGAACAAGGTCGACATGGTCGCCGAGGAAGATCGCGATGCTCATTGTCAGGCCATTGTCGATGAACTCGGATGGGAAGGGCCGGTTTTCTGGATCTCTGCGCTCAGTGGCGAGGGTACCAAGTCCCTGGCTCAGGCCGTTATGCGCTGGATCGAAGAGCAAGCTGAGGAAGAGGCCCAGAATCCGGAATTTGCGGAGCGGGAGGCCCAGCGTCGCCGGCAGATGGACGACGAGGCTCGTGCCCGTATTGAAGCCGAGCGCCAGGCCCGCCGCGCGGCCCGTGAAGAGGACGATGACGACGACTTTGACGATGATGATTACGACGTCGAAGTGGTCTACGCCCCGGAGTAAACGGCGGACTGACAACAGAGGGGGCGCTCAAGCACCATGACTGAACGCGTACAGCTGCGCCAGGCACGTCGCCTGGTTATCAAGATCGGAAGCGCTTTGTTGACCAACGACGGCCGTGGCCTGGATGTGGCTGCTCTTGGCTTGTGGGTTGACCAGATTGCGGAATTGATCGAAGACGGCGTGGAAGTCGTTGTTGTCTCCTCCGGTTCCGTCGCGGAAGGGATGAGTCGTCTGGGCTGGACGGTTCGCCCAGAACAGCTTCATGAGCTACAAGCGGCTGCGGCTGTCGGCCAGATGGGGTTGGTTCAGACCTGGGAAGCCCAGTTTAAGCGGCATGACATCCATACCGCCCAGATTCTGTTGACCCATGATGACCTTTCCGACCGCAAGCGCTATCTGAACGGCCGGGGAACCCTCAGGGCCCTGCTGAATCTGGGTGTGGTGCCCATCGTGAACGAAAACGACACCGTGGTTACCGACGAGATCCGGTTTGGCGATAACGACACCCTGGGCGCTCTGGTTGCCAATCTGATTGAGGCGGACGGCCTGATTATCCTCACTGACCAGTTGGGCCTTTTTGACAAGGATCCCAGGAAGCATTCGGATGCCTGTCTGGTGACCGAGCGCAGGGCCGGCGATCGCGAACTGGATGCCATGGCGGGTGGCGGCGCCGGTGTTCTCGGGCGCGGCGGCATGCAGACAAAGTTGCGTGCTGCGCGGCTTGCTGCCCGGTCCGGGGCTTTCACCGTCATCGTTGGTGGTCGCATTGAGGGCGTGATTGGTCGCCTGCGGCAGGGTGATGTAATCGGTACTCTGTTATTGCCGGAGCAGGGCCGGATTGCTGCCCGAAAGCAATGGCTCGCCAGCCACCTGCAGACCCGTGGCAGGCTGACTCTGGATGATGGTGCGGTGAAAGTGCTGTGCCTTGGTGGCCGCAGTCTTCTGCCGGTGGGTGTTAAAGGTGTGTCGGGGCAGTTTCGCCGTGGCGAGATGGTGTCCTGCTTCGACCAGAGTGGTCGTGAAATCGCCCGGGGACTGGTTAATTACGACGCCGACGAAGCCAGGGCTATTGCCGGCCGGTCCAGTGACCGGATTACCGAGATCCTTGGCTATATGTCAGGCGAGGAGATGATCCACCGGGACAATCTGGTGATTGTGTGATAATCGCTCGTCCATAAAAAAACCGGCCAGATGGCCGGTTTTTTTTGCCTGAATCGAGCTAATTAGGCGCTCTTCAGGGCCTTGATCTTGGCGCTCAGGCGGCTCTTGCTACGAGCAACCTTGTTCTTCGCGAAGATGCCTTTGTTGACCATGCTGTCCAGAATCGGCTGAGCCTGCTGGAAAGCGGCCTGGGCCTCTTCGTAGTTGCCAGCTTCGATCTTGGCTTGGATCTTTTTCACATAAGTACGAGCCATGGAACGCAGGCTTGCATTGTGCTTGCGGTTCTTCTCGTTCTGACGTGCGCGCTTCTTGGCTTGCGGGGAATTTGCCACCGTAAAACTCCTGAAAATCTCAAATTCGTTGCTGAATGATTCGTTACATCGCGGGCGCGCCAAAACCAGCGCGTCGAAATAAATGACGCGGAACTATGCCGCTCAAACCTTCAAATGTCAAGGCCAAAACCCATTTCATGCCCCGACACAGAAGGCCTGTGGTAAACTTGCGGCTCACTGAACGCGGGCTTGACCGGGAAGCAGGTAATTCCCGAAATACGAGCGCCAAAAGGATATCCAGAATGCCAAGCAAGGGCCTGCATGTCGTCGGAACCTGAATCAACGCCTGAAAAGAAGCAATTGCCGAAGCCGCCAGGACTGCTCAGATCGTCGGGGCTTGTCGGTATCATGACCATGCTGTCCCGGGTGCTGGGTCTGGTTCGGGATATGGTCATCGCCCGTTATTTCGGTGCCGGTGCCGGGGCCGATGCTTTTTTTGTCGCTTTCAAGATTCCGAATTTCCTCCGCCGCTTATTTGCGGAAGGCGCCTTCTCCCAGGCTTTTGTGCCTGTCCTGTCATCCTATCGGGAGAATCAGTCGCTCTCGGACGTTCAGCGGCTGGTCAATGCGGTGGCTGGCTCCCTCGGCTTGGTGCTATTGGGCGTCACGCTGGTGGCCATTCTCGGGGCGCCGGTGCTGACGGCGGTCTTTGCCCCTGGTTTCCTGGATGATGAGGTGAAATTTGCGCTGACCAGCGACATGTTGCGCATCACCTTTCCGTACCTGTTGCTGATATCCCTGACGGCCTTCGCCGGCGGCATCCTCAACAGTTACGATCGCTTTGCGGTACCCGCGTTTACCCCGGTTCTTCTCAATCTGGCGATGATTGCGGCAGCCATCTGGTTGACGCCGCTGATGGATGAGCCGGTGATGGCTCTGGCCTGGGGTGTTTTCATTGCCGGGGCACTGCAGTTGTTTTTCCAGTTGCCGTTTCTGATGCGATTGGGCCTGCTGCCACGGCCTCGTGTGGATTATCGCCACGAAGGTGTCAGCCGGATTCTCAAGCTGATGGCGCCTGCGCTGTTCGGGGTATCCGTCAGCCAGATCAATCTGCTGTTGGATACGGTTCTGGCGTCCTTTCTCCAGACCGGCAGCGTTTCCTGGTTGTATTACTCCGATCGGCTCTCGGAATTGCCCCTCGGCGTATTCGGGATAGCCATTGCGACGGTTATTCTGCCGAGCCTTTCCCGTAAACACGCAGCGGCGTCAGCGGACCAGTTCGCCGCCACCCTGGATTGGGCGGTTCGGGCGGTCCTGTTGATTGGTCTTCCGGCTGCCCTGGCGCTTGCGCTGTTGGCCGAGCCGCTGATTGCCACCCTGTTCCACTATGGCGCCGTTACCGACCGGGATGTGGCCATGTCGGCCCAGAGCTTGCGAGCCTATTCCGCAGGGTTGCTGGCGTTCATGCTCATCAAGGTTCTGGCGCCGGGGTTTTTCGCAAGAGAAGACACCAAAACCCCGGTCAAGATCGGCATCATTGCCATGGTGGCAAACATGGTGTTCAACCTGATTCTCATTTTCCCGCTGGCCCACGCCGGCCTCGCGCTGGCCACCTCAATATCGGCCTGGTTGAATGGCTACCTTCTTTGGCGCGGACTGCGTAAGGAAGGGGCCTGGCAGAGCCAGCCCGGCTGGCCCCGTTTTCTGCTACAGCTGCTGTTTGCCAACGGTGCCCTGGTGGGCGTCATTGTCTGGCTCAACGCCCCGGTGTCGGTGTGGCTGGCAAACGGAGGCTATCAGCGTGCAGCGGACATGGCGATGCTGGTAGGGGCGGGCGTCGCCGTATACTTCGTTGCACTGGCGCTGGCCGGGGTTCGGGTAAGACATTTCCGCCACAGGTAAGGTATAATCGCGCGTTTTCTCACCAGCGTTGCGGTAAAAGTGAGCGCTGAAAGCTAGCTGGCAATTGAAGGTTCGCATTGCATGCGTCTGATCCGGGGCCTGACCAACCTGAAAATGCTTTCCCGTCGGGAGGACTCACCGCTCGCCAACGGGTGTGTCGCTACCATCGGTAACTTCGACGGTGTGCACCTTGGGCACAAAACCATTATTGATCAGGTCAAAAGCAAGGCCAAGGCTCTGGGCGTGCCCTCGGTGGTGATGATTTTCGAGCCCCAACCCCGGGAGTTTTTTCAGGGCAGGGAGGCGCCGCCGAGGCTGATGGGGTTTCGTCAGAAGTTCGAGGCCCTGCTGGCGGAAGGCATCGATATTGTGCTGTGCCTGCGCTTCAACCAGGCGTTCCGTAGTTATTCGGCCATGGGCTTTATCGACGATGTTCTGATCCATGGATTGGCCGTTCATCACCTGGTGGTCGGCGATGATTTCCGTTTTGGCTGTGATCGGGCGGGCGATTTCGCGCTTCTCGAGAAAGTTGGATACGACGCCGGATTTTCCGTCGAGAATACCCTGACAGTAACCGTCGACGGCGAGCGAGTAAGCAGCACACGTGTCAGGGATTTACTCACGGTGAATGGGCTCGAGAAAGCCGAATCGCTGCTGGGCCACCCCTATCGAATCCGGGGGAGGGTCGTGTATGGCCGCCAACTGGGGCGCCAGATTGGTGCGCCAACCGCGAATATTTTGTTACATCGGACACCCGCCCTGCGCGGTGTCTATGTGGTTGCCGCCACCCTGGACAATGGCGCCCGATTCGATGGTGTTGCCAATATTGGTGTACGTCCGACCGTTGACGGCAAGCGGCCCTCACTGGAAGTGCACCTGTTTGACTTTGCTGGCACACTTTATGGCCAGCACCTCGAGGTTGTGTTCCGGCATGGCCTGCGGGACGAGGAAAAATTCGGTTCTGTGGATGAGCTGAAAGATCAGATTGCCCGGGATTTTGACCAGGCCCGAGTGTGGATTGCCGAAAACGGCTCTGTGAAAAGCGCGGATTGAAACGCCCGGCTGCGCCCCAACGAATAAATGACTGACTCAAACTGACCAAGACCAAAAGAGTACGCACACAAACCATGAGCGACTACAAGCACACCCTGAATCTGCCGGAAACCGCCTTCCCCATGCGCGGCAACCTGGCCAAGCGCGAGCCGGAAATGCTCAAGCGCTGGCAGGATCTCGACGTCTACGGCAACCTGCGCAAGCAGCGTGAAGGGCGGGAGAAGTTCATCCTTCATGATGGCCCTCCTTACGCCAACGGCAGCATTCACATTGGTCACGCGGTCAACAAGATTCTCAAGGACATGATCGTCAAGTCCCGCAGCTTTATGGGCTACGACGCGCCTTACGTGCCGGGCTGGGACTGTCATGGTCTGCCGATCGAGCACAAGGTGGAGCAGGAGATTGGCAAGGCCGGTGTGAAGGTGGATTACAAGACCTTCCGTCAGGCCTGTCGCGATTATGCAACCAAGCAGATTGCCGGTCAGAAGGCTGATTTCATCCGCCTGGGCGTCATGGGTGAGTGGGACAAGCCCTACCTGACCATGGATCCCAAGGTTGAGGCGGGTATTGTTCGCGCACTCGGCAAGATTGTCGCCAAGGGCCACCTCGTGCGTGGTTACAAGCCGGTTTACTGGAGTGTGGTGGGTCAGTCCGCACTGGCAGAGGCCGAGGTTGAATACCAGGACAAGACCTCGACCCAGATCGATGTGCGCTTTACCGCGGTTGACCAGGCAAAAGCCCTGTCACTGTTCGGCACCGATAATGGCAATGGCGATGTGTCCGTGGTTATCTGGACCACCACGCCCTGGACCATTCCGGCTAACCAGGCCGTTTCCCTTAATGCCGATCTGGACTATGCATTGGTACAGACCGATGTCGGGCACGGCCCGGAGCGGATGATCCTGGCTGCCGACATGGTCGATGGCATCATGGCCCGCTGGCAGGTTGAGAGCTACGAAGTGCTGGCAACCTGTGCTGGCGCGGCTCTTGAGAATCTGGTTCTCCAGCACCCGATCTACGACAAGCAGGTGCCGGTAATCCTGGGCGACCACGTGTCTACCGATGCCGGTACCGGCGCTGTTCATACCGCGCCCGATCACGGCATGGAAGACTTTGAAGTGGGCAAGGCCTACAACATCGGCACCATCAACCTGGTTCAGGCTGACGGCACTTACACCTCGGCCGCCGGTGAACTGGCAGGTGTGCATGTTTACAAGGCGGATGAGCCGGTGTGCAGCGCGCTCGAGCGCGAGGGCAAGCTGGTTCGTTCCGAGAAGTTTCGGCACAGCTATCCCCACTGCTGGCGTACCAAGACCCCGCTGATCTACCGGGCCACCCCCCAGTGGTTTATCAGCATGGACAAGGAAAACCTGCGCGCCGACGCGCTGGAAGCTATCCAGGGTGTGCGCTGGGTGCCTGCCTGGGGTAAGAATCGTATCGAGGCCATGTTCAACCAGTCTCCGGACTGGTGTATCTCACGTCAGCGGACCTGGGGCGTACCCATTACCCTGTTTATCCATAAAGAGACGCAGGAGCTGCATCCGGACACCCAAAACCTGATAGAGAAGGTGGCTCAGCAGATTGAGGAGGGCGGTATCGACGCCTGGTACGAGCTGGATGCGGCTTCCCTGCTGGGCAGTGATGCCGAGCAGTACGAAAAGGTTACCGATACCCTGGATGTCTGGTTTGATTCCGGCGTGACCCACGAATCGGTCCTGCGGGTTCGCGAGGAGCTGGGCCAGTTCCCGGCGGATATGTATCTGGAAGGTTCCGACCAGCATCGGGGCTGGTTCCAGTCGTCACTGAAAACGTCCATCGCGATGAACGGTGTAGCACCTTACAGGCAGGTACTGACCCACGGCTTTACGGTCGATGGCAAGGGCCACAAGATGTCCAAATCCCTGGGTAACGTCATCGCACCCCAGGAGGTCATGAACGAGCTGGGGGCGGACATCCTGCGCCTGTGGGTTGCTGCAACCGACTACAGCGGGGAAATGACCGTCTCCAAGGATATCCTGCGCCAGACGGCCGATGGTTACCGCCGGATCCGGAACACCTCCCGCTTCCTGCTGAGCAACCTGACCGGCTTTGATCCGGAGCAGCACATGGTGGCTCCGGAGGACATGATCGCCCTGGATCGCTGGATGGTAGACCGTGCCTTGCAATTGCAGGAAGAGCTGCATGAGGATTATGGCAACTACGCTTTCCTGCGGATCTACCAGAAGGTGTACAACTTCTGTGAAGCCACCCTGGGCGGCTTCTATCTGGACATCATCAAGGATCGCCAGTACACCACCCAGGCCGACAGTCTGGCGCGGCGTTCCTGCCAGACAGCTCTGTATCATGTGGCCGAAGCACTGGTTCGCTGGATTGCCCCGATTCTCAGCTTCACCGCTGATGAGATCTGGCAGCATCTGCCGGGTAAGCGCAGCGATACGGTATTCTATGAAACCTGGTACGAGGGCCTCACGCCACTGCCGGAAAACGCTGAGCTAGGCCGCGACTACTGGCGCGAGATGTACAGCGTGAAAGAGGCCGTCAACAAGTGCCTGGAGGAAGCCAGGGCTCGGGGTGAAATCAAAGGTTCGCTCAGTGCCGAGGTGACTCTGTTCTGCGAAGGCGACCTGGCTGCCGATCTGAAGCACCTGGGTGAGGAGCTGCGGTTTGTTCTGATTACCTCCGAGGCCAGTGTCAAACCGGTTTCAGAGGCGGGCGATGCGGAAATGACATCCCATGAAGGTCTCCGCGTGAAGGTGACACCCGCCGCTCACACCAAGTGCGAGCGCTGCTGGCACCATCGGGAAGATGTCGGCCGTAATGCCAAGTACGACGATCTCTGTGGTCGCTGTGTGACCAACGTGGAAGGGCCCGGCGAAGCCCGCGCCTACGCCTGATGGACGCGACCATGACGGAGCAGGTCACCGGAAGCAAACTGAAGTGGCTTTGGCTGGCGGTACTGGTGATCGCTCTGGATCTCGGCACCAAGGCCATGGCCACGGCTATGCTGACCTATGGCGACCCTGTGCCGGTTATACCCATGTTCAACCTGACGCTGCTCCACAACACCGGCGCAGCGTTCAGCTTCCTGGCTGAAGCCGCTGGCTGGCAACGCTGGTTCTTTGTAACCCTGGCGCTGGTGGTCAGCGTGGTACTGATCTACTGGCTGAAAAACCTTCATCGCCATGAAACCTGGACCGCCGTTGCCATCGTACTCATACTCGGCGGCGCCCTTGGCAACGTCTACGATCGGGTGGTGCACGGCTACGTGGTCGATTTCCTGCACTTTTACTGGCAGGACTGGCACTTTCCCGCCTTCAACCTGGCCGACACCGCGATCACCATCGGTGCTGCCATGATGATACTTGATATGTTCCGCAAACCCGCCGATTCGGACGGGGACGCGCAAAGGAGTGAGTAACTCTTATGAATGAACTGCCTGTCGACAAGGGTACCCGGGTAAAGCTGCATTTTGCCCTGAAGTTCCCGGATGGCGAAGTGATTGACTCGACTTTTGAGAAAGAGCCGGCATCCCTGGAAATCGGCGATGACAACCTGCCGGAGAATTTCGAGGCCTACCTGATGGGTATGAAAGCTGGTGACAAAGACAGCTTCCAGGTTCCTCCCGAGAAAGCCTTTGGCCAGCACAACCCGAATAACGTACAGACGTTCAAGCGCCATGAGTTCAGCCCTGACATGGTGCTGGAACCCGGCGTAATGATTTCCTTTGCCGACGCGCGCCAGAGCGAGTTGCCCGGTGTTGTCAGCCGTGTAGAAGGTGACGAAGTTGAGGTGGATTTCAATCACCCCCTGGCAGGGCGTACACTGACGTTTGAAGTAGAAATCATCGACGTGGAACCGGCAGGCCCGGCCCACTAACCAGAATAGCAGGTTGATATGCAGATCCGACTCGCCAATCCCCGAGGTTTTTGTGCCGGCGTGGACCGCGCCATCGAAATTGTAAACCGGGCGCTGGACGTGTTCGGCGCGCCCATCTACGTAAGGCACGAGGTGGTCCACAATAAATTCGTGGTGGATAACCTGCGCAACCGTGGCGCCATCTTCGTGGATGAGCTGGACGAAGTGCCAGACGACAAGCTTGTTATCTTCAGCGCCCACGGCGTCTCCCAGGCAGTGCAGAATGAAGCAGCCCGCCGCGGCCTGAAAGTCTTCGACGCGACTTGCCCGCTGGTTACCAAAGTCCACCTCGAAGTCATGCGCTACAGTCGCGATGGCAGGGAATGCGTGCTGATAGGCCACCACGGCCACCCGGAAGTGGAAGGCACCATGGGGCAGTACGACCATAGCAATGGTGGTGAAATCTACCTCGTCGAAAACGAGGAGGACGTGGCTAACCTGGAGGTTAAAGACCCCGGTAAGCTCTCCTACGTTACCCAGACCACCCTGTCCATGGACGATACCGCCCGCGTCATCGACGCCCTCCGTGCAAAGTTTCCGGAGATTCAGGGCCCGCGCAAAGACGATATCTGCTACGCCACCCAGAACCGTCAGGACGCCGTTAAGCAGTTGGCCGGCGACTGCGACCTGATGCTGGTGGTTGGCTCGCCGAACAGCTCCAACTCAAACCGCCTGCGCGAGCTCGCCGAGAGAATGGGCACGCCGGCCTATCTGATTGATGAGGCCTCACAGATCGATCCCGCCTGGCTGAAAGGAAAGACTTCGGTTGGGGTTACTGCTGGCGCCTCAGCTCCGGAGGTTCTGGTAAACGATGTGATTACTCGCTTGCGAGAGCTCGGTGGAAGCGTCCCGGAGGAGATTGCCGGGCGCGAGGAGAATATTGTGTTTTCTATGCCGCGGGAGTTGCGGATTGAGGTTACAGAAATAGATTAGAGCCACTTGCTGTTCTTCCGGGCCTCATCCCCCGCGGTCCAACTGTTCACGTGACTGGGTTCGCGCTGAAGTCAGTCATCCCCCCCGAGTTAAGCGTCCCTGGAGCCGTGTGATTCTCGTCACATTATTCTAGAGGGGGCGCCGTTTATCGCTGGAAAGAAACCATCTGTCAGATGCCTGTAGAGACAGGATGTATCCCTCGCTATTCTCTTCATAGGTCAAAGTGGAAGGAAACTATGACGACAAAACGAAAAAACGCCGGGTTTACGCTGGTCGAGTTGATGGTAGTGATCGCTTTGATTGCGATAACAGCAGCCGTTGCTGTCCCTGGATTTCGCGGATTGATTGAAGCGAATCGCCAAACATCTGCGGCAAACAGTGTCATCGGTATTCTCAACTTTGCGCGCTCCGAGGCTGTGCGCAGGGGCGAGCCGGTTCAGGTCTTACCCGTGGGCGGAGCCTACAATAATGGCTTGCGAGTTGTCTTGGCTTCCGATGTCAATACGGTCATCCGCAGGATCGAACCAATGCCAGGGAGCGTGACCTTGTCGCGAACGGGAGGGGTCGACCCCACTTTTAGCGGTAACGGTATGAAGCAGAACGGGGCTTCAACAGTGTATCGGGTGTGCCCAGGGAACGGAGAGGCTGGTGTTGCCGTGGTTGTAAACGCCGGCGGACAAACGTCCCGTGATCAGGTTGCCCCGGCATGTTCTTAAGTCAGTTTCGAGAGGGAAGGTCGATGAGTGATTTTAATCGGCACAGAAGAGCTTCTTCCGGCTTTACGATGATCGAAGTGCTGATTGCACTAATCATTATGGCGATAGGGTTGCTTGGCGTTGCCGGGCTGCAGACGGTATCGATGCAGCAGACCGCAGCGGCCGACAGCCGCTCTGTTGCCATTATGCACACCCAGACGATGGCGGAATACATTCGATCCATTCGGGGTATTCCCGCCGCTGGTGAAGTGGAGGACTGGGTGTCTCAGTTGAAGAACGACTTGGGACCAGGAAGTACTGGGACGGTGGAAGCAAATGGCGGCAATGCCGCTGTGATTTCAGTGCAGTGGGTAGAGAGAATGAACCGACTGGATCCTGGTTCAGGATCGGCAGAAGGTGGTCAGTCAGTTGAGAAAGAAGAAGTCACTGGGTCCTTCAGCCTAAACGTGAGGTACAGAGAATGAGGTTTCAGCGACAGGCAGGTCTGTCGATCGTCGAGCTGATGGTCGCACTTGTGTTGGCAACCCTGTTGACAGTAGGTCTGTTCCAGATCTTTAACTCCAATAACCTTTCGTTTCGGATTACGGAAGCGACGGCACGCACTCAGGAATACGGGCGCATCGCTACGGAGATTCTTGGGCGTGAGATACGAGGTGCTGGATACTTTGGCTGCAACATCGAGAACGTCGTTAATAACCTTGATGACACTGATGAAGCATTCGATGCCGATGCTCACGAGTTCGACATCGACGCACCGATCTCGTCCAGAAATGCTGAACGGCCAGCTGGAGCCGTTGCAGGCACTCACTTCATTCGTTTCTCCGGTATGGAAAATAACGGCAATGAAATCTCGACTCTCGGTCCTGAAACGTCCGCCTCGCTTGAGGTAAATGAGCGTGGAGGTTTGCAGGTAAATGATATCATTGCAATTTCTGACTGCACCGGTACCGATATTTTCCAGATTTCGAATATCCAGCAAGGTGGTGGCGGTGGTGCTGAAATTACCGTTGTCTCAAACAGCGGAGAGGATGATCCGGGCAATAACTTTTTGGACAACGGCTGCACGAACTGTCTCTCTAATTCCTATGGTGCGGGTGCACAGATTCTGCGCCCTTATAATCGAACGCTGTATGTTGGGACCAGTAATGTAACCGGTGAGAGAGCGCTCATGAGACTTGTGCCGAATCAGGCACCAGTGGAGCTGGTTGAGGGAGTGTTCGATATGCGGGTCAGAATGGGTACTTCCAATACAGCGAACAACCCGGTGAATAACTGGACCGAGTCAACGGGTGCCGTTAACTGGAACAATGTGCGGGCTGTTGAAGTGAGCTTGCTTGTCCGTGGCGGCGACAACAACCTTTTCGATGGGGCCCAATCGCTCTGTTTCCCGCGCTGGGCGGACTGTGCTGGAGGCCCTAATTTCCAGGCACCTGATAACCGGCTGTACCGGGCTTATACCTTCACCATGAACGTTCGAAATGCGTCACGCTAGAGAGGTGGTGATGAACATATCAATCAGAACCCAGAGCGGCGTTGTATTAATGATGTCGCTGGTTATTTTGCTGATCATGTCGATACTCGGCGCCTCTTCGATGCAGGGGTCGATCATGCAGGAACGGATGTCCACAGCGTCAAGAGAAAGCGCTCTCGCATTGGAGGCCGCCGAGGCCGGTTTGCGGGAGGCAGAGGCCATTCTGGGTAATCTCAAAAATATGGACAACTTTGGCAATGCAGATGGAACCGGTAACAAGAATGGTTGGTATCACATTGGTTACGCGCCCCCGGTTTTCGATGATGGAACCTGGGATAACGAGGGGGGCGAAGTGCTCAGCGCTAACGCCGTCGATGGAATTACGCCGATGTACTTTATTGAATACCGCGGACTGGTGAGTCTCAACGTTGGCGGTGCTGAGGGATCTGTCCGCAACTTGAACTACCAAGGGCGGGGGGACGCCGCTGGCGGATCCAGTTCCCTGTCCGCAGATGCGGAAACAGTGAGGGTTGTCGTTATGGCCAATGGCCCCTCAGGACAAAGTCGAAAAATGATCGAAAGCTTCTATTTCTTCGATCCGGATCAGGTTGCCGCGGGAGGTAACGAAGGATGAATTCGATGACCAAAACCAAATTGGCCCATCTGGCTGCAGGTATGCTGCTCAGCGTCCCGGCGTCCGGCTATGCCGAAGTGAATTTCGCTCAGCAACCTCTTTTTTCGGGCGGCTCAGTGGAAGCGAATATGCTCTTTATTCTGGACGACTCCGGCTCCATGAGGTGGGGGTTCATGCCAGATGAATTGGTGAATCCCGGAGTCACCGGTGGCGGCAGCCAGCTTCCCAACTGTAGCAGTTACATAGTCTATGACAGCGAGGATTTTTGCGGTCTTGATACGAGCGGCAACGAAGAGTTGGTCTCTCCGGCGACAAACACTATCTACTACAATCCCAACACGAACTATGCGCCTCCAGTTCGGAGTGATGGGACCTCATTCGCGAATGCCGATTTCTTCAATGCACCAATGGACGGCTACTCCAGTGGCAGCTCTACTGTAAACCTGTCTAACGAATATACGGCCATTATGGATGACTACTTCTATAGTGGTTGGCTGAACTATTATGGAAACTGGTATCAGATTGGTGGGTTCACCGTCAGCCCTGCCGCCAATAAAGGTCAGGCCTTCGTCTACATGCCCGATGGTTCTTGCGGCAGCAATGTGACGTCCTCCTGTCTGGATCGAAAAGCGATTCCCAATAGCGAGTTTCCAGGGGATGCTGACTCACAGCGTCAGAACTTTGCCAACTGGTTTTCTTACTACCGCACAAGGATGATGCTTGCCAAAGCCGGCACGGGGTCGGCATTTGCGGCAGCATTTGAAGAAGAGGGAGTCTCTCAGGATCTTCGATTAGGTTGGGGGGAAATCAACCGTGGTCGAAACACGGTAGATGGAGCCTCAGTTCGTGCGGTTCGCTCTGGCGTGCGGCCCTATGTAGATGTGAAAGATCAGTTTTTCACGTGGCTCTATGAACGTAATGCCTCCGGGTCGACTCCGTTGCAGCGCGCCTTGGAAGGGGCGGGGCAATATTATGAAAACAGTCTCAGAGCCTGGGTGGATGATCCTTCGCGCTCCCCAGACGCTGTGACCAATCCCGCTCGAGAATGCCGTCCTAGCTATGCTTTGCTGATGACCGATGGTTATTACAATACTGGCAGCAGTTACGATCCGGACTTGACAGTAAAAGCCGACGACACCAATGGGCCGAACATCACAACCGGTTTGAACGCGCCATACCAGTATCTCCCGTCAGCGCCATATTCTGATGGTTACAACGGTCGAGTTTCCCTTGCCGACATTGCAATGCATTACTGGAAGCGGGATCTCCGAACCGATATTGATAACTATGTTCCTGTTTCGGAAGACACCGACACTGAAGACCTCCAGAAGCCTGGTGACCCGGCCTTTTGGCAACATATGGTGACGTTTGGGGTTGGTTTGGGCGTAACTGGCTCCGTGGACCCCACAACTGCGTTTAAGAGTGCACTGACCGGAACTCAGGTTGACTGGTGGGGCGGAAGCACCAACGAAGATAAGATCAATGATCTCCTGCATGCTACGGTAAACAGCCGGGGAGGTTTCTACAGTGCCTCCAGCGCGGAGGACTATCAAAGCGCCATCAAGAGCATTCTTGATGATACTAGTGCTCGTGCTGGTTCGGCGACGGGCCTGGATTTCAGTATAACCTCCTTCAAGGAAGGCTCGCTGTTGTTTTCCGCAGCGTTTGATCCTAATGGTTGGACTGGTGACGTCAAAGCTGTCGAGCTTCAGGCGTCTGAAGAGGGCGAGCCGCAGATCCCTGGTGAAGGCGCTTCTGGCTGGTCTGCGAGAGAAAAACTGAAGAACCGCGATCTGACAGAAAACGACCGGAACATCATTACGTTTGACGGTACTAGAGGGCGACCTTTCCGCTGGAGCGAATTGACCGCCGACCAGAAAGCTGACTTGGCGACCGGCAACGCCGCGTTGGCCGAGGACCGTCTGGCCTACCTGCGCGGTGACCGCTCGTTCGAAGCAGATCTGACTAACTTCCGCAAACGTGGCAGTCGCCTCGGTTCTATCGTGAACTCGACACCGCGGTTTGTTGCCGCTCCGGATTCTGAGTGGCCCAACAGTTCGGCCTTTGGCGACGGCAAATATTCGGTGTTCCGGAAATCTAACGAGGATAGGACGCCGGTTGTTTATGCCGGCTCCAACGACGGGATGTTGCATGCCTTCAAGGGCACCAATGATGAAGACGGCGGGGAGGAGCTCCTGGCATACGTTCCTGACTTCATGTACTCCACAGAAGTCGCTGAAGGTCTTCACTACCTGACACAGCCGAGCTATGAGCATCGATACTATGTGGACCTCGAAACTAGAGTGACTGACATGTATATCCAGGGTAGAAATTCTGCGGGCGGTCTATCTGATGCAGGATGGAAGACCGTTTTGATTGGTGGTGGCAGAGGGGGTGCACCGGGTATCTTTGCTCTGGACATTACCGACCCGGACTCATTCTCAGAGTCAAATGCGCAGTCAACCGTCCTTTGGGAATTCACCCATGAGAAACTCGGCAATCTGGTTCAGCCGCCAGTCGTTTCCCTGGCTGACTGGGGCGGCGGTGACTATCGATGGACTGCCTTTGTGCCTAGCGGCTACAACACAGGGTCAACTGGCTTCTTCATGCTGGACATGGAAGGCGGGCTGGATGGCTCCTGGGATACTGGCGACTTCGAGTATATAGAGTTTGAAAATGGAGACGGACTGTCGGCTCTCACGGTTATCGACAATACCAGTGACTACATTGCGGACCGGGTATACGCTGGTGACCTCGACGGAAACATGTGGGTTGCTGTTGGAGGAAATGGCGGTTGGGATTCTGCATATAAGTCAGGAAGTGCGGCGCGTCCATATGTCACAGTCAACAAGCCGATTACCGGCGCCCCGACTGTTGGTCCGTCTACCTCATCAGGCAAAGACCCGAACTTGATGATTTTGTTCGGAACGGGTAAGTACCTGGAGAGAAGTGATAACAGCTCCATTTCAGAGCAATCATTTTATGGTGTACTTGAAACCGCAGACACCAAGACCACCGTTACCGAGGCGAACCTAGTAGAGCGCGATCTGGTTGTGGGAACCGGCCAAATTGATGGCGTAAGCCAGACTATTCGCTACGCGGAAGGTGATCCTGTTGATTACGAAAGCAAGTCAGGTTGGTATGCAGATCTGCCAGTCAGTGGCGAACGCATTGTGACTAACGGTGTCATTCGTGGCGATTACGTGTATGTGAGTACCCTGATCCCCAGTGTTGATCCGTGTAAAGGCGGCGGCGATGGCTGGATTATGGCATTCGACATTCAAGAAGGCCTTGTAGGGCTGGATGATGGCGAAAGCATCGGTGCGTTCGAAGACTCAACCTATAACGCAATGGGCTATAAAGTCGAAGGGGTGCCCTCGCAACTGAAGGTTTGGGACGAATACCTTGCCTACGATTGCGCTGGGTGCGGCGCGCAGTTGGACGCACTGCCCCCATTTGGTTTGGCGCTCGGCCGGAAAGGTTGGCGAGAACTTACTCAGTAAAAACCAGTTCGGGATAATAATATGATGATAAGGAAACGGGCAGCAGGGTTTACGCTAATTGAGCTGATGATCGTTGTGGCAATCATCGGCATCATCGCAGCGATTGCCTATCCTTCGTACCAGGAGAATGTCCGTCAGACCCGGCGGACCAATGCTCAAGCAGATCTCCTGGAGTTGGCGCAATGGATGGAGCGCCAGTATTCTCAGGACTACTCATATCTTGAGGGAGGGAATCAGCCCGCGCTTCCCTTCACGATCTCCCCAAGGACGGGGACTACCTTCTACAACATCAGCTTCAACGGTAATGTAACTCAGAACGCCTTTGCTTTGCAGGCGCAACCGACCGGCCCCCAAACCGGGGACCGTTGCGGAACGCTGACGCTGGATAACAGCGGTGCTCGTGGAGGTGCGGAAGCGGACTGTTGGTAATATTGGTTAACAGTCAACATTTTTGCCATTAGCACGGTTCGGAATCTGGTCGCCATCCAGGTCGGTTGCCAGCCGAACCCTGCCTCCTCTGCTGACAATGATATGCCCGGCCGCCTTGGGGTCCTCATTCTCTGGGCACCATGTGATGTTGCCCAAGTCGCTCAGTATCATGCCGTTGGGCCGGTATTGGAAATAGCTCCTCGAAAGTGAACGTACGACTCGCTTTCCCGTTGAGGTTGCCGGTAGGGTGCGGATAACCTGCCGATCATTGCTCAAAGCCCGGTTATTTTCGGGATCCTTGAACAGGTGTAACTCCCCGTTCCAGTCCCGTCCACATTCCTTCTTGGTATTCAGTGGGCATAAAGTGACGATTTCACCGCTCATGATGGACTCATGACGGGCCATTACCATAAAAGCAAGCAGGTCGTTTACCTCCGCATCGCGCTTGCTGGCGTTTACGAGGCTGTTGTAGGAAGGCCCCGAAAGGGCGAGAAGCAGTGAGATAATTACCAGAGTAATGAGAAGCTCGACGAGTGTGATACCCGTCTGATATTTGACGTTCATCCTTGAATCTCCGAGGGAAGGATTTCATCCTGAAATCCTGTTTACAAAAACCAAGCCTTGCAAAGGCCAGTGGCCACGCAAAGTGTAACCGCTTACTACTCCATCCCCAACTTCTTCAGCCGATACCTTAACGCCCGAAAACTGATTCCCAGTCGTTTTGCAGCCGCCGTCTTGTTCCACCGGGTCGCTTCAAGAGCCTTCTCGATGGCCTGTCGTTCAATCTTTTCCAGATACCCTTCCAGATCAATCTCCCCATCGGGCACGGCAATTCCTTCCCCCTCGCCAACCTGGCCCTCGGCAATGATCTGCGACGCCGAAGCTGCATGCTGAACACCATTCCCCAGATGCAGATCATCAGCATCGATCTGGTCAGCGTCGCACAGTGTGAAAGCCCGCTCCAAGACGTTTTCCAGTTCCCGGACATTGCCCGGAAAGTCATAGCTTCGCAGTCTGTCCACGGCCGCTGGCGTTAACGAGGCAGGGTCACACTCATACTCTTTCGCAATCCGTTCAAGAATGTGATTCGAAAGCAGAGAAATATCATCCGGCCGCTCTCTCAGGGGTGGCACTGCGAGTTCGATCACGTTGACCCGGTAGAAAAGATCCTGGCGAAAGCTGCCTTCCTGGACCAGCTCCGGCAGATTCTTGTGGGTGGCACTCAGTACCCGAATGTCGACGGGCACTTCCTTGGTATCGCCAACCGGTCGCACGGCTTTTTCCTGTATGGCGCGGAGCAGTTTCACCTGCATGGCCAGGGGCAGGTCTGCCACTTCATCAAGGAATAGGGTGCCGCCGTTGGCAGAGCGAAACAGGCCGTCTTTGTTCTCCACGGCCCCGGTAAAACTGCCTTTCTTGTGGCCGAAGAATTCGCTTTCCATCAGTTCCGAGGGAATCGCGCCGCAGTTAACAGCGATGAACGGTCCTTCGCGACGGGGTCCCTGAAGGTGGATCATTCGGGCTACCAGCTCCTTGCCGCTGCCAGACTCGCCACTGATAAAGACCGGTGCCTGGCTTCTGGCCAGTTTTCGGGTCTGGTTTCGGAGTTTGCGAATCTCTGGCGACTTACCCAGTAGCAGGCCCGGCTCGTCGGCTGTATCTTCCGCGTTTGGCTTGGGTTCAGCGAGTTTGAGGGCGCTATTGACCAGTTCCCTTAGTCGGGGGAGCTCCACCGGTTTGGACACGAAATCAAAAGCCCCGGCTTTGAGTGATTCAATCGCGGTGTCCATGTTGCCGTACGCTGTGATCACTGCAACAGGCGTGGCCGGAGAGTGTTTCTGAATCCACTGGACCAGTTCAATGCCATTACCGTCTGGCAGGTTCATGTCGGTCAGGCAGAGGTGGGTGGTGTTCTGTTCCAGCAATTTCCGGGCGCTGGTGAGGTCGGGTGCCGTGAGGGTTGTTATGCCCATCCGGGTGAGGGTGATCTCAAGCAACTCCCGGATGTCCGGTTCATCATCAACGATCAGCGCTGTGTATTTGGTCATCTTGTGTCGTCGGTTCCATGTCGTTGTTCAAGCGCCCGATATCCGCCGGCGCCGGTTCAGATCATTCGCCCCGGATGAGCAAATGTAATGCGAAAGCAGCAGCCGGGTTTGTTATCTTCTACCAGCGAAAGATGGGCCTGATTAGCCTCGCATAGTTCCCGGGCCAGATAAAGCCCGAGCCCGGTTCCGGTCTTGTCTGTGGTGAAAAAGGGTTCGAACACAGAATTTCTGTGCTCGGGTGCAATGCCAGGACCCTGGTCGCGGACATCAATATAGGTTCGCTCTCCGTCCTCAGTTGCCCCCGCATGGATGCCGATTCTTCGCTGCCCCGAGTGCTGTTCACTGTAGCGTAGCCCGTTGTCGCAAAGATTCACCATGACCTGTTCAATCTGGCTCTTGTCGAATCTCGCAGATGGCAGTTGGGGATCGATTTTAAGAATAATTTCGGCCTCAGCGCGGCCTTCATTCTGCGTTTGCAGAAAGTCTTCTTTGAATTCCTGTAGCCATGGAGCAACTTCGATCAGATCTGCGTTGGCAGCTCGACGCCTGGAAAGATCAAGCACGTTCTCGATGATGCCATTCACCCGCCGCGAATGGCGCCGGATGATCCCGAGCATCTGATGATCACCTGGGTCGAGGTTAGGGGATTCCTCCATGAGCTGGGCCGCGTGGCTGATCGCCCCCAGCGGATTGCGGATTTCATGGGCAATGCCGGCCGTGAGTCTGCCCAGCGATGCCAGCTTCATTTGCTGCGCCTGCTGGGTGACTTTGCTCATATCTTCGATGAATACAAGGATCTGGTCGCCTCGCTCCTGGTCCAACTGAGTAAAGTTGACCTGCAATAGCGGCGAGGTGGGTGAGGGTTGAAAGGGTTCGATGCGCTCTGTCGGGTCCTTCAGCCATGCGTCCAGGCCCTGTTTGAGTGGCTTTGGCAAAACGGTCGCTCGCTCGTGAATCGGTGCCGAGACTTTGGGGGCGCCGTATAAAAGCTCTTCGGCGGCGGCGTTGGCAAGGCGGATCTGGCCGAAACGGTCGAGCACCAGAATGCCGGTGCGCATGCGTTGAATGATCTGTTGGTTGATCTTCTCAAGTTCAGCGATGCTCCGGGCGCGGCTGCTGGCAAGAGCCTCGCTGCGCATCATTCGGCGGGAGATGCTCTGCAGTACGAAAGCTGCTGCGAAATAAAGGATGCCCAGTGAGCCGGCCCGGACGATATCGTCGGCGGACTCACCCAGCGCCAGCACGGCCCATCCGGATATGCCAAGGGAACATATCGCAGCCAGAGCCGCGTAGAAGGTCCCCATGCGACTCGGGGTCAGAATGTTGCCCGCCGCAACAGACACAATCACCAGGTTGGCCAGGCCGTTGGTAATGCCTGTACTGGCAAGCAGCAGGCCATGCATGATGAGAATATCCAGCAGGATCGAAAGCGTTATATGGCGCTGGCTGGGGTGAAAGCCGGCCACCAGAAGCAGGGCAATGAAGGCATTCAGACCCAGGTAAGCGGAGACGCCTGCCTGGTAGTAATCCAACAGCCGGAACCGCATGTCAAAGTTGACGGGATCCACGAATAGCAGTGCCACCAGCATCAGACTCACGACTAGTCGGTAGTGGTTGTAGATCCTGAACAGCTTGGCCTGTTGGATTCCGGACGGTGTCGAAGGGGCCGGGCCGAGCGCTTCGGCCGATCGTACTGGTGTATCTGCTGCCATGATTTACAGGAATCCGCTGTTGGTCGGAAGAAATCCACGCCTATGCGGGGTTATAATAGCCTTTTCATGGCAATGAGTTACAGGAGCCGATTTATGTCCGTGTCCGGAAACCAGGCAGCGTCCGGGGAGTCGCCCAGAAAATTGCGGGTGGTGATGGCCCAGTTGGATTTTCTGGTGGGCGATATTCCTGGTAATACCGAGCTAGTTCTGGACGCAGCCCGCCGGGCATCGTCCGAGCATCAGGCGGACGTGGTGGTGTTCCCGGAGCTTTGCCTGACCGGCTATCCGCCTGAAGATTTGCTCTTGCGGCCCAGCATGGAAGTTCGCGTAAATGAGGCGTTGGAAAGGCTGCAGGCGGAAAAGCTGGATCCGGTGATCGTTATCGGTGCTCCTCTTCGCCATGGCGCGCTGCTTTATAACTCAGCGGTGGTCATCGACGGCGGCAAAATTAACGGTCGGTATTTCAAGCGTTTCCCGCCCAACTATCAGGTCTTTGACGAGAAGCGTTACTTTGCAGAGGGCCGGGATGTTCTGACTCTGGATATCCGGGGCGTTCCGGTGGGAATTACTGTGTGTGAGGATCTCTGGAAGGAGGGGCCGGTGGAGGACTGCGCTGCTTCAGGCGCCCGTCTTATCCTGAACCTCAATGCCTCGCCCTACGATATCGATAAACAGGCACGTCGAAAGGCGTTGCTTGAGCGGAAGTCCCGGGAGAATCTGGTCAGTATCGTTTACGTGAATCTGGTGGGCGGCCAGGACGAACTGGTTTTCGATGGTGGCTCCATGGTGTTCGACCATTCGGGTGTGCTGACGGCCGAGGCTCCGCAGTTTGGCGAGGGCTTGTACCCGGTTGACTTCCTCTGTGAGCACCATTGCCAGCCGGTATCCCAGCCTCTGCCCGAAGAGCCGTCGTTGGAGGCCAATGTTTATAATGCCCTGGTGGTGGGTGTTCGGGATTACGTCAACAAAAACGGGTTCCAATCGGTGGTTCTGGGGCTCTCAGGCGGTATCGACTCGGCTGTGACTCTGGCGGTTGCCGTCGATGCACTGGGCAAGGATCGTGTGCGTGCGGTGATGATGCCGTTTCGCTACACCTCCAGCATGAGCCTTGAGGATGCTGAGGCCGAGGCCGTTGCGCTGGGCGTGCATTACGATGTGTTTTCCATTGAGCCCATGTACGACGCCTTCATGGAAACCCTGGCCGGACCTTTCGAAGGCACCACGCCCGATACGACCGAGGAAAATCTGCAGGCGCGTCTGCGTGGCGTCTTACTGATGTCCCTGTCCAACAAGTTCGGTTCCCTGGTACTGACCACCGGAAACAAGAGCGAGATGGCGGTGGGCTATTCAACGCTTTATGGCGATATGGCGGGCGGCTTTGACGTTCTCAAGGATGTGCCTAAAACTCTGGTGTTTCGTCTGGCCAAATACCGCAACACGCTTTCGGAGGGAGAAGTTATCCCCGAGCGGGTGATCACCCGTCCACCCTCGGCAGAGCTGGCGCCGGACCAGAAAGACGAAGACAGCCTGCCCGGTTATGATGTGCTCGATCAGATCCTGAATCTGTATGTAGAGCGGGATTTCAGTGCCGATGCGATCGTTGCGGAAGGTTTCGAGCGAGTCGACGTTGAGCGGGTTATTCGCCTTGTAGATATCAACGAGTATAAACGCAGGCAGGCACCGATCGGCGTCCGCATTACGGAGCGCGGGTTTGGGAAAGACCGTCGTTATCCGATTACGAATGGCTGGAAAAGCGGGAAGTAGACGCGGGAGTCCGGGGTCAGATGGCACTACCACCTGGCCCCGGTTTCAGGCTTTACTCGTCGCCCATCAAGCCAAAGGTTACGACGTTCGTCAGTGACCGGTTTTCGCCCTTCAGCAGGTCCACCTCAAACTCGCCGTCGGCATTGAAAGCGTCACTCTTCGGAAAGTTGGTTCGCAGCATGGCAATGGCATCCTGCGATCCTTTTCTCAGCTCGAGGAAGCGGAAGGTTTCTGCGAGGATAATCAGAGCCTCTTCGGTAACCGTCGCTGTCGGGTAACTCTCGATGATGTACCGTGCCCGGTTGTTGGCTGCGACATAGGCCTGGCGTTTCACATAGTAGCGGGCCGCGTAGAGTTCCAGTTCGGCCATGCGATTGCGCACCGCGATCATTCGCTGGCGGGCATCCGCGACGTACTGGCTGTCCGGATAGCGGTTCAGCAGTTCAGAAAAATCGCGGAAAGACTGCAACTGCTCGCCCGGGTCGCGCGCCGCTACATCAATCGGGAAATAGCGCGCCGCAAGGCCGATATCCAGGTTATAGGAGGCCAGGCCACGCATGTAGAGTGCGTAGTCTGCATGGTCGCTTTGCGGGTTAAGACGCAGGAACCGGTCGGCGGCCGCACGGGAGCCCTCGAGGTCGAGGTTCTGGTAGCGGGCATAGATCAGGTCAAGCTGGGCCTGCTCTGCGTAGCGACCGAAGGGGTAATAGGTTTCCAGGGCGTCCAGGTTCTGCTCTGCCTCGTTGAAGTTTCCAGAGGTCATGGCCTCGCGGGCGTTCTCGTAATAGGTCTTCTCCGGAAGCACTTCTTCCTGCTTGTTGGAGGCGCAGGCACTGACCAGAACAACCAGTGTGGAAAGTAGGAGCAAACGAAGACCTGATCTCATTCCGGAATCCCGTATAATGTCGATTGATTCAAGGGCAGTCATTGTAGCGGGGAAGTGACGCCATGTGCAGAGCAATGCCCCGCTGTTTCCAATAATCTGACCGAAACGTAACACACACAGGCCCTGGGGGCTTAATGTCATCTGAAAAACGAATCCTCGCCAACTTTGTTGTGCCGCCGGAATTGAGCGATAGGCGCCTGGATCAGGCCGCAGCAGAGCTGATGCCCGAACACTCCCGTTCCCGCCTGCAATCCTGGATCAAAAGCGGCGCGTTAACAGTAAATGGCGAGGTGCGAAAGCCTCGGGACAAAGTGATGCTGGACGATCGCCTGGCGCTGGATGCCGAGCCGGAAGCTAAGGTGAGCTGGCGGGCCGAGGAAATCTCCCTGGAAATCGTCTATGAGGACGAGCACTTGCTGGTCATCAACAAGCCTGCGGGCCTGGTCGTGCACCCGGCGGCCGGCCATGCCGATGGCACCCTGGTCAATGCCCTGCTGAACTACGCGCCGGAGGTCGAGAATCTGCCGAGGGCGGGTATCGTACACCGCCTCGACAAAGACACCTCTGGCATTATGGTCGCGGCCCGCAGCCTGATTGCGCATACGTCCCTGGTCGATCAGCTACAAACCCGAACCATGGGTCGCGAGTATGAGGCCGTCGTGGTTGGCACACTCACCGGTGGTGCAACGGTGGACGCACCCATTGGTCGGCATCCGCAGGAACGCAAGAAAATGGCGGTGGTAGCCTCCGGTAAACCGGCCGTAACCCACTATCGTCTGGTTGAGCGTTTTGCCGCTCACACCCACGTTCGCTGCAAACTGGAAAGCGGCCGAACCCATCAGATCCGGGTTCATATGGCCCATGTAAAACACCCGCTGGTCGGAGATCCCCTCTACGGCGGTAGACTCAGGTTACCCAAGGGAACCACCGAAGAGCTTCGAGAGGCGCTTTCGGCGTTCAACCGCCAGGCCCTTCATGCTCGGCAGCTGACCCTTGAACACCCGCAAACCGGTGAAATCCTGACCTGGGAGGTTCCCCTGCCTGAGGATATGGTTGCGTTGATAGAAGCTCTGCGCAAACACTCCCGGGAGCTGGAAGCCCGTGACTATTGAAGGAAACGCCCTGAAACCGGCCTGGCCTGCGCCCGATAGGGTGAGAGCTATCAGCACAACTCGCGCAGGCGGTGTCAGCGATCGGCCCTGGAATAGCCTGAACCTCGGTGTTCATGTCGAAGACAACCCGGAACACGTGCAAGAGAATCGGCGAAGACTCGCCGAGTCCTTGGGGCTGGATAGCGCACGGATTGGTTGGCTCAACCAGGTACACGGTACCGAAGTGGTTGAGCTGACCCAGAGTAGCGTTGGACAAACCGCCAAGGCTGACGCCAGCTACACACGCTATCCGGGCATCGCCTGCGCCATTCTCACCGCCGACTGCCTGCCCGTTATCCTCGCCGATCGGCAAGGAACGGTGGTTGGCGCCGCCCACTGCGGCTGGCGAAGCTTGAGTGGCGGCGTTATCGAGAATCTGGTGAGCGAGATGGCCGTTCCGCCCGAGACCCTACAAGCCTGGCTAGGTCCGGCTATCGGCCCCGACAGTTTCGAAGTCGGCCCGGAAGTCCGCGACGCCTTCATTAAGCATGATCCGGAAGCGGTCCACGCCTTCAAAGCGAAAGGTGCCCGGTCGGCGCATTTCATGGCGGACATCTATGCGCTTGCCAACTTACGGTTAAATCATCTCGGCGTTTACAACGTTACTGGCGGTGGTCTGTGTACCGTTCAAAATCCAGATCGGTTTTTTTCTTACCGCAGAGATGGCCAGACCGGGCGGATGGCAACTTTGATCTGGCTGAATTAAGGATTATCGGCAACTGACCGGTTATCTTTGTGTTATTTCCAAAGTTTGGGTCTGGGGCGGGAATGACTCTCCAGAACTGTCTGCAGCATGAATGCTGCAGCCAAGCCTACATGGACGTATTCACGGCGTGTTCTGGAGAGTCATTCCCGCCTCAGGCTTGCACCAAACTGAAACCTGACGGCCGTCAATTTTCTGACGAATACACCGCAGCCCCGCTTGAAGTCCCTCTACTTGCCCCTACATTAACTGTCAAAGCAATCGAATATCCGCCACCGACGGCACAATGGTATTCGCAGAAATTTGGGGAAAGTACACATGAGAATCGACAAGCTGACCAGCAAGTTGCAAACCGCCCTCGCGGACGCACAATCCATCGCGGTCGGAAAAGATCACAACTTCATTGAGCCGGTGCACCTGGTGCAGGCACTGCTTGATCAGGAAGGCAGCGCCATCAAACCCCTGCTCAAGCAGGCCGGCGCAGAGCCCGGACGTATTCGCCAGGCGATCGCCCGGGAAATCGAAAACCTGCCGGAAGTGCAGGGATCGGCCGGCGACGTCTCCATGTCCAATGACATGGGCCGCCTATTCAACATTGCCGACAAGCTCGCGCAGAAGCGCAAAGACCAGTACATCTCCAGTGAGCTTATGCTGCTGGCCGCCCTGGAAGACCGGGGTACCCTGGGCCGGGTACTTCGGGAACAGGGTGTTGATAAAGCTGCCCTGGAAAAGGCCATTGACGACGTTCGCGGTGGTGAAGCCGTCAATGACGCCAGCGCCGAAGAAAATCGCCAGGCCCTGTCCAAGTACACCATCGACCTGACCGAGCGAGCCGAAGCCGGCAAGCTGGATCCGGTGATCGGTCGCGACGATGAAATCCGTCGCACCATCCAGGTATTGCAGCGTCGCCGAAAGAACAACCCGGTCCTTATCGGCGAGCCCGGCGTGGGTAAAACGGCCATCGTCGAGGGGTTGGCCCAGCGCATCGTCAACGGCGAGGTGCCCGATGGTCTCAAGGACAAGAAAGTCCTGTCACTCGATATGGGTGCCCTTATTGCCGGCGCCAAGTTCCGGGGTGAGTTTGAAGAACGCCTGAAAGCTGTTCTGAACGAGCTGTCCAAACAGGAAGGCCAGATCATCCTGTTCATCGACGAGATCCACACCATGGTTGGTGCCGGCAAGGCCGAAGGCTCCATGGATGCCGGTAACATGCTCAAGCCGGCCCTGGCCCGCGGCGAGCTGCACTGCGTGGGCGCGACCACCCTTGATGAATACCGTGAAAACATCGAAAAAGACGCCGCCCTTGAGCGTCGCTTCCAGAAAGTACTGGTGAGCGAACCCAACGAGGAAGACACCATCGCTATCCTGCGGGGCCTGAAAGAGCGTTATGAGGTTCACCATGGGGTAGAAGTGACCGATGGTGCAATCATCGCTGCGGCAAAACTGTCTCACCGTTACATTGCTGACCGGCAGTTGCCGGACAAGGCCATTGATCTGGTGGACGAGGCAGCCTCCCAGATTCGGATGGAAATGGACTCCAAGCCTGAACCCCTGGATCGCCTGGAGCGGCGCCTGATTCAGCTGAAAATTGAACGGGAGGCTCTGAAAAAGGAGACCGACCCGGCCTCGAAAAAGCGCCTGTCCGAGTTGTCGGATGTGATTACCAGCGTTGAGCGTGAATACGCGGACCTGGAAGAAGTCTGGAATACTGAGAAGGCGGCTCTTCATGGTTCCCAGAAGATCAAGAGCCGGCTGGAGCAGGCCCGGATTGATCTGGAAAACGCCCGTCGCGCCGGTGATCTTGGCAAGATGTCCGAGCTCCAGTACGGGCAGATTCCTGAGCTTGAGCGTCAGCTGGATATGGCCAGCCAGGCCGAAATGATGGAAATGAAGCTGCTCCGGAACCGGGTGACCGATGAGGAGATTGCAGAGATTGTTTCCAAGTGGACCGGCATTCCCGTGTCCAAGATGCTCGAAGGTGAGCGCGACAAGCTGATGCGCATGGAGGAAGCGCTTCATGGTCGGGTTATCGGCCAGGATGAGGCGGTTGAAGCTGTGTCCAACGCCGTGCGTCGTTCCCGGGCCGGGCTGTCCGATCCCAATCGCCCCAACGGGTCGTTTTTGTTCCTTGGTCCGACCGGTGTGGGTAAAACCGAACTGTGCAAGGCCCTGGCGTCCTTCCTGTTTGACACCGAGGAGGCCATGGTTCGGATTGATATGTCCGAGTTCATGGAGAAGCATTCTGTGGCTCGCCTGATCGGCGCTCCTCCGGGCTATGTCGGCTACGAGGAAGGTGGCTACCTGACCGAAGCGGTTCGCCGCAGGCCGTATTCCGTCTTGTTGCTGGATGAGGTGGAAAAAGCCCATCCGGATGTGTTCAACATTCTTCTGCAGGTACTCGAAGATGGTCGCCTGACGGACGGGCAGGGCAGGACCGTCGACTTCCGGAACACGGTCATTGTCATGACCTCAAACCTCGGCTCGGACATCATCCAGCAGAAAGCGGGCGAGGAGAACTACGAGGTCATGAAGAATGCGGTCATGGAAGTCGTCGGCACCCATTTCCGCCCCGAGTTCATCAACCGCGTGGATGAAGTGGTGGTGTTCCACCCGCTGGCGGAGAGTCAGATCCAGGGCATTGCCCGGATTCAGATCGCGTCTCTGAGCAAGCGCCTGAAAGAACAGGATATGAAGCTGGAGCTGGATGACGCCGCGATGGAGTTGCTGGCCGAAGTCGGGTACGACCCGGTATATGGCGCGCGGCCTTTGAAGCGGGCTATTCAGCGAATGATCGAGAATCCGCTGGCTCAGCGTCTGCTACAGGGAGAGTTTGTACCGGGGGATGTCATCAAGGGTACGGTGGAGGATCACCACCTGAATTTTACAAAAGCTTGAACTTTAGAAAGGGTCAGATGAGCTTTTCATCTGACCCTTTCGTTGAAGATTTACTGTTGGTCACTATTTTTGACTGGCCCGCAGTTTTCTTCAGCGATTCTGAGGGCTTCAGCTTTCTTCTCGGCAATTTCCTCTTGGCTCAGGTATCGTTGCTCGCCATTCTCCTCGATGCGGATGCGGGCATTGCGCTCTATCAGCTCAAGATTCGAGCGGGCGGTCGCGCAGTTCGCCTCCCGCTGTTTTCTGCGGGCCTCTTCAACTGCCGTTTCCTTTCGCTGTTCCGCCTGCTCGTTCTGCTGTTCTTGCATATTCTGCAGACGCTCCTGAGGGCTCTGCCGGTTGCCGGAAGCATCGGTAGAGGTGCCGGAACGCACATTGACCCGCTCGGCCTTTGAGCCCGTGGGCTGTCGGTCGCCAAAGTGGGTAACTCCGTTTTCATCGGTCCATTTATAGACAGAGGCGCTCGTGGCGACACCTGGTACAACGGCCAGCAATAAGGTCAGCGTCAGGATTTTTCTGTTCATGGCTCAACTCGCGTATGTTCACTGCTCCCGGGCAGGCAGACAACCTGGATAGACCGGGCCCGTTTTTTCTAATTTCAATGTTGCCTATCATGCCATCGCTATTGCGGATTTTCTTCTGTCTGGTTCAAATCTTTGTATCGGATTTGTTCCAAGTATGGCAGACCTTCGGCCAGTATAGGCACAGAAACCTGCAGCGGCTATTGACAGGGAGTTTCGCGCTGTCAGAATTACCGATTGCCTGAAGACTGGGGTCAATACGGCAGGCAATCCCGAGCGAGTATCCCCCATCAATTACCACACTGAACGCGCCGCGCATCCGTCGCGGGATGGTTGTTGCTTACGTGCAACCCGTTGATTGGCCGTTCTCCGCAACCCTCAGGAGGGCGGCTGGCCAGGAGACAACCTCTTAACAAGGTGTGGAGGAGTAGCCGGTTCCGCTTTCAAAAGAAGCATGGACACCGTGAATCCAGGCAACCGGGAGCCTTCCCGGCTCATTCACTCGTAGAAGAGGGTAGAAAATCGTGGAGTTATTGTCTGGCGCCGATATGCTGATCCGGTCCCTTCAAGATGAAGGTATCGAATACATATACGGCTATCCGGGTGGTGCAGCCCTTCATATTTATGATGCGCTGTTCAGGCAGGACAAAGTCAAACACATTCTGGTAAGGCACGAGCAGGCGGCGGTCCACATGGCCGACGGTTATGCCCGCGCGACTGGAAAACCAGGTACCGTACTGGTGACCTCGGGTCCTGGAGCCACCAACACCATCACTGGCATTGCCACCGCATTTATGGATTCCATCCCTATGGTGGTTCTGTGCGGCCAGGTTGCGTCGACCCTCATCGGCGAAGACGCGTTCCAGGAAACCGATATGATGGGTGTCTCCCGTCCGGTGGTTAAGCACAACCTCAGTGTCCGTCATCCCGAGGAAATCCCGGAGATTATCCGCAAGGCGTATTACATTGCCGCGACCGGTCGCCCCGGCCCTGTGGTCGTGGATATTCCCAAGGATATGACCACGCCGAACGAGCGTTACGAGTACGCCTATCCCAAGAAGGTCAAGTTGCGCTCCTACAACCCCGCTATTCGCGGCCATGCCGGTCAGATCAAGAAAGCAGTCGACATGATGCTGGCGGCGAAGCGCCCGATCATCTACGCAGGTGGTGGCGTTGTTCTCGGCAAGGCATCGGATCAGCTGACAGAGCTTGTGCGGATTCTGGGCTACCCGATCACCAATACCCTGATGGGCATTGGCTGTTACCCGGCCAGCGATAAACAGCACCTGGGCTGGCTTGGCATGCACGGCACCTACGAAGCCAACATGGCCATGCACCACTCGGATCTCATTCTCTGCGTGGGAGCACGTTTTGACGATCGGGTGACGAATGCTACCGAGAAGTTCTGTCCGGGCGCGCGCATCATCCATATCGACATTGACCCGGCCTCGATTTCCAAGACCGTGGATGCCGATGTGCCCATCGTTGGCCCGGTCGACGCCGTGCTCAAGGAAATGCTGTCGCTGGTGAAAGAAGCGAAGGAAAAGCCGGACGCAGACGCAATCGCTTCCTGGTGGAAGCAGATCGACGAGTGGCGGGCATTCCATGGTATGCGCTATGAGACCAGCCCGGATGTGATCAAGCCCCAGGAAGTCATTGAAATGCTGTGTCGTTTGACCAATGGTGAGGCGTACGTAACCTCCGATGTCGGTCAGCACCAGATGTTTGCGGCCCAGTACTACAAGTTCGACAAGCCCAACCGCTGGATCAACTCCGGTGGTCTCGGCACCATGGGCTTCGGTCTGCCGGCGGCCATGGGGGTCAAACTGACCCATCCGGACGACGAAGTGCTGTGCATTACCGGTGAGGGCAGTATCCAGATGAACATCCAGGAGCTGTCGACCTGCAAGCAGTACAACCTGCCGGTTAAGATTATCAACCTGAATAACCAGGCTCTGGGTATGGTCAAGCAATGGCAGGACATGAACTACGAGTCCCGCCATGCCGAGTCCTACATGGAATCCCTGCCCGACTTCATCAAGCTGGCGGAAGCCTACGGCCACAAGGGTGTCCGGATTGAGAAGAAGGAGGATCTGGAGACCAAACTGAAAGAAGTACTGGCCATGAAAGACGAGCTGGTATTCGTGGATATCTACGTGGATCGCTTTGAGCACGTTTATCCGATGCAGGTTGCCCGGGGTTCCATGAAAGATATGTGGCTCAGCAAGACGGAGAGGGTCTGATCATGCGTCGAATCATTTCTGTTTTGCTTGAAAACGAACCTGGCGCCCTGTCGCGGGTGGTGGGTCTGTTTTCCCAGCGCAACTACAACATCGAAACACTCACTGTGGCGCCAACCGAGGACGAGACGTTGTCCCGTCTGACGGTGACCACCACGGGTTCTGACAAGGTGATCGAACAGATCACCAAACAACTGAACAAGCTGATTGAAGTCGTCAAGCTGGTGGATCTCACCGAAGGCGCCCATATCGAACGCGAACTGATGCTGGTCAAGCTGAAAGCCACGGGTTCCCAGCGTGCCGAGATCAAGCGTACGGTGGACATTTTCCGCGGCCAGATCGTGGATGTGACCAGTTCCGTTTACACGGTTCAGTTGGCAGGTGACAGCGAGAAGCTGGACGGCTTTATTCAGGCCGTTGGCACGTCGGGCGTACTGGAAGTGGTGCGCAGCGGTGTATCCGGTATCGCCCGGGGCGAGAAGGTGCTCAGCCTTTAACGATTTCAAACAGGGTTTGAACAATATGGCTCTTCGGGGCCATCACAAATAACAGAGGTTTCTCATGCAGGTTTACTACGATAAGGATTGCGATCTTTCCATCATCCAGGGCAAGAAAGTTGCCATCATTGGTTTCGGCTCCCAGGGCCACGCTCACGCGTGCAATCTGAAAGAGTCCGGCGTTGACGTGACCGTGGGCCTGCGCCCGGGTTCTTCTTCCATCGCCAAGGCGGAAGCCTATGGTCTGAAGACCAGCGACGTGCCGTCTGCCGTTGCCGCCGCCGACGTTGTCATGGTTCTGACTCCGGACGAATACCAGGCCCAGCTGTACAAGGCGGAAATCGAGCCAAATCTGCAGCAAGGCGCCACCCTGGCGTTCGCCCACGGCTTTGCTATCCACTACAACCAGATCGTTCCGCGTAAGGATCTGGACGTCATCATGATTGCTCCGAAGGCACCGGGCCACACCGTGCGCACCGAGTTCGCCAACGGTGGCGGTATTCCTGACCTGATCGCTATCTTCCAGGATTCCTCCGGCAACGCCAAGAATCTGGCTCTGTCCTACGCCAGCGGTATCGGTGGCGGCCGTACCGGCATCATCGAAACCACGTTCAAGGATGAGACCGAAACCGATCTGTTCGGTGAGCAGGCCGTTCTCTGCGGTGGTACTGTCGAACTGGTTAAAGCGGCGTTCGAAACGCTCGTGGAAGGCGGTTACGAGCCGGAAATGGCGTACTTCGAGTGTCTGCACGAGCTGAAGCTGATCGTCGACCTGATGTACGAAGGCGGTATCGCCAACATGAACTACTCCATCTCCAACAACGCGGAGTATGGTGAGTATGTGACCGGTCCAGAAATCATCAACGAGCAGTCCCGTGAAGCGATGCGTAACGCACTGAAGCGCATTCAGAGCGGCGAATATGCCAAGATGTTTATCTCTGAAGGCGCTCTGAACTACCCGTCCATGACGGCGCGTCGTCGCCAGAACGCTGCCCACGACATCGAAGTGGTTGGTGAAAAACTGCGTGGCATGATGCCGTGGATCTCCGCGAACAAGATTGTGGATAAGGACAAAAACTAAGCGGAATTCCGCCTGGTTTTGAAAAACGCGGCCCGGGTGGCCGCGTTTTTCGTATATACTCCGCCCAAACGCTTTCCGGAGTAATGGGAATGACTGAAGAAAGAAAAACTGCCGACGGCAAGCAGAACCCGGACTATGAAGTCGAGGCCGGAGAAGTGGTTGAAGAGGAGCTGGTGGAAGGTGCGCCGGTCCGCCGCAAAGGTATTTACCTGCTTCCCAATGCGCTCACAACAGCCTCGCTGTTTTCAGGTTTCTACGCCATTGTCTCGGCTGCGAACGGCGTCTTTGATAACGCCGCAATTGCAATTTTCGTCTCTATGATCCTGGATGGTCTGGATGGGCGTGTAGCTCGCATGACCAATACCCAGAGCAAGTTCGGTGAGGAATACGACAGCCTCGCTGACATGGTTGCCTTTGGTGTAGCTCCCGGGCTTGTCGCCTTTTTCTGGTCGCTGAACGCCTTCGATAAGGTCGGTTGGGCCGTTACGTTCATCTACGTGGCTGGCGCTGCGCTGCGCCTGGCCCGCTTCAACACCCAGATTGGTTCGGTCGACAAGAAGTTCTTTGTTGGTTTGCCCAGTCCAGCTGCCGCAGCGTGCGTTGCTGGCATGGTCTGGTGTTTTCATCTCTTTGAACCCGCTGCCTGGCTCACCTTGCTGACCATGGTGGTGGTGGCAGGCACTGGCGTGCTGATGGTCAGCAATATTCTGTACCGCAGTTTCAAGGATCTGGATCTGCGTGGTCGGGTGCCGTTTGCTGCTATTCTGCTTGTTGTTCTGGTGTTTGTAGTGATCGCGCTGGACCCTGCCACCGTACTCTTTACCGGATTTCTGATATACGCGTTGTCCGGCCCTGTTCGTGCGCTATTCCGTGGCAAGCCCCGGAAAGCTCCAGGCGCCGCTGACTGAGTTCCCGCTTCCCGGACCTCCTCAGCGAGGTCCGGGAATTTTCACCACAGTCTCCGGTCAACGCCTTAGCTGGCTGACGCCCTGACGGAGACTTTTCATGTTCATCAAGAAGCGCCCATCCTGGGTTTTGCCTCACTCAGAAGTTACCCCCGAATCTGTCTTCCTCAATCGACGGAAATTCATGTCCGGCACGATGGCTGTGGCCGCGGGTCTATCAATGCCTGGTTTGTTGTCCGCTGCGAAGCTTCCGGTCCCTGGAGAAGCGCTGGACTATGTTGCAATGCCCGGTTTTTCTACCGACGAGGAAAAAACACCGTTCGAGGACGTCACGCGCTACAACAACTTTTATGAATTTGGCACCGGGAAAGGGGATCCGGCCAAGTACGCCGATGAAATGAGCGTTGATCCCTGGTCTATCGTCGTTGAGGGTGAGTGTGGGCGACCGGGGGAGTACGCACTGGAAGGCCTGCTCAAGCCTCACGACTATCAGGAGCGTGTCTATCGCCTCCGTTGCGTCGAGGCTTGGTCAATGGTGATTCCCTGGATCGGTATTCCTTTGGCGGACATTCTAAAAAAGTTTGAGCCAAACTCTCGCGCCAAGTACGTCTATTTCGAAACCTTACACGACCCGGACCAGATGCGCGGACAGCGTTCACTGTTCAGCACAATCGACTGGCCTTACCAGGAGGGGTTGCGAATGGATGAGGCAATGAATGAGTTAAGCTTCCTGGCGGTCGGCCTTTACGGTAAGACCATGCCCAACCAGAATGGCGCGCCTATCCGACTGGTTGTCCCCTGGAAATACGGATTCAAGAGCATCAAGTCAATCGTAAAGATCCGGTTCCAGGAGGAGCGGCCAAAAACCACCTGGGAGATGCTTGCGCCCCAGGAATACGGATTCTATGCCAATGTTAACCCCGAGGTTGACCATCCAAGGTGGAGCCAGAAGCGGGAACGAAGACTGCCTTCAGGTCTGCTCTCTCCCAACTGGATGGAGACCGTCAAGTTCAATGGTTATGGCGAGCAGGTTGCCGATCTGTATAAGCGTATGGATTTGAGTAAGTTCTATTGATGAGCGGTAAGTGAATAATGGATCGTTCAGGCTCTGTTCTGATTTTTCGCCTGTTGGTCGCGTTTCTCGCCAGCGTTCCCCTTCTGGTGCTGGTTATCAACGTTGCGGGGCAGTCGCTCGGTCCAGATCCTGGGCAGGAAGTGACAGAGTCATTGGGTATTGCTGCCTTCCAGTTGTTGATAGTGACCTTATGCATGACTCCGCTCAAACACTGGACCGGCTGGGCGGGCTGGATCCGGGTTCGCAGAATGCTCGGTCTGTTTGCGTTCTTTTATACCGTCCTGCACGTGTTGGCATTTCTGCAATTCATCCTGGGCTGGAGTGATCTTTGGGCCACCTTTACCAAGCGGCCTTATATTGTGGCGGGTGCATTGTCTTTTCTGATGTTGATTCCTCTGGCTTTAACCTCAACCAAGGGAATGATGAAGCGGTTGGGTAAGAGCTGGAAGCAACTGCACAAGCTAATCTATCCGATTGCCATAGTCGCATGGGTTCACTTTATCTGGCAGGCGAGAAGCGACATCGGTGAAATGGTCGTTTATGGTCTGGTGATCTCGGGTTTGCTGGCGCTGCGCTGGAAATGGAGTGGGGTTCGAGGGTTGATTCCCTTTACCAGAGGCTGATTTTTGCCTGAAAATTGAACTAAATGAACAGTTCCTGCTCAGAGAGGTACGTGGAAACCGAGACCGTTATAAATTAATTCAAAAACCTCGTTGACAGTTTTCCTGACGCCTGTAGAATGCGCACCACTTCTGAGGGACAAGCCACTTACGGCAACTTCCCAGACAAAAGCAACTGTTTGAAAGTACTGAAGAAAACGAGTTTTGAAATTCTTCAGATAAACGGTTGACAGGGCAGCGGAACGATGTAAAATACGCGGCCTTGATTGAGCAACAGCTCAAACGCTCTTTAAAAAGTTGACCAAGTAATTCGTGTGGGCGCTGGCCGAGGTATTTCGGATATGAAATATCAGGACAGTGACTCGTCGAAATTGAGTT
>NZ_JAGDDV010000003.1:0-642242 GCF_040148675.1 Marinobacter sp. NFXS11 | reverse complement strand
GGTCTGGAACCACCTGATCCCATCCCGAACTCAGAAGTGAAACAGACCAGCGCCGATGGTAGTGTGGCGTTGCCCATGTGAGAGTAGGTCATCGTCAGGCGCCTAATACCGAAAACCCCAGCATCCTCGATGCTGGGGTTTTTTATTGCCTGAAATTCACAGACTCACTCACGGCAGGCCGGTGATATACTCTCCCTATAACGAACGACATCTCAGAATGGAGCCTGCCAATGCCTGCCACTGATCACCTGGTCATCTTCGATACAACGCTCCGTGATGGCGAGCAAAGCCCTGGTGCCACCATGAACAAAGCCGAGAAGCTCCGCATTGCGAAAGCGCTGGAAAAGCTCCGGGTGGATGTTATTGAGGCAGGATTCGCGATTGCCAGCCAGGGCGATTTCGAGGCGGTGAAAGCGATTGCCGAATCCATCAAGGACTCAACGATCTGCAGTCTTGCCCGGGCGCTCGACAAGGATATCGATCGAGCGGCAGAAGCTATCCGGCCGGCACAGCGTGGGCGCATTCATACGTTTATCGCCACGTCCCCCATTCACATGAAGCACAAGTTGCAGATGCAGCCCGATGAAGTGGTCGAGCAGGCGGTTCGCTCCGTCAAACGTGCTCGAAGCCATGTCGATGACGTTGAGTTTTCGTGCGAAGACGCCGGCCGCTCCGAACTGGACTTCCTCTGTCGGATCATCGAGGCCGCCATTGATGCCGGCGCCAGTACGATCAACATTCCGGATACGGTCGGCTACGCGATTCCCGAGCAGTTCGGCGAGACCATCCGTCAGCTTTTGAACCGGATTCCAAACGCCGACAAGGCCATTTTTTCGGTGCATTGCCACAACGACCTGGGGCTGGCTGTTTCAAATTCTCTGGCGGCAGTCTCTCGGGGCGCTCGTCAGGTGGAGTGCACTATCAATGGCTTGGGTGAGCGTGCCGGTAACGCAGCACTCGAGGAAATCGTGATGGCGGTTCGTACCCGTCAGGATCTGTTCCACATAGACACCCGCATTGATGCCCAGCACATCGTGCCTGCGTCGCGTTTGGTGTCCACGATCACCGGGTTTCCGGTGCAGCCCAACAAGGCCATCGTCGGTGCCAATGCCTTTGCTCATGAGTCCGGGATTCATCAGGATGGGGTCCTGAAGCATCGGGAAACCTATGAGATCATGCGGGCGCAGGACGTGGGATGGCATACCAACAGCCTGGTACTGGGTAAGCATTCCGGGCGTAACGCGTTCCGTACCCGTTTGCTGGAGCTTGGCATTCAGTTTGAGACCGAGACGGAGCTGAACGAGGCGTTTACGAGGTTCAAGGCACTGGCGGATCTGAAGCATGAAATTTTTGACGAAGATCTGCAGGCGATAGCCAGCGATACCCGCCAGAAAGAGGAAGATGGCCGGTATGGTCTGGTTTGTATGCAGGTATGCTCGGAGACCGGAGTGGTGCCAAAGGCCAATCTGACCCTGACGGTAGACGGCAAAGAACACAAGGTTGATGCAGAAGGTAGCGGGCCGGTCGATGCCACGTTCAAGGCAATCGAGTCTCTGGTGGATTCAGGTTGTAACCTCCAGCTGTATTCAGTAAACAACATTACCAGCGGCACCGATGCCCAGGGCGAGGTGACTGTGCGCCTGGAACGCGGTGGCCGCATCGTTAACGGCGTCGGTGCTGATACTGATATCATCATCGCGTCCGCCAAGGCTTACATTGAGGCCCTGAACCTGATCAGTAAGGGCGGAATTCGACAGCATCCCCAGGTTGCGGATGTGTGAGGCTGTAAATTCGGTGAGTCCCGACAGGCGAAGTTAATGATTGGATCGGAAGCAGAGCGTCAGTTTTATCTGGGAGCGGCGGGGATACGCATGTGGTATGCCCGGCAACCGTTGCCCGGTGCGGCGCCCAGTCCGGAGTTTGAGTTTCCTGACGAGATTGGTGCTCCGGAGGCAATCCCTGGGATTTCCGAATCCGTACCCCGCCCGGCAAGAGAGTCAGGCCGCGCGGCGCCGGGTAAGCCGACAGTGGCGGATCGAACTGAGGGCGTTGCCCGAATAGCAGATCTGCAGGCATTGATGGAAGGTGAGGCTGTTGCTTCAGGAAAAGCCTCGCGACAGCTCTCCGAATCGCCTTCCGTGTCGGATGACACTGCGAACGCTCCGGAGCCCGCACCGTCAGAGGAAGTGTCAGAGCAGCCTTCCGGGATTCCCTCTGAGAGTGTTAACGTCATGATCTGGGCGGGAACCGGAGCAGTTCTCATCGGAGGCATGTCTACGGATACCAGCAGCCGACTGCAGGAAACCCTCGCACTGAATATCCTCAAGAGCCTTGGTGAGGGGCAGCCTCAAGTGCTCGGACAAGTCTCCTGGCCTATCTTCAACAATCTGTTGGTGCCCGGGAACTCCGGCCATGACTTTGTTGAGGTGATGCGCAGTGTTCTGTCGGGCCTGGAAGGTCGGCAGGTTGTCGTCTTGCAGGGTGGAGAGGATGCAGAAAAAAGCTGGCTGAGCGAAGCCCTTGGACGCGACGCAGCAGTCCGGTTTCCGCACACCCTTGCTGAGATTGCCGGCAACCCGACATTGAAGCGCTCCCTGTGGCAACAGATACGGCCTCTGGTCGCCCGTTAATGCCTTATCCGGAAACCTACCAAAAAGTTCTTGATGCCGATCTTATTGTGCGCCCCCTGGTGCCCGAGGATGTCCCGGATGTGCTCGATATAGAGCGCCAGGGTTATTCGCACCCCTGGAGCGAATCAGTGTTTCTGGATTGTTTCAAGGACAACTACCGGCTCTGGGGTGCCTGCCATGGGGGCAAACTCACCGCGTACGCTGTTGTGGCCTATATGGTTGATGAAGCGCATTTGCTGAATATCTGCGTCCACTCGAGAGCCCGCGGTGAGGGGGTGGGGCGCTATCTTCTGAGGCATGTTCTGGCAACCGCAGCTTATGAAGGTATGGCTCAGCTGTTGCTCGAAGTCAGGGACAGCAATCATGCCGCTATCGCGTTGTACCAGAATGAAGGCTTTCACGAGATCGGCCAGCGCCCCGGGTATTATCCGTCTGCCAGTGGGCGGGAGGATGCCCGGGTCTTGATGCTTGCCCTCGGCCAGTGATCACTGCAGTGCGAGTTAGCGTCACAGCGGCATAGGGCCTATAATGGCCGCCTTTTCCAGAACTTCAGATTCAGGTTGCTTTTCGATTATGTCTAACCTTTCCCAGGAAGTGGCCAAGCGCCGCACCTTCGCCATTATCTCGCACCCGGATGCCGGTAAGACCACGATTACCGAGAAGGTGCTTTTGTTCGGGCAGGCAATCCAGAAGGCCGGTACCGTCAAGGGAAAGAAGTCTGGCCAGCACGCTAAGTCCGACTGGATGGAAATGGAGAAAGAGCGGGGTATTTCGGTAACCACCTCCGTCATGCAGTTTCCTTATGGTGGCAAGCTGGTGAACCTGCTGGATACGCCGGGCCACGAAGACTTCTCGGAAGACACCTACCGCACCCTCACGGCGGTGGACTCCTGTCTGATGGTTATTGACAGCGCCAAGGGTGTCGAGGAGCGGACCATCAAGCTGATGGAGGTTACCCGGCTGCGGGATACGCCGATTATCACGTTCATGAACAAGCTGGACCGGGACACCCGGGATCCGGTGGAACTGATGGACGAGGTTGAGGAAGTTCTGAAAATTGCCTGTGCACCGATCACCTGGCCCATAGGTATGGGCAAGAGCTTCAAAGGGGTTTATCACCTGCTTCGGGACGAGGTTATTTTGTATCAGTCCGGTCAGGGCCATATGATTCAGGACAAGCGCGTTATCTCGGGGTTGGACAACCCCGGGCTCGATCAGGCGATTGGCGCTTACGCTGACGATCTGCGTGATGAAATTGAACTGGTCAAGGGCGCATCCCACGAGTTTGACCAGGAAGCTTTTCTTGCCGGCGAACTGACGCCAGTCTTCTTTGGTACCGCACTGGGTAACTTCGGCGTGGACCACATGCTCGATGGCCTGGTGGAGTGGGCCCCGGAGCCGCAACCGCGGGAAACCGACCAGAGACTGGTCCAGCCGGCCGAGGACGGGTTCTCGGGCTTCGTATTCAAGATTCAGGCGAATATGGATCCGCAGCATCGTGACCGTGTTGCCTTCCTCCGCATTGTGTCCGGCAGTTACAACCAGGGTATGAAGGCCCGCCATGTCCGTATTGGCAAGGAAGTCCGGTTTTCCGACGCGCTGACGTTCATGGCCGGCGACCGCGAACACGCCGAGCAGGCGTTTGCGGGCGATATCATCGGCTTGCACAACCACGGCACCATCCAGTTGGGTGATACTTTTACTGCCGGCGACGACATGAAGTTCACCGGCATCCCCAACTTTGCGCCCGAATTGTTCCGCCGGATTCGCCTGAAGGATCCGCTCAAGGCCAAGCAGCTCCAGAAAGGGCTGATACAGCTGTCCGAAGAGGGCGCCGTCCAGGTGTTCAGGCCGCTGCGGAATAACGATCTCATCGTCGGGGCGGTCGGTGTGCTGCAGTTCGATGTGGTGGTCAGCCGCTTGAAAAGCGAATACAAGGTGGAGGCCATCTACGAGCCGATAAACGTGGCTACTGCGCGGTGGGTCACCTGTAGCGATGAGCGCAAGCTTGACGAGTTCCAGCGCAAGAACAACGACAACCTGGCTCTCGATGGCAGTGACAGGCTGGCCTACATTGCTCCGACAATGGTCAACCTGAATCTCGCCCAGGAGAGGTATCCGGACATCCAGTTCCACAAGACCCGGGAGCATTGACGATTCCGGGTGGAGGTAACTGTGCGGCTGATCGACGCCCATTGCCACTTTGATTTTCCGCAGTTCGACGACCGCCGCGATAACGAGCTTGAGCAGGGCCGATCGCGCGGACTCAGCGGGCTTGTGATACCGGGTGTGCGTCGACCGGATTGGGATCGGGTCCGCGACACCGCACTGGCCCATGAGGGGCTCTTCTATTGTCTCGGCATCCACCCCTGGTTTGTGGAAGAGCACTCGGAAGCAGACCTGGCTGAGCTTCGGCGGCGGCTGGAGGGCCAGCCAGAATGCTGTCTGGGGATCGGTGAATGCGGCCTCGACCGGCTCAAAGGCAACCTCGAAAGGCAATGGCCCTGGTTTGAGGCGCAAGTGGATCTGGCCCGTGAGCTGAACCTGCCGCTGGTGATCCACTCCGTCAAGACCCATGACGAAGTTCACGGTTTACTCAATCGTCGCCAGTGGCATGGTCGAGCCCTGATTCACGGATTCAGCGGAAGCTTCCAGCAGGCCGCAAAGCTGGTCGATCTTGGGTGCTTTATCGGGGTGGGGGGCGTGATCACCCATCCCCGGGCCCGAAAGACCCGCGACGCAATTGCAAGATTGCCACTGAAGGCGCTGGTGCTTGAGACGGACGCCCCGGACATGGCGCCGGAAGGCGTTCCGCAGGGAGAGAACTCTCCACGCTATCTACCGGATATTCTGGACGCGCTCGCGGAGCTCCGTGGCGCGTCGCCGGAGCAACTGGCGCCGGCACTTCTGGATAACGTCTCTCGTTTATACGGTTGGGCCACTGCCGGTATAGGGGAATAACGAAACGAGGCGACACAGGGTTGGCTTTGCTGGGTGGTTCGAGTATACTTCGCGCCCTGGCTTTTCAAGGCGATGTCATTATCTCAGCCCCGAATGATGGCAGCGCAACACAGGTATGGAACCCCCTCCGGATGCCTTGCATTTACCGGTGGTGGTTTTTAACGTTTCTTATATAGCGTTCAAGGCGGAATCAATGAAGACTCTGAGTGCGAAACCAGAAACAGTAAAACGTGACTGGTACGTTGTAGACGCAGCCGGCAAGACGCTGGGTCGTCTGTCAACCGAAATCGCCCTTCGTCTGCGGGGCAAGCATAAGCCTGAGTACACCCCCCACGTAGACACTGGCGATTACATTGTAGTGATCAACGCCAGCCAGGTGCGGGTTACCGGCAAGAAAGCATCTGACAAGATGTACTACAGTCATACCGGCTTTCCGGGTGGAATCAAATCCATCAACTTCGAGAAGCTGGTCGACAAGGCGCCCGAGCAAATCATCCAGAAGTCTGTCAAAGGCATGCTTCCAAAGGGACCGCTCGGTCGCGCCATGTTCAAGAAGCTGAAAATCTATGCCGGCGCTGAGCACCCTCACGCAGCCCAGCAGCCCAAAGAACTCGACATTTAACGGAAGGCGGATATGTCTGTAGCACAAAATTACGGTACTGGTCGCCGCAAGACATCCACGGCTCGGGTTTTTATCAAGCCGGGAAGCGGTAACATCTCCATCAATGGTCGCACCATCGAAGACTTCTTCGGTCGTGAAACCCTTCGCATGATCGTTCGTCAGCCCCTGGTGGTTGCCGAGTCTACCGATCGTTTTGATATCAACATTACCGTTAAGGGTGGTGGTATCAGTGGCCAGGCCGGCGCAATTCGCCACGGCCTGACCCGCGCTCTGATGGATTACGACGAAACTCTGCGTCCGGCGCTGCGTAAAGCGGGTTATGTTACCCGTGATGCACGTGAAGTCGAGCGTAAGAAAGTGGGTCTGCGCAAGGCGCGTAAGCGTCCTCAGTACTCCAAGCGTTAATTCCGCTGGAGCAGATCCTGGAAAACCCGGCCCTTTTCGGTCGGGTTTTTTTATGTTCGGGCGATTTGTCAGCAAATTGATCTGGAACAGGGATGAGGCGCCAGCAGCGGCTTTCCGACTTGTAAGCCTTTGGTAATTTCATTACCATTTGGGCGCTTATATTTTTGGGTTGTGAAGTCCTTTTAGATGCACATTGCCGGCTGCGTTGCGGGCTGTGACATCGCCTGATGGGAGAAAACCATAATGAGTAATGGCGACGTGAGCCAAGGCAGGCGCCGGTTTCTGATCGGTGCTACGTCTGTGGTGGGTGGAGTCGGCGTCGTCGGTGCGGCGGTTCCGTTCCTGGGGTCATGGAATCCCAGTGCAAAAGCGGAAGCGGCCGGTGCACCGGTAACCGTCAATATCAGCAAGATCGAGCCTGGCCAGCAGATTACTGTTTCATGGCGAGGCAAGCCGGTCTGGATCATCCGCCGTACCGAAGAAATGCGCGCAAATATCGAGAAGCTTAACGACCGGGTGAAAGATCCCCAGTCAGAAGAGCCGCAGCAGCCTCCGTATATCGATGGCATCCTGCGCTCTCTGAAACCGGAATTTGCCGTGCTTGTAGGTCTGTGTACCCACCTTGGCTGTGTGCCATCCTATCGCCCGGAAGTTGCTCCGGCAGACCTGGGTGACGAGTGGCTGGGCGGCTTGTTCTGTCCCTGTCACGGTTCACGATACGATATGGCCGGCCGGGTTTTCGAAGCGCAGCCTGCTCCCCTGAACCTGGAGGTGCCGCCCTATCGTTACGACGATGATGTGACCCTCACGATTGGTCTTGATCCGGAGGCAGCGTAATGAGCAAGTTACTCAACTGGGTAGACGAACGGCTTCCGGTCATTGATGCCTGGAATAAGCACCTTGGCAAGTACTACGCGCCGAAAAACTTCAACGTGTGGTACTTCTTTGGTTCCCTCGCGATGCTGGTTCTCGTGAACCAGCTGGTCACGGGAATCTGGCTGACCATGAGCTACAACCCGTCTGCGGAAGGCGCATTCGCGTCCGTTGAATACATCATGCGCGATGTCGAGTGGGGCTGGTTGCTGCGTTACCTGCATTCCACCGGTGCCTCGGCATTCTTCATTGTGGTCTATCTCCACATGTTCCGTGGGCTGATGTACGGCTCCTATCAGAAGCCGCGCGAGCTGATCTGGATTTTCGGTATGCTGATCTACCTGATCCTGATGGCTGAAGCGTTCATGGGCTACCTCCTGCCATGGGGTCAGATGTCCTACTGGGGTGCGCAGGTTATCGTTAACCTGTTCGGGGCTATCCCCGTAATCGGTGAGGATCTCTCTCTCTGGATTCGTGGTGATTACCTGATTTCCGGCGTTACCCTGAATCGCTTCTTCGCACTGCATGTGGTGGCGCTGCCTATCGTTCTGCTTGGTCTGGTTGTGCTTCACATCCTGGCTCTGCACGAAGTGGGCTCCAACAACCCCGACGGCATCGATATCAAGAAGAACAAGGACGAAAACGGCGTTCCCAAAGACGGAATACCGTTCCATCCTTACTACACGGTGCACGATTTGCTCGGCGTGGGCGTTTTCTTCTTCATCTTCTTTATTGTGGTGTTCTTCTTCCCGGAAGGTGGCGGGTTGTTCATCGAGAAGCCGAACTTCGAGCCGGCAAACCCGTTGAAAACACCACTTCATATTGCGCCCGTGTGGTACTTCACTCCGTTCTACGCAATGCTGCGTGCGGTGACGATCGACCTGTTCGGTCTTGACGCCAAGTTCTGGGGTGTTGTTGTGATGGGTGCAGCAATCGCCATCCTGTTCGTACTGCCCTGGCTGGACAAGAGCCCGGTACGGTCCATGCGTTACAAAGGCTGGCTGAGCCGTATTGCACTGGCCATCTTCGCGGTGAGCTTTGTGATCCTCGGCTATCTCGGTCTTGTACCTGCTACCGAAGGCCGCACAATGGTTGCCCAGATTCTGACGGTGCTGTACTTCCTCTACTTTATCCTCATGCCGTTCTATACGCGCATGGAGAAAACCAAGCCAGTTCCAGAGAGGGTGACAGGATAATGAGAAAGCTGATTTTTGGTCTTTTCATCGCGATCCTGCCAGCTCTCGGGCTGGCAGCGGGTTCAACCGTGCCGCTGGACAGCTTTGAGTCAGATCATTCTGACAAGGCATCTCTCCAGCGCGGAGCGGCAACCTTTACCAACTATTGCATGGGATGTCATTCCATGGAGTATGCTCGCTACAAGCGTGTGGCTGAGGATCTCGAAATTCCCGATGAGCTGTATGAGGAAAACCTGATCTTCACCGGCGCCAAAATTGGCGAGCTGATGAAAAACTCCATGAACAAAGACATGGCGGCTGACTGGTTCGGTGCTCCGCCGCCGGATCTCACGCTCGAAACCCGTCTGCGTGGCGAAGCGTGGGTATATTCCTACCTCCGCGGTTTCTACAAGGACGAGTCCCGTCCGCTGGGTGTCAATAACGTGGTATTCCCGAATGTCGGTATGCCCCATGTTCTGGTTGGTTTGCAGGGCCTCTGCGCCGTCGAGCCGAAAATCGGAACGCCGGCCAGCGTTGAACCGTTGAGTGGGAATATCAACAATGCGGACGCTTGCCCGGAGTACGCGATCGAAGGCAGCATGTCTGGAGCCGACTTCGACCAGGCCATGTACGACCTGACCAACTTCATGTCCTACATGGCGGATCCGGTCAAGCTCGAGCGTGAGCGTCTGGGGATCTTTGTTCTGATCTTTGTGGCCATCTTCTTCGTGTTCGCTTACCTGCTCAATCGTGAGTACTGGAAGGACGTACACTGAAAAATAGGGTATAATCCCGTCCCCTGAGTTCCAGCGGGCATAACCGGCCCGCTGGATTTTTGCGTTTTTTCAGGATCATTTCGGTTTGTTTACTCGTGAGGTAGTTCTATGGGCGTTGTGACCAAGCGGTCATCAATGACGTTTTTCTCGGATCCCACCAGCCATTACAGCCACAGGGTGCGTATTGTTCTGGCAGAGAAGGGTGTTACCGTCGATATCGTTGATGTGGATCCGGACAATCCGCCGGCTGAACTGGCGGACCTGAACCCATACAACGCCCTGCCGACGCTGGTAGATCGTGATCTTGTGCTCTATGAGCCCAACATCATGATGGAATACCTCGACGAGCGTTTCCCGCATCCGCCCTTGTTGCCGGTTTATCCTGTGGCGCGGGCCAACAGTCGTTTGATGATCCATCGGATCCAGAAGGACTGGTGTGGCCTGGTCGACCAGATTCTGGCCCAGCCGAATGCCAAAGCGTCTGACACAGCTCGCAAAGAGCTGAAGGAAAGTCTGTTGGCAACGGCACCGCTGTTTGGTGAGATGCCGTTTTTCCTGTCTGAAGAGTTCACCATTGTGGATTGTTGCATTGCTCCTATTCTGTGGCGCCTTCCGTCGCTGGGTATTGATCTGAACGAGAAGCAGGCCAAGCCGCTGCAGAAGTACATGGATAGCATTTTCAGTCGGGATGGCTTCAAGGCGAGCCTGTCAGATCTGGAAGAAGACATTCGCAGCTGATTTGGTAACGTTCCGCTTGCCGGAGCAGGAGAGTGGCAGTGGCTGAGAGTAAAAACACCATGACGTCCAGCCGTCCGTACCTGGTACGAGCATTCAATGAGTGGATTCTGGACAATGACTGCACCCCCTACATTGTAGTGGACGCAGGCATTCAGGGTGTGCAGGTGCCGACAGAGCATGTCGCGAACGGGCAGATTGTGCTGAATATCAGCCCGGGAGCCGTGCGCGGCCTGGTTATCGGTAATGGCGCGCTGGAATTCAGTGCCCGTTTCGGTGGCGTGCCCATGCAAGTATTTATTCCGTTGCAGGCGGTGATGGCAATCTACGCCAAGGAAAACGGCGAGGGCATGGTCTTCGGCAGTGAGCCGGGCTCTCCCGATCCTGACGGTACCTCAAGGGAGCGCGACGGTGAGCAGGCTTCACCTGGTCAGGAGGATCGCCCCTCGGGCAGGCCTACCCTTAAGGTTGTGAAATAGCCCCCCGCGCACCCGTTATAAAAAAGCCAGCTTCCGCTGGCTTTTTTATCCCCCGAAGATTTTTGCGTCGATAAGCCCACAAAGGGCATTGATGATGAGCAACAGCAGGGGTGTAGCCTCCGTGGGACTGAGATCGTTCAGTGCGATTTCGTGGTCTTCCGGATGCAATAAGGAGGTTATGTCCGATTTCTCCCGGGCACTGAGAACCACAACACTCATTTCCCGATCATGGGCAACCTGGATAGCCTGGATAAGATTTGCCTTGTGGCCATCGTCGACGATCACGAACAACAGGTCCCCGGGTTTGCCAATCGCCCGGACCTGACGGGAGAAGGTGTCGTTGAAACGGTTATCCCGGCAGATGGCCGAATAGGTCGTTGCGTCGGCGCCGAGATTGATGGCGGGCAGTGCCGGCCTGTCCTGTTCGAAACGGTTCAGAAGAGCGGTACAGAAGTACTGGGCCAGAATGTTGGCATTGCCATTGGCGCAGGTAACAATTTTCCCGTCCTGGAGCAGGGTTTCCACGAAGGCATTGGCAACCTCCTCAATGGCGGGGCCGGCCGTACTGGCGGCCTGCGCGGTATGCTCCATGTGGCTTGCGAACCACTGGTTGATCTGGTGTTCGGTGTCGGTCATTTTCGGTATCACTATCCTGCCAGAATTGCATTCCTGATCCATTGTACCCGGTATTTTTTGACGGTACCCGGGCTGATGGCAACCACATCGATCCGTGAGAGACTGTTCCAGAGCCCGTGCTTGTGCAGGTAAAACGACACTGCACGAATCAGGCGTCTCTGTTTGGGGTAATTGATGGAGCTTGCGGGATCTACAAGACTGCCCGCGCCCCGATAGCGGACCTCGAAAAAGACGAGAGTCTCACCGTCCTGGCCGATGAGATCAATCTCGCCGCCGCGATTGTAGACATTGCGCTCAATTATCTGGACGCCCCGACTGGCGAGGTAACGGGCTGCAACGCCCTCAAAGTGGTTACCCAGGGTTTTGGTGCCATCCATGGCTACTATTTTGCTCCTTTGGTGTTATTCGCTGAGGGGTGCTGCTTCCTCTTGAGCGCCTTCCATCTCTCCCTCTTTGGCTACCGGTTCAGGGATGAGTTCGGGAGCGCCGTTGCGGAACTGGGCCCAGAGTTGTTCCCGATGGATGCTGCCCTCGGGCGTCATGGTCAGGACGCCTGTTTGTCCTGATATCGAGGCGCTTTCGACCTGTTTCAGCAACGGCAGGCGTTTGCTCAGGTGCCACGCATCGGCGCCCATGGCGAAAAGGCGACCGGGCTGGCCACGGGTTCCGGATAGATTCTCAGTAGCTCGTGTGCGCAGCTCATTATCCTCGCCCAGAACCCACGGAATGTCGGTGAAAATAACGCCGTTCAGGTCACGGTCCCGTGAAGGTGCCGGTGTGCCCTCATAGATAATGGAAGGCGAGTAAACAGGCAGGTCTCCGCCGAAATAGAAGGCGAAAAGCGGCTTGAATTGCCGGGCAACAGTGGGTTCCGCCACCATGACGATGGCATCGGCATCCTGCCGGCGACGCGGCTCGAATTCGACATTCATACCAATGGTGCGTTCAACCTGGATGGCCCTGTCGCGGGAAACGGTGATGCCCAGCAGGTCAGCCGTTACCGCCCTGAGGTTGTCTTCCCGATAGAAGCGCTCGATATCCAGGGCAACTCCTTCATGGGAAGCCATGCGTTTCAGCAGCGCAGCCTCAACGCGATCGCCCCATTCGCCGCCCGGGATAAGTACCAGAACCTGGCGCAGCTGTTCTGCGGCAAGCCGGTCTGCAATTTGCCGGGCCTCGTCCTCTGCCGATAGACCGAACTGGTAAAGTCCGTCAGCAGGCTTGGTATCCGCAGGCAGGTAATTCAGCCCGAGAGCGGGTACCGGCAGCGTATTCATTGAGCCCAGTCCGGCCAGTGCCTCTTTTTCCAGGGGGCCTACAATCAGGTCGATATCCTGTTCCGAAAGCTGCTTGTAAAGCTCGCTGAAAGACGTGCCGGCCGTATCAAAGATCCGAATGTCGGTTTTGCCCCGGTCAGCAGTGTCGTCCAGATAGTAGGCTGCCAGAAAGCCATCCCGGATGGCCTTGCCCGCCGTTGCCAGCGGGCCTTGGAGAGGTAGGGCAAGAGCGATTTTTTCCGGACGGCTGTCCGCCAGTGTGGCGATCAGTTGGAGTTCCGAGGGCAGAACCTGGGCGGCGGGATGGCCGGGCCAGTTGTTTTGCCAACCTCGGATGAGTCGGCCCTGCTCGTCTATACCGGTTTCGGGAGTGCGCACCAGGTTTGCCAGCTCCAACCAGCCCTGGGCTTCATAGCCAATCGCCTCGGCAGAGGCCGAGCTCAGCTCGGTGCCCGGTAACTTTTCTAGCAGGGACCAGATGCGATTATGAATCTGTTGCGCATCCGCGGTGTTATCCGTCTGGGCCAGCAGGATCAGGGTCATGGCAGCAGCCATGGGTTTGCCTGCCAGGTCGTAGGTGTCCGCCTGCAGGTTGGCCGCCCGGGCCATCAGGTCAGCAGGGTAGTCTATAAAGGTCGACGGCGTGAGTTCGGCAGCAAGTGCCTCTGCCCAAGATTCGTCCTCAAGGGCCTTGGCGCTTGCCATGGCCAGCAGGAGTTTCTGGTTGCCAAGGCCCGCTGCCGGTTGCGCCAGCTGCGAACTTTGAAGTAGCGTTCGTGCTGCCATGTGGTTGCCCTGGTCCTGGAACCTGCTGGCGATCCGGAGGAGGTAGGCCTGGGCGGTCTCGATATTATCTTCGTTGCCGGCAAGCTCTAGGGCCTGGTCGGCCGTTTGCGCGACATGGGTTTCGAGATTCACTGTGGCGCAGCCCGCCGACAAAAGGGCGGCAGTAAATACGCTGGCCAGGGCTCGTTGATGAATGCGGATCTTTAACATGGCAGGCTCGACATACTCCGGATGATTGGGCTTGTAGCGCCAGACTAACGCTGGCAAGTTTAACAGCTCCGGGGTTAATTCACATGACGTAACTGTCACGCTCCCGGATACCCCATCACAGAGGCACAAGCTTTGAAAAACCAGGTCAGCGATTTCCCGTCGTCCGATAGCCGCAGGGATGAATTGGGCGGCACTCTTTATGTTGTTGCCACCCCGATTGGCAACCTTGATGATCTGTCTCCAAGGGCAACCCGGACCCTGGCCTGCGTGGATGTGGTCGCGGCAGAGGATACGCGTCACAGTGGCCGGCTATTGAGCCATCTGGGCATTCAGAAACGAATGATCGCATTGCATGATCACAACGAAAAAGATCGCGCTGCCGGGATCCTCGCTGAGCTTAAGGCCGGGCGCGATGTGGCGCTGATCTCCGACGCCGGTACACCGCTTATCTCCGATCCCGGATACGTGCTGGTGCGAGACGCCAGGGCTGCGGGGTATCGGGTGAGCCCGATTCCGGGGCCCTGTGCACTGGTGGTTGCTCTGAGCGCGGCCGGCCTGCCGACGGACCGCTTTCTGTACGTGGGTTTTCTGCCTGCCAAGCGCTCGGGTCGCAGGGCCAGTCTTGAGCCGCTGGCCAGTGAGCCGGCCACTCTGGTGTTCTATGAATCGCCGCACAGGATTCTGGAGTCGGTACGGGACATTGCCGAGGTGCTGGGCGAGGATCGTGAGATGGTTCTGGGGCGGGAAATCACCAAGACCTTCGAAACCTTCTATTCCGGTTCGGTTGCGGAGGTTCTCGCAGAGTTGGAGCAGGACCCCCACGGAACCCGTGGGGAGTTCGTGGTCATGGTTCGAGGTGCGGTGGCGCAACCCGGTAATGATGACGCGGCTACCATGGATGTGGACCGTGTGCTTCGGGTTTTGCTGGCAGAGCTTCCGGTGAAGAAGGTCGCCAAAATGGCCTCGGAGCTGACCGGTCTGTCGAAGAATGAGCTGTACCAGCGCGCACTGGCGCTGAAAGACAGCTGAGTACAGTGGCGTTTTCCCTTGCAAGGCTCTGAGCGCAGGAGTATTGTCTCGCCCGAGCTCGCCAGACAGTCGCCGCCGGTTTTCCGGGGGAGGAAAGTCCGGGCTCCACAGGGCAAGGTGCCAGGTAACGCCTGGGCGGCGCGAGCCGACGGAAAGTGCAACAGAAAGTATACCGCCTAAGCGCCCTCGGGCGCCGGTAAGGGTGAAACGGTGCGGTAAGAGCGCACCGCGTGGCTGGCAACAGTCCACGGCGATGGTAAACCCCACCTGGAGCAAGACCAAATAGGAATCCAATGGCGTAGCCCGCGCTGGATTCGGGTAGGTTGCTTGAGGTCTGTGGTGACGCAGACCCTAGATGAATGACTGTCCAAGACAGAACCCGGCTTATCGGCGAGCTCGCTCTTTTCCCTTCCTGTGACATTCGTCATTCTCAACAGATGTCCTTTATATCCAAAAAATCTTAAACCTCACTTGCAGTCTTCAGACTTTTTTGCAGGTATTTGATTTTGCTTCTTTTCTTTTCCGTAATCTCACCATTTTATCGAATCCGTCTCTGTAACCTCTTGTCATAAAAGGAACTTTTCCAAGTGTGGCGCTGTTTGCGGCGCTTGCATTGTGTATTGCGTGTTTCTATAGTGTGCAGAAGTGGGAAAAAGTGGTTTCTAGTGGTTTTTTGTGGATATCTGGCACCCAGAGACAGCGTAAATGAGTAATTTTCTCGGCAGTCATGCCATCAATATGGATGCGAAGGGTCGCCTGGCGATTCCCTCCAAGGTGCGCGAAGAGCTCGCGCAGGCCTGTGGTGGGCGCATTGTATTGACGGCAAACGCTGACGAGGAGCGGTGTCTGCTGGTCTATCCGGAGCCCGAGTGGGAAGTTCTACGGCCCAAAATCGAGGCGCTTCCCAACATGAATAAGGCGGCCCGGCGGCTGCAGCGTCTGATCCTGGGTAATGCTGCGCCCATGGAGCTGGATTCGGCCGGGCGTATTCTGATTCCGCCAACCCTTAGAAGCTATGCCCATCTGGAGAAAAAGCTGATGTTGATCGGGCAAGGCAAGAAGCTAGAGCTTTGGAGTGAAGAGCGCTGGTTTGCCTGGCTGGATGAATCCTCTGATGACGAAGACATGCCGCCCGAGATGGAGGCGCTGTCCTTATGACCACCGATCGCAGTCAGGAGGCCGGGGCAGCGTACTCGCATCGCTCGGTGCTCCTGGATTCGGCGGTCGACTATCTGGTCAACGACCCCGACGGCTATTACGTGGATGGCACCTTTGGACGGGGTGGTCACAGCCGCCTGATTCTCGGTCGCCTCGGCCCGTCGGCGCGGTTGCTGGGTGTCGACAAGGATCCCGAGGCGATCCGCGCGGCAAAGCAGTTGGAAGCCCAGGATAACCGGTTCCACAGTTTCCACGGTTCTTTCGCCGAGCTGGACGCTGCGGTGGCCGGTCAGGGTTGGCAGACAGTGAACGGTGTGTTGCTGGATCTCGGCGTGTCATCGCCGCAGCTTGATGATGCCTCCCGTGGATTCAGCTTCATGCGTGATGGTCCATTGGACATGCGCATGAACACCGAGCAATCGCCCAGTGCGGCCGAGTGGCTTGCAACAGCGGACGAGTCGGACATCGCAAACGTGATTTTCCGTTACGGCGAGGAGAAGTTCTCGCGGCGTATCGCCCGGCTCCTGGTCGAGCGTCGTCAGGCAGCGCCCGTCGAGACCACTCGCCAGTTGGCAGAGTTGGTCAGCGAGGCGGTGCCAAAGAAGGAGAAACATAAGCATCCGGCTACCCGGACCTTTCAGGCAATCCGGATTTTTATCAACCGGGAGCTGGAAGATCTGGAAGTGGGTCTTCAGTCTGCTGTTGACCACCTCGCTCCTGGAGGGCGTCTGGTGGTCATCAGTTTTCATTCGCTGGAAGACCGGTTGGTCAAGCGGTTCATGAGGGATCTGGCGCGCGGGCCACAGCTGCCCAAAGGTGTGCCCGTAACTGCGGAACAGGAAGCCTCGGATTTCCGGCTCGTTGGCAAAGCCAGCAAGGCCGGCGCCGAAGAAGTAAGTGACAACGTACGTGCCCGCAGCGCAGTCATGCGGGTGCTCGAACGCACCGATATCAGGAAAAACTCGCAGGGGAGCGCGTAACCATGGGCGCTGTTGCCATTGAAGAGCCGGTAAAAACGGCGAAGCTCAACAAGCAGAAGGTCCGGGACGGTGTCGCAACCGCGGTCCGTATCTCAAGGCAGGTTTTCGCTGCCACGAAGCAGGGCAAGGTGCTTGTCTCGCTTGGTCTGGTCGCCGTGTTGCTGGCTTCCTCTATTGGCGTGGTGGTCAGTGCCCACGAGAACCGGGAGCTTTTCAACACGCTGTCGCAACTTCAGTCCGAGCGCGACCGTTATCAGAGCGAATGGAGCCAGCTTCTGCTCGAGCAGAGTGCGTTAAGCGCTCATGGCCGGGTCGAAAAGCTGGCGGCTGAGCGTTTCGGCATGGTGGTGCCGGGACGTCAGGATATTGTGCTGGTGCCACTGATGTCGCCGGTTACCAGCCGGTAATCAACGAGAACAACAACGATTCAGGGTGATCGACGTGTCCGATCAGGGAAAGAAGACAACATGGGGGCAGCGTTTGGCGTCCGGGCTGGCAGCCTGGCGTTTTGGCTCCGTCGTGGGCGTCTTTCTCCTGGTGGTGGGTGTGCTTGGCTGGCGCCTGGTCGATCTCCATGTCGTAGATAATGATTTCCTGCGCAAGCAGGGTGATGTCCGTACGATCCGGGTTGAGAGTATTGATGCTCATCGTGGTGTTGTCACCGATCGTTATGACGAGCCGCTGGCCGTCAGCACGCCAGTGCAGACCATCTGGGCGAATCCTTCTGAAGCAAATCCCTCCGAGGCGCGACTCACCAACCTTGCGCGGCTGCTCGATATCAATGAAGCCTCTCTCCGGCAACGTCTCGAAGAATACTCCGGGCGGGAATTCATCTATCTGCGCCGCAAGGTTCAGCCGGATCTGGCCAGAAAGGTTCTCGAACTGGAGATTGACGGGATATACGCCCGTCAGGAGTACCGTCGCTATTACCCCGCGGGCGAAGTGACCGCTCACGTTGTGGGCTTCACCGACATCGACGAGCGCGGGCAGGAAGGGATCGAGCTCGCCTACAACCAGTGGCTGTCCGGTGAAACCGGCCGGAAGCGGGTCCTGAAAGACAACCGTGGCCGGATTATCAAGGATCTGACCCTGATTCGCGATGCCAGCCCCGGCCAGAATCTTGCCCTCAGCATCGATCTGCGCCTCCAGTACCTGGCCTACCGGGAACTCAAGGCGGTCGTGGCGGCTCATAATGCCAGAGGGGGTACGCTGGTCATGCTCGACGTGGATACCGGTGAGGTCCTGGCGATGGTCAACCAGGGGTCCTATAACCCCAATGACCGCAGTCAGCTCGCAGCGGAAAATCTTCGAAACAAGGCTATCACCGACCTCTTCGAGCCCGGCTCAACCATGAAGCCGATCACCATGGCGGCGGCTCTGGAATCCGGCAGCTACTCGGTTAATAGCACCATTGATACCAACCCGGGGTTTCGCCGTTTCGGTCGTTTCACCATCCGGGATCATCGCAACTATGGCGTCATGGATATGACCGAGATCATCGTCAAGTCCAGCAACGTCGGAATCAGCCGGATTGCCACCGACCTCGGCGGCGATGTGATTCGTGATCTCTACGCCCGTCTGGGGCTTGGCCAGCCGACGGGGATCGGTTTTCCCGGCGAAGCCGTGGGCGTCTTGCCATCGCCACCCAAGTGGCGCCCCGTGGAAGAGGCGACACTGTCCTACGGATACGGCATGAGCGTGAACGCTCTTCAACTGGCCCAGGCCTATATGGTGATCGCCAATGGTGGCGTGCGCTATCCCCTGAGCCTGGTCCGGCAGGACAAGAAGCCAGAGGGACAGCGAGTGCTTTCGGAGCAGGTCACCCTCCAGGTTCGCAATATGCTGCGCGAGGCCGTTTCAAGGGGTACCGGCAAGCGGGCCCAGCCGGGATTCTACTCGGCCGGCGGCAAGACCGGGACCGTTCATCTTGTTGGGGCCCAGGGTTACGAGGATAGCCAGTACAAGGCGATTTTTGCCGGTATGGCGCCTATTGATAACCCCAGGCTGGTTACGGTTGTGGCCGTTGATGCGCCGCAGTCCGGAGAATACTACGGTGGTGAAGTGGCCGCGCCAGTATTCTCACGGGTAATGAGTGACGCACTGCGACTGTTGAATGTGAAGCCTGAACTGGAAGTAGGAGGGGCCGAAATGGCTTCTTCTGCATCCGGAGAGCGAGGGTAGGCCTATGTGCATCACATCTCTCAGCACGTTATTGCAGGGTATCGTAGCGGTTCCGTCGGTGTTCGACGTGACCATCCACGGACTGAAAACCGACAGTCGGGAAGTCGCCTCCGGCGACGCCTTTATCGCCCTCTCGGGCGCCCGAACGCCGGCTGATTACTATGTCGATAAGGCCATTGCAGCGGGCGCAACGGTCATCCTCCTGGAAGCGCAGCAGTCGGGAGAGTGCACCGAACGCCACGGTGCCCTGATCGTGCCTGTTGCTGGCCTGCGCAGTCTGGTGGGGCGAATCGCAGACCGATTTTTTGAGCATCCGTCGCAACGGCTTCGCCTGATCGGTGTAACCGGAACCAACGGCAAGACGTCGGTTTGCCAGTATGTGGCGCAACTGCTCAAGGAAACGGGAACGCCCTGCGGTATCCTCGGCACACTTGGCTATGGCATGCCCGGCGCCCTGCAGCCCGCGACCCACACAACGCCGGATGCCGTTGAGATCAACCGGGTGCTGTCGCGGATCGTGAAACAGGAAGGTCGTGCTGCGGTGATGGAAGTGTCTTCCCATGCCCTTGACCAGGGTCGCGTGGATAACCTCTCCATGACAGGCGCGGTATTCACGAATCTGACCCGGGATCATCTGGACTACCACGGTTCCATGGAAGCCTATGGTGCCGCCAAGGCACAGCTCTTCCAGCGCGAAGAGCTGCATTTTTCGGTAATCAACTTTGACGATCCATTTGGTCGACAGCTGTTCGAACAGCTGGACGGCAAATGTGATCGCGTGCGCTACAGCCTGCACGAGGCCCAGACCGAGCTCTGGTTGCGGGAATTCCGGCCGACCGACGAAGGCTTCGAAGCTGAGGTCGATGGCGAATGGGGCCAGTTTGTTGTCTCGGTTCCGCTGATGGGAAGTTTCAACGCGAGCAATGTATTGGCGGCTATGGCAACGGTTCTGACGCTCGGCGTGCCGATCGAGCGCGTGCAGCAGGCTGTGGGTCGGCTCACACCACCACCGGGCCGGCTGGAGCGGTTTGTGGGTGCTAATGGTGTCAGGGTGGTGGTCGATTACGCCCACACCCCGGATGCCCTCGCCAATGCTCTGACAGCGCTGCGTCCGCATGTTGCCGGTGAGCTGGTCTGCGTGTTTGGTTGCGGCGGTGACCGTGATGCCGGTAAACGCCCGGAAATGGCCCGGGAAGCCGAGAGGCTTGCGGATCGGGTGGTCGTTACCGATGACAATCCCCGCAGTGAGGACCCCGAAACAATTGCGCAGCATATTCTCGCCGGTTTCACGGACGCTGTCCGGGTCTCTGTCATCCATGACCGGGCAGAGGCCATTCAGTCGACGATCCGCTCGGCCACGCCAAACGACGTCGTTCTGATCGCAGGGAAAGGCCACGAGGCTTATCAGGAAATTGCCGGCCAGAAATACCCATTCAATGATGCGGAGCAGGTTCGCCACGCCTTGAAACTCAATGGGGGTGTGGCATGATGCGCGCCTTTTCGCTGGCGGAAGCCAAGGGTTGGCTGGGCGCCGAGTGCACTTCGGGTGACCTTGCGTCGGTGAACTTCGCCGGGGTTTCCACTGATACCCGCACCCTCGAGCCTGGCCAGCTGTTCGTGGCCCTGCGAGGCGAAAATTTTGATGGTCATCGTTTCCTGCAACAGGCCATGGATAAAGGCGCGGTTGGCCTGGTGGTCGATACGCCTGATACCAGCTTGGCTCTGCCTCAGTTGGTAGTGAATGACACGCTGGAGGCCCTTGCCCGGCTGGCGGCCGGCAACCGTGAAGAAAGCACAGCCGCCATCCTCGCGATCACTGGCAGCAGCGGCAAGACCACTGTCAAGGAAATGTGCGCCGCCATTCTCTCGCAGATGGGCAAAACGCTCTCAACAAGAGGCAACCTGAACAATCACATCGGTGTTCCGCTTACGCTGTTCGGCCTTTCTCCGGAACACCAGTACGGCGTGATTGAACTGGGTGCCAGTGGGCTGGGTGAAATTGCCCATACCGTCGCCCTGGCAAAGCCCCGCGTTGGGATTCTCACGAATGCTGGCGAGGCCCACCTGGAAGGGTTTGGCAGCTACGAGAATATTGTCCTGGCCAAGGGCGAAATCATTGACGGCGTGGCGGCAGACGGGCTGATGGTGCTCAACGGTGATGATCCGGCCTTCGCGCAGTGGCGCACCCGTGCCGGGACCCGCCGCGTCGCAGGTGTCAGCCGTCTCGGCGCAGAGGCGGATTATCACGCGGTCATTGAGGGCCAGGAAGCCGGAACCAGAACCCTTCAGGTAAGCGGTCCGGACGGCTGGCTATGCCGGGTCACGCTGGGGCTGGAGGGCGATCACAACATCACCAACATGCTGCTTGCCATTGCGGCCACCCGTGAGTTGGGTGCCAGTGATCAGGCGATTGTTGCAGGGCTGTCCTGTGTTGCGCCGGTGAAGGGGCGGCTCCAGGTCTTGCAGTTGTCGCCGGAACTGACGCTGATTGACGACAGTTACAACGCCAACCCGTCGTCCATGAAAGCCGCGCTCGGGGTACTCGCCGGCCGAGCAGGCCATAAGATTGCCGTACTCGGTGCCATGGCAGAGCTTGGCGCCGAGGCAAATGCGTTGCACAGGGAAATTGGATTGTGCGCCCGGGAGCAAGGTATCGATCGACTGATTACCGTGGGGCCGGGTTGTGAAGGTTATGCCGACGGGTTTGGCGAGTCCACCGAACCCGGGCTGAGCCATGAGCAGGCCGTTGAATCGGCGATTGGAAACAAAAACACACCATTGACAGTGCTGGTCAAGGGTTCTCGCAGTTCCGCCATGGAGCGTGTGGTGGAGGGAATTAAAGAAAAGGTGAATAACTCATGCTGCTCTGGCTGACAGAGGTCCTATCACAGTATTTCTCTGCACTGACGGTGTTTCAGTACCTGACCCTGCGTGGAATTCTGGGCACACTCACCGCGCTGCTGATTTCGCTGATCATCGGCCCGGTGATGATCCGCAAGCTGAGCCAGTACCAGATTGGTCAGGCCGTGAGAGATGACGGTCCGCAAACCCATCTCAGCAAAGCTGGCACCCCGACTATGGGTGGCGCACTGATCCTGGTGGCCATTGGCATAAGTACGCTGCTCTGGGCGGATCTTGGCAACCGCTACGTCTGGGTCACCCTACTGGTGACGTTGCTGTTCGGCGCAATCGGCTGGGTTGATGACTATCGCAAGGTGGTGGAACGCAACCCGCGGGGCCTGCCGGCCCGCTGGAAGTATTTCTGGCAGTCGGTCATCGGCGCAACGGCGGCCGTCGTGCTGTTCTTCAGTTCCGCCTTGCCTCAGGAGACATCCCTGTATGTACCCTTTGTAAAGCAGGTGTCCCTCACCCTTGGCCCGGTGCTGTTCATTCTGCTCACCTATTTCGTGATCGTTGGCAGCAGCAACGCCGTCAACCTGACGGACGGCCTGGATGGTCTGGCAATCATGCCGACGGTGATGGTCGCCGGTGCGCTTGGTATCTTCGCTTACCTGTCCGGGCACGCCCAGTTCGCCAACTACCTGCTCATCCCGCACCTCCCGGGCACCGGGGAGCTTATCGTTTTCTGCGGTGCGCTTGTTGGCGCCGGGCTTGGTTTCCTCTGGTTCAACACTTACCCGGCCCAGGTTTTCATGGGGGATGTTGGCGCCTTGGCCCTCGGTGCCGCCCTGGGTGTGGTTGCGGTGATTGTCCGCCAGGAAATTGTGCTGTTCATCATGGGCGGTGTGTTCGTGATGGAAACCGTGTCAGTGATCCTTCAGGTTGCGTCCTTCCGTCTGACCGGGCGGCGGATCTTCCGCATGGCGCCGCTGCACCACCACTTTGAACTGAAAGGCTGGCCGGAGCCACGAGTGATTGTCCGGTTCTGGGTGATCACGGTCGTTCTGGTCCTGATTGGCATCGCCAGTCTGAAACTGAGATAGGGAAAGCGCTGCAACTATGAGTGTCATTGTTTCGGATCGTCGCACACTGGTCGTAGGGCTCGGTAAAACCGGGCTTTCCTGCGTGCGCTATCTGTCCGAACAGGGGCGGGACGTTGCTGTGGCCGATAGCCGTACGGCTCCTCCGGGTCTCGATCAGCTGAAGGTCGGTTGGCCGGATATTCCGGTACACCTCGGGACCTTTGACGCAGAGCTGTTTGCCGGTTTCAACGAACTGGTGGTCAGCCCGGGAATCAGCATTGCCGAACCAGCCATTGCAGCTGCCGCCCGCCAGGGAGCTAGAATCCGCGGCGACATTGATCTGTTCGCCGAGGCCGCCGACGCGCCGATCGTTGCCATTACCGGCTCCAATGGCAAAACCACCGTCACCACACTGGTGGGTGAGATGGCCAAAGCGGCGGGCCGGAACGTCGCCGTTGGCGGCAACATCGGTACCCCGGCTCTTGATCTTCTCGGCCAGGGCGCAGACCTGTATGTGCTCGAGCTTTCGAGTTTCCAGCTGGAGACCACGGACGAGCTGAATGCCCTTGCGGCAACGGTGCTCAACCTCAGTGACGACCACATGGACCGTTACCCCAACAAGATGGCGTATTTCCAGGCCAAGCAGCGGATATTCCGGGGTTGCAAGAACGCCATTGTCAATCTCGACGATGCTCTGAGCACCCCCATGGCAAGGGACAACCTGAGGTTCCTGTGTTTCGGCTTCCACCGGGTGAACCCCGAGACCTTCAGCACCCGGGACGATGACCAGGGCACCTGGATTACCTTCGGGTTTGATAACCTCTTGCTGGCCAGCGAGTTGAAGCTGATGGGGCATCACAACATCAGCAACGTAATGGCCGCTCTGGCACTGGGCCATGCAGCCGGGCTGCCCATGGATGTGATGCTCAGGGTCGCGCGGGAATTTCCGGGGCTGCCGCATCGCTGTGAATTCGTGCGCCGGCTGAACGATGTGGACTTCATCAACGATTCCAAGGGAACCAATGTCGGCGCCACGGTAGCCGCTATTGAAAGCCTCGCCCCGGACAAAGGCAAAGTGGTGCTGATTGCCGGTGGTGATGGCAAAGGGGCCGATTTTACCGCCCTGGAAGCGCCCATCGCCCTGCATTGCCGGGCCGTGCTGCTGATCGGCCGTGATGCGCCGGCCATCGCCGATGTGCTGGGCAGCGGTATTCCCGTACACCGGGTCGGTAGCCTTGCCGAGGCGGTTTCCCGCTCTGCCGAACTGGCCATGCCCGGAGACCGGGTGTTGCTCTCGCCGGCTTGCGCCAGCTTTGACATGTTCCGCGACTATCTTGATCGCGGTGACCAGTTCCGTTCTCTGGTGGAGGCCCTGTGATGCACGCAGATCTTCCACTCCAGAACCGGAACCCGTGGCTGGGCGAGATACAGCCCCTGCCGATGTTGGTGATCAGCTCCGTTGCATTGCTGGTGATGGGTGTGGTCATGATTTCCTCGGCGTCCATGGATATGGCCGCCGAAACCATGGGTAACAGCTACCACTACGTGATCCGCCAGCTGATGTTTGCCGGTCTTGGTTGCCTGCTCGCACTGGTAGCGGTGAACGTGCCAGTAGCCTGGTGGGAGCGTAGCGGCTGGCTGCTGCTGGGCATCGGTCTGTTGGTCCTTATTCTGGTGTTGACGCCTCTGGGCCGTACGGTGAACGGCTCCACCCGCTGGATTCCGTTTGGCCTGTTCAACGTCCAGGTCTCGGAAGTGGCGAAACTCTGCCTGATTGCCTACCTGGCCGGCTACGTGGTCCGTCGTCGGGATGAACTGCTCAATACCTGGCTTGGTTTCCTGAAGCCGTTGGTTGTCCTCGGTTTGGCATCGGTTCTGCTGGTGATTCAGCCGGACTTCGGTGCCACCGTGGTGTTGGTGACGGCAGCGGCGGGGATGATTTTCCTGAGCGGTGTCCGGCTTAGCCGCTTTGTGCCTCTGATAGGCACGCTGGTGGTCCTGGGTGCCATTCTGATCGTTACCCAGCCTTACCGTCTGAAGCGGGTTGTCAGCTATCTCGATCCCTGGAAAGACCAGTTCGACAGCGGTTACCAGTTGACCCAGTCCCTGATTGCCTTCGGTCGCGGAGACTGGGGTGGTGTCGGCCTCGGAAACTCCATCCAGAAGCTGTTCTATCTGCCAGAGGCCCACACCGACTTCATCTTCGCAATCATTGCTGAAGAATTCGGCCTCCTAGGCTCCTTGCTGGTGCTCAGCCTCTTCACCCTGCTGGTGGTAACCGGGTTCGTCATTGCCCGCCGGGCCGAGAAGGCGGACATGCCGTTTGGCGCCTGTTTTGCCTATGGGCTGACCCTGCTGATTGGCCTGCAGGCAGGCATCAACATGGCGGTCAGCACCGGGCTTCTGCCAACCAAAGGGCTGACTCTGCCGCTGGTGAGCTACGGTGGATCCAGCCTGATGATTACCTGTATCTGCATTGGCGTTCTTGCCCGTGTGGAAATGGAGCGCCTGGATCAGGAAAAGCTGGCCCGAGAGAAAACCGGTCCAAAGACGCGGGGAGGTGCGGTGTATGACTGAACAGCGTCGCTTCCTGATGATGGCTGGAGGTACCGGTGGGCACGTGTTCCCGGCCCTGGCAACGGCTCGGGCGCTTGAGGCTCGTGGCCACCAGGTGTACTGGCTCGGAGCCAATGGCGGAATGGAGCAGAGGCTGATCGGCGAAACCGATATCCCGCTGTCACTGATTCATATTTCCGGTTTGCGGGGCAAGGGCAAGCTTGCACTGTTGCTGGCTCCGTTCCGGCTGATGCGGGCGCTGGGTGAGGCGTTCACCGTCCTACGCCGGATTCGCCCGGATTGCGTCGTAGGCATGGGCGGATTTGTTACCGGGCCGGGTGGTGTCGCCGCCTGGCTGAACCGTACGCCGCTGGTGATTCATGAGCAGAACGCCATCGCCGGAATGACCAACCGCATCCTGGTGAGATTTGCAGAAACCGTGCTGGAGGCGTTTCCGGGTAGCTTCGGGCCGAAAGTGGTTACCCGCTGTACCGGCAATCCGGTGCGGGAGGACCTCGCGGCCTTGCCCGTTCCGGAAAAGCGCCTGGCGGACCGTGAAGGTGCTCTCAGATTGCTGGTGATCGGCGGCAGTCTCGGCGCGCAGGTCTTCAATGAACAGCTCCCCGAGGCGCTAGCCATGTTGCCGGAAGGTGACCGGCCAGTGGTCCGCCACCAGTGTGGTGAGCGGCATGCCGAGGCGGCGAAGCAGGCCTATGAGGAGCATGGCGTGGAAGCGGCCGTTGAGCCGTTCATCAAGGACATGGCCGAGGCCTATCAGTGGGCCGACCTGGTGCTGTGCCGGGCAGGCGCACTGACGGTTTCGGAATTGTGCGCCGCGGGTATCGGCGCTGTGCTGGTGCCTTTTCCCCACGCCGTGGATGACCACCAGACGAAAAACGGGCAACAAATGGTGTCGGCGAAGGCAGCCATTCTGATTCCACAGGCAAAAATGACCCCGGCGGTGCTTGCGGAAACCCTGGGTGATCTGGCCCGGAATCGTGACCGGGTAAACGAAATGGCGAAGGCCGCCCGAACATTGGCCCGCCCTGATGCAACGGAGAGAGTCGTGAATTACTGTCTGGAGGCCGCCAATGGCTGATGCAAATAGTCCGCCCCTGGTCTATCAGGTGCCTGAAATGCGCCGGATCCGTCACATCCACTTTGTGGGTATTGGTGGTGCGGGGATGAGCGGCATCGCCGAGGTTCTCAAGAATCAGGGCTACGACGTTTCCGGATCGGATCTGAAAGAAGGGGCGGTTACCGATCGTCTCAAGGCCATGGGCGTAGAAGTGCAGATCGGCCATCGGGAAGAGAACAGCGCCAGTGCCGATGTGGTTGTGGTGTCTTCCGCGGTGTCTGCGGAAAACCCGGAAGTCGTGGCGGCCCGCAGTCGTCGGGTGCCGATTGTACCCAGGGCAGAAATGCTGGCGGAAATCATGCGCTATCGTCACGGCATCGCCGTCGCTGGAACCCATGGCAAGACGACAACCACCAGCCTGATTGCATCCATTCTGGGTGAGGCGGGCCTGGACCCGACTTTCGTGATTGGCGGCAAGCTGAACAGCGCCGGCACCAACGCTCAGCTGGGCGGTTCCCGCTATCTCGTGGCGGAGGCCGACGAGAGTGATGCCTCCTTCCTGCATCTGACGCCGGTGATTTCGGTGGTGACCAACATCGAAGCGGACCATATGGATACCTATGGCGGCGATGTCGAGAAGCTGAAGCAGACCTTTGTGGACTTTCTGCACAACCTGCCGTTTTACGGTGTTGCGGTGATGTGCGTCGATGACGGTTACGTTCAGGAGATCATCCCCCGGATATCCCGGGCCATCATCACCTACGGAATTGACAACCCGGAGGCGGACTACCGGGCCGAGAGCATCAATTCCGACGGTTTGCGGACCCACTTTGTGGTGAAGCGTCCGGCCGGACGCAGCGACCTCGCGGTCGAGCTCAAAATGCCGGGCCGTCATAACGTGCTGAACGCGCTGGCGGCCATCGCTGTTGCCACAGACGAGGGCGTTGACGATGACGCGATCTGCCGCGGGCTGGCGGGATTTGCCGGTGTTGGACGTCGGTTCCAGGTCTACGGCGATTACCAGACCCCCAAAGGCATGGTCACCCTGGTGGACGATTACGGACACCACCCCACAGAAGTGGAGGCGGTTATCCGCGCTGCACACGATGCCTGGCCGGATCGCCGGGTGGTCATGCTTTACCAGCCGCACCGCTTTACGCGGACCCGCGACCTTTATGAAGACTTTGTCCGGGTGCTTTCGGAAGTGGACGGCTTGCTTTTAATGGACGTGTATTCCGCCGGCGAACCGGCGATTCCGGGTGCGGATGGTCGGGCCCTGTGTCGCAGTATTCGCCAGCGCGGGCAGGTGGAGCCGGTGTTTGTTGAGGACAATCTGGAAATCGAGTCCCTGCTGGCCAATGTGCTGCAGGACGGCGATCTGCTGATAACCCAGGGCGCCGGCGATATTGGCGGCGTGGCAGCGCGGCTCGCAGCCGCGGGAGTGATAGCTGGTGAGTGACATGCATCATGCTGAACCACAGGCTTATCAGGCCGACCCGGAGCTCGTTCGGTCGCTCGGTCGGGTGGCCGTGTTCATGGGTGGAGATTCCGCTGAAAGGGAAGTGTCCCTGAAAAGCGGCAAGGCGGTACTGGCGGCGCTGGTGTCAGCCGGCGTGGATGCGTTTGCAGTGGACGTTCGCGGCTGCCTGCTGAGAACCGTCGATAACCCTGATTTTGACCGGGTGTTCATTGCGCTGCATGGTCGTGGAGGCGAGGACGGTACCTTGCAGGCCATCCTCTCGCAGGCCGGTATTCCCTACACCGGCAGCGATGTGCTGGCCTCGGCACTGGCCATGGACAAGCTGAGAACTAAGTACGTGTTCGAAGGCTGTGGCCTGCCAACGCCGAAGTTCCGCACCATGTCCGGAGCAGATCAGGCCGAACAGATTATTGGTGAACTGCGGGCGCCCTTGAGTGTGAAACCTTCCCGGGAAGGTTCCAGTATCGGCATCCGCAAGGTACACACGGCGGCCGAATTGGCTGACGCCTACGAAGCCGCCGCCGCGCTGGACAATCTGGTGCTGGTGGAGGAGTGGATCGAAGGGCCGGAATTCACCGTCAGCCTGTTGCAGGATCGGGCGCTTCCGGCCATTGGCCTGAGCGCAAGCACCGAACACGTTTTTTACGATTACGAGGCCAAGTACCTGGCGGACGATACCCGCTATCGCATTCCCTGTGGTCTGGCACCGGAAGACGAAGTTCGCCTTCAGCACCTGGCACTGGAGGCCTTTCGGGTTGTTGGCTGTCGGACCTGGGGCCGGGTCGACATCATGCAGGACAGCGACGGCAAGTTCTGGCTGCTGGAGGTCAATACCGTGCCCGGTATGACGGACCACAGTCTTGTGCCCATGGCTGCGAAGGCCGCAGGCATCAGCTTCGAAGAGCTGGTGGTCCGGATCCTGAAAGACAGTCTGGAGGACGCCAATGCTTGAAACACTGCTGATCCGGAGCCGGGCGACTCCGTCCGAGCCCCCGCGACGCCGGGGGGCAACGTCCCTCGGTCCCGAGCGGGACCGGTTTGGCGTGTTGAAGGGTGTGCTGGCAGCTGTACCCTGGCTCCAGGTGGGCATGGGCGCCGTGATTGTGCTGTTGGCTGCACTGGTGCCGTGGGGCACTGGCAAGGTGCTGGGTGCCATGGATCAGCAGATACTTGCCGTGGATGTGAAAGGAGAATTTGTGGGCGATAGCCGGGTCGCCATTGAGCGCGCCGCTGGCGACTGGATCGGCAAGAGCTATTTCGCCACCGATCTTTCGGAAATCAAAGACAGCCTGGAGCGTCGGCCCTGGGTTGAGTCCGCGGCGGTGCGTCGGGTATGGCCGGATCGCCTGGTGATCGATATCAGGGAGAAGAAACCCCTGGCTTACTGGACCGATGGACGTCTCGTAAGCCGGACCGGTGAGCTGTTCGCGCCGGCGAATCCAGAGGTTGCGGGTCGGTTGCCGCGACTCGCAGGGCCGGATGAAAGGGTGCGGGATGTGATCGATATGGCGCGGAATATGAGCGACAAGCTGGTCGCCCGGGGGCTTGGATTTTCAGGCCTGACCCTGGAGCATCGGGGTGCATGGACCCTGCAGCTGGCCAACGGCATCGAGGTGGTGCTTGGCCGGGATCAGGTGGCGCAACGGTTTGATCGGTTTATCACGGTTTATGAAAACCGACTGGCAGCAAGGTCGGACGAAGTCAGTCGGGTAGATGCCCGCTACACCAATGGTGTGGCGGTCAAGTGGAAGGCTGTCGAGACAGCCTCCAGCCCAAAATCATAGCAACGGTTAATTCAGACCTACGGTTTGGTGGAACACATGTCATCGGTTGAAACGGAAAACATGATTGTCGGCCTCGATATCGGAACCTCAAAGGTGGTTGCGATTGTCGGCAAGCGCAAAATGGACGGCACCATCGAAGTGGTGGGCATTGGTTCCCACCCTTCCCGGGGCCTAAAGCGTGGAGTGGTGGTGAATATTGAAACCACCGTCCAGGCAATTCAGCGCGCGGTGGAAGAGGCGGAATTGATGGCCGGGTGCCGCATTCACTCGGTGTATGCGGGTATTGCCGGCAGCCACATCAAGAGCCTGAATTCCCACGGGATCGTTGCAATCCGTGACCGTGAGGTCACCCAGGCCGACATTGACCGGGTCATTGACGCCGCCCAGGCGGTTGCGATTCCTGCAGACCAGAAGATTCTCCATATTCTGCCCCAGGAGTTCGTGATCGACAGCCAGGAAGGCATCAAGGAACCCATGGGCATGTCCGGTGTGCGCCTGGAAGCAAAGGTGCATCTGGTGACCTGCGCGGTCAATGCTGCCCAGAACATAGAGAAATGCGTGAAGCGCTGTGGCCTGGAGGTGGATGATATCATCCTGGAGCAGCTGGCATCCAGCCACGCCATTCTCACCGAGGATGAGAAAGAGCTTGGTGTCTGCGTGGTGGATATCGGTGGCGGCACCACGGATATTGCCGTGTTTACCGGCGGTGCTATCCGGCACACGGCGGTGATTCCGATTGCCGGCGACCAGGTGACCAACGACATTGCCATGGCGCTTCGCACACCAACCCAGAATGCCGAAGAAATCAAGATCAAGTATGCCTGCGCACTGACCCAGCTGGCCGGTGCGGATGAAACCATCAAGGTGCCCAGTGTTGGCGATCGCGCGCCGCGGGATCTTTCCAGGCAGGCCCTGGCCGAGGTGGTGGAGCCGCGTTACGAGGAGCTGTTCACCCTGGTTCAGTCAGAGTTGCGCCGGTCCGGATTTGAGGACCTCATTCCGGCAGGCATCGTGATAACCGGCGGTTCCTCCACCATGGAAGGCGTGGTGGAGCTGGCCGAAGAGATCTTCCACATGCCGGTAAGGCTGGCCTGTCCGCAGGCGGTTTCCGGCATGACGGAGGTGGTCAACAATCCGATCTACGCCACTGGCGTTGGGTTGTTGATTCATGGTTTCCGCCAGATGGATCTGGGGCGGGCACCGGTGCTCAAGGGTGAAGATGCACCCTCGCTGTTTGAGCGCATGAAAGCCTGGTTTACCGGTCATTTCTGACGGAGCCGGGCAGGTAGTACACGAAGGTATCTCGAAAACACAATCTCGAACAAACAGCCCGGAACAAGGGCTGAAAACAGCACGAAGGAGTAGGGGAAATGTTTGAACTCGTCGATAATGTCCAGCAAAACGCTGTCATTAAAGTCGTCGGTGTAGGCGGTGGTGGCGGCAACGCCGTTCGCCATATGCTTAACAGCGACATCGAAGGTGTGGAGTTTATCTGCGCCAACACGGACGCCCAGGCGCTGACCGATATGGATGCGCGTCAGATTATCCAGCTCGGTGGCAACATCACCAAGGGACTGGGTGCCGGCGCCAATCCGGAAGTCGGTCGCCAGTCTGCCCTGGAAGACCGCGATCGTATCGCCGAAGCCATCAAGGGCGCGGATATGGTCTTCATTACCGCGGGCATGGGCGGTGGTACCGGCACCGGTGCCGCGCCGATTGTAGCGGAAGTAGCCCGCGAACTGGGCATCCTGACCGTTGCCGTGGTCACCAAGCCTTTCATGTTCGAAGGCGGCAAGCGCATGAGCGTTGCCGAATCCGGTCTGAAAGAGCTGGAAGAGAGCGTCGATTCCCTGATTACCATTCCCAATGAAAAGTTGTTGGCGGTGATGGGCAAGAAAACCAGCCTGCTGGATGCATTTGCCGCAGCCAACGATGTGCTTCTGGGCGCAGTTCAGGGTATCGCCGATCTGATTACCCGCAACGGTATGATCAACGTCGACTTCGCCGACGTGAAGACGGTCATGTCCGAGATGGGTATGGCGATGATGGGCACGGCGCGTGCCACGGGTGAAAATCGTGCGCGGGAAGCCGCCGAAGCGGCCGTTCGCAGTCCGCTGCTCGAAGACATCAACTTGCAGGGTGCCAAGGGTATTCTGGTCAACATTACCGCGGGCATGGATCTCAACCTGGGCGAATTCTCCGAGGTTGGCGACATTGTGCGTGAGTTTGCTTCTGACTCTGCCACCGTTGTTGTCGGTACCGTCATTGATCCGGAAATGACCGACGAACTGAAGGTAACGGTTGTTGCGACCGGCCTGGGTGGTGATCGTGAGAAGCCGACCAAGGTGGTGGACAATACCCGCACCCTGGATGGAAAAACCGATTACAACCAGCTGGATCGTCCCGCTGTTCTGCGTCGCCGGGCCGTTTCCCATGGAAACGTGGCTATCGACCAGAGCAAGGACAGCGAGGAGCAGGGTGTCGACTATCTCGATATTCCCGCATTCCTCCGTCGTCAGGCTGACTGATAATCTGGTGCAAATGTGATCCGGTTGTGGTTCTTGTGCGAAACATGGAACCCGGTATCCGGTAAATACGTGCGCTGATTGCCATGGGTTGGATGCTGGATGAACATTCAGCAACAACGGATTGGTTAAATGGTATTCAGTCTTGTTTTCTGATATTCTCCGGGCAGATTTTTGCCTAGAATATCGCCTTTTTGTGACGGAATTATGTACCGATGATCAGACAACGGACACTTAAAAACACCATCCGTGCCACCGGTGTTGGCTTGCACTCGGGTGAGAAGGTCTACCTGACCCTCAAGCCTGCCCCGGTGGATTCCGGTATCATCTTCCGCCGTACCGATCTTGACCCGATGGTTGAGATTCGCGCCTGCGCGGAGAATGTAGGTGAGACCATGCTGTCCACGACGCTGGTGAAAAACGGTGTCCGGGTGGCGACTGTGGAGCATCTGCTCTCTGCCATGGCTGGTCTCGGAATTGATAACTGTTTCGTCGAACTTAGTGCCGCGGAAGTGCCCATCATGGACGGCTCTGCCGGTCCTTTTGTGTTTCTTCTGCAGTCCGCCGGCATTGCCGAGCAGGATGCGGCCAAGCGTTTCATCCGCATCAAGCGTGAGGTAACGGTTGAGGAAGGCGACAAGAAGGCCACCCTGCTGCCTTTCGAAGGCTTCAAGGTGAGCTTCGGTATCGACTTTGATCACCCCGTGTTCAAGGGCCGCGCCCAGACTGCAACTGTCGATTTTTCCAGCACCTCCTTTGTAAAGGAAGTGAGCCGCGCACGGACTTTCGGGTTCATGCGTGACATCGAAAAATTGCGTGCCATGAACCTCGCTCTTGGCGGGAGTGTGGACAACGCTATCGTTGTTGATGACTACAAGATCCTCAACGAAGACGGTCTGCGCTATGACGACGAATTTGTGAAGCACAAGCTGCTTGATGCCATCGGCGATCTCTATCAGTTGGGCAACAGCCTGATTGGTGAGTTCCGGGGGATCAAATCCGGCCACGATCTGAACAACAAGCTGTTGCGCAAGCTCAGGGCAGAAGAGGATGCCTGGGAAGTGGTTACCTTTGATGACGAGGCCACTGCCCCGATTTCCTACATGAAGCCTGTGCTGGCGGCGGGCTGAAGCGGGACGCTTTAATCCCGGACGTGGCTAGCGAGTTTTTCGAGAACCTCGCGTAATGCTTTATCCTTCGTGTGCCCGGCTTCCTCTTTGAGGAGCCGGGCATTTTCTTTGCTCAAGGGCTCTTTTTTGAACACCGGTTTTTCCCTGAATCTGGGCGGTGCAACCTTGACCTTCAGTTTCCAGACGAACCGGAACAGCTCGTTCTCTCGCAGCTTTTCCATGATCTCGTGCTGGCGGAACCTGATCTGACTGGCTTTGCCTGCGGTTTCGGCAGTCAGAACCAGCTCTCCGTCCTTGCAGCTGACAAAGCGTGTCCCGTTTACGAGTTCGCTCGGAAGGGCGGCCAGAACTTCTCCTTCCGCCTGTCGATGGAGCTCGGCCTTCGCCACAAGATCCTTGAGTACCGGGGTTCTGCCAAGCTTGTCGAAGGTCATTTTTTGCTCGCTTTTGCGTGTCATGGCGGCGTTTTTACTCGACGGCTGCGTTTACGATTGGTTACACTTCGGCACGGTTTATGCGTAGTGCCTGTATTACACTCGTTTTACATTGTGGTAAATGAGTATGTCTACCGGGCGCTGCAATTTTTTCAGTATGTAGCTGTTGCCAAAGGATGGCAGACCCCCTTCGGATTTTTCCGGGGCGCAACACTACAGGATGCGGTTGCGGCTCAACGATGAAACCAGATGATGATATGAACATTATTCTCGTTGGCAAACGCCACGGAAAGTCCCGTGTGCTGTCGATTAACAGCATGCTTGCTGCCAGCGTACTGTTGCTGGTGCTCTCGCTGCTGGTTGCTGCTGGCTGGGCAGGGTATCAAATGGCTGTACAGCAGGTAGAGGCCAGAGAGCCCACCAACTCCGAGCTGGTAGCCGAGTGGAAGCAGAAGCTGGCAGACCAGAAGGCAGAACTGGCCAGTATCGAGGAGAACGTCCAGCAACAGGTTGATGCTCTGACCCTTCGCCTCGGCGAGATTCAGGGCCGTCTCCTGCGCCTGGATGCCCTGGGCCAGCGTTTTGTGGAATCCGGCCTGGTGGCCAGTGATGAATTCAACTTCGATCAGCCGGCTGCAGTCGGCGGGCCGGAAGATGCCTTGTCCGGGGATTCCTTCTCCGCACCTGAGCTGACACGGATGATCGAGGAAATGGAGTGGCGAATCGAAGACCGCGAACAGCAACTGCGGTTGCTCGATCAGCTGGCATCCAGCAAGCGTCTCGAAGACGAACTTTACCTGGAAGGCCGCCCGATCACCTGGGGCTGGCTGTCTTCAAAGTACGGATACCGGTCCGATCCGTTTACCGGCAAGCGTACCTGGCATGCCGGTGTTGATCTGGCCGGCAAGGATGGCAGCGACATTATTTCGGTCGCCGGCGGCGTGGTTACCTATGCCGGAGAGCGCTATGGGTACGGAAACCTGGTGGAAGTTGACCATGGCGATGGTCTGATAACCCGCTATGCCCACTGCAAGACTATCAAGGTGAAGGTGGGTGATGTTGTCCAGAAAGGCCAGGTGGTTGCGTTGATGGGCAGCACAGGGCGTTCCACTGGGCCCCACGTGCACTTTGAAGTCATCCGGAATGGCAAGTCGGAGAACCCGGAAACCTACATCAAGCGGGCGAGCCGCTGATCCGGTTCCGGCCCGCACGCCGTCGTCAGCACTTCCCCGCCAGTCGGCCTCCGGCCAGTTTTTATCCGTGAATCCGGTGCCTCATCAGCGACTTATTGCGCCTGTGTGAGGCCTACCTTTTGTCCTGTTACAAAATAAGGTTAGAATGCCGGCTTCCTTCGTTTAATCAAAGAAGCAGTGGTCTATGTTCACAAAGCTTGCAACCAAGATGTTCGGCAGTAAAAACGCCAGAGAAATCAAGAGAATGCGCAAGGCTGTCATGCGCATCAATGAGCTTGAAGAGCAGTATGGCAATCTGTCCGACTCCGAGTTGCAGGGCAAGACCGCGGAGTTCCGTCGCCGGATCGACGAAGGCGAATCCCTGGATGCGCTCCTTGCGGAAGCCTTCGCAACCGTGCGTGAAGCGGGCCGCCGGGTTATGGGCATGCGTCATTATGACGTCCAGCTGATCGGTGGTATCACCCTGCACGAAGGCCGGATTGCGGAAATGAAGACCGGTGAGGGCAAGACGCTGGTTGCTACCGCTTCCGTGTATCTTAATGCATTGTCCGGCAAGGGTGTCCACGTTGTTACCGTGAACGATTACCTGGCCCGCCGTGATGCCGACTGGATGGGCAAGCTCTATCGGTTCCTGGGCATGCAGGTGGGTGTCGTGGCCTCGGGCCAGCCAGCGGAGGAAAAGCGGGCAGCCTACCAGGCGGATATTACCTACGGTACCAACAACGAATTCGGCTTCGACTACCTGCGCGACAACATGGCGTTCAGTACCGAAGACAAGGTCCAGCGCGGTCTGAACTACGCGATCGTGGACGAGGTGGACTCCATCCTGATCGATGAGGCCAGAACACCGCTGATCATCTCCGGGGCAGCTGAGGATAGTTCAAAGCTGTATCAGGCCATCAATGAACTGATCCCCAGCCTCGAAAAGGGCGAAGTGCCTGAGGAAGGCGAACCAACCGGTGATTTCACCATCGATGAGAAATCCCGTCAGGTCGAGCTGACAGAAAGCGGTCACGAGAAGGTTGAAGAACTGCTGCTTGAGCGTGGCCTTCTGAAGGAAGGTGAAAGCCTCTATTCCGCCGCTAACCTCAGCCTGTTGCACCACGTGCACTCGGCACTGCGGGCCCACCACCTGTTCCAGAAAGACGTGGATTATATTGTCCAGGGTGGCCAGGTGGTCATCGTTGACGAGCATACCGGTCGTACCATGCCGGGTCGCCGCTGGAGCGAGGGTCTGCACCAGGCCGTTGAGGCGAAAGAGGGTGTGAAGATCCAGGCGGAGAGCCAGACACTGGCCTCCACCACCTTCCAGAACTACTTCAGGCTGTACGACAAGCTTTCCGGCATGACCGGTACGGCAGACACCGAAGCTTTCGAGTTTCGCCAGATCTACGGCCTCGATGTGGTGGTCATTCCGCCCAACAAGCCGATCCAGCGAACCGATTACAACGACCTGGTGTATCTGACCCAGGACGAGAAGTTTCACGCGATTATTGACGAGATCAAGGATGTTACCGCCGAAGGGCGTCCGATCCTTGTCGGTACCGCTTCCATCGAGGCTTCCGAGCTGCTCTCCATGCTGCTCAAGAAGGCACGGATCGAGCACAAGATCCTGAACGCCAAGCAGCACGAATCCGAAGCCCATATCATTGCCCAGGCGGGCCGTCCCGGAGCGGTCACAATCGCCACCAACATGGCCGGCCGTGGTACCGATATCGTGTTGGGTGGTAACTGGGAACACGAAGTTGCCGCCATGGACAATCCCTCAGAAGAGGAGATTGCCCGGGCCAAGGCCGAGTGGACCGAGCGTCACAATCAGGTGCTTGAGGCAGGTGGTCTGCACATCATTGGTACCGAGCGTCACGAATCCCGTCGAATTGACAACCAGCTCCGCGGTCGTGCCGGTCGTCAGGGTGATCCTGGCTCCTCAAGGTTCTTCCTGTCTCTGGAAGACAACCTCATGCGCATCTTTGCCCCCGACCGGGTCAAGAGTCTGATGCAGGCCATGGGCATGAAGAAGGGGGAGGCCATCGAGCACCGGATGGTGACCAACGCGATCGAGAAATCCCAGCGCAAGGTGGAAGGTCGCAACTTCGACATGCGTAAGACCCTGCTGGAATACGACGACGTGGCCAACGACCAGCGCACGGTTATCTACGACCAGCGTAACGAAGTCATGTCTTCCGACGACATTTCGGACATGGTGACGACGATTCGGGAAGACGTTGTCGATTCCCTGATCAGTGAATACATTCCGCCCCAGAGTATGCCGGAACAATGGGACGTCGCCGGGCTGGAAGCACAGCTTCAGTCGGAGATGGCGATTGATCTGCCGGTTCAGAAGTGGCTGGAAGAAGATAACAAGCTGTACGAAGAAAACCTGCGTCAGAAGATCCTCGAAGAGATTGTGGCTGCCTACCAGGCCAAGGAAGAGATTGCCGGTTCCGAGGCCATGCGCAAATTCGAGAAGCAGGTGTTCCTGCAGGTGCTTGATACCCTCTGGAAAGAGCATCTTTCCAACATGGACCATCTGCGCCGTGGTATCCATCTGCGGGGTTATGCCCAGAAGAACCCCAAGCAGGAGTACAAGCGCGAGGCGTTCAACCTGTTTGAAACCATGCTTGATACCATGAAGCGGGATGTTACCCGGGTACTCTGCCACGTGCGTGTCCAGAGCCGTGAAGAGATGGAAGAAGTCGAGCGTCGTCGCAAGCAGGAGCTGGAAGAAGAACTCGCCAGGGCGCGCCTGCGCCACGACGAAACCAGCGCCACAGCCCAGAGCCAGGGTGAGGGCGAGGCTGACGATGCCCGGCAGTCGTCTCCGGAAACCTTCGTTCGACAGGAGCGCAAGGTGGGTCGAAACGAACCCTGCCCCTGCGGGTCCGGCAAGAAGTACAAGCAGTGTCATGGCAAGGTCAGCTGATTCAGAGCACTGACCGCACCATCGGAACCCGCACTCTGCCAGCCACAACTGGTGGGATGCGGGTTTTTTCGTTTTCAGCGGGTCGTGTGTTACCTCGAGCACAGCCCCAGACAAGAGGAGTGGCAGAATGGCGGTAGGTCCGGGAACCTTACCTGAGTTTTATCCGGTAGCCGGGGTCAAGATAGGCATAGCCAGTGCCGGTATAAAGAAGCCGGGACGTAAGGACGTGGTTGTTTTCGAGCTGGCCCCGGAAAGCCGGGTTGCCGGTATCTTCACGAAAAACCAGTTCTGTGCAGCACCGGTTACCCTCAGCCGCCGGCATCTGGCCGAGACCTCGCCCCGGTACCTCTTGATCAACACGGGTAATGCCAACGCCGGTACGGGAGAGCCAGGTATGCGGGATGCCATGGCATGCTGCCAGGCCCTCGCAAAGCAGGCGGGCGTTACTGAAGTCGAGATTCTGCCGTTTTCCACGGGGGTGATTGGCGAGCCTTTGCCGGTCCAGAAGATCGTTGGCGCGCTTCCGGAGGCTTTGGCGAACACTGCCGAGAATCGCTGGGCTGAAGCTTCCAGTGGCATCATGACCACGGACACCCGCCCCAAGGGCGCTTCCTGTCAGGTTGAGCTGGATGGTCACACGGTAACCATCTCGGGCATCAGCAAGGGTGCGGGCATGATTCGTCCCAACATGGCGACGATGCTCGGTTTTATTGCCACCGATGCCCGGATTGCGCCGGAACTGCTGCAGACACTTGCCTCGGAGCTGGGGGAGAAGTCCTTCAACCGCATCACTATCGATGGCGACACCTCCACCAATGACGCCTGCATGCTGATGGCCAGCGGCCAGTATTCCGGCCCCGAGATTACGGCCTCCAGCGCGGCGCTGCCGAAGCTGCGGGAGGCCTTGCAGGCAATCTATCTGGAACTGGCCCACGCCATTGTCCGTGATGGCGAAGGAGCAACCAAGTTTGTCACCATCGACGTCAGCGGAGCGGCCGGCCAGCAGGAGGCTCTGGACGTTGCGTATACCGTCGCGCATTCGCCGTTGGTCAAGACCGCACTGTTCGCCTCGGACCCCAATTGGGGCCGGATTCTGGCGGCGGTGGGTCGCGCCGGTGTCGAAGGACTGGACCTCAATGCCCTTGAAATCTATCTGGGCGATGTCTGCCTGGTCCGCAACGGTGGCCGGGCCGAGGATTACTCGGAAGCCCGCGGGCAGGCCGTGATGGATCGGGAAGAGATCACCATTGCCATCGACCTCAAGCGGGGTAATGTTCGGGAAACCGTGTGGACCTGCGATTTCTCCCACGATTACGTGACTATCAACGCCGAGTATCGTACCTGAGCATGTCTGCCAGAGAGACGTCGGTCAAAGAGGTTCACGTTGCCGTGGCGGTCATCGTCCGTGATGGCCGGGTGCTGATCGCCCGACGGCCAGACCACGTTCACCAGGGGGGCTTACTGGAGTTTCCCGGTGGCAAGGTGGAGCCTGGCGAGACGGTTCAGGTGGCGCTTGTGCGCGAAATTGCCGAGGAAACCGGTCTTCACGTGCCGGCGGGTTCCCTGGAGCCTGTTATCGGTATTCGGCACGATTATGGCGACAAGCGGGTTTTCCTGGACGTCTGGGAAACCAGCGCTGCCGAGGGCGAGGCAAGGGGATGTGAGGGGCAGCCCGTGGAATGGCTGACCCGGGAGCAGCTTCGGGATGAGGATTTCCCCGCCGCCAACCGGCCGATCATTCGCGCTCTGCGTCTGCCCCGGCAGTTGGCAATCACCGGTTCCGAGAATGGCCTGGAGCCAGCCCTTGCGCACTTGCAGGAGGGTCTGAGCGCCGCTCGACCACCGCTGGTGCTGCTCCGGGCTCCGGCGTTGAGACCGCTGGCCTATCGGGAGTTGGCGGCGAACGCGTTGCCGGTTTGTGAAAAGGCCAGAGCCGCCCTGATTGTGCACGGTGGACCGGAGGTATTCCGCGCCATACCCGGCGCCCATGGGCTGCACCTGCCCTGGCTCGAGGCGGCCAAGCTCTCGGCGAGACCGGTTCCGGAAGATGTCTGGCTGGGGGTTTCCTGCCATGACAGGCAGGAAATCGATCATGCGACGGCTATCGGAGCGGACTATGTGACCCTGGGGCCAGTCCAGCCGACCGAAAGCCATCCGGGTGCGCCGACCCTGGGATGGTCGGTCTTTGCCGACCTGGTGTCGGAAGCGGTGCTTCCGGTATTTGCCCTGGGCGGTTTGTCGCCCGGCGATCTCCGCGAGGCTCGCCAGCGGGGCGGTCAGGGCATCGCCGGAATCCGGTTCTGGTGGCCGCAAAGCTGACACTTGTCAGCGACGCCGTGGCCATGTCTGTTATGCTGTCGTTCCTGCATTTTTCACCATCTTGCACAACCGATTCCGGGAGAAACCGTGAGTAAACTGACCCATCTCGACGACAAGGGCGAAGCCCGCATGGTGGACGTGACCGACAAGGCGGCCACCGAACGCGAGGCCCGCGCTGAAGCTACCATCCGCATGGCGCCGGAAACCCTGAACATGATTATTGAGGGTGAGCATCCCAAAGGGGATGTCCTGGCTGTTGCCCGCATCGCCGGTATCATGGCCGCAAAGAAAACCCATGATCTGATTCCCTTGTGTCATGCGCTGAACCTGACGTCTGTGAAAGTTGAACTGACTCCGGGCGACGACGGGGCATCTGTACATATTCTGACCCGCTGCAAACTTTCCGGCCAGACCGGTGTCGAGATGGAGGCGTTAACCGCGGCAAGCGTGGCGGCACTGACGCTGTACGACATGTGCAAGGCGGTCGATCGTGGCATGGAGATTGATTCCGTGCGTCTGCTGGAGAAGAAAGGCGGCCGCAGTGGCCACTGGGTCGCCGATAAAGCCTGATCTGGCGGACCGCCGCGCTCGTAAGTGTTGGTTACCAAGACCACTCCGGAGGAGCGACAGTGCCGAGACTACGCCAAGCGGGCGGGCCCGTGATAGAATGCGCGGCCCGATTGACTGAACCACGAGGAAACACTGTGGCTGTTCGTTACATCCAGACCTGCCGGTTGCCGACCCCGTTCGGGGTATTTGATATGCACGGCTTTGAAGAACCGGACACCGGAAAGGAACACGTTGCCCTGACTCTCGGCGACCTGGATAGCGACGAACCCATGCTGGCCCGCACGCACTCCGAATGTCTGACCGGCGACGCCCTCTATAGCATGCGGTGTGATTGCGGCTACCAGCTGGAAGAGGCGCTGCGCAGCATTGCCCGGGAAGGTCGGGGTATCCTCATGTATCTGCGTCAGGAGGGTCGGGGAATCGGCCTGTTGAACAAGATCCGCGCCTACCATCTGCAGGATCAGGGCGCTGATACGGTAGAGGCCAATGAACGTCTGGGTTTCGCGGCCGATCTTCGTGACTACAGCATGTGCAAGGACATGCTGGAGCATCTCGGTATCAGGAGCCTGAGGCTGATGACCAATAATCCCCGCAAGGTCAAAGCGCTCTCCTCCTACGGCATCGACATTACGGAAAGGGTACCTCTGCACGTGGGCCGCAACCCCCACAATGAACACTACCTCGATACCAAGCAGAGCAAGCTCGGCCATTGGCTGGAGACCCATCAGGACGACGATCCCGAAATCTGAGCTGGATTTGTCGCCACCTACGAAAAAGCCCGCGAACTCCGCGGGCCTTTTGCATTCTCGGGCTTGTGTTCCGTCTATTTGACAGCTTTCAGATTCTGGTGGCGCAGGGTCTCGATCCGCGTGCGGATAGACGATTCAATACCCGCGGCGTCCAGACCACATTCGGTCAGCAGTTCCCCGTGCTTGCCGTGGTCCATGAAGGTATCGGGCAGGCCCAGTTGAAGTACTGGCATGGTAACCAGACGGCTGTTCAGAAATTCGGTCACGGCGCTGCCTGCACCACCGGCAATGGCGTTTTCTTCCAGGGTAACCAGCAATTCATGCTGCTCGGCTAGCTCCAGCACCAGTTCTTCATCCAGGGGTTTGACGAAACGCATGTCTGCGACCGTCGCGCCGATGGCTTCTGCGGCCTCCAGAGCAGGCGCCAGCAGGGTGCCAAAGTTGAGGATGGCAACACCTTTGCCGTTGCGAATCCGGCGGCCCTTGCCAATCTCAAGCGGCGTCAGTTCCTGCTGAATTTCGACACCGGGGCCTGTGCCACGCGGGTAGCGCACCGATGCCGGTCCTTCGTAGAGCATGCCGGTCTGGAGCATCTGGCGGGTTTCATTTTCGTCCGACGGTGTCATCACCACCATGTTCGGCACGCAGCGCAGGTAGCTGATGTCGAAAGCGCCAGCATGGGTCGGGCCGTCTTCACCGACCAGGCCTGCGCGATCAATCGCGAACAGCACATCCAGGTTCTGGATAGCGACATCGTGAATCAGTTGATCGTACGCCCGCTGCAGGAACGTCGAGTAGATGGCGACCACCGGCTTGGCGCCGTCACAGGCTAGCCCTGCGGCCAGCGTGACTGCGTGCTGTTCGGCGATGGCGACATCGAAGTAGCGTTCCGGGAAGCGCTGTGAGAATGCCAGCAGATCCGAGCCTTCACACATGGCCGGGGTGATGCCCACCACGCGCTCATCCTGTTCGGCAGAATCGCACAGCCATTGTCCGAAGACGTTGGCATATTTGGGCTTCTTTGGTTTCGGCTTGACCGGTTCGGGTTTACTGGGTGGAACCGGCTCGATCTTGTTGATGGCGTGATAGCCGATCGGATCGGCTTCGGCCGGGGCAAAGCCCTTGCCCTTGGTGGTCACCACATGCAGGAACTGCGGACCTTCAAGTTCGCGGATGTTCTCCAGGGTTTCCACCAGCAGGGGCAGATCGTGGCCATCGATCGGGCCGATGTAGTTGAACCCCAGTTCCTCGAACAGGGTGCCAGGGGCAATCATGCCCTTGAAGTGTTCCTCGGTCTTCTTGGCCAGCGCCATTAGGTGTGGCGCCCCCTGCAGAACCTTCTTGCTGCTATCGCGGACCTGATTGTAGGTGCGACTGGACAGCAGTTTGGCAAAGTAGTTGGACAGCCCGCCAACGTTCCGGGAAATCGACATGTCGTTGTCGTTGAGGATCACCAGCATGTCGGCGTGCAGGTGACCGGCGTGGTTCAGCGCCTCGAATGCCATGCCGGCGGTCATGGCGCCGTCACCAATAACGGCAATGCTCTTTCGACCGGTCTGCTGCAGGCGTGCTGCGATCGCCATGCCCAGCGCTGCGCTGATGGAAGTGCTGGAATGGCCGACGCCAAAGGTGTCGTATTCGCTTTCGGCCCGTTTCGGGAAGCCGGCCAGACCGCCTTTGCGGCGGATGCTTCCCATGGACTCTTTCCGTCCGGTCAGGATCTTGTGGGGGTAGGCCTGGTGGCCGACGTCCCACACCAGGCGGTCGCTCGGCGTATCAAAGACGTAGTGAAGGGCGACGGTAAGCTCAAGCACACCCAGGCCGGCCCCGAAATGACCGCCAGTCTGGCCCACTGACCATAACAGAAAGGCCCTGAGCTCCCGGGCCAGCCGGGTCAGCTCTTCCGGGGCCAGCTCTCTGAGCTGGGCCGGTTCGTCAATCCGGTCCAGAAGCGGCGTATTGGGCCGCTGTGACGGGATTTCCTTGAAAATATAAGTGTCCTGCATCTGCTCGGGTCTTTTCCGGTACGTTCAGTAACTGACTGGCATTATAAGGGAACAGGGGAAGCTGTTTCACACAAAGCGGGCCAGTTGTTACGAAAATATTTACGGCCAGTGTGCGCCTTCGGAGCGCCGGGATTCAATGGGTTCTTGCCACCACGTAATCGGCCATTGCCCGCAGGGGGTCTGCTTCGGGACCAAACTCCTGCAAACTTTGCTGGGCCTGTTCAAGCAGATTGGCCAGGTGCTCCCTGGCGCCATCCAGGCCAAGCAGGGCGGGGTAGGTGGGTTTGGCGCGGGCGGCATCTGAGCCCTGGGGTTTGCCAATGACCGTTGTGTCGCCCTCGATGTCCAGCAGGTCATCCTGAACCTGGAAGGCCAGGCCCAGGGCTTTGGCATACTGGGTCAGGGAAGCCAGGGCCTGCTCGTCGACCGACGGCGCCGTCAGGGCGCCAATTCGTACGCTGGTTTCGATAAGGGCGCCAGTCTTGTGGCGATGCATGGTTTCAAGTTGCGCCAGGGCCAGGGTTTTGCCGACGGACTCCAGATCGATGGCCTGGCCACCAACCATTCCTCCGTGGCCACTGGCCCGGGCCAGTTCCCGGACCATGATCAGACGCACCGATTCAGACAGTCCCGGCGCTTCGGCAAGCCAGCCAAAAGCCAGTGCCTGCAGGGCATCGCCAGCAAGGATGGCGGTGGCTTCGTCGAAGGCAATGTGGGTAGTGGGCCGTCCGCGGCGCAATTCATCGTCATCCATGGCCGGCAGGTCATCGTGGATCAGCGAGTAGGCGTGGATCAGTTCCACTGAGCAGGCCGGGATCAGGGCCTCGTCACCGGTCTGTCCCATTGCCTTTGCCGCTGCAAGACACAGCGCCGGCCGGATTCGCTTGCCACCGCCCAGCACGCTGTAGCGCATGGCTTCCTGCAGCCGGCCAGAGGCGGAATCACGGGTAATGCACCGGTCCAGTTCCGCATCGACGCGGGCCCGGCAGGTTTCCAGAAAATCAGAGGCAAGCAGGTTCTTTCCGGACATCAGTCAGCATCATCCGGTGAGAACGGGCGGGTTTCCAGGGTGCCGTCGCTGTTCTGGACCAGTTGTTCGACCCGTTGCTCGGCGCTCTTCAACGCCTGCTGGCATTCCCGGGTCAGCTTTACACCCCGCTCGAACGCCGTCAGGGACTGTTCCAGGGACAGCTCGCCCTGCTCCAGATCGCGAACCAGCTTTTCCAGTTCATCAAGAGACTTCTCAAAATCAGCTATCGATGTGGCGCCTTGTTCACCGGCCATCAGGGGCCCTCCGATCGGGTGGCAGAATTTCGCGGATTATACCAGAGCCTGATCGCTATCGCCGCCAGTGGAAGTGACGGCGTTCACCGGTCCGGGCATCCGGACCCCAGTTCTGTTCCGTCACCTCGATTTCACCGCTGGCTGAAACGGTCACCACGGTGGTTGCCCGAGTGCCGTAATCCGAACCCACGATGAATGGCGACGACAGAAAGCGCTCCGTCTCCAGGCCAACGCCTGTATCGGGCAGCATATGGTCTGGCGCGGGCGTGCTGTCCTGGAGCAGCGGAATCAGCTCGTTGTGCAGTGTTGCCGCATCCCGTCCGGCGGCGGCAATGGTATCTCCCGCAGCCTGCCGAAGGCGCAGAAGCTTGGGCCAGGGCGTCTGCAACAGATGATTGCTCAGTCCGTAGACCCCGCGGTGGATTTGTCGGCCCGGATGGGCATCCCGATTGCTGAAATACCATCCGTCTGCTGTGGTCAGCTGCACCAGGTTGAAGCCGGAAAACTGGTCGGCGGTGTCGAGCAGATAGCGTTCAAGATGCTTCCGGGAATCAGTGAGTGCCCGCAAAGGCAGTTCACCCCGACTGATACGGCCGGTTTCCGGTGCCCCTTCCCGGACGTTGGTCACGGCGCTGACCTCTCCCGAGGTATTAATCGCAAGCCAGGTGCCACCGGAGAGCAGGTCACGGCCGGCAAGCACCCGGGTACCGGATTGGGTGGTCCACCAGTCCATGGCGGCCGTCGGGCGGCGGAAAAATTCATCCCGATTGGCGGCAACCACCAATGGGAAATGAGGGTTCTGGCCAACGGCGAAAGCGATCAGGCACATGGTGTAGGAGTGGGCTCCCGGATTTAATGAAGTTGACTCTTGCGCTGTGTATCATACCAGCCTTGGTTTCCCGGGTGCGGCTCAAACAATGACTCTGTTTTACGTAATAGCTTCTTATCTGGCCCTCGGTGCCCTGGCAGGCACCGTGGCGGGGCTGTTCGGCATTGGTGGCGGGCTGATCATCGTGCCCGTGTTGATGTTCACCTTTGGTCTGCAGGGAATCGATCCGGATATTATTCCCCATCTGGCCGTAGGCACCTCGCTCGCGACCATCGTGTTCACCTCGGTCAGTTCCATACGTTCCCATAACAAGCATGGCGCGGTGCGCTGGGATCTGTTCCGTCCGATGACGGTCGGGATTATCGGCGGCGCCCTGGTTGGCGCCTGGACGGCGTCCCTGATGAGCGGGCGCGCGCTCGAACTGGTCATCGGCATTTTTGTCATTCTGGTGGGGCTCAAAATGTTTTTCCAGGTTGACCCCAAACCGGGTCGCGACGTTCCCGGGGTTGCAGGTCTTGGCGTCGCCGGTGGCGTTATCGGTTGGGGCTCGGCGATTTTCGGAATCGGCGGGGGAACCCTTACGGTGCCTTACCTGAGCTGGTGTAACGTGCGGATGCAGCAGGCGGTAGGTACATCCGCCGCCTGTGGCCTGCCCATTGCCGTGTCTGGTGCGCTGGGTAATATCTGGACCGGATGGCATCATCCAGCAGTGCCGGAACTGAGTGCAGGCTTCATTTATCTGCCTGCGCTCATCGGTATCATTCTCACCAGCGTTTTCTTTGCCCGGATTGGCGCCAATCTGGCCCATCGGCTGAATCCCCGGATTCTCAAGCGTACGTTCTCCATCATGCTCCTGCTGGTGGGTCTCCGTTTTCTCCTGAGCTGAGAGGTAGTTGATGCTGCAGCATCCCCAGATTGATCCGGTGGCCATTGCCATCGGTCCCCTCAAGATCCACTGGTACGGCTTGACCTATCTGTTCGGTTTTTTGGCCGGCTGGTGGCTTGGACGCATACGCACCCGCAAGCCCTGGTCGCCTATCAACGAAGAGCAGATGGGCGACCTTCTTTTTTACCTGGCCCTGGGGGTCATCCTGGGCGGCCGCTTCGGCTATGTCCTGTTCTACAACTTTGATGCCTTCCTGGCCGACCCGCTCTGGCTGCTGCGGGTTTGGGAAGGGGGCATGTCTTTCCACGGCGGTCTGCTGGGCGTGATGTTTGCCATGTGGTGGTATGGCCGCAAGGTGGGCAGCGGTTTCTGGCGCCTGGCTGACTTTGTGGCGCCGCTGGTGCCCCTCGGGCTCGGCGCAGGACGGATCGGAAACTTTATTAACGGCGAGTTGTGGGGCAAGCCCACCGACGTTGCCTGGGGTATGGTGTTTCGAACGGCTCCGGATTCTCTCGCCCGCCATCCCTCCCAGCTTTACCAGTTTGCCCTGGAAGGCGTGGCCCTGTTCGTGATCCTGTGGTGGTTCTCATCCCGGCAGCGGCCGACCATGGCGGTTTCCGGTCTGTTCCTCGTTTGCTACGGCGTGTTCCGCTTCCTGGTGGAATTCGTGCGCCAGCCAGACCCGCAACTGGGCTACCTCGCTTTTGACTGGCTAACCATGGGGCAGGTACTGTCCTTCCCGATGATCGTTGCCGGCGCCGCCCTGATGTTTATTGCCTACCGGAGACAAGCCCGATGAAAGCCTATCTCGACCTGATGCAAGACGTTGTTGATAACGGATTCGACAAGGGAGACCGTACCGGCGTTGGCACCCGGTCTGTCTTCGGCCGCCAGATCCGTTTCAACCTCCAGGAAGGCTTTCCGTTGGTGACCACCAAGAAAGTCCACCTGCGCAGTATCATCTATGAACTGCTCTGGTTTCTGCGGGGCTCCACCGATAATACCTGGCTGCAGGAACGCAAGGTCTCGATCTGGAACGAATGGGCGCTGGAAAATGGCGATCTTGGCCCGATCTACGGCAAACAGTGGCGCAGTTGGCAGTGTCCCAATGGCGAGGTGGTTGACCAGATCAGTGAAGTGATCGAGCAGATCCGCACCAAACCGAATTCGCGCCGTCTGATCGTGTCCGCCTGGAACCCCGCTGAACTTCCGGACGAGTCCATCGGTCCCCAGGATAACGTTCGCGAGGGCCGCATGGCGCTGGCACCCTGTCACTGCCTCTTCCAGTTCTACGTGGTGGACGGCAAGCTCTCATGCCAGCTTTACCAGCGCAGCGCCGATCTGTTCCTGGGCGTGCCTTTTAATATTGCGTCGTACGCCTTGCTGACGCACATGATTGCCCAGCAGTGTGATCTGGCTGTCGGTGAGTTTGTGCATACCTTCGGCGACTGTCACCTCTACCAGAACCATCTGACCGATGACATCGTCTTCGAACAGTTGAAGCGCAAGCCCCGCGCGTTGCCGACGTTGGTAATCAAACGCAAGCCCGCGAGTATCTTCGAGTACGAACTGGAGGATTTCGACTTTGAGGGCTATGCCCCCTATCCGGGCATCAAGGCCCCGATTGCCATCTGACCGAATCCCGAAGAGGCGAGTACATGAGAAAAGCCCTGATCGTCGCCATGTCCCGGAACCGGGTCATCGGCCGCAACAACAACCTGCCCTGGTACCTGCCAGGTGACCTTCGCTATTTCAAGCAGGCCACCATGGGCAAGCCCATCATCATGGGTCGGAAGACCTGGGATTCCATCGGTCGGCCGCTGCCGGGGCGGATGAACGTGGTGATCTCGCGGAATGAAGCCTGGGAAGCGCCAACCGGAACAGTGGCTGCGAAGTCTTTGCCCGAAGCGCTGGTGAAGGCCGAGGCGCAGGCGGAGCTGGAAGGTGGTGACGAAGTGATGATTATCGGTGGCGGGCAGATCTACGCCGAGGCATTGCCGATGGTTGATCGGATGTACATCACCCAGGTGCACGCTGAGGTGGACGGCGATGCGTTTTTTCCGGAAGTAAACTGGGATGAGTGGGAAGAAATCGGACGGGAGGATTTCTCCGCGTCCGATAACAACCCTTACGACTACAGTTTCGTGGTCTATCAGCGTCAGGCTTAAGCCTGACGAGGCGGGCGCTTGCCTGCGGGCTTGCCGCCCTTGCCGGGAGACTTGCCCTTCGGGCCAGGGCCGCCACGGCCCTTGGAACCTTTTTTGAAGCCCGGCTTGTACCCGGGCTTGCCACCCGGACGACCACCCTGGCGGTCCCGGCGCGGGGGTGCAGTGGCCGAAATCTCCGGCAAGGCCTCCGGCTGCTCCAGCGGTAGCGAGCCTGGCTGAGACGCCTCCAGCCAGCAGGCCAGAGCGCCGGCGACCATCGCCGTGTCCATGTCGTTGCGTTCTGCAATCTCATCCAGCAGCGCCATCGCTTTGGCCAGCTTGCCATCCTCGGCAAAGCCCAGCAGCTGTGTTTCGAACTGCTGCTCGCGCATTTTTTTCAGCTCAACCGGTGAAGGCAGCTGATAGGCTTGCATGGGTGAATTGGTAGCGCGCTCCAGTGTGCGTAGCCAGCTGCGTTCCCGGGGCGTAACCAGCAGGATTGCCTTGCCTTCGCGTCCGGCGCGGCCGGTTCGGCCAACACGGTGGATGTAGGCTTCGGTGTCGTAGGGCACATCGTAGTTGATGACGTGGGTGATCCTCGGTACATCCAGTCCGCGAGCGGCCACGTCGGTGGCAACAATGATGTCTTTTTTGCCACGTTTGAGGTCTTCAACGGTCTGCTCACGTTGGCGCTGGTTAAGATCACCGTTCAGAGGAGCAACTGCGTGCCCGCGTGCTGACAGCTTCTCGGCCAGCAGCGTGGTTTCCGCCTTGGTGCGCACAAAGATGATCGATGCGTCGAACGGCTCCACTTCAAGGATTCGGGTGAGGGCATCCAGTTTGCGCTCAGCATAGACCGGCAGAACGAACTGGGAGATGCGCTCGACCGTGCGGGTTTCGCTTTCGATGCGGACTTCCACGGCTTTACGCAGGTAGGTCTGGGCCACTTTCTTGATCTGCGGAGGCATGGTGGCCGAGAACAGGGCTCGTTGGCAGTTCTCCGGCGTCTTCGCCAGAATCGCTTCCACGTCGTCGATAAAGCCCATGCGCAGCATTTCGTCGGCTTCGTCCAGAACCAGCGCCTTCAGGCTGTCCAGCTTCAGGGTGCCCTTGCGCAGGTGGTCAAGCATTCGGCCCGGGGTGCCCACAATCACCTGGGCACCGCGACGCAGGCCCTTGATCTGAGGGTAAAAGTCCTGGCCGCCGTAAATGGGCAGAACATGGAAGTTCCGGAACTTGCTGGCGTAGGTGGTAAAAGCTTCCGCCACCTGGATGGCAAGTTCCCGTGTTGGGGCCAAAACCAGAATCTGGGGGTCGGTTACAGAGGCGTCTATCCGGCTCAGCAGGGGTAGTGCAAAGGCTGCGGTTTTACCGGTTCCGGTCTGGGCAACACCCAGAAGATGGTTACCGGCCAGCAGTGCGGGAATGGCTTGGGCCTGGATGGGTGACGGGGTTTCATAGCCAACGGCGGACACAGCTTCAAGTACGGCTGGATCAAGCCCCAGTTCGGCAAAGGACAATTCAGACATTGATTCACTCGGAATTCGGGAGGTAAAGCATTGCCGGGCAATGCATGTTGTGCGCACATTATAGCGGTTTTATTGCGGCTTTAATACGCAAAACCCTTGCAAGGCTATAGGTAGTTGCCGGGGACTGATCATTGCGTTGCTGTCCGATCTTCGGCAATCTTCGTAACTATCCCGATAGGTTGCTAACAGGAACATGAAATGACCTTTGATGAATTATTGCGGGCGGCCCGTGGCAGTGAGGAACTGGTAATGCCTTTGAGCTGGTCTCAGGGCAGGGCCACATTCGGCGGTCTCACGGCAGCGTTGATGTTTGAGCGCATGGAAAAGCTTGTCGTCGAGGGCCGGGCCATGCGGTCATTGCAGGTATCGTTCGTGGGCCCGGTGGAGCCGGAAGTGCCTGCAAGCTTCGAGGCCGAGATTCTGCGCGAGGGCAAGGCGGTCAGTCAGGTGCAGGGGCGCATTGTCCAGAACGGTGAACCACGGCTGGTCTGCCTGGCCAGCTTTGGCGGAGACCGCGATTCGGAGGTACAGGTGGACGCCCTGCCGGCGCCCGAGGCAACACCGATCATCGAATGCCCGGGGCTGGACTATATCGAAGGTGTGACCCCGGAGTTCATCCAGCAGATCGAGATGCGCTGGGCTTTCGGTAACCTGCCGTTCAGCGGCAAGGGCGGACGGGAGCTGGGCGGCTGGATGCAGTTCCGGACACCCCCGGAGACTTTCTCCGATGCGCATATCATTGGCCTGGTGGATGCCTGGCCACCGGCGGTTCTGCCCTATGTGAAGCAACGGGTAAAGACCAGTTCCCTGAGCTGGGCGCTGGATATCGTACATCCCAGGCCGGTCATGGAGCCGGGCGACTGGCTGTTGTACAAAGTTTCCATTGATCAGGCGGGCGCCGGTTACGGCCACACCCAGGCCGGAATCTGGACCGCCAAAGGCGAACTGGTGGCGCTGAGTCGCCAGACGGTAACGGTCTTTGATTGACAGAAATGGCGGCTCAGGCCGCCATTTCCGATTTCAGGGCATCGATGATGATGCGGGCGAAATCTTCCGGTGAATCTTCCTGGAGAAAGTGCCCGCCTCTCAGTGTGATATGGGGTTGACCGTGGGCACCGGGAATCCGGCGCTGCATGTGTCTGTCGCCGCCCCGGGTAATCGGGTCGCCACTGCTGAAGCAGGTGATGAAGGGCTTCTTCCACTTTTCCAGGACCTGCCAGGCCGCCTTGTTGGCGTCGCTGTCCGGTGTGCCCGGTTCAGTCGGAACCAGTTTTGGAAACGCCCTGGCTCCGGCCTTGAACTCTGCCGACGGGAATGGGGCTTCGTAGGCGGCAATTTCAGCTTTGCTCAGGGTGCGATCGGTGCCCAGTTGCACGATACGGCCGACCGGGAACCAGGGGCTGTGTGTGGCAAATGCCTTCCACATGGAAAATACCCCCGGAACAGGCGTTTCGCCGGTTGGCAGCATGCCGTTTCCGACGATGATTCGGCTGAATCGCTGACGGTGTTCCGCGGCCAGTCGCAGACCCAGCAACGATCCCCAGTTCTGGCATACAAGGGTGACATTGGTCAGGTTGAGCTGTTCAAGCCAGCTGGCCAGCCACGTGAGATGGCGGCCGTAACTATAGTCTGCAACCGATGCCGGCTTGTCGGATTTGCCGAAGCCGATCAGATCCGGGGCCAACACCCGGTGACCGGCCTCGGCCACCAGAGGGATCATGTGACGGTAAAGGTAGGACCACGATGGTTCGCCGTGGAGCATGAGTACCGGCGAGGCGTTTCTCGGGCCTTCGTCAACGTAGTGCATCCGGAGACCCGGTTCTACGTCGAGATGGTTTGGAGCAAAGGGGTAATCCGGAAGACCTGCGAAGCGGGCTTCATCGGTTCTCAGAATACGCATGCCATCGACTGTCCTGACTGATTGGTTGCGTGATTGCCGGGCGGCATCCGGTGCTCATAGTGCCCTACTACAATCGTCGAAGTTCAGGATAAAGCAGATGGAAAATTTGTGTGTTTGAGTTGCGTAACAGAGCGTTGTGGCTTTGAATCAGGACGCGATGCCAAACAGGCGTTCGGGGTTGTCAACGCGGGCCAGAGCGTCGTCGCAACAATTGACGGCGCCACAATCGTCGGCTGAGCAAAGGCCAATGGTCTGGCACTCCATGTCTTGGTGCTGGTCGCCCTCATTCCGGAAAATCCGGGTCCTGGAGAGAATCGAGTGGCAGTGGCCACAAAGGAGCGTGGGGACCGCGCTGCCTTCAGCAAGAAGTGCTGTGTATTGCTGTTGTTCAGTCATAAATATCCTCCTGATACTGCCCAACATATGGGCCGAGTATGACATTTCAAAGTCGGGATGCCGGTGTTATACGGCTTAACTGTCAGGATCGACCAGTGGCCGACGGTTGGATCGCTTGTCATCCCAGTCAAGCTCCTCGGGGTCATACCAGCCGATTGCCCCCAGCACTCTTTCCCGTGTCTGTGGCGACAGGGTAGGCCACAGCTCCTGGAAGTCTTCCAGACCAAGTTCCCTCCGCTTCATCTGCTTGCTCTGGAGCCGGTTGATAATGCGTGGAAGCTGCAGGGCCTCGCCCAACTGACCGGGTACCATGACTTCCTGACCCATCACTTTGCGTCGGTGAGTTCTGGCGGCCAGAACCTTGCGCAACTCAGTGGCCGCATCCAGGGCTGTTTCGATGGTGAAGGTTTCCAGTTCCAACAACATGACCTGTCTATTAGTTGATCAACAACCGTCCACTATAACCCGAAGACAGCTACAGTGGCCACGCCAGCGTGGTAGGGTAGAATGGCTCGGTAAATCGCAGAACCAACATCAGGGAACCGCATAAACTATGTACGCAAAACTTGAAACACGGACTTTTCTGGCGTTGCTGGTCGGCGTTTCCCTTGCCTTTGTATTTCTGATGAAACCCTTCTTCGGGCCCATATTCTGGGCGGTCGCCATCGCCCTGATTTTCCACCCGGTGCAGCAATTGCTGGTGCGCAAGCTCGGGCACAGGCCCAATGTAAATGCGCTGATCACCCTGTGTATTTGCATGTTCATCGTGGTTATCCCGGTCCTGGTTCTGGTGACCTCATTGGTTGCCGAGGGCGTCGCGCTTTATCAGCAGATCCAGAGTGGTGAAATACGGCCCGGGGAATACATAGATCGAGTCAACCAGTCGTTTCCCGCCATCCAGGCCTTCCTGGCGCAGTTTGATATCAGCTTTGCCGAGCTGAGGGACAGGGCGGTAAGTATTTTTGTCGGAGGAAGCCAGTTCCTGGGCAGGCAGGCGCTGGGCGTGGGTCAGAATACCTTCCAGTTTTTCCTGGGCCTGGCCTTGATGGTGTATCTGGCGTTCTTCCTGCTGCGGGATGGTCATGCGTTGGTGGAGTTGATCATAAAGGCTTTGCCATTGGGTGATGAACGGGAGCGTTTGCTGTTCGCCAAGTTTGCGGAGGTGACCCGGGCTACCGTCAAGGGCAACCTGCTGATTGCGATCATCCAGGGGGCCTTGGGCGGGCTGATTTTCTGGGTTCTCGGGATCACTGGCGCTCTGCTCTGGGGTGTGGTCATGGCGATTGTTTCGCTCTTGCCCGCGGTAGGTGCCGCGCTGGTCTGGGTGCCGGCCGCCATCTACCTTGCCGCGGTGGGCGATGTGATCGAGGCGGTGGTGCTGACAGCCTTTGGAGTGGTGGTCATCGGGTTGGCTGACAACTTGTTGCGCCCGGTACTGGTTGGTCGCGATACCAAACTGCCGGATTACATTGTCCTGCTGTCGACACTCGGCGGCATCGTCATGTTCGGCATCAACGGTTTTGTGATGGGACCATTGGTGGCGGCCCTGTTTATGGCGTTCTGGGGGATTTTCATACGCGAATTCAGTGAGGAGGCCCACCGTCCGCCTGCTTCTGTGGACGAAGAGGCGCCAGCGCAAAGCAAGGAAACGGGACATGATGTCCCGTAAGGCGACATACGACAAAAGTATGGTAGGCTTTTAGCCGTTTGCCCCAGCCTGTGGAGATAGGCACCACATAACAAGAAAGAAACGGATATCGATGAGATATCAGGAGTTAGCAGGTGAGTACCATGAGAAAAGCAACTACCCGATTGGGACGCCTGGCCGCAGCGGCCGGATTGGCGGTCACACTGGGCTTTGCCCCTGCAGCCTTCGCGGATGAGATCGTTGCACTCAAGAATGCGCTCTACGGAGCAGGGTACGACATTACCAATGTCAGCCCGCAGATGGATGACTCAACCCGTTCCGCGCTAACGCGGTTCCAGCAGGATAATGGTCTTCAGGCCACGGCAATTCTGGACGACCCGACCAAGGAAGCCTTGGGTATGATATCGGTTCAGGTTGCCGCTTCGGCACCGTCACAGTCCACCGCAGCCAGAAGCGCGCCGGCTCAGGAGTCGGCTTCTTCCGCAGCGGAAACCTCGGCCCCGGAGTCTGAGCAGGATGACGCCATCGAAGAAGAGGAAGATGGCGGCTGGTCGCTCTGGTAATCGGAGCATCCTCAGCAGCAAAAAGCCCGGCGAGGTTTTCCTGCCGGGCTTTTTTTTCGCTGGCGCTCAGGATAATCAGTCGAGCTTTTCGAGATCCCGAACGGCGCCTTTATCGGCGCTCGTGGCCAGTAGCGCATAGGCTTTCAGGGCTGCAGATACCTTGCGGTCTCGGGGCAGTTCCGGTTTCCAGCCTTTTGCGTCCCGGGCTTCCCGGCGACGATCCAGCTCACGCTGGTCCAGTTCCACGTTTATGCTCCGGTTCGGAATGTCGATACGGATAGTATCGCCATTCTCGATCAGGCCAATGGCTCCACCGGCGGCCGCTTCCGGCGACGCGTGGCCGATTGACAGGCCGGACGTGCCGCCAGAGAAACGTCCGTCCGTCAATAGCGCGCAGTCTTTGCCGAGCCCCTTGGATTTCAGGTAGCTGGTCGGGTAGAGCATTTCCTGCATGCCCGGGCCACCCCGAGGCCCTTCATAACGGATGATGACAACCTCGCCCGGCTTGACCTCGTCAGAGAGGATTCCGGCAACTGCGGAATCCTGGCTCTCGAATACCTTCGCCTTGCCTTCGAACACGAAGATGCTCTCGTCCACGCCAGCGGTCTTGACCACACAGCCGTCCAGGGCGATATTGCCAAAGAGCACGGCCAGGCCGCCTTCGGAACTGTAGGCGTTCTCAACCGAGCGGATGCAGCCGGTTTCCCGGTCACCGTCCAGGGTGGGCCAGCGGGTGCTCTGGGAGAAGGCGGTTTGCGTGGGAATGCCGGCAGGACCGGCTTTGTAGAATTCGACCACTTCGGTGGGCGGCGACCTCATGATGTCCCAGGTCTCGAGGGCTTCCTTCATGGTCTTGCTGTGCACGGTGGGAAGGTCGGTGTTGATCAGACCGCCCCGTTCCAGCTCGCCGAGAATGCCCATGATACCACCGGCCCGGTGCACATCTTCCATGTGATATTTGGGTGAGTTCGGAGCCACTTTGCAGAGCTGCGGTACACGACGTGACAGCTGGTCGATCTCGTTCAGGGTGAACGGGACACCGCCTTCCTGGGCAGCCGCCAGCAAGTGAAGGATGGTGTTCGTTGAGCCGCCCATGGCGATGTCCATGACCATGGCGTTTTCGAAAGCCGCCATTGAAGCAATGCTCAACGGCAGTACGCTGGCGTCATCCTCCTCGTAATAGCGCCGCGCATTCTCCACAATCTGTCGACCGGCTTTGAGGAACAGCTGCTCCCGATCGGCGTGCGTTGCCAGGAGTGAACCGTTGCCCGGCAGCGCCAGACCGATGGCTTCGGTGAGGCAGTTCATGGAGTTGGCGGTGAACATGCCGGAACAGGAGCCGCAGGTCGGACAGGCGCTGCGCTCATACTCTTCCACCTGTTCGTCGGAGGCGTTGGGATCTGCCGCAATGACCATCGCGTCCACCAGGTCGAGCTTGTGCTCGGACAGTTTGGTCTTGCCTGCTTCCATGGGGCCGCCGGAGACGAAGATCGTGGGGATGTTGAGGCGCATGGCAGCCATCAGCATGCCCGGGGTGATCTTGTCGCAGTTGGAAATACACACAAGCGCATCGGCACAGTGGGCATTGACCATGTACTCTACGGAGTCGGCGATGATCTCCCGGGATGGCAGGGAGTACAGCATGCCGTCATGGCCCATGGCGATGCCGTCGTCGACCGCGATGGTGTTGAATTCCTTGGCAACACCCCCCGCGGACTCGATTTCGCGACACACCAGTTGCCCGAGGTCCTTCAGGTGCACGTGGCCGGGCACGAACTGGGTGAAAGAGTTGGCAACCGCGATGATCGGTTTGCCGAAGTCGCCGTCTTTCATGCCGGTGGCGCGCCAGAGGGCACGGGCGCCGGCCATGTTGCGGCCTGCGGTGGATGTCCGCGAACGATACTGAGGCATGGGGTTCTTTTCTCTCTGTTGTTACCTGATGACGTTGATCAAAAAAACAGAGGATACCAGATTAGACTCCAGGCGCATGGTTGTTTTCAGAGCCTCTGTTTACAATAGTTAACATAGTTGCCAACTTATTTTCCGGTTTGATCCGACAAGGAGTATGCCTATGGCCGGCCAGGAAAGCCTGCCGCTTCGTCGCCTTAAAGAGTTTCAGCCTTTGAACCGGCTGACCGATGACCAGTTGGTTTTGCTTGCCAGCCGAGCCGAGCGTCGTACCCATGGGCCCGGGCAGCGGGTTCTGGAACGCGGTGTCCGTGATGGTCTCGATTTTTTCCTGGTGTCGGGAAAGATTGAGCTTGAGTCCGTGGATGGCCGAAAAACGATCATTGAAGCCGAAACCGAGAAAGCCCAGAACCCGATTGCCAGACTCCAGCCACGGATGTACGACGTTACAGCCGTAAAACCTTCGGAATTCCTGGTCGTCGAGCAGGACATTCTCAACCAGTTGCTGCGCTCAGCGCCTGTCGAACAGGTTGAGATGGATTCTGGTGAAGGCAATGGAGGGCTGGAGAGCGAGGAGCATCACTTGCTGATGGAGTTCCTGTCGGAGCTGAGATCGAACCAGGTGAAGCTTCCCAGTGTGCCGGATGTGGCCTGGAAGGTCCGGCGGGCGGTGGATCGCGAGGAGTCGACGGCGGATCAGGTGGCCCTTGCCGTATCGGCTGACCCGGCCATGGCGGCCAAGCTTGTTCGCGCCTGTAACAGCCCTCTTTACCGCGGATTCAGTGACGTCCGGAATGTCCGGGAAGCAGTGGTCCGTCTGGGCATGCGTACCACCCGGCAACTGGTGACGGTGTTTTCCATGCGCGAGGTTTTCAAAACCCGTCAGGCGTCACTTCAGAAAGAGATGGAAAAGCTTTGGCGTCACTCTCGTGAAGTGGCTGCCCTCTGCTGGGTGCTGGCGGATCACGCCACCAAACTGAATCCGGAGGAGGCGTTGCTGGCGGGGCTGCTCCATGATATCGGCGTGGTACCGATTCTGGTCCAGGCGGAACACCATGTGAATCTCTTTGCCGATGAAGCCAACCTCGGCCATGCAATCCGCGAACTCAGGGCGGATGTGGGTACGGCGGTTCTGGAGAACTGGTCTTTCCCGCCGGCGTTCGTGGAGGCGGTCCGTCATGCCGAGGACTGGGGCTATGAATGCCGCGAGGCATCACCCCAATTGGTGGATGTGGTTATCGTGGCGCAATTGCATTCGATGATCGGTTCCAGCCAGAATGCCGAGCTTCCTCCGTTCGACCAGGTGCCTGCGTATCGACGCCTGGGCGAGCTTGAACTCAATGCTTCTCGCAGTTTGCAGCTTCTGACGGAGGCCAGGGCCAGGGTCGACGAAGTTCAGCAATTGCTGTCCATCCGGTGATTGTCCGGGCTGTGTAAACTGTGGAGTCTGCTTTCCGGTGACTGTTGCACTTATGAATGTACCTTTGTTCCCTCTGAATTCCATCGTCCTGCCCAGGGGGAGGATTCCCTTGCAGCTGTTCGAGCCGCGCTACATCGACATGCTGACCCGTTGTCTCAAGGAGGATCGTGGGTTCGTTGTGGTGCTGTTGCAGGAAGGCGGAGAGGCCGGGCGCACCGCCGCTTTCTACGATATCGGCACCTATGTGAGGATTATCGATTTCCAGCAGCTTGATAACGGCCTTCTGGGGATTACCGTTGAGGGCGAATCCAAGGTCTCCGTGGTCCGCAGCTGGCAGCAGGAAGACGGCCTGAATGTGGGTGACGTCGAATGCCTGATTGAAGAGGCAGAAAGTGAGGTGCCGGAGCGTTTCAGCGAATTGCCCTCGGTTCTGAAGGCGCTGTTTCGTCATCCGGTCATCCGGGACCTGAACATGGCCATCGACTATGGCGATGCGCGGGATGTTGGCTGGCGGCTCACCGAACTTCTGCCACTGGACAAGCAGGAGAAGCAGAAGCTGGTGGAATTGCAGGACCCTCTTGAGCGGCTCACCCGGCTACAGGGTCTTTTGGAGGCGCTGGAAGAAGGCTAGGTGCCAGCCACCGGCCTGAAGTTCAGAACCGCCTGTTCCCAGGACAGCAGGATGTAGGCTCCCGTGAAGATTAACCACACCACCGCTGCACCGACGATGGTAATATCCGGCGCCAACGGAACCTTGTCATAGCGGCTGTAACTGGCCCGCACCGCACCGGTCACAGCCAGGGCAAGCAGCAGTCCCCCAATCACATCCGTAAACCAGTGCACCCCAAGGTAGAGCCGGCTCAAAGCCACGGGCACCAGTGGAAGAGAGAGCAGCACATAGTATTGCCAACGTCTCCGGTGCTTGCTTTCGCCGGCGACAAAACTTGCCAGCAGCGTCACCAGCAGGGTAATGCCCGCCGTGTGACCGCTGGGAAAAGCGCCGGAATTCGGCGGGCCCATGACTTCATCCGGCCGGGGCACACCGAGCACGGCCTTCAGGCCCCAGACCAGAACCACCGTCACTGTGATAGCCGCCAGAACATGGGTGGCCGCGGCGTAATAACCCCGGAATAGCAGTGCCGCACAGGCAAGCACACCGGCGGTCATTAACACCGGCGAGTCACCCAGCAGGGTAATGGCAATGAAGGGGCCGTCCAGCAGAGGTTGCCGGAGTTGCTCAAACCAAAGAAGAGTGGCCTGGTCGAACCCATCCAGCAGGCTGGTTGCTGTAGCCAACTGCCCCCAGATCAGCAATAGCGCGGAGGCACCCAGCGCGAGCATGAATGAGGCCAGCGGGAATTCGCCTTCCCGGGCCGGTCGTTGATTTGTGTACAAGCGCCAGAAACGGTTCGTGGCCTCGTATTGCGCCATCCTTTGCTTAAGCCAGCGGTAGAAACGACTGTCCTCCCCGAGCCCCAGCTGAAACCTCAACAGCACGAAATAGACCACCGTCAGGGCCGCGAGGCTGATGCCGATGACCGCATAAAAATGCGCCGGAGGCCTGATTTCACTGGCCAGGGCACTGCCCACCAGAAATCCCGGGAAGATATAGACCGGCGCCCAGGCAACAGCGGAGCCGATGTTGAAGGCCAGAAAGCGTCGCCAGGACATCATCAGGGCGCCGGCCACGAGAGGGATGATCGGTCTGACCGGGCCGACGAAGCGGCCGATGATCACACTCTTGCCGCCGTGACGCTTGAAGAAGCGTTCCCCGGTACCGATGATTTTTGGATAACGGCTTAGTGGCCAGGCGGTTGTCAGGCGACCCTGCAACAGTCGCCCCAGACCAAAGCTTGCCGTGTCGCCGGCGATGGCCCCAAGGCCCGCCCAAAGCAGTGCTTCCGCAAGTGGCATGCCGGTTTCCCCCGCCAATATGGCCACGGCAAACAGGATGGCGACACCCGGGACAATAATGCCGGCTATAGCGAGTGATTCGATGAAGGCAGTCGTAAACAGGGCTGTTGCCAGCCAGCCGGGATGCAGGCTGAGCCATGCCGACAGGTCGTTCAGCCAGGCACTGCTCATGTTTCGATGGTTTCTCCCGGGCTGAACCAGACCGAATCCGTGCCGCGTCTGCGAGCTTCCTCCATGGCCTGGTGGGCCCGGTCCCTGAGTGTGTCGGTGCGGGTGTCGCCACTGCCGCGGGTGGTGCAGCCGAGGCTTACTGTGGCTTTGCCAACGACCGGCCAGTGGTGTTCGGCAATGGTCCGGCGAATCCGCTCGGCAATCACTCGCACGCCTTCTTCCGGGGTAAACGGCAGGATCAGGAAAAACTCCGAGTCTTTCAGTGTGTACAGGGTATCGCCGGCTCGAATCACGCCGAAGAGGTGCTCGGTCATGTCCCGGAACAGGCCCTGAACCTGGTCCCTGCCGTGAAGGTCGGCCACTTCGTCGGCGTAATCAATGCTCAGGTCGATAACGGACAGGCAGTGCCCCGTGGCGATGGCACGGCTGATCTCTTTCTGAAGGGTTTCATCCAGAAAGCGGGCATTATGGGCGCCAGTCACCGGATCGGTAATGGCGAGGTCCTCTGCCGACTGGGCCATGTGGTCATAGTGCCAGATGTACAGGGCTGCAACCGCCAGAAGGATGAACAGGCCCCCCGTGATGGTAATGGCGTCAGCCGGTGCCTTTTCCAGGAACAGGATGATCGACATGGGTACCAGCAGCAGAAGCGATAGCCCGACTCCCTGACGCAGGGGCAGGATAAGTAGATTCAGCACCAGCAGGGGCATGGCCCAGTGGCTGATGCCCGGGGCATCCATGGTCAGCAGCGCTGCCAGCATGCCACTGTTCAGGCCGGAGAGTAGGATCAGGTGCCCGGGTGCTGACAGCTGGTGCCGGCGGCAAATGATGGTGTAAACGGCACCCGCGAGGGTCAGAACCGCCATCCCGGAGGCCAGGTAAAAGAGTTCGTAGAAGCCGTAGCGGAGGTTCTGCATCGCCAGGGTGAAAATGAACAGGCAGGCGATGCCGTAGCCGAAGGCATGTGTCCAGGTTCTCAGCCGGGTCTCTGTCATGCCACTGGCCCCTCTGCCCGAGGCTGGCTCGGCTGTGCCGGCTGCGACCATGAACTGTAGGCCTGGCTTCGGTTGCCTCCCTGCTGCTGGGCCCGGCGCAGGGCATTTGCGGCACTCTGCTGCAGGCTGTTGGCATCGTCACCGATATTCAGGCCGGCGATGCCGGTGCTGACGGTCAGGTTCATACCGTGGGATTCCAGAAGCATGGCCAGGCCCTTGCGGACCGTCTCGGCGCGGGCGATCGCGTCGCTGGTTGAAATGCCCGGCAGGATCACCAGAAATTGCAGATCCGCTACCCGGTAGTAGGTGTCGAAATCACGGATCTGTGAATGCAGGTAGCGACCAATGCGGGGAAGAATCGAGCGGATATCCTCATCCGGTTCGTCATCGCTCAAATGGGTGTCCAGCCCTATCATGATAATCGACATATCGGTGCCCTCCCGCTCACTGCGCTGGATTTCCTTGTGCAGGTCGGCGGACAGGTATTCCCGGCTGGCCGCCTGGGTCAGCTCGTCGGTACGGCGCAACGGAGCCAGTTGACGGGCCTTGTAGTCCCGTAAGAAGACCAGCAACGCCGAAAGCAGCAGGGTAAGCAGAAAGGCACTGATCATCTGGTGGCGGTCGGCAAGGCCTACCGCCCATTGTGTCGCGATCATTGCCAGCACAGCGATAATCAGTGTCACCACGGCTGCGGCCGCTGGCGGAACCAGGGCGAAAGCAACCAGAGGGAGCGCGTAAAGCCAGTGGCTCAGGATCCATGGGCCGGTCCAGAAACTGGCCAGTAGTATCATCAGAAGCACGACGAAGAAAGTCTGCTGGACTCTCGGCCAGGGCTGGTGGATCCGGTTGGGGTGGAACGTCTTACCGGCAATGACAATACCTGCCGCGGCGGCCGCGGCTGCGGCAACCATGGGTTCTCCCAGCACGGCGCAAAGGGTCGCAATGGCGATCAGGGCCACGAAGCCCGCTCGCGACAACTTGCTCAGCAGGAATTTTTCGGCCATCTGGGCCATGGTGTCCTTCCTTTTCCCGAACTCCCTTGAAAAACCGTCCCCGGGGAACCTTTACAGGTCCGAGTATGGCATATCGCAGCGGTATAATATCTGTTTGGGATGCGTACTTGAAACGGGAAAGGTAAAGTTAGGCCCTGATTCCTGATTCCGCTTGAAAACAGAAAGGTATTTGAATGGATATTGCAGCGTACATGGCTGAGGTTGGGCAGCAGGCCCGTGCAGCGGCAACCGGAGTGGCACGTTCGACCACCGCCGTGCGTAATCAGGCGCTCCTGGCGACGGCAGAGGCTCTGGATGCAGCCCGGGAAGAACTGGCCCTTGCCAATGGCAAGGATCTGCAGAGGGGCCGTGAAAACGGCCTGGATGCGGCGATGCTTGACCGACTGGAGCTTACGCCCCAGCGAATCGATACCATGATTGAGGGCCTGCGGCAGGTAGCGTCCCTGCCAGACCCGATCGGTGCCATCACTGACATGAACTACCGTCCCTCGGGTATCCAGGTGGGCAAGATGCGTGTTCCGTTGGGCGTCATCGGTATCATTTACGAGTCCCGTCCCAATGTGACGGTCGAGGCCGCAAGTCTATGCCTCAAGTCGGGCAATGCGACCATTCTCCGGGGCGGCTCCGAGTCCATTCATTCCAATCAGGCCATTGCCCGCTGTCTTTCCGAGGGGCTGGCCAAAGCGGGTTTGCCCGAGAATGCCGTGCAGGTGATCAAGACTACGGATCGCGCTGCAGTGGGTGAGTTGATCACCATGCCGGACTACGTTGATGTGATTGTACCCAGGGGCGGCAAGGGTCTGATCGAGCGCATCAGCCGCGATGCCCGGGTGCCTGTTATCAAACACCTCGATGGCATCTGCCATGTTTACATCGATAGCCATGCCGATCCGGAAAAGGCGCTGAAGGTTGCGATCAACGCCAAAACCCATCGGTACGGAACCTGCAACACCATGGAAACCCTGTTGGTGGATGCAGAGATCGCCGAGGATATCCTGCCTCTGCTGGCCCAGGCTTTTGTTGAAAAAGGCGTGGAATTGCGGGGCTGCGAGCGAACACGGGCCATCGTCGAAGGCGTGGTCGAAGCTACCGAGGCAGACTGGGAAGCCGAATATCTGGCTCCGGTCCTGGCGGTGCGTGTAGTTGACGGTCTGGAAGGCGCCATTACCCATATCAACCGCTACAGCTCCCAGCATACCGACAGCATCATTACCGAGAACTACACGCGGGCACGGCGCTTCATCACGGAGGTGGATTCCAGTTCGGTGATGGTCAATGCCTCCACGCGCTTCGCCGATGGATTCGAGTATGGTCTGGGGGCCGAAATCGGCATCTCCACTGACAAGATCCACGCCCGGGGGCCGGTGGGGCTGGAAGGCCTCACATCCCAGAAATACGTGGTCTTCGGTGACGGGCACATCCGGACCTGATGCCCATGCATGTCATTTATGGGGGGACCTTCGATCCGGTGCATCATGGCCATCTCAGGCTTGCGCTGGAAATCAGCGATCGTCTTGGCGTGGATTACGTCAGCCTGGTGCCCTGTCATATTCCGCCGCACCGGGGGCAAACCGGGGCGTCTTCCAGTCAGCGCCTGGAGTTGTTGAGGCTGGCAGTGGCCGGTGAGCCCCAGTTGCGGATTGACGACCGTGAGCTCTCACGGGAAGGAGCGTCCTACACCGCCGATACCCTTCGCCAACTCCGGGCCGAGCTTGGCCCGGATGAACCACTGGTGATGGTGGTTGGCACGGACGCATTTGCTGGCTTCGATCGCTGGCGGGAATGGCAGCAGATTCCGGATCTGGCGCATGTGGTTGTGGTTCGTCGGCCGGGCCCGGCATTGGATCCATCCTCCGAACCGGCCCGATTGCTGGCAGAGCGTGGTGTGGAAAGCCCGGAGGCCCTGCATGACAGCCCCTGCGGCTGCGTTCTTGAGCTGGATCCACCCTTGCTGGATGTTTCCGCGACCGGTATTCGGGAGCGTATCGGTGACGGCCGTTCGCCACGCTATCTGGTGCCTGACTCGGTCTGGACAGAAATTCGCCGCCAGGGGCTCTATGGAGCATGCCCTGACGGGAACTTTTAGTGCTACAATCGCGTCTGAATATGACATTTCGGGCGGCCATACCGGCAAACGCCCGTCCAACAGGGTGATTATGCAGGCAGAGCAACTGAAAGATCTGGTAATTAATGCGCTTGAAGATGTGAAAGCACAGGACATCAGCGTGATCGATGTCCGTGACCGCACCAGTGTCACCGACTTCATGGTTCTGGCATCCGGAACGTCCAACCGACATGTAAAATCCCTGGCAGACTCCGTCGTGGTCGAAGCGAAGGAGAAGGGCGTGCGCGCGAGCAATGTTGAAGGTGCCGGCGTCAGCGACTGGATTCTCGTGGATCTGGGCGACGTGGTTGTTCACGTTATGATGCCTGCCACAAGAGAATTTTACGATCTGGAGCGCTTCTGGCGTGATGCTCCGGATCTTGGTGTTGCGGGCAGCGAATAATCATGCGGTTACGCCTGATCTGTGTGGGGCAGAAAATGCCCGACTGGGTCAGTACCGGATTCGGAGATTACGCCCGCCGCATGCCGCCGGAGCTACCCGTGGAACTGGTTGAAATCCCCGTCGCCCACCGGGGCAAGAATCCCGATATCCCCAGGCTGATGCAGCGAGAAAGTGACGCCATTCTGGCGGCCACCGGCGCGAAAGACCGGGTCATCGCGCTGGAGGTTGGTGGACGGCCGTGGTCGACCGAAAAGCTCGCGGCGCAGCTGGAAAACTGGCAACAGGATGGCCGGGACGTCAGCTTTCTGGTGGGCGGCCCGGATGGCCTCGCCGACGATTGCCGCAAGCGGGCCGACCAGCAATGGTCGCTGTCGCCCCTGACCCTGCCTCATCCCCTGGTACGTATTGTTCTGGCAGAGCAGCTCTACCGGGCCTGGTCGATCACCCGCAATCACCCGTATCACCGGGCCTAGGGGGACGTTATGCCATGGGGTGAGTTTAAGGATACGGCAGCGGAACGCCGGCTCTTCCAGCGGCGGAGCCTGGTCATGCTGGTGCTTGTCATGCTTGCTATCGGCGGCCTGATTGCCCGGATGTACCAGCTTCAGGTCGTGGAGCATGAGATATACACCACGCTCTCAGACAAGAATCGCGTTCAGGTGCAGTCTGTGCCACCGCCCCGGGGGCTGGTATACGACCGCAATAACACCCTGCTGGCAGAGAACCGTCCCGTTTTCAGTGTGACGCTTGTGCCCGAGCGGGTACAGGGCATGGACGATACCCTGGCGCAGCTTGACACGATCCTGGAGATCTCCGAGGAAGACCTCGAACGGTTTCAGCGTCGGCTTCAGGAACCCCGCCGGCCCTTCCAGGAAATCCCCCTTCGCTATGACCTGAATGAGCAGGAGATGGCGCGCCTCGCGGTGCATCGCCACGAGCTTCCGGGCGTCGAGGTCAAGGCTGAGCTGGTACGGTATTACCCCCACAGTGAGCTGACGGCCCATGCCCTGGGATTTGTCGGGCGCATCAATCGGGATGAGTTGCAAAGGATCGATCCGGTCAACTACGCAGGCACCAACTACATCGGCAAGTCGGGCATTGAGCGGTTCTACGAGGAAATCCTCCACGGCCAGGTCGGTTACCAGCATGTCGAAACCAATGCCCGTGGCCGCACCCTTCGGGTCCTGGAACGTGAGAACCCGGTTCCCGGGGAGGATCTGCAGCTGCATCTGGATCTCAGGCTGCAACAGCGTGCCCACGAGCTTCTTGATGGTCGTCGGGGCGCCATAATTGCCATAGAACCGGATACCGGCGGCATTCTCGCGCTGGCCAGCGTGCCGGGGTTTGACGCCAACAAATTTGTCACCGGTATCAGCGTCAACGATTATCGGGAATTGAGCGACAGCAAAGACAAGCCCCTGTTCAACCGTGCCTTGCGCGGTCAGTACCCGCCGGGCTCAACGCTCAAGCCCATGCTTGCGGTCGCCGCCCTCGACAGCGGCGCGACCACCCGAGATTACACCATCTGGGATCCGGGGCATTTCCGGCTGAATCAGGGTGGCCGGGTGTGGCGCGACTGGAAGCGGACGGGGCACGGCTGGGTCGATCTCAAAGACGCTGTGGCCGAATCCTGTGACGTCTACTTCTACGAGGCGGCGGTCGAGATGGGCGTGGATACCATGCACAGCTACCTGTCTCATTTTGGTTTCGGAGAAGACGCGACGCTTGATGTCTCCGGGGCATTGAGCGGCTTGCTTCCTTCCAGAGACTGGAAAAGGGCAGTGCGCAATGAGCCCTGGTATCCGGGAGATTCCGTGAACCTGGGTATCGGTCAGGGATTCATGTTGGCAACACCGTTGCAACTGGCGACGGCGACCGCTCTTATCGCCAATCGGGGCGAGTGGGTCGAGCCGAGGTTACTGAAAGATATCAAGGGGGATCGCCCGGTCGAGGAGTTCCTGCCCGCCGAAACCCACGAGCCGCTCAAGTTGAAGAACCCGGACGACTGGGAGTATGTGGTGGAAACCATGGTTGAAGTCATGCACGGAGCTAAGGGCACTGCCCGGGGTGCGGGCCGTGGTGCCCCCTACAAGATGGCAGGCAAGACAGGAACTGCGCAGGTCTTCAGTCTGGCCGAGGATGAAGAATACGATGAGGAAGAAATCCGCGAGCGGCTTCGTGATCATGCGCTTTTCGTGGGTTTTGCGCCGGTAGATAACCCGAAAATTGCCGTTGCCGTCATTGTCGAGAACGGCGGCAGTGGCAGTGGCACCGCGGCACCGGTTGCGCGGGCGCTGTTTGACTCCTGGTTGCTGGATTATGGGCAGGGGGATAGCGCATTAGTCAGCGGTGTTGGCGAGGTGGCTGACTGATGGCGTTCAAGGCGTTACTGGATTCAACCGCAAGCAACCCTCTTGGCCGGCACCGGAGCATCTGGACCGCGTTGCATCTGGATCCAATCCTGTTGCTGCTGTTGCTCCTGCTGGTTTCCGGCGGGCTGTTCGTACTATACAGCGGCGCCGACCGGAACCTCGAGGTCGTCAAGGCCCAGGGCATCCGGCTGGGCGTGGCGTTTGTCGTGATGCTGGTATTTGCCCAGCTGGATCCCTCGGTGTTTCGCCGTTGGGCGCCATGGCTCTACGGCGCCGGTATTGTGGCCCTGATCGCGGTTCTGCTGGTGGGCGTTGGCGCCAAGGGTGCGCAGCGATGGCTGGCGATTCCGGGACTGCCGCGTTTCCAGCCATCCGAATTGATGAAGCTGGTGGTTCCCATGATGGCGGCCTGGTATCTGTCCAGGCATTTCCTGCCGCCGAGGTTCCGGCATGTGACTGTCGGGCTGGCGATCGTTCTGGTGCCCATGGTCATGATCATGCAGCAGCCGGACCTGGGGACCTCGCTGCTGGTGGGCATGGCCGGCATCTTCGTGGTGTTTTTTGCTGGTATCAGCTGGAAACTGATCACGGCGTTCGTGGCCATGGTGTCCGTTTCGGCCCCGCTGATGTGGTTCTTCGTCATGAGGGAATACCAGAAACAGCGGGTGTTGACGCTTCTGGACCCTCAGAGTGACCCCCTTGGCGCCGGCTGGAACATCATCCAGTCCAAGACCGCCATCGGTTCCGGTGGCTTGGATGGCAAGGGCTGGCTTCAGGGAACCCAGTCGCATCTGGAGTTTCTGCCAGAGAGCCATACCGACTTCATAGTCGCAGTACTGGCTGAAGAGTTCGGGTTCGTGGGGATGCTGATCCTGATGACGGTGTATTTCCTGATCATACTGCGGTGTCTGTATATTGCCGCGACAGCCCAGGATTCGTTCAGCCGCCTTCTCGCGGGCGCGCTCACCATGACGTTCTTCATTTACATCTTCGTAAATGTCGGGATGGTAAGTGGACTTTTGCCAATCGTTGGTGTGCCATTGCCCCTGATCAGCTACGGTGGGACATCGGGGGTCACCCTGATGGCAGCCTTCGGTGTTTTGATGTCGATTCATACCCACCGGCGAATGATTGGCGCCTGATCAGGTCAATCAAACCATGGCCACAGGGTAATGGTGATTCCGGCGGAGAACCCGTTACAATGAAGGCCGGACCACCGGGAACCTGATGACGGTGGCCAGTGTAGTCAAGAGGAATTCCGGACAGTGAACTGCAAGCCCTCATTCTCCCTCCTGCTGTCGGTGGTTGTGTCGCTGATGCTCGGCGGCTGCGCGTCGGCCCCGGAAACGGACCATTCGTCCCGCTATACCCTGTCAACCGACAGGGCCCCTTCGGGTAACTTCGATGTGTCCGGTCTTGAAGATGCGGTACCGGTTTACGAGGCCCCCAAGGGGGCGGGCAATAAATCGCCCTACCAGGTCTGGGGCAAGCAGTACCACGTGCTCGACAGTAATGACGGTTATGTCGCTCGGGGTACGGCGAGCTGGTACGGCGAGAAATTTCATGGCCACAAGACCTCCAACGGCGAAACCTTTAACATGTACACCATGTCCGCCGCGCACAAATCCCTGCGGATCCCCGGCTATGCACGTGTAACGAACCTTGATAACGGTCGCTCGGTGATTGTCCGTGTCAACGACCGCGGTCCCTTTCACAGCGACAGGATCATCGACCTGTCATACGCCGCTGCCAAGAAGCTGGGATACCAGGCCAGAGGCACGGCCCGCGTGGAAGTGGCTGCCATCACCGTCAGGCCGGATGGCACCATGTTCATTGCCGGTGAGCCGTATTCCCCCGGAGATCCGGCTGGATACGCTGAAAGCCGGGTAGAGGCAAGCGGTGACATGGCCATGACCAACCGGTCATTGTTTGTGCAGCTAGGGTCCTTCAGCAGCCGGGACCCGGCTGAAAAACTGCTCAGCCAGGTGAGGGCGGTGCTGGAGAACCCGATGCGCGTTCGGGCAGTGGATACCTCCGCGGGACGTTTCCATCGGGTTCAGGTGGGCCCGTTCAACGATGAAGACAGCGCCAGGCGCACCCAAAGCCTGCTGGAAGCCCGCGGTTTCGATCAGTCCATCCTGCTGACCGACACGCACTGAATAAGCCGAACACGACATATTTAGAAAAATACACTTAACGACGAATGAATGGACCCATGGCCTTAAACTCTGCTTTTCGAACTCTCTCCGTTGTCCTTGTGCTGATGCTTGCCCTGACAGGCAAGGCAATGTCCCAGTCGGTGCTGATTCCGTCGCCGCCGCAGATTGCCGGCAGCTCCTATGTGTTGATGGATCCCAAGAGCGGACGGATCATCATGGAGGAGAACAGCCACGAGCGTTTGCCTCCGGCCAGTCTGACCAAAATGATGACGGCCTATATTGTCGAGCGTGAGCTTGATGAGGGCCGCGTTGCCATGTCCGACATGGTTCCCATCAGCGTGAATGCCTGGAAGACCGAAGGTTCGCGCACCTTCGTTCGGGAAGGCACCCAGGTTTCGGTTGAAGATCTGCTCAGGGGGGTCATCATTCAGTCGGGCAACGACGCCTCTGTTGCCCTGGCGGAATTCGTTGCAGGCAGTGAAGGAGCCTTCGTTGATATCATGAACCAGCAGGCCCAGCTGCTGGGAATGAAAGACACCAACTTTGTGAACGCGACCGGCCTGCCCTCGCCGGAGCATTTTTCAACAGCGTATGACCTGGCGATGCTGGCCCGCGCGATCATCAACGATTACCCGGAGAACTATCCGCTCTACGCTGAAAAACATTTCACCTACAACAACATTCGCCAGCCGAACCGGAACAGTTTGCTCTGGCGCGATGACAGTGTCGACGGCCTGAAAACAGGCCACACCGAGGAGGCGGGTTATTGCCTCGTTGCCTCTGCCAAACGCAACGACACCCGTTTTATTGCCGTTGTTATGGGCACCAACAGTTCAGAAGCACGGGCCCAGGAAATTCAGAAAATGCTGAACTACGGCTTCCGATACTACGAGGGCGAACGCCTGTTCCGGTCGGGCCAGGAGCTCATCGAAGCCCGTGTCTGGGGCGGTCAGGCGGATCAGCTCTCCGTTGGCATGACTGAGGATGTCTACGTGACCATTCCGCGGGGTTCCCGAAACGATCTCGAATCTTCGGTCGACCTTGATTCTGTGATCAAGGCACCCATTAAGGTCGGGGACGAGCTGGGACGGGTCAAGGTGTCCTATAACGGCGAGGTACTGGTTGATCAGCCTGTTTTGGCCCTGACAGAGGTTCCCGAAGGTGGCTTTTTCAAACGCATCTGGGACGCCATCAAGCTCTTTTTCGTTCAGTTATTTCAGTAAGTCGATGTTGATCCCGGGGAGTAAAACGGCATGAGTGAGCCGAAAGCACCAAAAATTGAGTTTCCTTGCGACTATGTGATCAAGGTGATTGGCAACGCGGCCCCGGATTTCACCGAGTTCGTGGTCGAGGTTGTGGAGCAGCATGCCCCCGGAATCAGTGAGACCGACATCACCGTTAACGATAGCAGCAAAGGCCGTTTTTCCTCGGTTCAGCTGAAGATTTTGGCCACGGGTGAGGCGCAACTGAAGGCCCTGTTCGAGGATCTCAAGGCCAGTGGCCGCGTACATATGGTGCTCTGAGCCCGATGCCTGACCTGATTGTCCGATCTCTGGGTGAGCAGCCTTATCTGGAAACCTGGGAGGCTATGAAGGCCTTCACCGCCGACCGCGACGATAGTGTGGCGGATGAACTCTGGTGTTTGCAGCATCCGCGGGTTTATACCCAGGGCCAGGCGGGTAAGGCCGAACATATTCTCGCCCCGGGCGACATCCCGGTGATTGCAGTGGATCGGGGCGGGCAGGTGACCTACCACGGTCCCGGTCAGCTTGTGATTTACCTGATGATCAATCTGACTCGCAAAAAACTCGGTGTACGTTCTCTGGTGGACGAGATCGAACAGGCCATTGTCCGCACGCTTGCAGGACTGGGCGTGGAGGCAGCGCCGAGACCGGACGCCCCGGGCGTTTACGTGGGCGACGCCAAAATTGCCTCGCTCGGACTGAGGGTTCGCCGGGGTTGTTCCTTTCATGGCCTGGCGTTGAATGTGGATATGGACATGGAGCCTTTTCAGCGCATAAACCCGTGTGGCTATGCCGGAATGGCCATGTGTCAGGTGCACGACTTTGTTCCCGGTGTGACACTGTCTGACGTGCAGCAGCGGTTGTCGCAGCAGCTTGTCAGTGGCCTGGCTCACCAGGATGTCGATTTCCGCGAGGGCTGGTAGTTCAGGCAGCGGCTTCATTCTCGTAACCGCATGCGCGGTTACGTCCTTCGGATTTCGCCCGATACAGCGCTTCGTCTGACCGCTGCAGCAGGCGATCGATGGATTCCGAGCCACGGATCGACGCCACCCCCACACTGATGGTTGCCCGAATCAGGCCCTGCTCCGTGCTCATGGATTTGGCGGCAAAGGCTTCACGGATCCGGTTGGCAGATGCCAGCGCCTCCCCGGTATTGGTTTCGGGCAGCAGAACCAGGTACTCCTCACCGCCCCATCGGGCCAGCGTATCAACTTTGCGGCATTGTTCTCGGAGAGTCCTGGCTACCAGGATGATCAGCTCGTCACCCACATGGTGCCCGTAGTTATCGTTAACGCTCTTGAACAGGTCAATGTCCATCAGCAGCACCGAAAAGGGACGGGCGTTGCGAAGATAGCGCTGATACTCGATGTCCAGTTGCTCAAGCGCTTCGCGGCGATTGGCCAGACCGGTCAGGGCATCGTGCTTGGCGGCATACTCGAATTCCGCGGCCAGCTTCAGCAACCCCAGCTTGCTGCGTCGACGGCTCTGGTCAAGGATGTAACAGGTGACCATTTCAAAACCCAGCACCGCTATCATGGTAATTCTGAAACTGGTGCTGTGCGGCGGCTCGAACAGGAAATCCCCCAGTGGGCTGAACAGGAAGATGACCGCGGCGAACCCGCCACAGCAGGCGAGCACCCCAACCCGGGATTCGCTGATGTAGAAAATGATGGGCGGGTAGGCAAACAACCAGATAATGGCGGAACCGTCCTCTACCGCGTGGATAGCCAGGTAGGTGAACAGCACCGTAATCAGGGTTATGAAGCCGCGACGCTGCAGGGTCTTGTTACCGAGGAGTAGGTAACTCACAGAATTGACGGCAAGAAGAAGGGCGAAGCCAACCAGTAATGGCGGCGTAATCGGGTCGTTCTGCAGGCTGGAGCGCCAGGCAAAAAAACAGAGCAGGGGCACGGCAACCGCGGTCAGCCAGTTGATCAGGATCGGGACAGGAATCTCGCCCTTGACCCGGAACTGCGACAGCTCCGTATCCGGCGTTTTTCTTGCGGATTGCGGCATTTTCAGATCTTGTTGTTGTGATAGTCGTTGTTGGACCTTACGTATTTAGAAATAGTAGACCGGTTTCCCTGCGGAAACTGTGTAGAAACGTAAATGATCCGGTTGTGCAGATATAAACCGGCAGCGGTGCCGACGCATTGGCCCCGTGGCCGTGGCAAGCCGGTCGACTCGGTTAGGTCAGGTCCCCTGACTATCCGTATAATGGTTTAAGCCGCCAAACGTGGTGAAATTCTCTGATCCGAACAGGTCACTATGTCTTCCAGACGTTCAGGAAATTCGGTTTCCCGCATCAAGACAGGCAGTTTCGAGCGCAGGCTGAGTCTGACCCGTGCCGGGTTGTTTGCTGGTACCCGTATGGCCTCACACATGGCAACCAACTGGTTCAGCAGCCGGGAAAACCGGGAAAAACGTCACCGCGCCATGCTTTCGAGCCAGGCGCGGTTCTTGGTCGATGAACTGGGCCAGTTGAAGGGCAGCGTGGTCAAGATCGGCCAGGTTATGGCCCTGTATGGCGAGCATTTTCTGCCGGAGGAGGTTACCGAAGCCCTGCATACCCTGGAGGACCAGACCACCTCGCTGGAATGGCCGGCGATCGAGCGTGTGCTGAAAGACGAGCTGGGCGCGGACCGTCTGGCGCAACTGGATGTAGAGCCCGAGCCTATTGGCGCTGCGTCGCTGGGGCAGGTCCACCGGGCCTGGCGCCGCAGTGACGGCCTGGAGCTGGTGCTGAAAGTGCAATACCCGGGCGTTGCCGACGCCGTAGACAGCGACCTGAATGCTGTCGCCCAGTTGCTGCGAGTGGCCAGGCTGGTCAGTTTTGGCCCCGAGTTCAATGACTGGCTGGAGGAAGTCCGGCAGATGATGCATCGCGAGGTGGACTATCGCCTTGAGGCGAAGACCACCGAGAAATTCCGCAACATGCTGGCATCGGATCCGAGGTTCATTGTGCCCAGGGTCTTGCCGGAGTTCTCAACCGAGCATGTTATTTGCTCAACTTACGAACACGGGCATTCGGTCAGTGCCCAGTCGGTCAGGGACCTTCCGCTGGAACGTCGCAGTGCTCTGGGCAAGGCTGCCCTGGAACTGTTTTTCCGGGAGTTGTTCATCTGGGGCGAAATACAGACCGATCCCAACTTCGGCAACTACCGCATCCGGATTGCCGGCGAAGAAGGGGATGACCCGGGGTACGACCGTATCGTCCTCCTCGATTTCGGCGCCGTGCAGTCCTACTCGGACGAGTTTCTCAAACCGGTCATCCAGATGATCAGGGCATCCTACGAGAACGATCTCGACGCGGTGATCGACGGTGGCGTGAAACTGCGTTTCATGAGCACCGAGTGGCCGGAGGAGGTTCTGGAGAAGTTTGGGCAGGTCTGCATGTCGGTGCTTGAGCCGCTCTCCAGCGACAAGAATTCCTGGCCGGACTATGCAGTGAACAGCCATGGCCAGTATCGCTGGAAACAGAGTGAACTGCCTTCACGTGTGGCGCGTCAGGCGGCCCGATCGGCGATCAGTCGTTATTTCCGGGTGCCTCCGAAGGAGTTTGTGTTTCTTAATCGTAAATTGATCGGGGTCTACACTTTCGTTGCGGTCCTGAATTCCGAATTTAACGGCGAGCCGCTGCTTCGGAAATACCTCTACGGTGAAGGTGACGATGCACCGGACGCCTCCGCGACGAGCCAGAGCACAAAGGCGTAGCGGGCCCCCTTACCAATTCCTACCAGTACCACAAAATTGAGCCACGGCACGCGCATGATTCCGCCAACCAGGGTCAGCGCGTCGCCGCCCAGAGGCAGCCAGCCCATCAGCAGTGACCATTGGCCATAACGGTTAAAGCGGTTCCTCGCCTTGTGCAATTGCATCTCGCTGACCGGAAACCAGCGTTTATGCTTAAAGCGATCTACCTGCCGGCCGATAACTCCATTAACGACCGAGCCCAGCGTGTTGCCCAGTGTTGCCCAGAACCACAGCCACCACCAGGAGTAACCCTGTGTTATCAGGGTGCCCAGCAGAACTTCCGAGTAAGCGGGCAGCAGCGTGGCAGCGGCGAACGCGGTCAGAAATAGCGTCAGGTAGGCCACCGGCCCCTCCGTGCTCTAAAATAGAATGAACCTCTAACTCCCCGCAGGTCCGCCTTCACCATGAAACAGTTATCGCTCCGCTTCAAGCTCTACGCCCTCGTTGTGTCCCTGCTCCTGATAATGGGCATCAGCATTGTGGTGACTGCGCAGTTATCCCTCGGAGATATGGAAGAGCGGTTGACGATTGAAACCCGGGATACGGTGCAGGGTATTGTGATGGATCAGCTCGGTGCAACCGCCGGCAAATATGGCGAGCTTGTCAGTGGCCAGTTTGCGACCGCCTTTCGGACCCCGGAAGTCGTCCGCAATGTCATTATCCGCAATATTCAGGCTGACAGTTCCGGGCGAATCAGCCGGACAGCCTTGCAGGAGACCGTTGGCGCGGTTCTCGCGGAGCAGAAAAGCCTGAGTTCGATATACGCCCAGTTCGAGCCTGATGGCTATGACGGACAGGATCGCTATTTCACCGGTGGTGTTGAGGAGCACAGCAGCGACGAGGGTACCCTGGAAATCTATTATTACCGGGATCCAGACGGCAAGGTTCACTTCAGCCGCACCGAGGACCCGGCCACGAAGTATCTGGACAGCCTGAACGAATTCGGGATTCGGGAAGCCGAATGGTACCTGTGCTCGCGGGACACCAAGGCACCCTGCATCATGGAGCCCTATGATTACGAAATCAGTGAGGGCTATTCCGAGCTGATGACCAGCCTGGTGGTTCCGATTCTGGATGACGGAGCATTCGCCGGTGTGGTGGGCGTCGATATCAATCTCTCGACACTGCAAAAAATCATTTCCGGTGTCAGCAAAGAACTTTTTAACGGCAAGTCCCGGGTCACGCTGATTAGCGAGCAGGGGCTTATCGCGGCGTCGAGTCACTATGAGGAACATCTTGGTCGGCCCCTTCAGGAAGCTTTGCCCGAGCATGGCGACACGTTTGCAGGACTGCATCAGGGTGAGGGTACCTTTGATGATGGCCGGACCCTGGCGGTGGCCTATCCCGTCGAAATCAGCCTGCCCGATGCCGAGTGGTCCTTGTTGATTGAACTGCCAAGAGACGCCGCGCTTGCCAGCGTTGCTGAAATCACGGGTCTGCTGGCAGACGAGGTGGCTGCGACCGCGACCCGTCAGACCCTGGTGGGCATCGGTGTTGTGGTTCTCGCTGTTGTCGTCCTGGTTCTCTTGGTCCGCTCGGTGACCCGTCCGCTGGATGAGATCCGGGATCGCATGAAGAATCTGGCCAGTGCCGAAGGGGATCTTACCCGTGAGCTGGAAATTGACACCCATGCCGAACTGATCGAGCTGGCGGGTGGATTCAATGCTTTCCTGGCGAGGCTTAGAGAAATGATCAACGACTTGAAGGATGTGAACGCCAAGGTCCGCGAGCAGGCCAGGGATGTTGGAAGTATTGCGGTTGAGACCGATGAGCAGACCGGCAGGCAACATCAGGACATCGACAGCGTGGTGACCGCCATGAACGAAATGTCTGTCGCTGCCGGTGAGGTCGCGGGATTTGCCGGCGAGGCGGCGGACAACGCCCGGATGGCCCAGGACGGCATCCGCTTTACCCAGGACACCTTGTCGTCCGCAGTCAACGGCGTGAGCGCGGTGGCCAATGATATGGGCGAGGCCAGTACGGCGATCGGACAGGTGGCCAATCGCAGTGAGGACATCAACCGGATTCTGGATGTCATCCGTGGTATCGCCGAACAGACCAACCTTCTCGCCCTCAATGCTGCCATCGAGGCCGCCAGGGCCGGTGAACAGGGTCGCGGTTTTGCTGTTGTTGCCGATGAGGTTCGTACGCTGGCTTCCCGGACGCGGGAATCCACCGATGAAATCAGTACCATGATCGACGGTCTCAAGCAGGATGTGAACGGTGCTGTCTCGGTGATCCAGAGCGGCGTCGATCGCGCCACCTCGGCGGTCGACGGCACTCAGGAGGCGGCCCATTCCCTGGCCACCGTTGTCGACCGGATAGGCACCATTGTGGAACACGTAATCCAGGTGGCTACCGCTGCGGAAGAACAAAGTTCGGTGAGCGAGGAAATCAATCGTAACCTCACTCACATCGGCGATGCGGCCAACGATCTCCGGGAACTTGCTGGTCGCGTCAAAGGCAGTGGTCAGGCCCTGGACAATGAAGTGCAGGTTCTGGAGCGGGAGCTCGGTCGCCTGAGGACATGATGGGCGGCTACTATGGTGGCGATTCAAAGCATCAATTTTAAATTAGCGTGTGCCGTGCCATCATTCAGCCATAGGATTTCAGTCCCGAAACATAAGCCAGAGACTTTAGGGAGGTGTTTATGGAGCAGGTCACGATTTATGGCCGCTCGAGTTGTGGTTTCTGCGTTCAGGCAAAGCGCCTGTGTGAGGCCAAGAACATTCCCTACGTCTGGGTCGATATGATCGAGAAGGGCATGAGCAAGCAGGATATCGCGGACAAGATTGGCCGGCCGGTGTATACCGTGCCGCAGATTCTGGTGGGCAACCAGTACGTGGGTGGGTTTGATCAGTTCTACGCCTACATGCGCGACCAGCAATCGGAGCTGGCCCGCTAACCATCTGCGTGTAGTGTCTGAACAATGAAAAAGCCTGACAGAGCTACTCTGTCAGGCTTTTTTTGCTTTCCGGTACGCTGTTCGTTCGGTTACAGCTGGAACTCAGTCTTCAGTTTCTTCTCGGTCAGCGTGTTCTGGAGTTTGGCAACACGCGGCAGGCCGTTATCGAATGGTGGGAAACTCTCACCGGCAATCAGAGGTTCCAGGTAGTCCCGGCAGTCCTGGGTGATACCAAAGCCATCGTCGGTAATGAAGTGGATCGGCATCTTTTTCTCCTGGTTTGCCACTTCGCTCAGCGGGGCCTCACCGATCTTCCAGACGTAAGGTTTGCCCTGTTCGCGGACGATCGTGGGCATCAGAGCCTGCTTGCCGTCGAGTGCCATTTCCACGGCGGCCTTGCCAACCGCATAGGCCTGCTCCACGTCGGTGGCGGAGGCAATGTGGCGGGCACTGCGCTGGAGGTAGTCGGCAACGGCCCAGTGGTATTTATGGCCCAGGGCCTGCTTGACCATATTGGCCAGGGCCGGCGCAACACCGCCCAGCTGGGTGTGGCCAAACGCGTCCTTGGCTCCGGCGTCCGCCAGGAAGCGACCATCTTCGTACTGGGCACCTTCGGAGGCCACGACTACACAGTAGCCATACTCCTTCACACAATGATCCACGCGCTCAAGGAAGGCGTCGCGATTAAAAGGGATTTCCGGGAACAGGATAACGTGGGGCGGTTCGCCCTCGCCCTGTCCGGCCAGGCCGCCGGATGCAGCAATCCAGCCGGCGTGGCGACCCATTACTTCCAGGATGAACACCTTGGTGGACGTTTCGCACATGGACTTGATGTCCAGGCTGGCTTCCAGGGTGGACGTGGCAATGTATTTGGCAACCGAACCGAAGCCCGGGCAGCAGTCGGTAAACGGCAGATCGTTGTCCACGGTCTTGGGTACGCCGATGCAGGTAATCGGGTAGCCCATTTTGTCGGCGATCTGGGAAACCTTGTAGGCGGTGTCCTGTGAATCCCCACCGCCATTGTAGAAGAAGTAGCCGATGTCGTGGGCCCGGAAGACCTCGATCAGGCGTTCGTACTCGCGGCGGTTCTCGGAAATGTTCTTGAGCTTGTGACGGCAGGAGCCGAAGGCGCCGCCAGGGGTGTGAATCAGCGCCTGGATGGTATCGTCGCTCTCGAGGCTGGTATCAATCAGTTCTTCCTTCAGCGCCCCGATAATGCCGTTGCGTCCGGCAAACACTTTGCCGATTTTGTCCGGATGCTTGCGGGCGGTCTGGATGACGCCACAGGCACTGGCATTGATGACGGCGGTGACACCGCCGGACTGAGCGTAGAATGCATTCTTGATGGCCATCTCGGGCTGGAGCCTCCTGCTGGTTCGACAATGGCGCAGATGATACGCCAATCGACGGCAATTTTCATGAGCAGGATTGCGGATGGCGTGGCTCTTGACGGGGTGGGGCGGATACGGGAGGCTTGTCGGGTTTCAACTCAGAGGGCAGTTGCCGAATGCACATTCATATCCTCGGAATCTGTGGCACTTTCATGGGCAGCCTGGCCGTTCTGGCCCGGGAACTCGGCCATACGGTGACAGGCTCCGATCAGGGTGTTTATCCACCCATGAGCACCCAGCTGGAGGCTCAGGGTATCAGTCTGATGGAAGGGTATAGCCCGGATCACCTGGAGCCGAAACCGGACCTGGTGCTCATCGGTAACGCCATGTCCCGCGGCAATCCGGAAGTCGAAGCGGTGCTCAACCGCAATATCGACTACATGTCCGGGCCCGAGTGGCTGAGCCGCGAGGTGCTCAGGCACCGTTGGGTCATGGCGGTAGCCGGTACCCACGGCAAGACCACAACCACGTCCATGCTGCTTTGGATCCTGGATCAGGCCGGGTTTGAACCGGGATACCTGGTTGGCGGTGTCCCCCGGGACTTTCCCGTGTCGGCGCGTCTGGGCAACAGCGACTTTTTTGTGATCGAGGCGGACGAGTACGACAGTGCCTTTTTCGACAAGCGCTCCAAATTCGTCCATTACCGCCCCCATACCTTGATCCTGAATAATCTGGAATTTGATCACGCCGATATCTTCGAAAACGTCGAGGCCATCGAGCGGCAGTTTCACCATCTGGTCCGGACCGTCCCTTCCCAGGGCCTGATTATCCGTCCCGCGGTGGATGGCCACCTGGACAATGCCCTGGCACTGGGCTGTTGGAGCCCGGTTCAGGACACCGCGATTGGCAGCGAGACCCCGCGCATGTCGGACTGGCGGGCCGAGCTGCTATCGGAGGATGGCAGCCGGTTTCTGGTGATTCACCACGAACAGCCGGTGGCAACGCTGAAGTGGGATCAGACCGGTCTTCATAATGTCCGCAATGCTCTTTCTGCCATTGCTGCCGCCCGCCACGTGGGCGTTACCCCAGACCATGCGGTGGCTGCCCTGTGCCGGTTCTCCGGCGTCAAACGGCGGATGGAGTTGCTGGCGGACATAGACGGGGTGCGCGTATACGACGACTTTGCCCACCATCCCACGGCCATTGCCACCACACTTGAGGGCTTGCGCAACCAGGTGGGTGATGAACCTATCCTGGCATTGATTGAGCCGCGTTCGAACACCATGAAGCAGGGCGTCCACGAGCAGACACTGCTGCCCAGCGCGGAAATCGCGGACCGGGTTCTGTGGGCGAACCTGAATGACATGGAGTGGCTGCCTGAACTGATTGCCGGTTGGCAGGCGCTGAATGCCGGTTCCGATCGGCACCGGGTGGAGACTACAGTGGAAGACTTGCTGGCGCGCACCCTGGAAGATCTTCCCAGCCCCTGCCACATTGTGATCATGAGCAACGGCGGCTTTGGTGGTATTCACGGTAAACTTATTGCCGAGCTTGAGCGTATCCGTGGCTGATCCGGCGCAACCAGCGTGTCCCCCTGACTGACAAGTGGCGATATTCATGACCAACGACCATAACCGCCCATCAACCGTTAACCTGGCCTTCACCGGCGCGTCCGGTGCCCAGTATGGCCTGCGCCTGTTGCAGTGCCTGGTCTCAGCAGGCTGCCGGGTGAATGTGATGGTCAGCCGGGCTGCGCAAGTGGTGATCGCCACGGAAACCGATCTGAAACTGCCGGGAACGCCGCCGGCGATGCAGGAAACATTGTCTGCCTACGCGGGCGCGGAACCGGGCCAGGTTCTGGTGTTTGGTCGCGAAGACTGGTTTGCGCCGCCGGCTTCCGGCTCCGGGGAGAAAGCGCCACTGGTAGTCTGCCCCTGCAGCACCGGCACGCTCTCGGCCCTGGCGACCGGTGCCAGTAATAATCTGATCGAGCGGGCCGGTGATGTGGCCCTGAAGGAACGGCGCCCGCTGATTCTGGTGCCCCGGGAGGCGCCTTTCTCCGAGGTGCATCTGGAGAACATGCTCAAACTGACTCGCATGGGTGCCGTCATCATGCCGGCGAGTCCCGGCTACTACCACAAGCCCCAGTCGATCGAGGATCTGGTGGATTTTATTGTTGCCCGAATCCTCGATCATCTGAACCTGCCCCAGGACCTGATGCCCCGATGGGGCGAAGCCCGAGCCGAGGACAAGCGCAAGGGCTGAGGCTGCGCTAAGCGATGGTTTTGGCCAGCCCGATTGATGCTTTTCATCATTGAGCAAACCGGGCTCCGGGCAGAGACTTGGTGAACGACAATCACAACACAGGTTATTCACCGAGGTTCACCATGATTCCACGCACTCTCTTCGACGCCGACCTTGAAGGCTTTCGCGATTCTGTCCGCAAGTTCCTGGAGCAGGAGGCAGCGCCTTACCATGATCAGTGGGAGAAAGACGGCCAGGTTAGCCGCGAGCTCTGGCAGAAAGCTGGTGAGCTGGGCTTCCTTTGCCCATGCCTGCCGGAAGAGTTTGGCGGTGTTGGCGCGGATTTCCGGTACAGCGCGGTGTTGATCGAAGAGGTAGCCAGGGCCGGCTTGACGGGCATAGGCTGGGGCCTGCACTCTGACATTGTTGCACCTTACGTGCTCAACTACGGCTCCGACGAGCTGAAAAATCATTATCTGCCCAAACTGGCCAGCGGCGAAATGATTGGCGCCATTGCCATGACGGAGCCGGGTGCCGGCTCGGACCTGCAGGGCGTGAAAACCACGGCGGTGAAAAACGGCGATCATTATGTGCTGAACGGTTCCAAGACCTTCATCACCAACGGTCAGCTTGCTGACGTGGTTATTGTTGTTGCCAAGACCGATCCCAAGGAAGGCGCCAAAGGCATCAGCCTGTTCATGGTGGAAACCGCGTGGGAAGGTTTCGAGAAAGGCCAGAACCTGAACAAGGTGGGCATGAAGGCCCAGGACACCTCAGAGCTGTTCTTCCAGGATGTGAAAGTACCTGAGAAGAATCTGATCGGCCCGGGCGAAGGCCAGGGCTTTTTCCAGCTGATGCAGGAGCTGGCAGCCGAGCGTTTACAGGTGGCCCTGGGTGCTGTTGCCGCAGCCGAAGCCGCCTGGCAGTGGACCCTGGATTACGTCAAGGAGCGCAACGCCTTCGGCAAGCCGGTGATTGCGTTTCAGAATACCCGCTTCAAGATGGCGGAAATGAAGGCGGAAATTACCGCTGCCCGGGTGTTCACCGATCGGTGCCTGGAGCTGCATCTGGACAAAAAGCTCGACATCCCCACCGCGGCGATGCTGAAGCAGCTCACCACAGACCTGCAGTGCAAAGTGATGGATGAGTGTGTTCAACTTCACGGCGGCTACGGCTACATGTGGGAATACCCGATCGCACGGGCCTGGGCGGACTCAAGGGTGCAGCGGATCTACGCCGGCACCAATGAAATCATGAAGGAAATCGTTGCCCGTTCATTCTGAACCCTAGCCACGGGGGCTGGTCATAAGGGCAAGTGAGGGCAGTGCTGGCACTGCCCGTTTCCTTTGATCAGGAGAGGCACAGATGAAACAGCCGTTGTCGCGAGAAACCGGTTTCGAGGTGAGCAGTCTCGAAGAACTTGCACCGATGGCCGATTATTCGCTGATGGATCATCTTACCCCTGATCCTGACGCCACGTCCGATGGTGTTGACCATCGGCCAAGGCAGGTCTTTTCGGGGCATTATGTTCCAGTCCGGCCCACGCCTATCGAAAATCCTGAATACGCGGCCCATAGCCCGGGGTTGTTTCGCGAACTGGGCTTTGCCGACAGCCTAGCCCAGTCCGACGACTTTATCCGGATGTTCTCCGGCGACCTCTCGCTCGTTCCGGAGCCGATGCGAAAAGTGGGCTGGGCCTCTGGCTACGCGCTTTCCATCTACGGCAACGAATACATCCAACAGTGCCCGTTTCAGACCGGCAACGGCTACGGCGACGGTCGTGCCATTTCGGTACTCGAAGCCGTTTTCAACGGTCGGCGCTGGGAAATGCAGCTCAAGGGTGGCGGGCAGACCCCGTATTGTCGCGGTGGCGATGGCCGCGCCGTTCAGCGTTCCAGCGTTCGTGAATTCCTGGCGCAAGAGCACATGCACGCCCTGGGTGTGCCAACCTCGCGATCACTGAGCCTCTATGTCTCGAAAACGGAGCGGGTGCGACGTCCCTGGTACTCCGAGGGCTCCCATTCCCGGGATCCCGACCAGCTCGTTTCGGAGCCGGTTGCCATTTCCACCCGCGTTGCGCCTTCCTTCATCCGGGTTGGCCAGCTTGAACTCTTTGGTCGCAGGGCCAGAAAACAGGAGCACCCTCGAGCGATCGAAGAGCTCGAACAGCTGGTGCTGCACCTGATTGATCGGGAGTACAGCGGGGTCATTGACCAGACGGTCGCAACTCCCACGAAAGTCGTCATGCTTGCACAGGCGTTCCGCGGTCGCCTTGCCTCGCTGGTCGCAAACTGGATCCGAGTCGGCTATTGCCAGGGCAATTTCAACAGCGACAACTGCGCCGCTGGCGGCTTCACACTGGACTACGGGCCTTTCGGCTTCTGCGAAGTGTTTGAGCCGTTTTATCAACCGTGGACCGGTGGCGGACAACACTTTGCTTTTCTGAATCAACCGGCGGCCGCCGAGCAGAACTTCAAGAGTTTCTGCTCGGCCCTCCGTCCACTGCTCAATGGCCATGAAGACGAACTGGTTCAGCTCGATGAGATTCAGAAGGGTTTTCCGGAGGTGATGCAGGCGGAAATGGAACGGATGTGGTCAGCGAAACTGGGGCTGAAAGGTTTTGACGCCGAACTCTTCCGGGAGCTGATGATGCTGATGACCCGCACCCCGGTGGATTACACCATTTTCTTTCGTGAGCTGTCCTCGGTACCCGACGATATTGAGCCACTAAAGCAGAGCTTTTACAGGTCACTGGATGAAGCAGGAGGAACTGATTCGGAAGGGCTGCTTAAGCGGTGGTCTGAATGGCTTGCCAAGTGGAAATGCCAGATTGGAATCGACGGAGCGGACAATGGTTCCCGGCTCCGCGAGGAGCTCTCCCGGGACATGAAACTCGTGAACCCGAAATACACCATGCGCGAGTGGTTCGTGGTTCCGACCTATCAGCAAGCTGCCGACGGTGATTATCTGCCACTGAGGGAACTGCAAAAAGTATTGAATCAACCCTATGACGAGCAATCGGATGGGGTTGAGCATCGCTACAACCGTCTGAAGCCTTTCGAGCTGTTCGATCTCGGCGGGTTTTCCCATTACAGCTGTTCGTCGTGACGAGTGTCCCGCCTGGTTACCAAACTTTACAAATTGCCAAACCTATCAAGGTCTCCGATCACCACATCCCCTAAAGTAGCGGCACAACCTCTAACAAGGATAAACGGTTGCCGCGATGAAACGCCTGATAGGTTTCTCTGTGTCTGTTCTCTCCCTCGCTCTGGCCGGTTGCGGCGAGGAATCCGATGAACTGCCCGTGGACGGGCGGGATTTTGATGGTGTGGAGTACAGTGAGCCGGCGCCCTATACCGGCAAGGTTATCGACGGATACCTGAACAACGCCCGGGTCTGGCTGGATATGGATGGCGACAGCCAGTTTACGCCGGGGCCCCTTGTCATCGAACTGGACAATGGCAGCGAGGTCACCCTGGCCTCCGGTGAGCCCACGGCAATGAGCGGTACCGGTGGCCGTTTCACAATCGACATCTCGGAGTTGGTTCTACCCCCTTCCGTGGGCCCGGACCTGGATCCCAGGGACTATCCGTTACATGCAGTCGCCCTGCCTGGTAAAACCCTTGAGGAAACACGCAACGGCGAGGTGCCGGTGGCCAGCGCCTATCTGATGTCGGCGCCTCCCGGTGTCCGTAATATCACGCCACTGACAACACTGGCCCGTTACCGGGGTGTTGTCGGGCTGGGTTCGTTCCTGGAAACGCCATCTGGCGTTGCTGCCAGCCTGGCGGACCTGAATCTGGTGCGGGATTACATTCTCGCCCAGGACGACCGCTCACACGCCTACGCCAGGGCATTGGCAAGATTTATGGCCAGTCAGATCCCCGAGGCCTACAACGACCTGCTGGCAGCAGAGGACAGTGACGGCACGGAGCGATTCCTGAGCAGGGAGGCGGCGTTTCTGCTGGGCGTCTCTCTGATTCAGAATGCCGCGGACGTTATTGCGGTGGTTGATGCTGCCGCTCAGGGTGACTTTGCCAATGTCGATGTCGACGCCCTGACCCTGCCCGAAGTGGATGTGGAATTAAGCGATCCCGTGCTGCTCACCGGCCAGAAGGTATACGCCGAGCCTTCCAGCCAGGACACCCTGCCTGCCAATCGTTCAGGCCTGCAGATATCCGCCGAGCTGGCCTTCGATTACAGTGAGAGCGGGCGTCTGCTATCCGTCTCGGCGAATGGCTGTCTGTCACCGTCCATGCCGGAGTTGGCGCGCCTGATCGGTGTAAATGGTTATATGGCGAACCTGCACACCCAGTGGCTGCCCTCTGCCGCACTGTCGGAGCAGAGCCGCTTGAATTTCGATGAAGACGGAACGGATGAACGTCTGATTTTCGACTGGGACAACCGCCGTGCCTATTTCGAAACCAGTACCACCTGCCATCAGTATCGCGGGATTTCAGCAGGCTCGACTGAACTCGGCGGTAACCCCGAGGTAACCTACAGCTGGACAAAAGACAGTGGTGAGCTGGTTGCAGAGTATGGCACCGGCAAGACCCGCACGCTGGTTCCGGACATGGCGAATTCGTCTTCTGTATTTCCGGGTTATCGGCTTTCAGAGCAGGCCAGTGAGGTGGAAGCCGTGACGTTTGCGGTCGGCATCAGTAACTGTACCCCGCAAGAGGATGCCGTGGACGCGAATCAGGTTGTCACTGGCGTTCAGCCTTACCAGTTTTCGGGCTACGACCCTCAGCCCGAGGGTTTTACCGATACCGTCCTGGAATTCGACCGCAGGGAGTTTTCTGGCCCGGAGCAACCAGATCTTCGACTGCTGCGATACGGATTCCTCGATCCCGATCGTCTTGGGCTAGACAGGGTAACTGGGGATGGCAGTTTCGAGTGGGCGATGAATTACCCAGCGGCAGACGGGCCGGGTTTCGTTGCTGAACAACCGAATCTTATCCGTGATGCCTACCTGACACGATACAGTGCGGGCGGTGACTGTGGCCGCGAGTTCGAAGGCATTCCCAGCTCCGCGTATGCGCGGGTGGAGTATAGCTACCAGCGTTTGTCTGAGTATCTGGTTGAACTGCTGGAATAGGCACTATTGAACCGGATTCTTTTCTGGCAGCAGAGAGCGCGAGCAAGGGAGTTACGGGAATTGGCTGTGATTCAAAGGGAGTTAACATGTGGCCGGTTGGCCAATTTGCCACCTCCTGAGGGAGGAAGTGGTGCCGAGGAGAGGACTTGAACCTCCACGGGGTTGCCCCCACTAGCACCTGAAGCTAGCGTGTCTACCAATTTCACCACCTCGGCAGGTGATTTGCAGTTCTGCTTTTAGTTCGTTGAAAACTTGGCAGTTCTGCGGCAGCTGAGGTATTGCCCCTCAACCGATGGCGCGTACTTTAATAATTCCAGAAAACGGTGTCAAACGTTTTTTATTAAAAACCTTGAGTGGTATTTGTGCCTATATTCTTTGTGTGGTTAGGCACTTCCTTTGCACCAGCGTTATACTCGGGATCAAATTCAATCAAGACACACCGCATTACGGTACCAGGACAAGGACACGAATGGCTTCGAGAAAAAAGACAGACAGAGATCCGCACGCAGGTCGTGAAGCAGAAAAATACGACAACCCGATCCAGAGCAGGGAGTTCATCCTCGAGCACCTAAAGGAGCGTGGTGCCCCGGCAACACATGAGACGCTTTGTGACGAGCTCGGACAGAATTCCCCGGAGGGTATCGAGGCTCTGCGTCGGCGTCTCATTGCCATGTGTCGTGACGGGCAGCTGATATGTAACCGCCGTGGGGCCTATCTTCCGATTGAAGAGGCCGAACTGGTCGCCGGCAGGGTGGTTGGTCACAAGGATGGTTTCGGTTTCTTGATCCCTGACGACGGAGGCAGTGACCTGTTCCTCACCGCCCGGCAGATGCGCCAGGTGTTTCACGGTGATCGGGTGGCTGCCCGGGTAGATCGGGTGGATGACCGCGGCCGGCGGGAAGGTGTGATCGTTGACGTTCTGGAGTACCGGACCAGTCAGACGGTGGGACGATTTTTCCAGGAAAGCGGGATCAGCTTCGTTGTGCCGGAGAATGCGCGGATCAACCATGAGGTACTCATTCCCCAGGAGAATTGCGGCAATGCCCGTCATGGCCAGTACGTGGTGGTGGATATTGTTCGTCAGCCTACCGTACGCACCCAGCCATTGGGCAAGGTTGTTGAGGTGCTGGGAGAACATATGGCGCCAGGCATGGAGATTGACGTTGCCATTCGTTCCTACGACATTCCCCATAGCTGGCCGCCCTCCGTGGGTGAGCAAACAGCAGCAATTCCGGAAGAAGTCACAGAAAAAGACAAAGCTAACCGGAAGGATATACGCAATCTCAGGCTGGTAACGATCGACGACGAGACGGCCCGTGATTTTGATGATGCCGTGTATTGCGAGCCAAGGCCCCGTGGTGGCTATCGCCTGTTGGTTGCGATTGCCGACGTTTCCCACTACGTCCGGCCAGGTACACCACTGGATGAAGAGGCGGTAAACCGCAGTACGTCGGTTTATTTCCCGGACCACGTTGTGCCAATGCTGCCGGAAAAGCTGTCCAATGGCCTGTGTTCGCTGAACCCGGGGGTCGACCGCCTCTGCATGGTGGCCGATATGACCATCAGCGCCGCGGGCAATATCAGCAGCTACAGCTTCTATCAAGCGGTCATGTTCAGTCATGCGCGGCTTACCTACAACAAGGTAAGCACCATGCTGGAGCACCCGGATACCGAACAGGGCTACAGGCTGTGTGAGCAATACGCCAATGTGCTCCCGCAGCTGCACAATCTCTACGGGCTCTACCAGTTGCTGCGCAAGGCCCGCACCGAGCGTGGCGCAATCGATTTCGAAACCACCGAAACCAAGATTGTGTTTGACGCCGACCGGAAGATAGAAGAGATCGTGCCGGTACAGCGAAACGATGCCCACAAGATTATCGAGGAGTGCATGCTGTGCGCGAACGTTGCCACAGCGCGATTCCTGAAAAAGCACAAACTGCCGGCACTTTACCGGGTGCATGATGGCCCGTCCGAAGAGCGTCTCAATGCGGTCCGGCTGTTCCTGGGCGAACTGGGCCTGCAATTGGGTGGTGGTGATAACCCCACGTCTGCGGACTACCAGGAACTGCTGAACAGTATCAAGGACCGCTCGGATGCCAATGTGATCCAGACAGTTATGCTGCGCTCACTCAGTCAGGCGGTCTACAGCCCGGAAGAGGGCGGCCATTTTGGTCTTGGCTATGCGGGTTATGCCCATTTCACATCGCCTATCCGACGTTACCCGGATCTTATTAATCACCGGGCAATCAAATCGGTTATTCACGGGGGGCAGCCTTCCAAGGACGTGATTCCGCCTCCGAAGCCGGATCCCGAGCTTGCTGAGTATCCCTACGAGTTGGCCAAGATGGAGCAGCTGGGTGAGCATACCTCGATGGCAGAACGCCGTGCCGACGATGCCACCCGGGATGTCATGGCCTGGCTGAAGTGTGAGTACCTCAGTGATCATGTCGGTGAGGAGTACGACGGTGTCATTGCGTCCGTTGTGCCCTTCGGTTTCTTTGTGGAGCTTTCTGGCGTCTACATAGAGGGGCTGGTGCACGTGTCGACGCTCAGCGGTGACTTCTTCCATCACGATTCAGCCAAGCATCGCCTCATCGGTGAGCGCACGGCAATGAGCTTCCGGCTTGGTGATGAAGTTCGTGTGAAAGTCGTTCGGGTTGGAATGGAAGATCGCAAGATCGACCTGGAGTTGATCAGCGAGCCCGTGCATCGACAGGCAGATCGCGACGCGCTCAAGGTTCCTGATAGAGGCGAGCGAGGCAAGGGAAAGCGCGGCCCCGGCAAAGGTAGCAAGCCGCCCGGCAGAACCAAGCCTGGCCAGAAGGGCTCATCACCCGGCGAGCCTGGCCTGAAGCGCCCGAGGAAACGCCCGGCGTCGGCGTCATCGAAGAAAAAGGGGCCCGAGGCCTTCGATGATAATGAAACGCCGTCTGCCAGAGATGAGTTGGTTGCAAAGGCTGCGAAACTTGCCCTGAAAAAAGGCAAGAAGGGTAGTGGCGCTGGCAAAGACGACAAAAAAGCCAAGCCGCGAAAATCAGGCAAGTAACAGGAAGCAGAACCAGTGTCCGGAGAGTTTGTGTTTGGCTGGCACGCGGTTGAGGCTGTCCTCAAGCGCGAGCCTGAGCGTCTTCAGCAGGTCTGGATCCAGACCGGCCGGCAGGATAAGCGGGTCAAGAGCATTACCGATACCCTGGACAGCCTTGGGGTGAAGTGGAAGGTTGTGCACCGGAAGGAGCTTGATGAGCGGGTGTCCGGTGTTCATCAGGGTGTTGTGGCGGCTGTCAGTGAAAGCCGGGAATGGACCGAAGATGATCTGCTGGCCCAGTTGGCCGCCAGTGACAAATCGCCGTTCCTGCTGGTACTTGATGGCGTAACCGATCCTCACAACCTTGGTGCCTGTATGCGCACAGCCGATGCGGTTGGTGTTCAGGCAGTTATCGTGCCCAAGGACAAGTCTGCTTCACTGACGCCGGTTGCCCGAAAGGTCGCCTGTGGGGCTGCCGAGACGGTGCCCTTTGTGCGGGTCACCAACCTTGCCCGCTTTCTGCGCAGTTTGCAGGATCAGGGTGTCTGGCTGATTGGCACCGCCGGTGAGTCGGACGCCACCCTTTACCAGGCCGATTTCAAGGGGGCGGTGGCGCTGGTGATGGGCGCCGAAGGCAAGGGTATGCGCCGGCTCACCCGCGAGCACTGCGATCAGCTGATCAATATCCCCATGCTCGGCCACGTAGACAGCCTCAACGTCTCTGTGGCTACGGGTGTTTGCCTATACGAAGCACTGCGCCAGCGGCTTGGTTAACCCTTGCACACAGGGCCTTCCCCGCCTAGAATACGTGACCCCTTTTTTAAGGGGTGGTTTTGTATTGCCTGATTGCAGGCAATACCGGGCCAAGCTTTTGATCAAGCCTTTCTTGTAAAGCCTTATTGATAAAGCAAAAAGAAACCGGCAGCAGCAGCTGTCAACTCCTTGCTTTCATGTTTGTCGGTCGCGGGTTCAACGCCGTGCCGGTAAAAAGGAAGCTGTTTAAACCGTAGGGAGAACTCATGCGTCACTACGAAATCGTTTTTATGGTACATCCGGATCAGAGCGAGCAGGTGCCCGCGATGATCGAGCGTTATACCGGCGTCATCACTGAAGATGGCGGCAAGGTACATCGCCTGGAAGATTGGGGCCGTCGTCACCTGGCATACCCGATCAACAAGATTCACAAGGCTCACTACGTACTGATGAACGTTGAATGTTCACAGGCCGCGATGGACGAGCTGACTCACAACTTCCGTTTCAACGATGCAATCATCCGCGACATGATCCTGCGCCGTGACGGTGCGGATACAGACCTGTCCCCGATGAAAGCTTCCGAGTCCCGTGAAGACCGTCGTGGCGGCGATGATCGCCCGCGTCGTTCAGCCGAATCTGACGAGCCACGTCAGCGTGCTGAAACCCAGGACGAAGAAGAGTAATTAACCGGAGTTGAGGAGTTAAGTTATGGCTCGTTTTTTCAGACGTCGTAAGTTCTGCCGCTTCACGGCAGAGGGTGTTAAGGAGATCGATTACAAAGATCTGGACACCCTGAAAGGCTACATCACTGAAACCGGCAAAATCGTGCCCAGCCGCATCACCGGCACCAAAGCACGTTATCAGCGTCAGCTGGCTACCGCTATCAAGCGTGCCCGCTACCTGGCACTGCTGCCGTACTCGGACAGCCACGATAACTAAGTAACAGAAACACAGGACTTGGGACCATGCGTGCACTTGCACAGTATGTAATGCGCGGTCCCTTCCAGGCCGGCGGGGTAGCAGCAGTCACGACTGCAGTGCCCTTGTTGTTCTGGATTGGCGCAGCCGTTGTCGGCCTGGTTATTCTCAGGCTTGGCATCAGCCAGGGGCTCAATATCGGGCTCTGGGCATTACTTCCGGCGCTTGGCTGGAGCGTTTTCGGGCAGGACCCGACCGCTCTGGCTGTATTGCTCCAGGTGATGCTCATGGCGTCGCTGATCAGAACCACGCAGTCCTGGGAAAAAGCCCTGCTTGCGGGAAGCTTTCTCGCAATCGTCACAGGCCTGATGTTGCCTGTGGTCTACCCGGGCTTGCTGGATGATCTGGTCCAGGCCGGGGTGAGCTTTTACCAACAGTACAATGCCGAAATCGCGCAGAGTCTCGGCGATGACCTCGACAGGGTTATCCGCGACACGATGAACGCGAGTATGGCCGGCACCTACCTGGCAACGGGTGTGGGCATGACCATGCTGGCGCGGTCCTGGCAGGCGGGGCTTTATAACCCCGGTGGGTTCCGCAAGGAATTCCATAGTCTGCGGCTGTCGGCGCCGATTGCGGTGTTGTGTGCAGTGACCATGGTGGTTGGTCCGATCCTCGGGCTGAATTCCATGTTGCTTGCCTGGGCTGCGGGAACACCGTTGTTCCTGGCCAGCCTGGCACTGGTGCACGGCGTTGTTGGTTTGAAAAAGCTCAGTGGGAACTGGTTGGCGATGTTTTATGTAGCGCTGATCCTTTTGGGCCCAAGCCTGATGATTCTGTTAGTGGTTCTGGCTTTTGTGGATAGCTGGCTGGATATCCGGAGGCGTATAAGCCCTGCCGGGCCGGCTGAATAAAGCACGAAGAGGTTAACGAGATGGAAGTTATTCTGCTCGAGAAAGTTGCAAACCTTGGCTCCCTGGGTGACAAGGTAAAGGTTAAGGCCGGTTACGGTCGTAATTTCCTGCTTCCTTATGGCAAGGCTGTACCTGCCACCGAAGCAAACCTGAAGGCGTTCGAAGAGCGTCGTGCCGAGCTTGAGAAAGCAGCTGCTGAGAAGCTGTCTGCTGCCCAGGCCCGCGCCGAGGCCCTCGAGGGTGCCGCTTTCACCATCAGCTCCAAGGCCGGTGAAGAAGGCAAGCTGTTCGGTTCTATCGGTGTGCGCGACATCGCTGACGCGATCACTGCCGGTGGTACCGAAGTAGAGAAGAGCGAAGTTCGTCTGCCGGAAGGCCCGATCCGGGTGACTGGCGAGTACGAGATCGAGCTTCAGCTGCACTCCGACGTTGAAGTAAGCGTCAAGCTGGCGGTTGTTGCCGAGTAAGCCGTTTTCTCTGGAAACGGTGCCGGGGTTGCCCCGGCTCTGGTAATACGCTGGTGGCCCCACTGCCTCTTCAGAGGCTGGTGCCGGCCAACCTGACAGGCCCGAACCGCATCTTGCGGCTTTCGGGCCTGTTGCTTTCTGGTATGCTGTTAAGTCCCTGTAACCCCCTCCCATTGCTTCGGCAGGTCGCTTAAACTGTCGTGGTTATGATGTGCAACTGAAGATGTGTTCATGGCCAAGCCCAATCTGAAGCCCGCGAGTACCGATCTCGAAACCAGCCGGATCAAGGTTCCCCCTCATTCTGTCGAAGCAGAGCAGGCGGTCCTGGGCGGCCTGATGCTGGACAATCGCCGGTTTGACGAGATCTCCGAGGTGATTTCGGCCGCCGATTTTTACCGACAGGACCACCGGCTGATCTTTGGCGCTGTGGAGCGCCTTGCCAGTGAGAGTGAGCCGCTGGATGTGGTAACCCTCGCCGAATTCCTGGAGCGGGCCGGTGATATCGAAGATGCCGGTGGTTTGTCCTATCTGGCCGAATTGGCCGAGAAAACCCCGGGTGCCGCCAACATCCGTGCCTACGCCGATATCGTCCGCGAACGCTCCATTCTGCGCCAACTGGTGGAGGTGTCCGGCAAGATTTCCGATTCGGCCTTTAATCCGCTCGGGCGAAACAGCAATGAGATTCTGGATGAGGCTGAGCGCAGCGTTTTCCAGATTGCCGAAGCGCGGGTCAAGGAGGGTTCCGGGCCGCAGGCCATCAACCCCATTCTGGCCAAGACCCTGAGCCGGATTGAGGAACTGTTTGAGTCGGGTGAGCAGACCACCGGCCTGACCACCGGTTTCAAGGATCTGGATGAGCAGACCTCGGGCATGCAGCCCTCGGACCTGATCATCGTGGCGGGTCGCCCCTCCATGGGCAAGACGACCTTTGCGATGAATATTGTCGAGAATGCCCTGATCAGCACCGGCACGCCGGTTCTGGTGTTCAGTATGGAGATGCCGGCGGATGCTCTTGCCATGCGTATGCTCTCGTCGCTCGGGCGCATTGACCAGACCAAGGTTCGCGGCGGCAAGCTGGAAGAAGACGACTGGCCCCGGCTGACGTCGGCGGTGAGCCTTCTGAAAGACAAGCCGCTCTATATCGACGATACGCCGGGCCTGAGCCCCACCGAGATGCGTTCCCGGGCGCGCCGTATTGCCCGGGAAAACGACGGCAAGATTGGCCTGATCATGGTCGACTACCTGCAGCTTATGCGGGTGCCCGGCAACACCGAGGGTCGGACCGCTGAGATCTCGGAAATTTCCCGGTCACTGAAGGGTATCGCCAAAGAGTTGAGTTGCCCGGTGGTGGCCCTGTCCCAGCTTAACCGGAGTCTTGAGCAGCGGCCGAACAAGCGCCCGGTGAACTCGGATTTGCGGGAATCCGGCGCCATCGAGCAGGACGCCGACGTCATCATGTTTGTGTACCGGGATGAAGTCTACAACGAGGACACCCCGGACAAGGGCATTGCCGAGATCATTATTGGTAAGCAGCGGAACGGCCCCATCGGCACTATCCGACTTGCGTTTATCGGCAAGTACACGAAATTCGAAGATCTGGCCCACGGCGATTATAGCGACTACGGCGGGGAGTATTGATGCCCCGCAGTACGATTGCCCGCATTGATCTGGACGCCTTGCGCCGGAACTTCCAGACTGCCCAGCGGCGGGCAGGCGGGGCCAGGGTGATGGCCGTGGTGAAAGCCGATGGCTATGGCCACGGCATCGGGCCGGTGGCTTCGGCGTTGGAAAGCCTGGCGCCGAAATACGCAGTGGCTTGCCTGGAAGAAGCGCGTGCCATTCGGGAAACAGGTCTGATACAGCCGGTCGTCCTGCTTCAGGGCGTCCATGCTGAAGCGGATATCGCTGAATGCGCCCGGAGTGGCTTTGAGCCGGTGTTCCACAGTTTCCAGCAACTGGCGTGGCTGGAGCGTCTGGATACATGGCCCGCTTTCTGGCTGAAAGTGAACAGCGGTATGAACCGTCTCGGCTTTCATCCGGACGAACTGGCCGGGGTGATGAGCCGGTTACAGGCCATGAGCGCTGATACAGAGCTCCTGGGGTTCGTCACGCATTTTGCGTGCGCCGACGATCCCGACAGCGCAATGACGGCGCAACAGACTACGGTGTTTGAAAAGGCCACGTCTTCGTTCCCGGATTTAATGAAGAGCGTTGCCAATTCGGCCGCCCATTTTCGACCGGGCCAGCCGATGTTTGACTGGAGCCGCCCCGGAATCATGTTGTATGGCGGCTCACCAATGGTGGGCACGACCGGTCCCGAGCTTGGCCTCGAGCCGGTTATGTCGCTTGAGGCGCCGTTGATCAGCACCCGGATGGTGCCGGCGGGCGAGTCTGTTGGCTATGGGGCCAGCTGGGTTGCCGATCGGGACACCCGGATGGGCATGGTCGCGATCGGTTACGGTGATGGCTACCCCCGGCATGCCGGCACCAATACGCCTGCGGCGATCAACGGCCAGCGGATCAGACTGATTGGCCGGGTATCCATGGACATGCTGGCGGTGGACCTCACCAATGCACCCGATGCGAAGGAGGGTGACAGCGTTGAACTCTGGGGTCGCACCGTGGGGGTCGATGAGGTAGCCGCCTGTGCCGGCACCATCTCCTACGAGTTGATGACCGGCATCACCGGGCGGGTACCGCGGCAATACCGGTAGCGTTGTGGCGCGCTTTTTCAGCCCGGTTCCGGTTCGTGAATGATTTCCTCGATAAAGTCGAGAATGGCAGCGAGGCTGCGGTCGTCCAGCTTTTTGAGCACCTTGTGCACGACCATCTTGCTGCCCTTGAGCATGCTGCTGATGCCCATTTTGGCCATGCCCATCATCATGCTGCTGGCATGCAGGCGGCGAAGCGGCTCCAGGAAAAAGAAGTCCAGACCTTCTTCGGTCATGTCCACAATCAGGTTGAAGAGTTTGTCGATGGCTTCCTTGTCGGCCTTGCCGCGTTCGCGCAGTTCGCCGACGGTATACAGGGCCCGGGTTCGCAACTCATCAGGGATCGGCGCCACAATGTGGCTCTGTTGTTTCAGCATGACAGTTCCTGTTGTTGTATGCTCTTGAAAGAAATAGCAAAGCATTAAATTCAGACTGCATCAGTGTAGGCGCCGGAATCCAGAAGCCATTGGCCAGACCGGTTCCGAAATAACGTCACATCAGTGATATCGGGAGGCATTGAATCCTCGTGCATGTACTTGTTGTTCACGATTACGGCCCTTTGGGGAAGGTTTTGCTGGAGCGCTTGCGTGCAACGCACCTGCACGTCAGCCCTTTGCTTGTCAGCGATCCCTCCAACGCCGATCTTGATGCACTGGAGAACTGGATTCCCGAAGATACCGACCTGATCGTAAATGCACTCTGGATGGCCGATCCGGAGGTCGCCGAGAATGATCCTGAGGGCGTCCATATGGCGGCATTCTCGCTACCGGTGGCCATGGCCGAGTTTGCACGTGATCGTGGTATGGCACTGCTCCAGCTGTCCTCCTGCTACGTGTTCGATGGCCGGAAGCAAAGCGGGTACATCACTTCCAATCCGGGGCAGCCGGTGAATGAGCTGGGTAACTGGCAATGGGAGTGCGAGCAGGCCCTGCGGACCCTGTTGCCTCGGCATATTATCCTGCGGACCGGCTGGAGCCTGGCACGGTTCATCCGGAAGGTGCAGGCCAGTACGGCTGCCGGTGAAATACTGTCACTGCCCGGACGATGCCGGGGGCAACCCGTATCGGTCCGTGATCTGGCCCGGGTAATCGAGGCGGTGGTTCTGCAACTTGATTGCGGGGCCGAGGTCTGGGGCACCTATCAGTACGCCGGTGCTGAGGAAATCAATCTGTACGAGCTGGGCCTGGCGATTGCCGGGCTGCCCGGTATTCCCGAAGGGATCCGGGTGGTGGACGAGGTGCCCGAGTGGGGGCATCTTGAGCCGGTCAATACCACGCTGATCTGCACCAAGATCCGCAATACCTTCGGCATCAAGCAGATGCCCTGGCGCTCCGGCCTGGTGGATGAGCTGACGATGTTGAAAAAGAATAACGGCAGGGAAGTGGAGAGTGAGCCCGCCGGCTAGTGGCAACGGCGGGCAAAACGCAGTTTCTCAGTTATTGCACTGGCGGGAGAATTCCCGGCTGACCATTTGCAGGGCTTCGATATCCAGAAGTTCGACTTCCCGGCCCCGGGCCTTGATGATGCCCTGATTCTGAAAGCGCGTGAACACCCGGCTTACCGTTTCGACGGCGAGGCCCAGGAAGTTTGCGATGTCGTTCCGTGCCATGGGCAGACTGAAGTTGGTCGGCGACATACGGCGGCGCTGGAATCGGCTGGACAGCGACAAGAGCAGTGCAGCAATGCGCTCTTCTGCGGTGTTCTTGCTCAGCAGCATGGCCAGTTGATGGCTGTTCTGGATCTCCTGGCTCATCAGGTGATACATATGGTGCTGTAACTCGGGCAGTTTGCCGGTCAGCTCCTCCAGTTTCTCCATCGGGAACTCACACACGCTGGTCCGTTCCAGAGCCTTGGCGGTGCACGCATAATGTTCACTGCCAATGCTGTCCAGGCCCACCAGCTCCCCGGGCATGAAAAAGCCCGTCACCTGTTCCTCGCCATTCTCGGTAATGATCGACGTCTTTATGGAGCCGCTTTTTACCGCAAAACAGGAGCGGTAGGGCGTGCTCTGGTCGAAGATGTGTTCACCACGGTTGAAGATCCGCCCCTGCTGGACAATGTCTTCCAGGCGGTCGAGGTCATTCTCTTCAATTGCCAGGGGCAGGCACAGGTTGCTCAGACTGCACTGGTGGCAGGACGCCTTGAGGGGAGATGCCTGACGAAACGGAATTGCTTGAGCCATACGTGATAATCCGTCCGATTTGATCCATGTCAACTATGTACCTTAATACGGATGGCCGTCTTTGCCAATAATCAAGCTGAATGATCTTAGAATATATTGTAAAAAAATAAGGGCCCGCAGGCCCTTATGCATCGCGGTTTCAGAGTTTCTCGAATACCAGGGACGCGTTGGTTCCGCCGAATCCGAAACTGTTGGACATCACGGTGTTCAGCGAGGCTTCCCGACCTTCAGGGCCTACAAGAGGAATATCGCTGATTTTCTCGTCCGGATTGTTCAGGTTCTTGGTGCCGGCAATGAACCCGTTCTGCAGCATCAGCAGCGAGTAGATGGCCTCCTGAACACCGGCAGCGCCGAGCGAATGACCAGAGAGTGATTTGGTTGAGGAAATGGCCGGGATGCCGGAACCGAAGGTGGCCCGCACCGCGCCCATCTCGGCAACATCGCCAACCGGGGTGCTGGTGCCGTGGGCATTGATGTAGTCAATCTTGCCCCGGATGGTGGCCATCGCCTGCTTCATGCAGCGTTGGGCACCTTCGCCGGAAGGCGCGACCATGTCATAGCCGTCCGATGTGGCGCCGTAGCCGGTCAGCTCGGCAATGATGTTGGCACCGCGTTTCTTCGCGTGTTCCAGTTCTTCCAGCACCATCATGCCGCCACCGCCGGCAATCACGAAACCGTCACGGCCGGCATCGAAGGGGCGGGAAGCCGTTTCAGGTGCATCGTTGTATTTGGTGGACAGCGCTCCCATGGCATCGAACATCATGGTCAGGCTCCAGTCCTCTTCTTCACCGCCGCCGGCGAACACGATGTCCTGCTTGCCAGCCTGGATCTGCTCCATGGCGTGGCCGATGCAGTGGGCGCTGGTGGCACAGGCCGAAGACATGGAGTAGTTCACGCCACGGATCTTGTAGGCGGTGGCCAGGCAGGCAGACACTGTGCTGGTCATGATGCGGGGGACCATATAGGGCCCGATGCGCTTTACGCCTTTCTCGCGCATGATGTCGGTGGCTTCCACCTGGCTTGAGCAGGAAGCGCCGCCGGAGCCGGCGATCAGGCCGGTGCGGTCGTTGGAGATCAGGTCTTCGGTCAGCCCCGACTGGGCGATGGCCTGCTCCATGGACAGAAAACTGTACATGGCGGACGGGCCCATGAACCGGCGAATTTTGCGGTCGATAACGGACGTGTCCACATCCACCGAGCCTGCAATCTGGCTCCGGAAGCCCATTTCCTTATAGGTTTCGTTGAAGCGGATGCCTGATTTTCCATTCTTCAGGCTCTGGGTGACCTCGTCCAGTGAGTTTCCGAGGCAGGACACAATGCCCATGCCGGTGACGACGACGCGTCTCATAAGTTCCTCCTTACCGACCGGCCGAAATGGCCGATCCTGCGATCAATAACGTTATTTGACAGTCTAGGCGCTTTGGCCCGGATACGATATTTGACCTTGGTAAGGGGAGCTCAGGGGTCGCTCAGTCTGCCGCTTCCTCGGCGGCCCGGGCTTCGCGTTCGACCATCTCCGGGGTTTCCAGGGAAATGCGTCCCAGCTTGCCCGACCGGAATTCGTTGAGAAGTACCTCCGAGACCTTGTGCAGGTCCGGAACGCCGCCCCGCCCGAAAAATCGGCGTTTCGCGGCAATGCCATCCATCAGCGCCAGGGCATCTTTCGGCAGTTCCTCAAAGCCGTAGCGGGTCCTGACCAAGTCCGGGTAGGCTTCCAGCAGATACTCGGCCTCGAACATGGCCACATCCTCAAAATCCAGAACCGCGCTTCTAATTGCTCCGGTAACCGCCAGACGGTAACCACAGGCTTCGGGCGACAGTTTCGGCCAGAGGAAGCCAGGGGTATCGTAGAGCAGAACATTGTTGGGCAACTTGATAGCCTGCTGGGCCCTGGTTACTGCCGGTTCGTTCCCGGTTTTGGCCGCAGGTCGTCCCGCCAGTGTGTTGATCAGGGTGGACTTGCCGACGTTCGGAATGCCCAGAATCATCACCCGCAATGCGCTCTTCTGGCGATCGTGACCGGGCGTCATCTCTTCCGCCAGCTTGAGGATGGACAGTGCCTCATTGCGCTGGTTGTGGGTAAGCGTGATGGCGCGAACCCCACGTTCTTTCTCGAGCCAGGCTAACCATTGTTCGGTAATTTCTGGATCCGCCAGGTCGCGCTTGTTCAATACCTTGATCAGAGGCGTATCACCACGAAGGGCCGGCACGAGCGGGTTTTCGCTACTGAAAGGAATACGCGCGTCAACCACTTCGATGATGAGATCCATCTGCGGCATGACTTTTTTGATCTCCTTGCGGGCCTTGTGCATATGCCCTGGAAACCAGTTAATGGCCATCTTGTTTGCTCCGGATGTGGTTAAACGGCGCCATTATGAAGGGGAATGACCAAACTTTCACATTTGTTTGAATCCGCGTGTGTGGCGGCTTTTGGCGCGGGATACTGAGAAGTATGTACAAAAAGAGGGCTGATCGGGGTGAAAAACCGTATCCGTATGTTTTAGGGTGTAGTCCCTGAACGATGAAACCAATGTATGTCGGTGGTATTCAGATTGTGGCCACCCTGTTAACGGAGACATTTATGAAGCTCGTAAAACTGTTTGGTACTGCCCTGGTAGCCCTCAGCCTGTCGGTCCCGGCCATGGCCCAGCAATCCGGTGGCCAGCCGGATCAGGTAGATCAACTGGCACAGATGGTGGGGCTGACCGAAGATCAGCAAACTGAAATCCGTGCCATCATCGACGAGATGCAGGGCGAAATCGGAGAACTCCGTCAGGAAGCCCGTGCGCTGCAGCAGCAGATGCAGGGTGAGATCAAATCAGACTTTGATGAAGCCGCTATTCGCGAGCAGGCCAAAGAGCTGGGCGATGTGACCGGCGAGATCGCGGCTCTGTCCACGCTGATGCAGGCGAAGGTCGACAGCGTGTTTACCCAGGAGCAGCGCGACGAGTTGGACAAGCGTATGCAGCAGATGCAACAGCAAATGCAGCAGCGTCGTCAGATGCAACAACAGATGCAGCAGGGGCAAGGTCAGGGCATGCAGTAATCCTGCTTTCCCTCTGACACTGTTGGAGAAGGGCCGCATCCTTGGATGTGGCCCTTTTTTTGTGTCCTTAGCCTGCTGGTTTTGGGGGAGGAACAGGGGTGTGGCGCCCTCCCAAAAACCGCTACGAGCACATCCATGTGCGCTTGGCTGTGGCCATCCTTGGCCACAGACATTTTTGGGAGGGCACCACACCCCTGTTCTTCGAACGATTCAGTCATCGCTCACTGCTTAACTGCTTGTCCGGGATATTGGGCGCCGAGTGTCTTCCTATAGCTCCTATTTCTGAAGCTTGGCAGGTGTAGGCCTTTGCCAGAATGTCGGCTGCCAAGGATGGCCGACGTCAAGCGCACATGGATGTGCTCGTAGCGGTTCTGGCAAAGGCCTACACCTGCCGAGCCACCCCCAAACCTAGAAGGCTAGGAGCCCAGCCCAAACCTACACCCCCGAGCCAAAGGGCTTAACGAGAACAATGAGCCGAGGAAGCAGCGTAAGCGCCCCAACCAGAGCCATGAACATGGCAAACCCCGTAAACAACCCGAAGTAGATGGTCGGGATGAAGTTGGACAGCACCAGTATCGAGAACCCGGAGATGATGGTCAGCGAGGTGAAAAACATGGCCTGGCCGATGCTTCGGTGGCAGCGGTGCATGGTGGCGATGTAGTTGCCGTCTTTCTGGAACTCGGTTTTGAAGCGGTGGATGTAGTGGATGGTGTCGTCCACGGCGATGCCGACGGTAATGGCCGCCACGGTGATGGTCATCATATCCAGGGGAATGTCCAGCCAGCCCATCAGGCCGAGCACCGAGCCGGCGGCGATGAGGTTCGGGGCGATGCCGATCAGGGCCAGTTTCAGTGAGCGGAACAGGATCAGGAACATCACCATGATGGCGGCGAAGACTACGCCGATGGTCTTGATCTGAGAATCGAACAGGCTCTGCAGCATGTTGTTGTACATCACCGTCATGCCGGCAAAGAGTACCTGATCTTTCGAGTACCCCAGTTCCGTTGTCAGATGTTCATGGATGCGGTTCAAGAGCTCCTGTCGACGCAGTTCCGGCATGGTTTCCAGGATCCGGATGCTGAATCGGGCCTGGTCGTGCTCCTCCGAGATGTAGGGTGTCAGTAGGGTATCCTGCAGGTCATCCGGAACCGCAGCGGGTACAAACGCCAGTTCCAGGGCGTCCAGGGGCTCGCCCTGGTTGATTTGGGCGAGGATATCCAGCGTGGTGTTGATCGAGAGCACCTTGCCGGTCTCCGGTAGTCCGTCCAGGTAGTCGTGAACCGCCTCCAGTTGTTCCATTTTCTGGTAGGTGTACCAGGTATCGCGGTATTCCTTTCCGGCACCGCAGTCTTCCACGAACGGGTCGCAGTCACTGGCAAACGGGTCGCCGCCGCTCGCGCCTTCCGGTGGCGGATCGTCGGTGATAACCACGTCCAGGGGCGTGGTACCGCCCAGGCGGTTGTCGATGGTGATCATGCCCTGATGGATTTCGGTGGACGATTTGAAATAGTCGATAAAGCTGTTTTCCACCGTCAGCTTGTTCAGGCCGACTACGCAGAGCACCGCAATCAGGCCGGAGCCGACCAACACTGTCTTGCCGAAGTGTTCGGTGAACCGCGCAAAGGCATCGGTGAAGGGAACCCTGTCAGAGGTAACCCGGCTGTCCAGTGGTGGTGGCAACAGGGTGAGCAGGGCCGGGAAAACAATAAAGGTGATGAGAAAAGCCACGGTCAGGCCCAGGGTCATCATCCAGCCGAAATCGATGACCGGGCGAATGCCGCTGAAGGTGAGCGAGCCGAAGGCGACAATGGTAGTGATGGCCATGTAGAAGCAGGGCTTGATCATCGCCATTACGGTGTTGCGCAGGGTGTCTCTGGCGCTTGCCTCGGGCTCGTCGTGCTGGAATTCCCGGTAGCGCACGATCAGGTGGATGGTGAGCGACAGGGTCATGATCAGCAGCAGGGAAATAAAGTTGGAGGAGATGACCGTCACCGGCCACTGGGCCCAGCCCAGAAAGCCGACCATCAGCCAGACGGTAAAGCTGCAGCACAACAGTGGCACCAGAACCCAGCGCCACTGCCGGAAAATAATGGCCAGGGTGAGCAGCAGAAACGCAAGGACGCCGAGCCCGAAGGTAGACAGGTCGTTCTCGATGAAGCGGATCATGTCCGCCACAATCATGGGCACCCCACCCAGGTGGATGTCTGCGCCGTCGCGGTAGGTGTCGAGAATGGAGCGAACCGTGCGGATGGTGGCATCGCGCTCGACCCCAAGGGTTTCGGTAAAGTCGATGAAATCCTGTTTTACCTGTTCCAGTTCGGCCAACTCGGCCTCGGAGGCTTTGCCGGCATCGGCCTTGTCTCTAAGATCGTTGCGCTTTCTCAGCAGCTCAAAATAGCGATCCGGCGTGGGCAGGTTGACCTGTATGGCAGTGGTTCGCCCGTCTTCGCTGATCAGTAGGTTGGGGTAGAGCGGATTGTTGAGAAGCGCCTGGCGGGCTGTGTCCGGCGCTACATCGTGGTCGTCCAGGGTTTTGATCTCGCTGTCCACGGTATCCAGCGTCAGATCCGGGCTGTGGAGCAGGGGTACGTTCAGGATGCTGTTGGTGGAGCCTACGGCTTCCAGGCCTTGCAGTTCATCCCGCAACGCGCCCAGTCTGGCCAGCCCATCTTCGGAGAACAGTTCACCTTCGGGGGTATAGGTGACGATCAGGAAATCGTCCGAGGTGGTAAAGCGACGGTTTACCTGGCGGTATTGTTCGAGGGAACGGTCGTTTTCCAGTACCAGGGATTCGGCGGAAGCATCCAGGCGGAATTCGCCGAATTTGATAGCGGCGATGGCTAGAAGGAGGCCAAAACCCGCAAGGATAATAACGGGATGCGGAAAAATCAGGCGGTCATACAGGGCGCGAAGACGATTCATGAACAACTACTCTGCCAGTTCAAACGAGTGCAGAGTGTGCCATAAACCTCAGTGAACCGTGACCTTTGACGAGGCTTCTTCCAGGGAATCGATCAGCTTTTTCAGGCGGCGGCTCATATCCGCGCTTTCCGCAAGCTGGGTCACCATGTTCTGGGTGGTCTCGCGAATGCCCTGAACGTTAGCCAGCACATCGTCGGTGCCGGCGGTCTGGTCTGCCGAGACGTTGGCAATTTTCTGGTTGGTATGATCGATCCGGCTGACCACCTCGTTGATGGCTTCCAGGGCCCGGCGGCCTTCCTCGGATTCCTCGACGCAGCGGGTGGCATCCTCGGAACTTCCGGTCATCTGATTTACGGCGGTGTTGATGGCGCTTAGAAGCCGATCGATCGTGCCCTGAATCTGATCGGTGGAGTCCTGGACCCGTTGGGCCAGTTTACGGACTTCATCAGCCACGACGGCAAACCCTCTGCCCTGTTCGCCAGCTCGGGCCGCCTCGATGGCCGCGTTCAGGGCCAGCAAATTGGTCTGCTCGGCAATGCCCCGGATTTCGGTGATGGCGTGGCTGATTTCATGGCTGTTTTCGGCCAGGGCTTCGACGCTGCTGGCGGAATTGCGCACCACATCGGCAAGCTTGCGGATGCTGTCGGCACTCTGTCCGACACGGCTGCTGCCGTCGCGAGCGGCATCGCTCGCCTCGTGGGAGAGAGTCTTGGCAATCCCGGCCTGTTCGGCGATGCCGGTGAAGCTCTGCAGCATGGTTTCGATGACTTCCGCGGACCGGTCGGCGCCCTGTTGTTGGCGACCGAGGTCATCCCGACGGGCTTCGGCGGCCGCGGTCAGCTCCTCGACCTCCTGGTGCAGCCGTTCGATGGCTTCCTTCATGCTTCGGACCACGCCCATGGTGCGGTCCTGCATGGCATTGAAGGCGCTGGCCATCTCGCCGATTTCGTCGGTGGAATCCACCACCGCCCGCTGGCTAAGATTGCCCGAAGCCTGAACGTCGACCATGGTGTTTTTCAGGCGGTTCACGTGGCGTTCGATAAACGAGATCAGCAGCTGGGACCCGGCCATCTCTAGCACCATGAGTATTGCCACAACCAGCGCGAAGCCGGGTGCTGTATCAGCGAAGACCTCGTTGAACGACCGGCCGGTCTGCCCGGCAATCGTGTTCATGGCATAGAGAACGAGCAAGCAGAGAACTGCAAAAACGACAATGTTCAGCAACCAGAATTTGTACTTCAGCCGGGCATTTCGCAGCAGTGTCAGCATGTATGTTCTCAGTCGATGGCCTTCACCGGAATCTGCATGGCATTGGAGGCTTGGGGAACCTCGGGCACGGCAAGACCCAGATTGTTTTTATCGAAGACTTTGTCAGCCCGGTAGCTGGAGCGGACCATGGGGCCGGATGGCACTTCCATGAAGCCCTTCTCCAGGCCGATTTCCCGGTAACGGTTGAACTCTTCGGGGGTGACGTAGCGTTCTACCGGCAAGTGGTTCGGAGTAGGGCGCAGGTACTGGCCCAGAGTCAGGATATCCACACCGATGGCGCGCAGATCGTCCATGGTTTCCAGGATTTCCTCTTCGGTTTCGCCGAGCCCCAGCATCAGGCTGGTCTTGGTAAGCACGTCCGGACGGTGCTTCTTGGCGTGCTCCAAGACCCGGAGGGTTTTTTCATACCCGGCACGCGGATCACGAACCCGACTGGTCAGCCGCTTGACGGTTTCCACGTTCTGGGCAAAGACATCCAGCCCGGAATCCACCACCTTCTCAACGTCCGCCATCACCGCATCAAAATCCGGCGTCAGCGCCTCAACGGCGACTTCCGGCGTGCGCTGTTTGATGGCAGAGACACAAGCGGCATAGTGGGCAGCGCCGCCGTCGTCCAGGTCATCACGGTCTACCGAGGTAAGCACGATATAACGAAGGCCCATCAGCTCTACGGACTTGGCCGTGTTCTCCGGCTCTTCATGATCGAGCCAGCCTTTCGGGTTGCCGGTGTCCACCGCGCAGAATTTGCAGGCCCGGGTACACACAGACCCCATCACCATGATGGTGGCCGTGCCGGCGGTCCAGCACTCACCGATATTGGGGCAATGAGATTCCTGGCAAACGGTGCTCAACCGGTGCTCACTGACGTTCTTGCGCACCGCCTCATAGCGCTCGCCCCCGGGCATGCGTGCCCGGAGCCATTTGGGCTTCGGCTCTCGCTTTTCCGCTGTTGTGGCTTCCTGCTTCGATGACCGCTTGACGCCATCCTTGATGGCCGAGAAGCCATGCTCGTTGCGGAATTTGGAACCACTGGTAATGCGGGTTTTTGCGCTTTCGCTCATTGCAACCGGACTCTCGATTCGGGCATGGGGAACACTAAAGAGTAATGGCCTGGCGGGGGAGTTACAAGACAGATAGGGGCAATCACGAGGGTGCCGGGCACGACATTGGTCGTACCCGGTTGACCGCTATCAGGCCTGGGCTTTGTCCAGGGCCTGGGTAATGTCGGCAATGATGTCGTCGACATGCTCGATACCGATGGACAGCCGCACCAGATCCTCGCTCACACCGGCGCTCTTCAGCTCTTCCGGGTTGAGCTGGCGGTGGGTGGTGGTCGCCGGGTGGCAGGCCAGGGACTTGGCGTCACCGATGTTCACCAGACGCAGGATCAATTCCAGGGCATCGATGAACTTTGCCCCGGCTTCCCGGCCACCCTTGATGCCGAAGCTCAGGATGCCGGACGCTTTCCCGCCGGAAATCTTCTCGCAGGTCGCCTTGTACGGGCTGTTGGCCAGGGTCGCGTAGTTGACCCACTCAACAGACGGGTGCTCCTGCAGGAAGTTCGCGACTTTCTCGGCGTTCTCGCAATGACGTTCCATGCGCAGCGCCAGGGTTTCCAGACCCTGCATAATCAGGAACGCATTGAAGGGAGCCAGGGCAGCACCGGTGTTGCGCAGCGGAACCACTCGGCAGCGGCCGATGAAGGCAGCAGGGCCCAGGGCGTCTGTGTAGACCACGCCGTGGTAGGACGGATCCGGTTCGTTCAGCATCGGGAACTTGTCAGCACTGGCTTTCCAGTCGAACTTTCCGGAATCCACGACAACGCCTGCGACGGTGGTGCCATGGCCACCGATGTACTTGGTGAGCGAGTGAATCACGATATCGGCGCCGTGCTCGATCGGGCGGCACAGGAACGGCGTGGCAACCGTGTTGTCCACCATCAGCGGGATGCCGTGTTTGTGCGCAATTTCGGCCCAGCGCTGGATATCGACCACGTTGCCCGCCGGGTTGCCGATGGACTCGCAGAACAGGGCGCGGGTGTTCTCATCAATAGCCTTTTCCACGGCATCGAAATCGTCATGGCGAACCATTTTGCACTCAATGCCCTGGTTCGGCAGCGAGTGCGCGAAAAGGTTGTAGGTGCCGCCGTACAGCTGGCTGGTGCTCACGATGTTGTTGCCCACCTTGCAGATGGTCTGCAGCGCATAGGTGATGGCCGCCATGCCAGAGGCCACGGCCAGGGCGCCAACACCGCCTTCCAGTTCTGCCATCCGCTCTTCGAGAACCGCGTTGGTCGGGTTCATGATGCGGGTGTAGATGTTGCCCTGAACCTTCAGGTCAAACAGATCGGCACCGTGCTGGGTGTCATCGAAGGTGTAGGACGTGGTCTGGTAAATCGGGGTGGTAGCGGCCCGGGTAGTGGGATCGCTTTTGAAGCCTGCGTGCAGGGCGAGGGTTTCCGGTTTCATGTCAACGGTCCTTGCTGCTAAGTTGTTGTGTATGGGTTTTAGCTCGTGAGTATGCCACAGAGTTTGTCTTTAGAGGATCGTCCCGCTCCCTCCTTGCAGACCTGAGATAGTCACTGATGGATGGGTAGAAGAATATCCCCAGGCAGACCCAGAAAACACTGATCGACAGGATGGCCGCCTTCACGCTCGCGCCGGCGAACCCAAGGGCAATGGGGACCAGAACAACGGCCAGGAACACTGTGAGCGCGTGGCGGGATTTCATAATGCGATACAACCTTAAAACGCATTCGGGCGGAGCTTCTATCCTATCCGACTCTCCCCTACGGAACTGTCAAAGTTTGTTTAGGTGGCGTTGGATTTCTTGGCGTCCGTGTCAGGAAATATTGTGTCGTAACACCAGGTGAATACGAACGCATACACCAGATAGAACACCACGAACGCCACATCTACGATCAGCGCTTGCAACAGGCCAATGCCCATCCACCAGGCAATGATCGGCAGGAAGATGAGCATCAGGCCCAACTCGAAACTCACCGCATGCAGGAAACGGATCCGCAGGGATTTTCGGGTTGAGCCATTGAAGTGCTTCAGGCCGTGATCGAATCCCAGGTTGAACAGGTAGTTCCAGATGGTCGCGATGGTGGCGCCAACCACACCAAGAACTCCGGTTCTTCCCATATCGAATCCGAAGGTTACGGCAGCGAGGGGAACGGAAAGCAGGAGGCCGATAACCTCAAAGGAAATCGCCTGTCGAACTCTGTCTCTTGTTGATCTCATAGAACGTTTTGTACGGAGGCGGGTCGTCCCGCGTTCACTGCCCGGGAAGGGTGGGGTCGTCCCCAGAAGCTCAAGAGCCCGGCGCTTTCGCGACGGGCTTGCCAGAATACTGGCAGCAAGGGGCGGAGTCTAACCGCCGCCCGATAAAGACCACTAAGCAAAGGGCTGGAAAAGATGAGCACGGTGCCGATATGACAACTACTATAAAAAAAGCGCTTGGTGTTGTGTGTTAGTCAATGTCACGTTTTTTCGCTTAAATGCCTTAAAAGGTATGCACTGTATTCGCATGCTTGGGAGGTGGGACATGCAAAGGCTCGTATGGCTGAAGCTTTTTCCTTTCTTTTTGTTCCTGTTTTTTTCTCTGTCCCTGTCCGCTGATTCGAATCGTCACCATGTTGTTGGGGTCTTTGCAGATATAGAACGCGAAATTTCTGTAGAAAACGGAAAACTCGTGGGTCGTTTTGCGCCCTATTATCACTGCGTCTTTAGCCGCGTAGACGGCGATTTCAGGTTTGTTAACATGCCGCTGGCCCAGATACTTCGCCAACTGGAAAAGGCGGTATTTCAATTGGGTTGCCGTTAATTCAAACGGTAGAAAGGGATCAGTATGCGGACTTTGGCGGTACGTTGTTTCAATTGGAATATGTGTATCTCATGGTTCAGGATTTGCCGCCGTTGGACAGCATGACGGGGCTCAGGTTTGGATTTGTCCGGAAGTTTGCGGGTTTAGAGCTTTTAAAAGGTGATAGCCCTCAAGTAACGCATGTCTCTGATTGGGAGCAGGCTGTCCGAATGCTCAGGCTCGGTCGGGTAGATGTCGTGGTTCTACCCAAGATCATGATGGACCTGTATCTCAAGGACTATCAAGGGGCTTATTATGACCGAACCGCAGCCTGGATAGATTTGTCCATGTACATTTCTCACAGTGTAGAGGATAACGGTCTCAAGGAAGACTTCAGGGATGCCATCAGAACCTGCCGCTTGATTGGCGAGAAAAATCATGAGGCCTGGGATATCCCCGGGAGACAGCGAGATCCAGAAGACTGACCTGGCGTCAGTGAATTCGCCGCCTATCGATAAAAGTACGGCGCTCTGGGGCAGCTTACAAACGATGTGGTTTCTCCGCCCCCCCGCAACAATTGATCCACATTCTTAGTCACACCTTCGCCAGTTGTCCGCTCAATCACACTTTAGAGGCATTCGTAAAATACAGTGTAATCGATTGAGTAATCCTTCCTATTGATTGCGGATGTGATATATCTTGCACTTTGTTGGTGCGTGGCATGTTTTCAGTTCTGGTGTGAAAGCCGGGAGAATCAGCCTGAAAAAGTTGCCAGTGCAGGTATTGGGAGGTCTTTAGGGTGAGATTCGTCATTTTAACGTGTGTGCTGCATGTTTTTTCTATGACCTACGCACACTCTTCAGAACGTCTGTCTGTTGGTGTCATTGATGATACTGTCGGATGGATCGGCGTTGAGGAGGGGCAGCTCACTGGCGATTTATCTAAACCTTACCATTGCGTATTTGACCACTCCGGGTTGGAGATCGAAGCGATTTCTGTCTCATTGAATCGTGGCCTGGTTGAGCTTGAGCTAGGCAGGCTCGATATCGTGCTACCGATAGCTAGAACATCACAAAGGGACGAGAAAGCCGATTTCGCTGGTCCTTTGTACAGTGCCGGGTTTTCGATCGTAAGCTTACGATCGTTGCAGCTTGATGCGGCGTTTGCTGAGACGCCCAGGCTACGATATGGGATCGTTTTGGGCTTTGTCGGCAAACAGTTTATTCCAGAGTCTGCGGGTAGAGTCGAAGAAGTATCAGATTGGTCGCAGTTAGTGGAGATGCTCAAACTGCAGCGAATCGATGTTGCTGTAATGCCATCAGGTATGGCGAAGCGTTTTCTCGACAGCGAGCGGGAGGTACTTTCTGCCTGGGAGGTCGGCGTGATTCCTGTTTCCTTATACATGTCGAAAAAGTTGCGGGGCACCGACGTTCAGCGCGCTCTGATGCTGGCGATCCAGCGCTGCAAAATAGAAGAGGCTATCAATACGGAGATTGTTGGCGTTGACTCGCACTCCCCGTCCTCGATGTAGACAACTTGTATTCAGCCAATAAAAAAAGGGTCACGACTTTCGTCGCAACCCTTTGAATCTTGGTAGCAAGGGGCGGAGTACTCGAGCCTGCGGCCCTGACCCTTAGGGCCGTTTCTTAACAGCTCACCCAGATTTTTCGGCACACCTTCGCCAGTCACTACATGATGAATTGGGGTGGCATCCATACGCTTCAGCGGATTCTTGGGCACGGCAACGTGACCATGATCATGAAGTATGCCCATCTGTCACCAGATCACCTGTAGTCTGCTGTTCGGCTGTCTTCCGCAGCTTCACTTAGTCCTGGTCACGTTCCTCGTTCTTCGTGATGTAACGTTTGATGTCATTGAAAAAGAAAATGCCAAGGGCTAACCAGAAGATCCCGATCGAAGCGGCAGCGGTTTTTCCTGTCTGTCCTGCGAACGCAAGTGCGACTGGTACCAAAACCAACGCCATGAATACCGGAATGATCTTTCTTGTGCTCACTGTCGGATACAACCTCGGAATCGCGCATAGAGACAAGCCAACCAGCCTATCCGAATACCTCGTAGGCAACTGTCAAAGATTGTTTAACCTGCCTGCAGTGTGACAATGACCGTTTTTTGAGCAATTAGGAGGTCTTGTTACTACTATTAGAAGTACATTCCGTAGAGTAGAAGTACATTCCGTAGAGGTTCAGTCGGATATGCCTACATTAACGGCAGCGAAAATCGCGAAATGCAGTAAAAAACACGCACTGGATCCGCGTGCCTTGGAGGTGGATCATGGAACGGGCATTTTTGCTCAGTCTTCTCCAAATCTTTTGGTTGTCTCTGTTCTCAGTATCCCTGCTTGCTGATTCCAAACGCACCCACGTAATCGGCGTCTTTGATGGTATCGATCGGGAAATTGCGGTTGAGAACGGAAAGCTTGTGGGCCGTTTCGCGCCCTACTATCGATGCGTTTTTAATCGCGTGGAGGGAAATTTTAAATTCGTTGAAATGCCCTTGGCTCAAATGCTTTACCGCTTGAGGAAAGGTGGCATATCTGCCGGCTTGCCCCTGGTGCAGACGCCGGAAAGGGATGAATACGCGGACTTTGGCGGCTTATTGTTCCAGACCGAGTATGTCTATCTGCTCCTGCGAGATCTCCCACCGTTGGATAGTCTGACTGGTCTTCGGTTCGCGTTCGTCCGGAAGTTTGTTGGTGGCAAGCTTTTGAGAGGAGAGGATCCACAAGTGACTGACGTGTCTGATTGGGGGCAGGCAGTTGAACTGCTCAAAAATAATCGCGTCGATGTGGTTGTTCTGCCTTGGGTGCTGATCGACACTTACATGAACAAATACGATAAGCCCTATTATAATCGGACAGCGGCCTGGGTAGATCTCTCGATGTACATTTCTCACAAAGTGAATGACAGTCGCTTTACTGAGGATCTCCGGAAGGCAATCAGAGAGTGTCGTTCCATTGCGCACCAGAACCAAGTTTCTTGGGATACTCCTACGAGACCATAGCCGTTGCGGAGCTGACACCCCCCTGTAGGCAACTTTTAGTCAAACAATAAAAAAGGGTCACGACTTGCGTCGCAACCCTTTGAATCTTGGTAGCAAGGGGCGGAGTCGAACCGCCGACCCCAGCATTATGAGACCTGTGTGAGGCGTTCATTAAAGTGCACAGGCGTTCAAAATCAGCTACTTGCGTATTCTGGCCGGTCGTTAACGGGCACTAAGGTACACGGCGGTAGGCAAGGGGGCAACCGACATCAAGCGGATTCCCGGTTGTCTTCTACGGCCTCCAGTTTTACTCGGAAGCCACAGGCAGCAGCGTATTTGTTAAGGGTGCTCCAGCTTGGGTTCCCTTTGCCATGCTCAAGCCTGGAGATGTTGCTCTTATTGGTGCCCAGCTTGTTGGCAACCTCCTCCTGGGTAAGACCGGCTGAAGTCCTCATAGTGACCAACTGATCAATCAGGTTGAACTCGTCCTGGAGGGCGTCGTACTCCTTCCGGACCTCGGGGTTTTCCAGTGCCTTCTTCTTAAAGTCGTTAAAGCTTTTCATTTCCTGACCTCCTTTAACCGCTCTTTCGCGAGCTCCAGGTCTTTCTTTGGTGTCTTCTGATCTTTTTTTACAAACACGTGGAGAACCACGATTCGTTTACCCTTCATGTAGCAGAAGATACCTCTGCCGATCCCTTCTTTCGCTTTGGCCCGGATTTCGAACAGCTCATCACCCAGTGGCTTTGTGTGTGGCTCTCCAAGATTGGCGCCGTGTTTCTCCATCAGCTCCATCAAGCGAATCATCCGCGCCTGAATCTTGGGTGGCATTGCTGCCAGGTCTTCGTCTACCTTTCCGTAAAGCTCAATTTCCCAGGCCATTCCATCTCCCATTTTCTTGTCTGTTATCATAAATGATAACCTGTGTTGGTGCGAAATACTCTTATGGAATAAGGCTTGCCATGCTTAATCTACAGTGTTAGAGGATTGGGTTCATGGGACATGTACAAGGCGTACAGTGGCTAGCACAAGGTTTCACGATTAGTCGGTTGCGTAGGAAATCCGGTCGTCAACAGGCTTTCAAGTTTTGGAAGGTAGGTAAGATGGCCTCTTTCTAAAATCGATCTTCTTCTGTACTTCAAGCCCTGAAGCCGTTCGAAAACATTGCCTTTTTCTGTTCCTAAAACCACCATCTTTTGATAACGTTAAGTATTGATTTTAATTATTTTCACTTGAATTAAGTTTTAATATATGAAAATACGCATAAATAAGGAATATAAGTCTATTTCTTCCAGTCTTAGCTTTGAGCTCCCTTTGTTTACCGTCTTGACTGGCGAAAATGGAAGTGGAAAAACACACCTCTTTGAGGCGATTAGCAACTCTAAGCTGAGCGACGTGATTGTTGATGACTCCAAAATAACGAATATTGTTTATATTCCCTTTGGAGATTTAAGTCCCAAAGTTGATGAGTCTTGTGATCCTGCCCAGATAGCTCAGAGAATAAAGCTAATTGCAAGAGATGTTGAAAATGCAAAGGAGCAACTAGCTAGAAGACCAAATACTGTTGTTGAGCCTGGAAGTAAAGAGCAAGATCCAATAATGCGTTATATTGGAAATGCTGATCACAAAGAGGTTGTTTTATCTATATGTGAGAAATTCGATATTTTCCCTTCCGAACTTAACGAAGATATTATAGCTGACGGCATAAGCTCGGTTCGCCTTTCAAAGGGTGACTTTTTCAATGCTCAATTTGCGCTCATATTTAAAAATTACCATGTAAGGTATCTTGATAATAAGCTGAATAAGGTATATTTGGATGACGGAGTTGAAGGCGGCGGTCAATATCTAAGTGAAGAAGAATTTCGTGAGAAATTTGGTGCCCCTCCTTGGGACTTTGTTAACTCGGTCCTCGATCGATTGGATTTGCCATACACAGTAAACAATCCAATGTTAACAAAGAGAGACTCTACTTTTTACTTTAAGCTCGTCCATAAGATTTCGGGTATTGAAGTTAGTACCAATGACTTGTCAACAGGAGAAAAAACGTTAATGTCTTTGGCTTTGGCTATCTATAACTCCACGGGATCGGGAGATAGGGCTCAAGCCCTGATTGTAGATGAGCCCGATGCGCCTTTACATCCTTCAATGTCCAAGCTTATGCTTGAAATTCTTGAAGAAGAAATAGTAATGAAGCATCAGATACCTGTTTTGATCTCGACCCATTCACCCACGACTATTGCATGCGCTCCTCCGACTTCATTATACAAGGTTTCCGCTGAAAATAAGGTACCTGCTAGGTGTAGTCTAGAAGAGTCAATGGGGTTTCTCGCCTATGGTATACCCAATCTTCGAGTTTCTGTTGAACGAAGGCGTCAAGTTTTTGTTGAACACCAGAATGACGTCGAGTACTTTGAGTTATTCTTTGAGATAGTATCTAGAAAAGTTAAATTTGATGTTCTCCCTGAGTTTTTACCACCTCACACCCATACGGGAAGTAATTGCAGCGACGTAATAAGTATCGTTAAGAATCTCAGAGATAAAGGTAATGATCGTGTATATGGTTTGATTGATTTTGATATGAAAAATAGGCCGGAAAGTCAGATTATTATCCTAGGTAATGAAACTCGGTACGCAATAGAGAATTTTGTTTTTGATCCTTTCTTTTTGGGTGTTTATCTAATCCACAAGAATTTCGCCCAACCTTCGGATGTTGGTCTGGATTCATGCTTTTCCTACGTAGATGTTGTTAAATTGATTAGTAAAAGCCATGATGATGCCCAAAAAATTGTTGATGCTGTCGAGTCAAATTTGTCTTCGCGCGTTACTCTTTCGGGCAAGGTTTCTGTCGAATTGTTGAGCGGTAAAAGTCTTAGTATTGACTCTTTTTTTATTAAAAGTAACGGTCATGATTTGGAAAAGACAGTAAAAGATGTATGGCCTGTTTTGAACAGCGTCAGATCAAATAACGGAGGCGATAAAACATTGAAAAAAGAAATTATAAGCACGGTTATAAAAGATTTTCCTGACTTTGTTTCTCAAGATATGGTTAATACTTTTAGGGCTATAGAGTGACTCGGGATATCTAGTTTTATCAGAAGAAAATGCTTTATATTTTTAGTTTACGGTTTGACTATACATAAACGCGTACTATCCTTCACTATGCTGAACGTGTAATTGGAGGTTTACGTGCAAGAGTTCGTTATCAATAAGAGTCCTCAAGATAATGGTGACCATGAGGTTCATAATTTGGACTTTCCATGTCATAACATGCCGTACCCACAAAACCAGATTAAATTGGGTCGTCATTCCTCCTGTAAGGAGGCAGTGGCTTTGGCTAAGCAAAAATGGCCAGGAAACCGTATAAATGGTTGTTACTGGTGCGCCAACGCTTGCCATACAACTTAAGGTTCGGCCACGGTATAACTTTAGCCACTGTTTGCAGCCAGGTACCCTTGTTCGGCAGCCTTAATTCGATTTGAAAAGGCGGCTGTCGTTCGAGATGCCACCGGGCATCAGTTCCCGGTGGAACCTAATGGCTTTTTTAGCGTATAGCATCCCATTTGAGCTGAACTGCTAGAATATAAGCTACTCACTTTCTTGCACCAAAACGTTCTTAGTCTTGCCGATCCAGGAACCACCTTTCCATGACTCCTTTAGTTACTGCTATCCCTCGGCGTGACTATTTAACTTTGGGTTAACTTCGTCGTATTCGGGGCTTGTCTAGCCAATTTCCGGAGCGATCTCTCAGCTTAGCGGATGGTGTCTGTTCGGGGAGCGCCGTTCTGCCATTTCTGTTTTCTTAGTGCCTTTCAATTGCAGTATTCGGCTATTTTTTGTGTTCTTTTGTTGCTTTTGGCCTGTTGTATCCAAAACTCACACATCTGGTGATTCATTCGGTTTTCTCGAGCTGCCCGATGTCCTTGTTCTTTGGCGATCTCCATTTGCCGCCGGTGTTCTTGCTGAAGTCTTACACTTTCCTGTACGGCGGTAGGCTTCCATCTTTCTCTCTCTGGGCCAGTCATTTCCCAAAGTGCTATTCCTTCCGGATTTACGTAGCAGTTGGCATGAAGCCGAACAGACTCTGGGCTAGAGCAACGATTCCTCCAGATAGTTTCAGTTACATGCTCACCATAAGCTCTAGATGCGTCGTGTATTGTGTCGCTGATGGGGTCTGCGTTGGCGACTCCCAGGAAGGGGAGCGAGAGTAGAAAAAAGCCAAATCCTTTCATTACTGCATCCTTTAGTCTTGCCGATCCGGGAACCATTTTTCCATGACTCGTTTAGTTACTGCTATCCCTCGGCGTGACTGTCTAACTTTGATTTCACTTCATCATATTCAGGGCTGGTCTGTCCTACTTCTGGCGCTATCTCCCCGCTGACTAACCAAAGGCTGTATTCGGGAAACAGTTTTACCACAGCTTCAATTTCTTCTGCGCCCAGCCTGCTGTGCCCACTTTTGATGTTCTGCCAACGATACCGCTTGATGCCGGTCCTTTCCTCAAACCAGACGGTCGTTCTCTGACGGTTAAAAAGGCTAATCAAACGTTCTCGAATCATAGGTAAATTCAAATACTCATTCATTATGAATGAGTCTATATTGCCTCTGTAGTCATTCAATATGAATGAGTAATTATGATCTTTAGTGCCCGTTTATGGACGTTTTTGACCAATGACCATGATAGACGAACAACTAGCCGAACGCATTAAACAGCTCAACTGGCCCGTCCTTATGGACTGGCGTGAGTTTGCCGATTGGGTTCGCGTAGACCACGGCGTAGTAGAGGGTTGGATCAAACGTTGCTACATCCCTACCCACAAGATCGGTCGTCACCGCATGGTCAATATCCCCCGTCTCCTGGAACAGATGGAAGAAGAGGAGGTATGACCATGAAGCCCCTGAACCGAGTCGGCAGAAAGACCCAGACCATCGTCCGTGTCGCTAAAGAGAAAGGCCGTCTCCTCGCTTGCACCTTCTACTTCTTCAACGGCTCTGAGTTCGTCGCATCCTCTGACCGCCTGGGCCCCGCCCGAATGGTCAGGCCTGGAACCGTGGCTGTCAGCAAGTCTGGCCGTCAGTGGTTGGCTGTTGGTGGCGACCATACAAATGGTGCTGCCGGTTGGCGCTTCGTCTCTTCCCATATTGATCAACCGCCGGTTGGTGGCGACGTCGTGCGATTCATCGACAACCCTAGGGCCCTGAAGATCCGCGCCAACCTCGACGCCTACCTGAACTACTACAAGAGCGTTAAAGGCGTTCTTCCTCGCGCTGTCGTGCTGCGCCGCGAACAACTGAAAGCCTGCGGGGCAATGCCAGGGCAGTTCTATAAAGGTGTTTGCCTGGAGGCCTACGCATGACCCCCGCTATCCGAGAACTCAAGAAACACCAGATCCGGACCCTGTTCAACGTGGCCATCCAGCTCCTGGACAACGGCGAACGGGAAACCGCCTTCGAATGCCTAATCAAGATCCAGGGCATGATGGCCGCCTTCGACCAGCTCGACAGCACCCTCTGTGCCTACGCCAAGCTTGCCGAATCCGCCTTCATTACCTATGTGCAGTCCAGGTCCATCAGCCCGTTCATGCATTCCGTCCGGATGGAGGCCTCCATCCAATGATCAAGCGCATTCATCAGAAGCCAGGGCAGGGCATGAGGCTGTCACCGAACGAAAAGCGCACCAGTTTTGCCTTCCAGGGCCCTCGTCCGTCCTCTGCGCTCACTGCCCAGGCCCTGGAAGGCCTTTTTGACAATCTCCTGCATCAGTTAAGCCTCCTGCAGGAAGTGCGCACCGACTACCCGTGCGACTACATGGCCCGCTGTAAGGCGGGATTCACCGACGCCCTGATCCACGAACTGGAAGCCACCGGCCATCACAGCCCGGCCTTTGACCGCCTCATACAACTGCGGGACGCCTGGGACTGCGGCCACCTGGATCTTCCCAACGTCACGGAGACGCAACCATGAGCCACATCCCACCCAGAAAAGACCAGGTGGAAGACAAAGAGCGCCGTTTCTACGTCTGCGCCCCGTCCTCCATCTACCTCCAGCTCCAACAGGAAGCCATCCAACGCGGAACAGACCTGTGGACCCTCGGAGGTTCCGTCCTGACCGCATGGCTGGAGGCTGGCTGCCCGACCTTTGGCACTCAGGACCAACCCCCTGAAAAGCCTTCGAGTCCGCCCCCGTCATCGTCACCACTCGCGCACGAAAAGGGGGCCGGACAGTGACCGTTGCAAGGCTGGCGCGCAGCGCCAGGGCCACAGGCCCCCTGGCCTTGTGGCGGGCTCTGGCTGGTCCACAGTGCGCATCCGGAGTGGTGAGGATGTCGGGGGAGGACGCCCGCCCCTTGATTCCGAACCATGAGCACAGGAGGCAAACGGAGTGCGGCAGGCGACAGGGATCGTCACCCGTAAGGGTGGCCACCTTAGTGGCCAGGAGCAGAGCGAGTAGAGCCCGCCCCGAAGGGGTCGCATAACCCAGATTCAAACCTCCCGGAGCTTCCGGGAATAACACGCAACCGAGCAACACCCAACGAAACCAGAGGACACACGCAATGGAAAACTACCTGAACCTCATGATCATCGGCGCCACCCGCTACGACATCGACGGCAACCGGGGCGGTTCCCTGTGGGCCTACTCCCCAGCCGAAGCTGACGACGACAACCGGGTCGGCAACGAAGTCATGAAAATCGCCTGCGACTGGAAACACATCGATCAGCTCCGCAACCACGCCGAACGCCTCCCGGCCATGTTCACCGTCAAGGCTCAAATGAAAGCCGGGCAGGGCGGCAAGATCACCTTCAAGGCCCTGGACATGAAACCCCAGGACGTCACCAAGAAACCGGCTGCCTAAAGGAAGCCACCAATGCCAACCGTCCAGAACTACCAATGCACCGGCACCCTGACCAGCGAAACCATCAATGGCAACGCAGTCATGGCCTGCAACGGCGGCACCTGGACGGTTCAAGAGATTCAGCAACAAGACATCGAAACGGTGTTTGCTGAATACCTTTCGCCCGATCCTGAAATGATCGGTTTGGTTATGGGTTCGGCCCTGGTCTTCTGGGCCATCGGAATCGGACTGAGCCGGGTTGTCCAGGTCATGCGGAAGGTCACTTAAACCAAACCGGAGAAAAAGCCATGTCCCAAGTAATCGAAATGAAGCAAGCAAAGAACGGCGTCTGGGCTCGTCGCAGCGCCAAAATCGGCACCGCCCTCGTCGCAGGGTTCGCAGCCGGCACCGCCGCCGCAGTGGACCACTCCGCCGCCATCGACGGAGCCTTCACCGACGGTTCCACCAACGTCACCACCGCCGTGACTGGCGTGATTGCCCTGGTCGCCATCGTGACCGGCCTGGGCATGATCGTCAGCATCCTGCGCCGGTAATGTTCACCGGTGTACTAATCGGGGCCCTCTGGGCCTCGATGTTTGCCCTCGGATACAACGGCAACTGACGCAAACCCAGAGGGCCGGACAACCGGCCCTTTTTATTGGCGCACCACCATGAGAAAGCTCCTCCTCATCTTCGCCCTGATCTACACCGGACTGGCTCAAGCCATCCCGGCGCCCCCTTCAGACGACTGGCACATATACAGCGCCAACCGAAAGTGCGGTTCCAGCCGGATCGACAGGCCCTCTCAGGAAGTGGTCGACGCCTACGAACAAGCCCAGGGCTGTGGGGCTCGTGATGAAAACGCGCTCTCATCCTATTGGCTGCCCCGTTGCCAGACGGATTACGGCCGATGCGAGCTTTTCGCTTCACAGAACATTCCGCCTTATCAGTCTGGAACCTACCTCGGTCAGGCCCAGTTCACCACGCGCTATTTCGAACATATTTATTACTACACCGGCCCCGACAACAAAGAGACCTGTGCCGAGCAGGGCAAGAACTACGACCCCTACGCCGACGAAGGCGTCCAGTGCATCAGCGAATGCGCCCACGGCTCCTTTGACGGCATCTGCCTCAAGAAACCCGAAGAACCCCAGGACGAATGCACCCCTGAATCCCCCGACTACCGGGGCGAACTCGTCCTGGGCTACGGCAAAGGCTCCTCGTCCATGTGTGGCGATTACGACCAGTGTTCCGGCGACGGTACCGGCGGATCGGTCGGCTTCTTCAACGGCGAGCTGCGCTGCATCTCCGAGGATTACGCACCCCCAAAGTGCAAATCCGGCACCATCGCCGTCATCGACGATTACGGCTTCACCTGCGAAACCCTGGAAAATCAGCCCGAAGAACCCGACACCCCGGAAGAGCCCAACACCGACACTGACGGTGATGGCGAACCGGACGAATACCAGGAAAAGAACGACCCCGAATCCCTCGATAAAGGCCTCGACAACCTCGCCGACCTGCTCGGCCTCGGCAACGACAAAACCGACAAATCCAACCAGCACCTGGGCAAGATCGAAAGCGTCCTCAAGTCCATGGCCGACGACCTCGGCTCCCTCAAAACCATGGGCGAAAACGGCGAACTCGCCGGCGGTGGTGGAGGTTCAGGTGGAAACGATGGCGGAAACGACGGTGGATCCGGAGACGAGGGCGACGGAGAAGAACAAGACCCACCCGTCACCTGGAGCGGCAACCCCATCGACACCGAACTGAGTGACACCGACGCCGACTACGACCAGGTCATGGCCGACTACCAGGCCAAGATCACCGAGATCAAAAACGAAGTGCAGGCCATGTTCAGCACCAACCTCAGCGGCGGTGGCTCCATGGCCGACAACACCAAATCCATTATGGGTGTGGACGTCAATTTCTCGCTCAACCGCTTCCTAGCCGGCCTCGACATCCTTGGGGCCATCGTCCTGTTCTGCGCCGCGTTCATCAGCGCCGGCATTCTCTTCACTGGAAAGGGGTAACCACCATGGAATTCATCGCTGATTTCTTCAACGCCATCTGGGCCTTCTTCGAAAGCATCCCCGCACTGATCGACGACTGGATGGTCAAGGCCGGCGCCTGGATCGTCATTGCCTCCACCAAAGCCAAGATCGCCTTCATTGGTTACAGCTGGGAAGTGGCCCAGGAAGTCCTGAGCCAGCTCAACGTCTCCGACACCATCGAAACCTACTGGGGCCAACTCGATAGCCAGGTGCTAGGCGTCGCCACCTACCTCAAGCTCCCCGAGGCCTTCAACATGATCATCAACGCGAGAGTCACCCGCTACGTCATGGACGTGATCGGCTAACCCGGTTCTGCAAACCAAAGTGATGAAAGGGAAAAACAGAAAAGACACCAGGTTAAGGAAGCATTCATGAGCATCGTCATTCACCACGGCCACCCCGGTTCCTATAAGTCTTTCGGCGTCCTCCAACGTCACGCCATCCCGGCTCTCAGAGAAGGGCGAACCGTGGTCACCAACATTCGCGGTTTCGATTCCCTGGAAAAAGTGGAGGAAGTGTTAAACGAAAACCTCCCCGAAGAAGCAGCCATTCTCAACGTCAACACCGAGGGAAGGGACGAAAAGGACTACATGGCCCGATGGTTCCACTGGGCCCCACAAGGGGCGATGGTTCTTATCGACGAAGCCCAGGCCATCTACCCGGCAAAGCGCAAAGACTTCAAACCGGAAAATCTCGATTACCCCGGAGGCGCTGATCAGGCCAAACAGGACGAACGCCCCGCCGACATGTTCGAAGCCTACGACATGCACCGGCACTACAACTGGGACGTCTTCCTGTGCACCCCAAACATATCCAAAGTCCATATGGACATCCGACAGGCCGCCCAGGTGGCCTTCCGTCATTACTCCATGGGTGAGCTACTGCCCTGGAAGAAGGGCAAATGGAGGGAAGTTGAACATGACCCAGAGAACAATGGTAAAGCCAAAACCCATGCATACGGAGTCCCGAAAGAATACAAATCGGACCCGACGATCTTCGCCACCTACCAGAGCACAAAGACCGGCGACCATAAGTCCAATCAAGGCCCCCAAAGCGTTTTTAAAGATAAACGCGTTGTGGGTTATCTTTCGTTGTCAGTCATTTCTCTACTGGTGTTTGCCTACCTTGCGGTCAGCATCTTCGAAAGGGAGAGAACTTTCGATGCGGGCGATCCGGCGAATATTCAGAGTATCGATGCGGCTGGCCCTGATGCTCTGTCTGATGGTGGTAATGTCCGCGATCCTCAAGCTGGTACTCCGAACAGCGGTGGCCTAGCCAGTCACCCGAACACACGTTCCCATCCTCTAGCCGACTCCATCGTTCGCATCGCCGGCCACTTCAACCGCGTCTACCTGTTCCACGGCCTCGACCGCCAGGGCGAGTTCTCCTTGAACCAACAGGACGTTGCCAGCATGGGCTACTGGGTCCGCTACAACACGCCTTGCCATGCCGAACTCTGGTGGCGGGGTGAGAACGTCCAGGATGTCTATTGCCAACGAAACCGCATCCGCGAACCGGAGCCACGCCCGGACGTTGAACCCGATCAGTACCCGAGAGACATCGCAAACCCGCTTCAGAAAGTGAATGAAGAGGCGTAGCCCGCGGACGGCCGCGACGATGGCGAGGAGCGGCAGGGAGCGGGCGAAGCCCAGAGACGTCCCTGTAACACGTCTCATAGATACCGAATCTTCGGTTCAATAACAGACAGAAAGGAACACTACATATGATTAACGACTTTGAGCGCTTCAACGTCCAGACCGGTGAGGTCGGAAAAGGGGATTTGTTCATCGGTCCCGATGGTAACCAGGTGGATCTTTCCCAGGTAAACGTTCTTTGGACCGGAACCGATACCGTCCGTCAGTTATTCGAGGGAAGGCTTAAGCCTGAAGTACTCGCGGATATCGCAACCGCCTATGATGAAAGCTTCGAAGCCTCGGTCGAGATCCGTGGCGTTCAATTCCGCGTCCAGTCTGGCCGGCGTGGTGGCTTCAAATACCTGCTGCAAAACCGTGAATATGGCCTGACGATTCTCATCCAGAACTTTTATGCGGAAGCGGATAACCAGGGAACCCACGTCAAGATCGAAACCTCTCCCCGTTGGCTTTATGAGAGATCCAGCGACCAGATCCATGATGAACTCGCAGGGTGGGGCATTCACTTCCTGAAAGGCATCAAACCCGTTGGCATCGCCCTCCACCTGGCCGTCGACTTCCAGGGCTGGGAGCCTCCTGCAGATTTCGCCCAGCACTTCGTAACCAGGGCAAAGACCGTTACCGTTCACAACGGCCTGAGTGACTTTCACTTCCAGGGACTCCACGGAACCACCATCAACGGTCGAGGCGAGACCTACACCTTCGGCAAGGCCAACAGCCTGCAAGTCTGCCTCTACGACAAGTCCAAGGAAATCGATGTCTCCGACAAGCGTGCCTTCATGGAGGGCATCTGGGAATGTGCGGTCAATGAAGACTCCTTCCCGGACACCTGCTATGACCCCGACAAACCCGTCTGGCGCCTTGAAATCCGCTTCCACCATCGGATCGTCAACGAGATCTCCCAGGGTACACCTGGCATGAAGCCCATCTTCACCTATATGGACGCGGTACCGCACCTGACCGGGCTCTGGCAATACGCCCTCCAGGGCAACCGCTACGAGGTCAAAAGAGACTGGGTACACCCCATCTGGACCAAGCTCCGGCAAGACATCGGCTTCGGCTATTCAGCCCCGGATCTGCTCTACAAACGCGCAAAAAAGGAACCCGGTTGCGGCAACGAAAAGAACGTTTCCCTCGCCTTCGGCAATCTCCTGAGCATTTATGCCCGCAACCGGTTTAACACTCGTCAGGCTTGGGATTGCCTCAAGAAAAGTGGCCTCTGGGAAGACCTCTGTAACTACTACCGACGGAGGGAGATCTACGAAAACGAGTTATATCGGCTCGTGGACGATGGATTAATAAGGCGACGACTACTGACCAAGGTGGCCGCGTGATCGAGAAGACCGACAACGGCTGGAGAGTCGATTTCTACCCATTTGGTAAGAAGACGGGTCCCCGTGTTCGAAAGCAGGGCTTCAAAACCCGCCTCGATGCACTTCAGTTCGTGCGGGATTATGGCCGGAAGGATCGCGCACCCTCGGAACGGCTAAAAGACCTGGTTAAGAAGTGGTACGACTACCACGGCCACACTCTGAAAGATGCCAAGTACCGTTTATCCAGGACAAACGCTATCTGCGACCGATTGGGTAATCCAAGGATCAAAGACTTCACTGCCACTGACTGGATGGAGTACCGCGCTGAACGAATCAAGGAAGTCACGCCAGGCACCTGCAATCACGAACAGCGTTACCTGTCGGCTGTCTTCGCCGAAATGGTTCGGATTGGTCATCTGAAAACCAACCCGATCGGGCCGGTTCGCCAGGTTAGGGTTAAAGAACGGGAAATGTCCTTCCTTACCATTGATCAGTGTAACCAGCTCCTGGATGAATGCCGGCAGAGTTCAAACGAGTTCGTCTGGTCAGTGGCCATGATTTGCCTGGCGACGGGCTCCAGATGGATAGAAGCGGAAACCCTCACCAACTCGGGCTTTGTATCAGGCAAGGTCATCTTCAGGGATACGAAGAACGGAAAGAGTAGGGCGGTTCCCATCGATCCGAAGATCCAGGAGCAGATCCTGGAAAATGCGTTACCTGGTCCAGGGCGTTTATTCGGCCCCTGTCGATCCGCTTTTCGGGCTGCTTATAAACGGTGTGGGTTCTCAACACCGCAACAGCTGACACACATTCTCCGGCACACTTTCGCAAGTCATTACATGATGAATGGTGGAGACATTCTTACTCTCCAGCGCATCCTTGGGCACGGAAACATCACCATGACCATGAAGTATGCGCACCTATCGCCGGATCACCTGGAATCAGCGGTGCGGTTATCGCCTGTGAGTGCTATTGCATTGAATTCGTGAGAGAGAAGGGAATTGGTGAGATGCTACTGGGAGCGGGTGCTTGGCAAAGTAGCATCTAATGACATCATCCGAGCGGGGTTATGGTCTGCTTGGCGTGACAGAACATCTCCTTTTGCTTCATAAGCTTCTGTCTCACGCTGCCTGATTTATGCCTGAGTTCGTATCTATACTCCCAGCATTTCTTGGCAAAGAACCAGTTTGCGTACCGACGGCACCCTTTCCAGTCTAGACCGCTGTACCTATCGCAGACAGAGCTATTGATGATCCGCCAGTTATTGTATCTGTAGTCGAATTTATAATAGTCCGGCTTCATCTTTTCGAATCGTTCGGCGTGAGCAATTGTCGAACTTCCTGCGATAGCCAAAACCAGCACTGCAAAAACAATCCGTTTCATTACTGCTCCTTGTTGATCTATCACTTCTCAATCCATTTGGTGGTCAAAACCTGGAATCGTTTTCACACGGAATGCCGTCACCGTCACCGTCCATCTTCGTGTTTGGGCAGTTCTGGATAAAGAACTCGGCCTCTGCCCTGGACATCATCTGACTGCAGTGCTGCCTACCGTCACAATGAAAACTGGTCACACGCTTGGCTTCCTCGATCAATGCTTTTTGTTCAGCCATTGGATTAGCCACTGGAGTGGGTTGGCTTTCCGGTTGTTTCGACTGATAGAACTGCCATGCGCCGAACGCTACCAGGGCAATCAGAATGAGGTTCTTCAAAGTAACTTCCTTATGGTTATCTTGCGTCCGATAAAAGAGGTAGGCGAAATACTACCACCGTCTGGGGCAACGGGGGACAAAAAGGGGACAACCATAAAAAAAGGGTCACGACTTGCGTCGCAACCCTTTGAATCTTGGTAGCAAGGGGCGGAGTCGAACCGCCGACCCCAGCATTATGAGTGCTGTGCTCTAACCAACTGAGCTACCTTGCCATTTCGCTTTGGGCATCGCCCCAAACGAGGCGCGTATTTTCAGTATTTGGGCCCTTTCTGTCAAGGCTTAGACCCCAGTTTTTCCTGAAAAATTACACGTTGAAGCGGAAGTGGATAACGTCGCCGTCTTTCACGATGTATTCCTTGCCTTCCAGGCGCCATTTTCCGGCATCCTTGGCCCCGGCTTCGCCGTTATACTGAACGAAATCGTCGTAGCTCACCACTTCTGCCCGGATGAACCCGCGTTCGAAGTCGGTGTGGATCACGCCGGCGGCCTGAGGCGCTGTGGCGCCGATTTTTACGGTCCAGGCGCGGACTTCCTTCACCCCGGCGGTAAAGTAGGTCTGAAGGCCCAGCAGGCCGTAGCCGCCGCGAATTACCCGATCCAGGCCTGGCTCTTCCATGCCCATTTCTTCCAGGAACATGGATTTTTCATCGTCTTCCAGTTCAGAGATTTCGGCTTCTATCTTGTTGCAGATGGGCACAACCACGGCATTTTCCGACTCGGCGATCTTGCGCACCGTGTCCAGATGCGGGTTGTTCTCAAACCCATCTTCGCTGACGTTGGCAATATACATGGTCGGCTTGACGGTCAGCAGGCAAAGCTCCCGGATCAGCGCTATCTGGTCCTTGTCGAGGTTCATGCTGCGCACCGGTTTGCCTTCGTTGAGCACGGGCAGCAGCTTTTCAAACATTTCGAGCTGGGCCTTGGCTTCTTTGTCGCCGCTTTTTGCAACTCGCTGAACTCGTTTGATGGCTTTCTCAACGGTTTCCAGATCAGCCAGAGCCAGTTCTGTGTTGATGATTTCTACGTCTGACGCCGGGTCAATCTTGTTGGCAACATGAATGACGTTGTCGTCCTCGAAGCAGCGCACCACGTGGGCGATGGCATCGGTCTGGCGGATGTTGGCCAGGAACTGGTTGCCCAGGCCCTCACCCTTGGAAGCGCCTGCCACCAGGCCGGCAATGTCGACAAATTCCATGGTGGTAGGGACGACACGTTCCGGCTTTACGATTTCCGCCAGCTTGTTGAGGCGCGGGTCCGGCATGGCGACAACACCGGCGTTGGGCTCGATGGTGCAGAACGGGAAGTTTTCCGCGCCAATGCCGGATTTGGTCAATGCGTTGAACAGGGTAGATTTGCCGACGTTGGGAAGGCCGACGATGCCGCAGTTAAATCCCATGGAATGCCTCTGCTGGTACTGGAAAAATTTGAGCGGATTATACCGGTTTGAAACTGTGCAAGCGATTCATGGCGGCGGGGAGTTTGCCGCTGGCCGCATCCGGTAATACCCGCATGATTTCGTCGATCACTGCGTTCAGTTCCTCGGTTTCCTGTTTGCCCAGGCGGCCGAGAACGTATCCGGTGACCCTGCGGCTGTCGCCGGGGTGGCCGATACCAATGCGCAGTCTCTGGAAATCGTTGGTGCCCAGATGGGCGATGGTGTCACGCAGGCCGTTGTGTCCGCCGTGGCCGCCACCTTTCTTGAGCTTGGCGGTTCCCGGGGGCAGATCGAGTTCGTCGTGGGCAATCAGAATCTGTTGGGGCTGAATCTTGAAGAAGTCTGCCAGCGCCTTGATGGCCAGGCCGCTGCGATTCATGAAGGTGGTTGGACTCAGGAGGTGCAGGTCCAGGCCCTGCCATTGAATGCGGGCATAGAGCCCGTGGTACTTCTTTTCGGGGCGGAGCGTCTGGCCCGCGGTGCGAGCCAGAGCTTCCACGAAAAGGGCGCCGGCGTTGTGGCGGGTATTCTCGTAGTCAGCGCCGGGGTTCCCCAGACCAACCACCATGACAATATCCTGCGCCATTCGCCGTTGCCCTCCTCAGTGCAGGAGTGGTTACTCCTTGTCTTCGCCTTCTTCACCTTCTTCGCCGTCTTCGGCTTCGTCATCAACCTTGGCGCCGCGCGGCTTATGGATAGCCACTACAGGCAGGTCGTGATCTTCACCCTGGAGCAGGGCGGCAATCTTGACGTCTTTCGGCAGTTTCAGGTCGCTCAGGTGAACTACCTGGTCCATCTCGACAGTGGTCATGTCCACTTCGATGAACTCGGGCAGGTTCTGCGGCAGACAGATCACTTCAACTTCGTTGATCTGGTGGTTCGCTACGCCGCCGTGCAGCTTGATAGCCGGAGCGGTGTCTTCGTTGACGAAGTGCAGCGGTACGTTGACGTGGATCTCGTGGTCCTTGTCGACGCGCAGGAAGTCAGCGTGGGTCAGGATCGGCTTGTACGGGTGACGCTGCAGATCCTTCAGGATGACGCTTTCTTTCTTGCCGTTCAGTTCAACGGTCAGAACGTGAGAAAAGAAGGCTTCGTTCTCCAGGGCTTTCTTCAGCTCGTTGTGCCAGATAGCAATCGGAGTTGCATCCTTGTTGCCACCATAGATGATGGCCGGGATTTTCCGTTCCTCACGACGCAGGCGGCGGCTCGCACCTCTCCCCTGATCGTCACGAGGAAATGCTTCGATAACAAATTCCTGAGACATGGTAATAACCTCAATCGTCACCTGAACTGCCCGCGACCAGGCGTTGGATCAGGTGATGTTTTTGAAAAGCCGGATTTTTCCGGCTGACTAAAAGCGTCGGGAGCCTGTGTAGGCTCCCGACCCGGTAACTGCTTGTAATGCCTTGATATTACGACCGAAAGGTCACTCAGGCATTCTCGAACATGGCACTGATGGACTCTTCGTTGCTTACGCGGCGAATAGACTCCGCAAGCAGCCCGGCCATTCCGAGGACGCGGATTCTATCACAATTGTGCGCTTTGTCACCCAGCGGGATGGTATCGCAGACCACAAGTTCGTCCAGCTGCGAGGCATTGATGTTATCAATGGCCGGGCCGGAGAGAACCGGGTGGGTGATGTAGGCAACCACGCGGGCCGCGCCGTGTTCTTTCAGGGCGTTGGCCGCTTTGCACAGCGTGCCGGCGGTATCGATGATGTCGTCCACCAGGATACAGGTCTTGTCTTTGACATCACCGATGATGTGCATCACCTGGGACACGTTCGCTTTCGGGCGACGTTTGTCGATGATGGCAAGGTCGGCGTCGTCCAGGCGCTTGGCCACGGCACGGGCGCGAACCACGCCACCAACGTCCGGAGATACCACGACAAAGTTCTCGAAACGCTGCTTGAAGATGTCCTCGAGCATGACCGGTGTGGCGTAGATGTTGTCCACCGGAATATCGAAGAAGCCCTGGATCTGGTCGGCGTGCAGGTCAACGGTCAGAACCCGGTCAACGCCGATGCTGGAAATCATGTCTGCGACCACCTTGGCGCTGATGGCAACACGGGTAGAGCGTACCCGGCGATCCTGGCGCGCGTATCCGTAATAGGGGATAACGGCGGTGACCCGTGTAGCGGAAGCACGGCGAAGTGCGTCGGCCATCACGATCAGTTCCATCAGGTTATCGTTGGTGGGGTAGCAGGTCGGCTGGATGATGAACACATCATGGCCGCGGACATTCTCATTGATCTCGACGGTGGTTTCCCCGTCGCTGAAACGGCCTACAGTGGCCTGACCCATGGGAATGTGGAGTTTGCGGGCAATCGCCTGAGCAAGTTCAGGGTTGGCGTTACCAGCGAAGATCATCAGTTTGGACACGACGGCATCCTTCTCAGTATCGGCGTTTGATTCAGAAGAAGCGGGAGAAAGGTGGCTGGGGTGGCAGGATTCGAACCTGCGCATGACGGGATCAAAACCCGTTGCCTTACCACTTGGCGACACCCCAGTATCGTGCTTTTTTGGCATCATTTCAGCTCTGTTAGCTTTTTGTGTAGAGGTGACTTGTTCACCCCTTTAGCTACGAACCCCGTGACGCCGGAGGGTTTGCTTTCCCAGATGATCCGGGCTGCGGATTCTGTCGGGAAACGTCCAAATATGCAAGCCCCGGTTCCGGTTAATCTTGCAGGTCCGAATTGTGCAAGCCATTCCAGGCTCTGGTTAACCTCAGGATACAGTTTTCGAACTACATCCTCACAGTCGTTTCGGTACCTCGAGGCGTCTCCCTCAAAAGCGGGCGCTATTTTGATTCTCGGGGTGTTCCTTGTCAACCCTTGCTCGGAAAAAATCTTGCCAGTGTTTATGTTGCAGTCTGGCTTGAGAATAACGAACCAGTCTTCCGGTGGATTCGCCTTGGTTAATGTTTCACCAACGCCTTCGCCGAAGGCGGCATGGCCACGGACAAACACCGGTACATCGGCGCCCAGGCTCAGGCCGACTTCTGCAAGCTCATCGGTACTCATCTCGAGCTGCCAGAGATGGTTCAGTCCCAGCAAGGTGGTTGCGGCGTTCGAGCTGCCGCCGCCCAGGCCGCCGCCCATGGGCAGCCGTTTGGTGATGCCGATGGTAACTCCGGGCCGGTCGCCCTGAGCCCGTTCCTGAAGAACTCTGGCGGCGCGAACGATGAGGTTGTCGTCATCTTCGACGCCCGGAACAGGCTCCGCGAGCCTCACGCCGGGCTCGCCGGGCGTGAGGGTGAAGGTCAGTTCGTCTCCGTAGTCGAGAAACTGAAACAGGGTCTGAAGTTCGTGATAGCCGTCGTCCCGGCGCCCGACAATGTGCAGGAACAGGTTCAGCTTGGCCGGTGAGGGCAGTATCAGGTCGGGTGTCACTCGCGCTGCTCCTGCCAGTCGCTGACCACCAGCCGGACACGCTTTTCTTTCTTGAGGGCGGTGATGCGAGCGGGGAGTGCAGGATAACTGGAGAGGAAGGTCTGCCAGCGGTCATAGCGGATCTCCCAGCCGTTCTGGCGGATTATGGCAAGGGTGCCCTGATCATCAAACAGCAGGCGGTAATCGCTGGCCGGAGATGGCAGGCCCCGAATCCACCAGGTCAGGTTTTCCAGCGGCAACTGCCAGCCCGTGGCAGCCTCGACCAGCGCTTCCGGCTCGCCCGAGCGATAGGTTTCGCCGTTCGGTAGGGTCAGCTCGATAAACCCGGGAACCCCTTTGAGTGTTGTGCTGCCCATACCGAGGAAAGATGAGGAGAGGGCAAGATCGTAAGCTTCGCCATCCTGGATCCAGTGATTGATGATGGCGGTTCCGCTGTCGGATGGCTGGCGCACGGCCAGCTTCCCGGACAGCTTCCAGTGGTCGAGTTTGTCGAGACTGGCGGCGCGAGTGGTCCAGTTAGCCGGAGGCTGGTCTGTCATGCCCTCCGGCAATGGATCGATCTGGATCGTAGTACAGGCGCCGAGGGTGGCAAGCATCGTCAGTGCCGCCAGAATTCGCGCCAGTCTCATTCGGATTCACCACCATTGGTCAGCCGATCAATAGTTTCTCTGAGCACTTCGTGATTGCTGTCCTGCTCCAGGCCTTCCTGCCAGATGATTCGGGCCTGTTCTTCGGCTCCGTTCATCCATAGCGCCTCACCATAGTGAGCCGCAACTTCCGGATCGGGGAAGGCGGCCCAGGCACGAGAAAGGTAGTCGAGCGCCGGCTCGAGCTGGCCTTCTAGGAACAGGACCCAGCCCATGCTATCAAGGATGGCCGGATTGTCCGGATCCAGCCGCAGTGCTTTCTCGATATAGCCGCGGGCTTCTCTCAGTCTGTCTGTCCGGGTGGTCAGGATGTAGCCCAGGGCATTCAGGGCAACAGCGTTTTCCGGGTCCTGTTCGATAATCTGCTTCAGATCGGCTTCGGCTTCGGCAGGCTGTCCGATGCCATCGTAGAGCATGGCCCGGGCGTACCGGATCTCGATGTTGTCCGGATGTTCGTCCAGAGCCTCTGTGGCGGTGCTCAGGGCCTGCTGTTGCTGTTCCTGATCCAGCAGCAGGTTTACTTCCAGTAACCAGAAGTTCTCTGCCTGCCGCGGATTGGCTTCGCGCAGCCTGCGGATGCGGTCAATGGCGTCTTCAAGCTGTCCGTTTTCAGTCAGCAGGGAACTGGCGCGGGCGAGGGCCGGAAAGTAGTAATTGCCCTGTTCCACGCTCTGGTAATAGCCAATGGCCTGCTCGGTATTGCCTGCCTGGTCCTCAATTCGGCCCAGGTAGTAGTTGGCTTCGCTGGTATGGTGGCCCTGTTCGGCCAGCTGTGTCAGCTCTTGCCGTGCCAGGTCGGTCTGCCCATTTTCAAGAGCGACCAGCGCATGAGAGAGTCGCAGGCCCGGGGTGTCCGGGTGACGCTTTACGAGGCGGTTGAATTCATCCTGGGCAGCCTGTAATTCGCCTTCATTTATAAGCATGCGGCCGTAAAGCGTGCCCATCTGTCGGTTGCCCGGAAAGCGGCGGGTGTTGGTCAGCAGGTAATCCAGGGCGCTGCTTTTCTGACCAGTCTGGTAGAGCAGGTCGCCCTTGAGAATGATAGCCGGCTGGAAGTTCGCGTTTTCCTGCAGGAGTGGTTCGAGTCTGTCCAGGGCTTGCTGTGGCTGCCCGGTTACTTTCAACAGGAGCGCGATGCTGTATTCCAGTTCCGGTGTGTCGGGGTGGCGCTCCGACATCTCTTTATAGAGGGTGAGCAGTTCCTGCTGTTGCTCTGGTGGCAGATTGGCAGCCATCGCGGCAAGGCTGTCGAAGTCGGCATCGCCGCCCTGATCCATGATCCGTTCCATGTGATGAATGGCAGTCTGGAGGTCGTTTCCCTTTACGGCCTGAATCGCAGAGATTCTGTGGGCCTGGAGGTTATCCGGGTTGATCTCCAGCCACAGCTCGGCGAGCTGTTTCTGGGCGTTATCGCCGTTCAGGGACTGGGCGATTCGCATCGCCCGCTCAATCACCACCTGGTCTCGGGACTGTTTGGCAGCCTTCAGGTAGTTAACCAGGGTAATGTCGTAGCGTCCGCGCTGGGCTGCAATTTCGGCAGACAGAAGCAAATAGAGGGTTTCGGGCTCAAAATCGGCGTATTCAACCGGCGGCTGTGGTTCTGTCTTTTCCCCGGCGGCGACGGTTTCGCTCTTGGCGGGCACTTCCTCTGTGCCGGTGAGGCTGGCACAACCCGCCAGCGTGAGGCCAAGCAGGCAGGTAACCAGAAACGGTACGGATTTGTGCATGCAACTTCCCATGATCTGTCGAAAACGCATCTGAAATAACCACGCTCCAGCCCCGGATTTGAGGTAGATCGGGTCGCGGCCTCAGCCGAATCCCTATAATGGCATAAGCGCCTGATCTTGCCCAACCTGTCCGCACTTGCCGAAGCTGCGGTGGTTTTGGGTGGCAGCTCAGGCCGCTGGCCGTTAAAATGTTCTGTAATTGCGCGTATCTAAACCGCTCATCGGCAAAAGGTTGTACAACCACGAAATGGCACTGGTAACGCTGGGAATCAATCATCGCACGGCCCCCGTAGAATTGCGGGAGCGAGTAGCGTTTACGCCCGAGCGTATGGCGGAGGCATTTGCCGAGCTGCGTGCGACGTCAGGCGCCACCGAGGCTGCGATACTCTCTACCTGCAACCGAACCGAGCTGTACCTGGCCGGCGATGACGACTGCGCTCCCATGGTGCTTCGCTGGATGGCAGGCTTCCATGGTATGGACGCCGCGGAACTTGAAGAAGCGCTGTACGTGCACCGCGACGGTGATGCCGTCAGGCACATGATGCGAGTGGCCGCCGGCCTGGACTCCATGGTGCTGGGCGAGCCACAGATCCTCGGGCAATTGAAGGATGCCTATTCCCTGGCCCGGGAACACGGCGCCAGTGGCTCGTTCCTGTCCCGATTGTTCGAGCATACCTTCTCGGTCGCCAAGCGAGTGCGCACCCAGACAGCCATCGGTGAAAACCCCGTTTCTGTTGCCTACGCAGCGGTGAGCATGGCGCACCATATCTTTGCCGACATGTCCCGCAACAAGGCCTTGTTGATCGGTGCCGGCAAAACCATTGAGCTGGTGGCCCGGCACCTTGCAGATGCCGGAGTGAAAGATTTCCTGGTGGCCAACCGTACCCTTGAACGGGCACAGGCACTGGCAGAATCCCGCGGTGGCAAGGGCATTGTGCTGTCCGAGATCCCGGAACACCTGGCCGATGTCGACATTATAATTTCTTCAACGGCAAGCCCATTGCCGATCCTTGGTAAAGGTGCCGTTGAGCGTGCCCTGAAGAAACGCAAACACCGTCCCTATTTCATGGTGGACATTGCGGTGCCCCGGGATATCGAGCCGGAGGTGGCCTCGCTGGACGACGTCTATCTCTACACGGTGGACGACCTGCGCCAGGTTATCGAAGAAAATATCCGCTCTCGTGAGGGCGCGGCCCGGGAGGCCGAGAATCTTGTGGCGTCCGGGGTTCAGGACTTCCTGAACCAGCTAAGGGCGCTGGATGCGGTGTCCACGCTCAAGCAGTTCCGGCAGCGTGCCGAAGTGCTGCGCGATGCGGAGACCGAAAAAGCCCTGCGCGCCCTGCGCAATGGCACAGATCCTGAAACCGTGCTGCGCAGTATGGCACGCGGCCTAACCAACAAACTCCTGCACGAGCCCTCTGTGCAGGTTCGCAAGGCCACCACAGAAGGTCGCACCGAGGTGACAGAGTGGCTGCGTGAGTTGCACCAGCTGGATGCACTGGACGCGGACACGACGACAACCCCGGAAAAACTATGAAGCCATCGATCCAATCCCGCCTCGAGCAGCTTTCCGACCGCTTCGAGGAAGTCAGCGCATTGCTTAGTGATTCCACCATTATCTCCCAGCAGGCCAAGTTCCGGGACCTTTCCCGGGAGTTCGCCGAGATTGAGCCCATTGTTCATTGCTTCCAGGCGTGGCAGCACTCCCTGGATGACATCGAGGCTGCGCGCGAGCTGGCGAAAGATGGCGACGCCGATATGCGGGAAATGGCCGAGGAAGAACTGCAACTTGCCGAGCATAAGAGCGAGGAACTCGATGAAGAGCTCCAGCGCCTGATGCTGCCGAAAGACCCGAACGACGGCAAGAACGTATTCCTGGAGATTCGTGCTGGCACCGGTGGTGACGAAGCTGCCATTTTTGCCGGCGACCTGTTCCGGATGTATCTGCGCTATGCCGAGCGCCGGCGCTGGCAAGTGGAGGTTTTGAGCGAGAGCGAGGGCGAGCACGGCGGCTTCAAGGAACTGATTGCGCGCGTGGCCGGTGACGGAGTTTACGGTGCCCTGAAATTCGAGTCCGGTGCCCACCGGGTGCAGCGTGTTCCGGAAACCGAATCCCAGGGCCGGATCCATACCTCGGCCTGCACCGTGGCGGTAATGCCCGAGGCCGATGAGGCTGAGGCCATTGAGCTCAACAAGGCGGATCTGCGGGTAGACACGTTTCGTGCGTCAGGTGCTGGCGGCCAGCACGTAAACAAGACCGATTCGGCGATCCGGATAACGCATTTGCCAACTGGCATCGTGGTGGAATGCCAGGAAGAGCGTTCCCAGCACAAGAACCGCGCCAAGGCGTTGAGTCTGCTGGCCTCTCGGCTTCAGAATGCCGAGACCGAGCGGCAGCAGAAGTCCATGGCTGAGACTCGCAAGAGCCTGGTGGGCAGTGGCGACCGGTCCGAACGGATCCGTACGTACAACTTTCCCCAGGGGCGGGTGACGGATCATCGGATCAATCTCACCCTTTACAAGCTCGACGAAGTCATTGCCGGTGACCTGGACGCCGTCGTCGTGCCTCTGCAGCAGGAACACCAGGCCGAGCTGCTCGCCTCTCTCGCCGATGACCAGTAAGCCCTCGCTGACCTGCGAAGCCCTTCTGACGGAGGCATCCAGCCGAATTGAAAGTGATTCGCCGAGACTGGATGCCGAGCTGCTGCTGAGCCACATTGCGGGGCTCAGCCGAACCAGTTTTCGGGCCTGGCCGGAACGTGAGGTTACCGATGCTCACGCCGATGCCTTTGAGGCGCTTGTGCAGGATCGGGTGGCCGGCAGGCCAGTGGCGCACCTGTTGGGACAGCAGGAGTTCTGGTCGCTGCCGCTGAAAGTCAGTGCCTCCACCCTGATTCCAAGACCGGATACCGAATGTTTGGTGGAAGTCGCCCTGGACCTGGCGTTACCCCGGCAGGCCCGAGTGCTGGATCTGGGGACGGGTGCCGGCGCCATCGCCCTGGCTCTCGCCAGTGAGAATCCGGACTGGAGAATTTCTGCTTGTGATGCCGTGGCTGAAGCAGTCGCGCTTGCTCGTGACAATGCCGATGCGCTTGGTCTGACAGTTTCTGTGGTTCAGAGCTCCTGGTTTTCAGCACTCACGCCCGGAAGGTTTGATCTGATCGTCTCCAATCCCCCCTATATTCCGGATAGTGATCATCATCTGACCGAAGGCGATGTCCGGTTCGAACCTGCCTCGGCCCTGGTTTCCGGCAGTGATGGTCTGGATGATTTGCGGCTGATTATCAGCCAGGCGCCGGATTGGCTGGTTGAAGGCGGCTGGCTTCTGGTTGAGCATGGTTTCGATCAGGCGGAGGCCGTGGCAGAGTTGTTTCATGCTCGCGGGTTTAAAACCGTTGAGACCCGGCAGGATTATGGCAACCGGGATCGGATGACACTTGGGAAATGGTATTCCGGTGCCTGACAGTGGAGATGCAGATGCTCAGTGACGACGAATTATTGCGCTACAGCCGGCAGATCCTGATGCCCCGGTTCGATATTGCTGGCCAGGAAAAGCTGCAGTCGGCCAGGGTTCTGGTGATCGGTGCTGGCGGCCTGGGGTGTCCTGTCGCTCTGTATCTGGGCGCCGCAGGTGTCGGGACCCTGACCCTGGTGGATGACGATAATATCGAACTGGCTAACCTTCAGCGCCAGATCGGTTTCGAAACCGCGCAGTTGGGTGAATCGAAAGCGGAAAGTCTTGCCGATCGGATTCGGCGGATCAACCCGCTGGTCTCGGTCACCGCCCTGAATCAGCGCCTTGAGGGTGAGGCTCTGGCGCGGACGATCGCGAAGGCGACCCTGGTGGTGGATTGCACGGATAACTTCAACACCCGGTTTGCGCTAAACCGTGCCTGTGTGGCGGCAAAAGTGCCCCTGGTGTCCGGAGCGGCCATTCGGGGCGAGGGACAAGTTTCGGTTTACGACAGCCGGCGGGAGGAGAGCCCCTGCTACCACTGTCTGTATCCGGAGCAGGGCAATGAGGATCTGACCTGTTCCGAGGCGGGGGTGATTGCGCCGCTGGTAGGGATGATCGGGGCGACCCAGGCGATGGAAGCTATCAAGGTGATTTCTGGAGTGGGGACGCCGCTGGTTGGGCGGTTGTTGATTCTGGATGCGTGGGAAATGCAGTGGCGGGAGATGAAGCTGGCTCGGGATCCTTCCTGTCCGGTTTGTTCTGGCTAACTGTGTGCAGGCGGGCTTTCGAACTTTCGGGCTGCAGCGCCGGGGACGGCCTTCCCAAAACACGCTCCTTGCGGCACGTCCCTGTGACGCTTGGGCTCCGCCATCCATGGCTCCGCACAGTTTTGGGAAGGCCGTCCCCGCCACTGCGTCAGAGCTTTGATTTAGCCCGCCTAGTTGTGTATCTCAGTTCTTCAGCGCCTGAAACTTTGCGATAGCCTCTTTCCTGCTTTCTTTCAGATCAACGATCTGCCTCGGATACCCCTTCGGAATCACACCACTTTTCGCACCCGGATCATGGATCCGTTTGTTGTCCAGCTTGGCCAGTTCAGGGACCCACTCCCGGATGAAATCCCCATCGGGATCGAATCGCTCGCTCTGGGTAACCGGGTTGAACACGCGGAAGTAGGGGGCGGCGTCGGTGCCGGTGGAGGCGCTCCATTGCCAGCCGCCGTTGTTGGAGGCCAGGAAGCCGTCGATCAGTTTTGACATGAAGTAGGCTTCGCCCAGGCGCCAGTCGATGAACAGGTTTTTGGTGAGGTACATGGCGGTGATCATGCGCAGTCGGTTGTGCATCCAGCCGGTCTGGTTGAGTTGGCGCATGGCGGCGTCGACGATGGGGACGCCGGTGTTGCCGGTTTTCCATGCTTCGAACCTGTCGCCCGGTGTGTTCCATTCAAGGGCTTCGGTTTCCGGCTTGAAGGAGCGGTGCATGCTGACCCGCGGGTAGTGGTACAGGATGTTGATGTAGAAATCCCGCCAGGCGATTTCGGTGATCCAGGTTCCCAGGCCTTCCTGGTTGCCGCCGGCGCCTTGGGCCTGTTGACCGGCTATCAGGCATTGCCGGCCAGAGAGAACACCGTTGGCGAGATAAGGGGATATCTGGCTGGTGCCATCGATGGCGGGGAAGTCACGCTTTTCCTTGTACGCACCGCCGCGTTTTTCGAGGAAGCGCTCGAGCTGGTCGTGGGCGGCATCTTCACCGGTTGCAACGAGGGGCTCGGGGGCGTCTCGAAAGGCTTCGGGTATGGAGTCAATCTGTTCCGGGCTTACGGCGTTACCCCTGGCTTTGGGCGTTGGGAAAAGACCCGGATGGGTTTCTTCTATCCAGCTGCGCCAGCGTCTCGAAAACGGTGTGAATACGGAGTAGGGGTCATTCTGTTGGGTGAGGATCTCGCCTACTGGTGCAACTGTCTGGTCGCGGTATTTGCGAACGGCAATGCCGAGTTCATCAAAGCGATGCTTCACCGCTTTATCCCGTTTGCGCTCGTTGACGCCGTACTCTTCGTTGAAGTGCAGCGCTGTCGCCTTGTGCTGTTCACAGTAGTTCTGGAGTTTGCCGAGGCTGTCTTCGAAGCGCTTTGCGTGAATAAAGGACAACGGTATACCCAATTTGGCCAGCTCTTCGGCCAGGGCGTTGGCGTGGGCGATGACGAAGTGCACCCTGGCCGGCGACCAGTCGTGTTCCTGCCATTGCTCTGGCGTGAGGATGAAGCAGGCTCGCACCTGCTCGTTGCTCTCGCAGGCGGCTGTGAGGGCAGCGTTGTCGGCAATCCGGAGATCGTTTCGGAACCAGACCAGTTGTGTCATCCGTAATCCATAGTTGTCTGAGGGATTGATGTAAGTGTAATTACAGGCCGGTGTTTCAATAAAATCACCAACTTGGATATTCGCCCGGGCTGGCTGATTGGATTATAGTTAGGACACTTTTACAGCAAATCAGCCGGCCGATCCTCAAGGAGTTCTGTGGCGGGAATGGAGAACAACAGCGAAGGTCGCCGTGACGGCGTTTGGGCCCAGCCTTATTCACTGGCTTCCGGCCAGACCCAGTATCACCAACTGGGTCATATTCGTTTGTGGGTTACCCTTCTGGATCAGGAGTGGCAGATTCGTTCCGAAACGCTGGAACTGGATACGGATCCGGCCAGCTGGACAGAAACCATCGGCCATACCCTGCCTTCTGCCTCGGTGCCGCTGCAGCGGTTCATTCGGGAAAACCAGTCGTCGACCGTGACATTCCTGCCGGCACTTGCAAACCTGCCTACCGTGATTCGTCCTTTCCAGCCCCTGACGATTCCTGCCGGTGGCCGCTGCACGATCTACGTGGGCACGCTCGTCTGGATGAAGGTCTGCGCCGGCGACAAGCAAACCGTACTGACGGAGATCCCCCTGGCATCGGCTTCCCAGACCTGGGTAGGCCGAAACACCATGGAGGGGGAGCTGTGTTACGCGTCTCCCAGTTTTGCCCGTCTGGTACTGGAGGCAGTACCTAAACGTCCGTGGCGGGCCGTTACGCCGGTGACGTTGATCAACCGGCGGGATGAGCCCCTGCTGCTTGAGCGCTTCAGTCTGCCAACGCCGTTGCTGTCATTGCACCAGAACGATCGTGGTCAGCTGTGGACGCCGGGGGTAACGGTTGAAGTTGAGACCGACATGAATTCGGCGAGTCTGCATGTGGAGCAGTCGTTGCTGCCGGCAGCGGGCACCTGCCGGCCTGTGGCGAATGCTCGTGAAAAAATGGCACGCGGCCGGCTTGTCCGGGCGTTTGACCGGATGTTTGGCTGAAACGGATCTGACGGAGTCGACGTTTTGCTGGAAACAATGCAAACAGGCGTAATGAAGTTCTTTACCGATATTGCCTGGGGGCAGTGGATCAGTTCCGCCTTTCTTGTGGTGCTGGGTCTGTTTCTCGGGTCTCTGGCGGCCCGCAGTGTCGGCCGTTTCATGGCGCAGCGCACTTCACGCCATCATACCGTCATGGTTCGGCGGCTGGTGTTTTACGTCATCGTGGTGCTGTTTTTTGTGGCGGCCCTGCGGGAGGCCGGGTTCTCTTTGGATGTGGTGCTCGGCGCTGCCGGTATCCTTACCGTTGCCATTGGTTTTGCCTCTCAGACTTCGGCGTCGAATATGATCAGCGGCTTGTTTCTGCTGGTGGAAAAACCCTTTGAAATCGGTGACTTCATTGAGGTAGACGCGACCATCGGGGAAGTCGTCGGCATTGATATGCTGAGCGTGAAGTTACGCACGCCGGACAACCTGTATGTGCGGATTCCCAATGAAACCCTGATCAAGACAAGAGTGATCAACCGTTCCCGGTTTCCGATACGCCGGCTCGACCTGACGGTGGGGATTGCCTACGCTGAAGATGTAGAGCGGGTGGAAAGTCTGCTTCTGGATCTGGCAGAAAAGAATCCGGTCTGTCTCGAAGAACCCAAGCCGTTCACGCTGGTAACAGCATTTGGCCCATCCTCGGTGGATCTGCAGTTCTCTTACTGGGTGCCGAAGGAAAAGGTGCTTGAGGGGCGAAGCGGCATGATGGTCGCGATCAAGAAAACCCTGGATCGGGAAGGCATTGAAATTCCGTTCCCCCACACCAGCGTTTATGCGGGTAGCCATTCAGAGCCGTTCCGTGTTCAGCTGTTGGGGCCGGAAAAAATCACTGAAAAGGATCTCCCGGATGTCGATAAAGACAGCTGAAGTTATCAAAACCATCCCACCGACCCCCGCCGAGAGCAAGATGAGTCTTGGCTGGCGGGAATGGGTGGCGCTGCCGGACCTGGATATCAGCCGTATCAAGGCGAAAATCGATACCGGAGCCAGAACTTCCTGTCTCCACACGTTCCGTACCGAGCCGTACACTGAAAATGGCGAGCGGCGGGTGCGCTTCTGGGTGCACCCGGTGCAGAACGATCTGCATCAAGTTGTTGAGTGCGATGCCAGGGTGCTGGATGAGCGGAACGTCTCCGACTCCGGTGGCCACAAGGAAATGCGCCTGGTCATCGAAACCACGCTGCTGATTGGCGGCCAGAAATGGCCCATTGAAATGACATTGACCAACCGAGATTCCATGCGGTTCCGGATGTTGCTGGGCCGTACCGCTATGTCAGGGCGCTCAGTGATCTATCCCGAAGCTTCCTATCTTGCCGGCGAGCCGGCCTTAAGGACTGAAAAATGAAAATAGCGGTACTGTCACGAAACCGTCACCTCTACTCGACCCGCCGTCTGGTGGAGGAGGGCATTAATCGTGGCCACGAAGTGAAGGTCATCGACTGCCTTCACTGCTCCATGAATATCACCTCGGCCAATCCCCAGATCCACTACCACGAGGAGGTCCTCGAGGATTTCGATGTGGTGATTCCGCGGATCGGTGCATCGGTGACTTTTTACGGAACGGCGGTATTACGCCAGTTCGAGATGATGGGCGTGTTTCCGGTGAATGAATCCGTGGCCATCAGCCGTTCCCGGGATAAGCTGCGCTCGCTGCAACTGCTGGCCCGTAAGGGTGTCGGAATGCCGATTACCGGTTTCGCGAACAAGCCGGACAACGTTCCGGAGTTGCTCCAGATGGTGGGCGGGGCGCCGGTAGTGATCAAGCTGCTGCAGGGTACCCAGGGCATCGGCGTGGTGCTGGCAGAAACCCGCAAGGCTGCGGAAAGTGTGATCGAAGCCTTCATGGGCCTGAAAGCGGATATCCTCGTGCAGGAATTCATCAAGGAAGCCGGCGGTGCCGATATCCGTTGCTTTGTGATTGGCGACAAGGTGATCGCGGCCATGAAGCGTCAGGGCGCCGAAGGCGAGTTCCGTTCAAACCTGCACCGGGGCGGCACTGCCTCGCTCATACGCATTACCCCGCAGGAGCGCAGCACCGCAATCAAGGCCGCCAAAGCCATGGGCCTGAACGTTGCTGGTGTTGACCTGCTCCGCTCCAGCAGAGGGCCATTGGTAATGGAGGTGAACTCGTCGCCTGGCCTTGAGGGCATCGAGAACGCCACTGGCAAGAACGTTGCCGGCATGATCATCAACTGGACCGAAAAGAATCAGAAGCCCTGGAAGACCCGGACCAAGGGGAGAGGCTAAAGCATGGCCCGTGCCCCCTATGAAATTGCCGGGACCCAGGTAAAGGCCGGAACCCGGCAAACCGTGGAAGTTCCGGTTGCCAAGCTTTACACCCACACGCCGCTGCACATTCCCGTTGAGGTTGTGCACGGGCGGAGAAATGGCCCGGTATTAATGGTGTGTGGTGCCATTCACGGTGACGAGATCAACGGCGTGGAAATCGTTCGTCGGGTGCTCACCAATTCGGCTCTGAGGCATCTTCGGGGTACATTGGTTGCGGTGCCTATCGTCAATATTTTCGGATTCGTGCAGCGCACCCGATACCTGCCGGACCGGCGGGATCTGAACCGCTGTTTTCCCGGCACTGAAAGTGGCTCCCTGGGCGGGCGTATTGCCTACCTGCTGCGCACCCAGATTATGGAGCGGGTGACCCACATCATCGATTTGCACACAGGTGCTATTCATCGCTTCAACCTGCCGCAAATCCGTGCCGAGCTGAAAAACCCGGAAACCGTGCGCATGGCCGAGGCCTTCGGTGCTCCTATCATAATCAATTCGGGGCTCCGTGAGGGAAGCCTGCGGGCCTATGCTGATTCACAGGACATCCCGGTGATCACCTTCGAAGGCGGAGAAGCTCTGCGCTTTGATGACGTGGTGATCGGGAGCGGTGTGAAAGGCGTCATCCGGGTGATGCGTGAACTCGAAATGATCCCGGCGAAAAAGGGGCCCAAGGCGCCGAGAAAACGGTCTGAAACGGCGGCCAACTCCCAATGGGTGCGGGCGGATATCGATGGGATCATGAGGCCTGTTGCCCGGCTGGGCCAGAAGGTTCGCAAAGGCCAGAGGCTGGCCATGGTGGCGGACCCCTTCGGCGAATCGGAAACCGCGGTGGTGTCACCTTGCTCGGGGATCGTAATCTGCGTGAATAACCTGCCGCTGGTGAACGAGGGTGAGGCAATTTACCACGTCGCGCGATTTGACGAGCTCAGCGAGGCGGAAAAAGCCATGGATTATTTCCGCAGCAGCTACGAGGGCGATGTCGGCGACGATGTGGTTCCCGTTCACCCCTGGGATGACCGGCAGAAATAATCGAGAGGGCTGTCATGATCTGGGATCAGTCGTTTATCGAGTTGGCGCCGCTACCGCGGGGCTTTCATCTGGTCACCAATGAAATCCTTGCCCAGGCGCCGGACCTGACCAACTGCGAAGTGGGGTTGTTGCACCTGTTCATCCAGCACACCTCCGCTTCTCTGGCGGTGAACGAGAACGCCGATCCGGATGTGCGGGGCGACCTGGAACGCCATTTCAACGTCATGGTGCCTGAGAATGCGCCGCACTATGAGCACGTTATGGAAGGGGCCGACGACATGCCGGCTCATATCAAAAGCATCCTGATCGGCCCCTCGCTGACCCTCCCGGTCAGCCATGGTCGCCTGTCGCTTGGAACGTGGCAGGGACTTTATCTCTGCGAGCACCGGGATCGAGCCGGCAGTCGTCGTATTGTGGCGACGCTTCAGGGCCGCTGGTAGCCAGAACCCGAAACGCCCTACGTGTCGGGATTCACCCATCCGCTTTTTCAGATGGGTGGATATCCACCCATTTTTCAGCGCCTGAACTTGCTCTGTTTTTAGTAAGGCCCTGTTTTTCCATATTAATCGAGATCTGGTCTGCTCCTTGCTGATTGGGTTACCCACCGGAGCTGTTAGAGCTTCGTTGAGCACCCAACAAACAAAATGAATCGGGAGCATTCCTTATGAAAACCCAAGCCGTAATGGCGGTGGCCTTTGCCTCCACCTTCGCAGTCGCAACCCCCGCAACAGCTCAGGATCGTTCGGACTGGCCGAGCAACTTCACCGTTGGTACAGCCAGTCAGGGTGGAACCTATTTTGCCTATGGTTCCGGCTGGGCCAACTTTGTCGCGGAAAACCTGGGCGTTTCCGGCGGTGCCGAGATCACCGGCGGTCCGGTTCAGAATATGGCGCTGGTGCACACCGGTGACCTGAAGTTTGGCCTGACCACCATGGGCCCGGCTCGGGAATCCATGGACGGCAACAGCCCGCTTGCGCCGGGCATGAAGATGGACAACGTCTGCGCCATGTTCCCGATGTACGAAACGCCGTTCTCGGTAACCGCACTCTCCAGCTCTGGCATTACCTCCATCGCCGATATCCCCGATGGCGCCACGATCGGTTTTGGTCCGGCGGGCTCCACCTCGGACACCTACTTTCCGCGCATGATGGAAACCCTGGGCGTGAACTTTGAACGCCGCAACGGCAGCTGGTCTGATCTTGGCGGTCAGCTTCAGGATGGCCTGATTGATGTGGTTGCCTTCGCCGCCGGTATTCCCATTCCTGCGGTCAGCCAGCTGGAAGTGCAAACCGACGTGAACATCATCGGCATGAATGATGCCGAGGCCGAGACCATTATCAACAACTTCCCGGTATCCGAGTTCATCATCCCGGCGTCCACCTACCAGTCCCTGGATGCGCCTTCCCGCGTGGTATCCATGTGGAACTTCGCGATGGTCAACTGTGACGTCTCTGAAAGCTTCGTGTATGAAATCACCAAGCTGACCATGGAGAACAACGACAAGATGGTCTCCATTCACAAGGCGGCCCGCAACTCGGTACCCGAAAACTACACGAAGAACAACGTCCTGCCCTGGCACCCGGGCGCTGCGCGTTGGTTCAACGAGAATGGTTACCCGATCGAAGACAGCCAGATCAAGTAACAGTGCTCGAGCGGGAGGCTGCCCGGCAGTCTCCCGCAAAGTATGGCCAGCCGAGTTCTGGCCCCGATTTGCCTGCAAGCAGGGTGTGTCATGACTATCGAACAAGATTCCAAAGACCTTCCGGACATTGAAGTGGGCGAGGACCATGTACTCGCGCACAACGTGGACGATGAACCGGTCGAAGCCAACCGCCGGCTGTTTGAAGGCGGCCTGCTGAAATTTGTCGCCCTGCTGGCGATTGTCTATTCAGCCTTTCACCTGTATTCCCTGAACATAGCGCCCCTGGAAACCTGGTCGTTCCGGATTGTGCACATTGCCGGTGCCCTGGTGCTGGGTTTCGTGCTGTTTGCCGGCGCCCGGTTTGTGTCATCGGACGAGGGCGGTGCCCGCCACCGGTGGACAACCTGGATCAGCGCTGTCGCCATGCTGCCGGCTCTCTATGTGTTGTATCAGACATTTTCGTTCTGGCAGATGGTTCAGAATGGCGCCATGCGGATTCCGGTCGAACTGGAGGTGTGGCAGTTTGGGTGGCCGCTGCTGGCGGCCACCGGTGTCGGCATTGTCATGAGCTGGTTTCATCAGCGCGAGCGATCGGTATTCAGCGTACCCGACCTGGTATTGATCGTCTGTTCCCTGGCGGTCGCGGCCTATTTTCTGGTGGTCTACAACACGTCCATGCGGATGTCGACCGGCACCTCCTTCGCGCCGGTGGGTATTTCGTTCGCAGCGATTGCCGGCACGGCCCTGATCATGGAACTTACCCGGCGTGTGGCGGGGATGGCACTGGTGATCATTGGCCTGGTGTTTCTGGCCTATGTTTTCGCCGGACCCTATCTGCCCGGTTTCCTCGGCTACCCGGGGCTTTCGGTTCAGCGATTCTTCAGTCAGGTTTACACCGATGCCGGGATCCTCGGGCCGACCACTGCGGTGTCTTCGACCTACATTATTCTCTTCATTATCTTTGCCGCATTTCTGCAGGCCTCAAAAGTGGGCGACTATTTCGTCAATTTTGCCTTTGCCGCGGCCGGTCGCTCCCGGGGTGGCCCGGCCAAGGTCTCGATCTTCGCATCGGGCCTGATGGGTATGATCAACGGCACCAGTGCCGGCAATGTGGTATCCACCGGTTCGCTGACGATTCCACTGATGAAGAAAGTGGGCTACAGCAAACAGTCCGCCGGCGCTGTCGAGGCGGCCGCATCTACCGGTGGCCAGATCATGCCACCGATCATGGGGGCCGGCGCCTTTATCATGGCGGAGATTACCGGCATTCCCTACACCGAGATTGCCATTGCCGCGATCATTCCGGCGATCCTGTATTTTGCCTCGGTCTACTTCATGGTGGACTTTGAAGCTGCGAAGACCGGCATGCGTGGCATGCGTGAAGATGAGCTGCCGAAGCTCAAAACGATGATGAAGCAGTGCTACCTGTTTGTGCCGATCATTATCCTGATTGTGGCCCTGTTCATGGGCTACTCGGTAATACGGGCCGGAACCCTGGCGACCGTTTCGGCCGCCGTCGTGAGCTGGCTGTCTCCCAACAAAATGGGCCTGCGGCATATCCTGCAGGCGCTGGAAATCGCCTCCTACATGGCAATCCAGATTATTGTGGTGTGCGCAGCGGCAGGGGTGATTGTTGGCGTTATCTCCCTGACAGGGGTCGGCGCGCGCTTCTCAGTGCTGTTGCTGGACGTGGCTGCCACCAGCCAGTTGCTGGCGCTGATCTTCGCCATGTTCATCTCCATTCTGCTGGGCATGGGTATGCCGACCACGGCGGCCTACGCGGTGGCCGCTTCGGTGGTCGCGCCGGGCCTGATCCAGTTGGGTATTGAACCGCTGACGGCACACTTCTTCGTGTTCTACTTCGCTGTAGTCTCCGCGATCACCCCGCCGGTTGCGCTGGCCTCCTATGCCGCTGCAGGGATATCGGGTGCCAACGCCATGGAAACTTCCGTGGCCTCGTTCCGGATTGGCATCGCAGCATTCATCGTGCCTTTCATGTTCTTCTACAACGGCGCCTTGTTGATGGAAGCCGGCTGGTTCGAGATCGCGAGGGCACTGGTAACCGCAACCTTTGGCGTTTACATGCTCTCTGGTGGCGTGCTCGGTTGGTTTGCGAGCATTTCCGCGTCCTGGATAACGCGACTCCTGCTGATTGCGGCCGCGTTGCTGATGATAGAGGGTGGGCTCTGGACAGATCTCACTGGTATTGCTCTGGCGGTTCTGGCGTTCGTCATCCAGAAGCAGCGCAAAACTCGCCTTGCCGCAGCTGGCGCCCTGTAAAGGGGGGCTTGCTGGCTGCGTCAGAACAACCGTGCCATGGAAACATGGTACGGTTGTTCTACAACCGGCCTGGCTATACTCTAGCGGCTTTCCGCGGTTTTCGGGAACCGGACCCTATGCCTTACCGTATTGGCGTTTTTCTCCTGTTTGTAGCGACCCTGGTGGCCGCCTGGCTGCTCGGTGGCTGGGTTGGATACCGGCAGGTGGAGCAGGAGAGCCTGGAGGAGTCCTTCCGGTATCGCCAGTTGGTGGCCAACGAACTGAACCGGTATCTCCCGGTGCCCGAGCTGATGGCGGAGCATCCGTTACTGCAGCGGGCGCTGCAGGCGCCTGACAGTCGCTCTGCTATTCTCTCGGCCAATGAACAGATGCAGCGCATGGCCACTATCGTAGGCAGTTCGGATGTCTACCTGATGGATACTCGCGGCCTGACGATCGCAGCCAACAACTACCTGCAGCCAGACAGTTTTGTCGGTCGGAATTTCAATTTCCGGCCGTATTTCTATGAGGCGATGGAATCGGGCGATTCGGCGATCTATTTCGCCCTCGGCCTGATGTCTGGCGTGCGGGGTCTGTATTTCTCGCATCCCGTTCGAGACGAGGGCGGCCAGATTATCGGGGTGGTCGCCGTGAAGGTTCTGGTCCATGAACTGGAATCCCAATGGGATCGCCCAGCTGGTTTGCGAGAGGCGGAGATGGTCGTGCTTGATCAGAATGGCATCAGTTTTCTCGCGAGCAGACAGGACTGGCTCTACCGAAATTTTTCGGGGATGGCCGATGCCGTGCCCAACGAGTATTCCCGCCGGCGCTATCCAGACCGCGATTTGACGCCAATGGCGCTGAAAACGTTGGGAACCCCCTGGGGGCTTCTGGAGCAGTCAGCAACGCTTCGCATCCGGGACAATGGCAAACCCCGGGAGTATCTGAGCGTACGCACGCCTCTGCCACGGATGGACTGGACGCTTCAGGTCATGGTGAGCACTCGCTCGGTCGTCTGGACCCGGCTGGGATTTGCGGTCGGTGGCGCAGCGCTGTTCTTTGGTGGCCTGTTGACCTGGCTGTACCTGCGCGAGCGCTACCGGCGCGAGGCTGAACTGGCTCTCAGGGGCGAGCAGCTGGAGCGCAGCGTGGCCGAGCGGACCGCAGACCTGGAGAACTCCAACCGCAAACTGGTGGAGGAGATCCGAGAGCGTGAACGCACCCAAACCGAGCTTCGGGAAACCCAGCAGGAATTGATCCAGGCTGCGAAATTGGCGGTGCTGGGCCAGATGTCCGCGGGTCTCAACCATGAAATGAACCAGCCTCTGACGGCCATTCAGACCTATGCCCGAAACAGCCGTCGCTTCCTTGAGAAAGGTGCCGGGGAGATGGTGGATGCTAACCTGTCAGAAATCATCCTCCTGTGTGACAAGATGGCGGAGCTTACCCGGCAGTTCAAAGTGTTTGCGCGCAAATCCGAAGGCCCTCCAGCGGTGGTCGATCTCCGGCAACCGATTGATGCATCTCTGAAAATTATTGTTGCCCAGCAATCGAGTTCGGAAATCGATATCCAGTGGCACCGTCCGGACGCGCCGGTGATGTGCCACGGCGACCTGATACGGATAGAGCAGGTTATGGTGAACCTGATGGCGAATGCGGTTCAGGCGGTAGAGGGCGGTGCACGGCCGGAAATCCGGATCGATATAGAAGAAACGGAGCATTGCTGGAAATGCCTGGTGCGCGACAACGGGCCGGGATTGAAGGGCGACACCGAACAGATCTTCGAGCCCTTTTTCACTACTAAATCGGTCAAGCAGGGCCTGGGCCTGGGGCTCTCCATATCGCGCCAGATTGTGGATGCGCTGGGTGGCAGCCTGACCGGTCGGAACCGCCGGGATGGGCCGGGTGCGGAATTCGTCGTAACTCTCAAGAAGCGTGAGGACATGGAATGACAGAACCCTCGGTAATCTTTGTGGACGACGATCCACACATCCGCCAGGCCATTGCCCAGACACTGACCCTGGAGGAGTTGCCGGTCAGCTGCTTCGGGGATGCGCCATCGGCGCTCGGACATATCAATACCGACTATGACGGCGTGGTTCTCTGCGACTACAACATGCCGGAGATGAACGGCCTGGAGATGCTGGACCGGCTCCGGGCTATCGATAACACCATTCCCGTGATCATTCTTACCGGGCAGGGCGACATAAGCACGGCGGTAACAGCCATGCAGCAGGGCGCTTACGATTTTATCGAGAAGCCATTTGATCATGATGAACTGATAGAGCTGCTCCGCCATGCCCTGGAAAAACGGCACCTCGCCCTCGAGAACCGGCGACTGAAAGCACAGCTGCGCCACCTGGCCAGACCCGGTCCCCGGATGTTGGGGGATTCGCCGTTGATGCAAAAGGTCATGGCGACCATTGATCCCATTCTCGACATCTCGGCCAATATCCTTCTGCATGGGGAAACAGGGTCCGGGAAGGATGCGCTGGCACGATACATTCATGAGAACAGTGGACGTAGCGCCCACAACTTTGTGGCAATCAACTGCGGCGCGGTGCCCGAGAACCTGATTGAAAGCGAGTTGTTTGGCCATGAGGCCGGGGCGTTCACCGGGGCCGAAAAACGCCGTATCGGCAAGATCGAGCACGCCCACAAGGGCACGCTGTTCCTGGATGAAGTTGAAAGTATGCCCATGCCTTTGCAGGTGAAACTCCTGCGGGTGCTGGAAGAGCAACGGGTCGAGCGTCTGGGCAGCAATCAGGTTCAGGAGGTGGATGTCCGGATCATTGCCGCCACCAAGGCGGATTTGAAAAAACTCAGTGACGATGGCGAATTCCGGCCCGATCTCTATTACCGGCTGAATGTGGTCAAAGTTGACATCCCGCCGTTGAGAGAGCGGAAAGAGGACATCCCGCTGCTGTTCCACCATTTCGTGCTGATTGCCGCGGCCCGCTATGATCGGGAGAGCATTCCGCTTGATGCCGGTCAGGCGGCCCGGCTGATGCAACATTCATGGCCCGGCAACGTCCGCGAACTTCGGAACCTGGCTGAACGTTATGTCCTGCTGGGGCCTGCTGCGCTGGATGAGAACGAAGCTGCGGATACCGCCAATGTGGCGGGCCGACAGACGCTCGCCGAAATGATGGACGGTTTCGAGCGTTCCGCCATTATCAGCGCCCTGAATGCCAGCCATGGCAGCATCAAGGACACCATGGTCCAGCTCGGGATTGCCCGGAAAACCCTGTACGACAAGATGCGCAAGCATGGCTTGGATAAAGCCCAGTTCAAGGATTGAGAGGGGCTCTGGCAGGCCCCTCTTGGAGTAATGTCAGCCTACAGATTGGCCTCGGCAAACTCAGCCAGCAGCGAACGTGGAACGCCTTGCAGGTGAATATGGGCGCCGTGGCGGAAGCGCTTGAATCGTTCGGTCATATAGGTGAGGCCTGAGCTCAGGGCGCTCAGATAGGGCGTATCGATCTGCGCAAGGTTGCCCAGGCAGATAACCTTTGACCCGTTACCGGCCCGGGTAATGATGGTCTTGATCTGATGGGGCGTCAGGTTCTGGGATTCATCGATAATGATCAGGCTGTGCTGGAAGCTGCGGCCCCGGATGTAGTTCATGGACTTGAAGTGTAGGGGCACCTTGCTGAGTATATAGTCGACGCTGGCGGTCATGTTCTCGTCATCCTCATGAAGCGCTTCCAGGTTGTCGACGATGGCGCCCAGCCAGGGCTCCATTTTTTCGGCCTCGGTACCGGGCAGGAACCCGATGTCTTCATCCAGTCCCTGGGTGGAGCGGGTGGCAATAATACGCTTGTAGAGTTTGCTCGCCACGGTCATCTCAATACACGCAGCCAGCGCCAGGATGGTTTTGCCCGAGCCTGCGGAGCCGGTGAGGTTGACCAGGTGGATGTCCGGGTCCAGAAGCAAATTCAGCGCCATTGCCTGATAGATGTCCCGGGGAACCAGGCCCCAGACTTCCTCGTTCATCAGGTCGTGTTGGTGCAGGTCCTTGATGATCAACTGATCGTCGGAGAGGTCCACCACCTTACCGACGAAGCCCATTTGATCGATGACAAATTCATTGATGTTCAGCTTCGCCAGCTCGCCCTCCCGCTTGAGGATATGTTCGGTCGAACCCTCCCGCTGAACCGTTTCCACTTTCTCGATGGTGTCCCAGAAAGAGTTCGGGAACTCCCGGTAGCCCTTGGGCAGAAGATCGATGTCGTCGAGCAGTTGGTCGTTGTGGTAGTCCTGGGCTTCCACCCCGAAACCCCGCGCCTTAAGGCGCATGTTGATGTCTTTCGACACCAGGATGATATCCCGGGACTTGTGGCGGTTCTGGAGCGCGGCCAGGGTGTTGATGATCTTGTTGTCGTTCAGATGCTCTGGCAGCGAATGGTTGCCGCTGTCACCGGTGCTCATCAGGATCGAAAGAGTGCCCAGGGGTTCGGCCTTCTTGCCGCGCACGATGGGAACACCTTTTTCGATCACCTTCGGACTGGCATCGCCCAGCAACTTGTCGATGTTGCGGATGGCCTGACGGCAGTCAGCGGCCACGGCCTGCTTGCCGGATTTGAGGCTGTCGAGTTCTTCGAGGACCGTCATCGGGATGATGACATCGTGTTCTTCAAAGTTGAGGAGGGCGTTCGGGTCGTGGATCAGGACGTTGGTGTCGAGGACATACATCTTTCGGCGAGCTTGCGATGCTCTGGGCATAAGTGGCGCTACCTCTCTGGTGGCTCAGTCGTTATCGGCGCAGCGTTGCGTGAGTTCCTCATTTGAGATCACTTTCAGCATATCGTAAGTCGTTATGATGCCTGTAATTTTTGAATCATTGGTGACAAAGATCCGGTGCAGGTGCTCGCGCATCATGATATTCGCAATGTCGCGCACCGGCGTCTTCTCGTCAACCGATAAAACGATGGGGGTCATGATGTCGCGAACTTCTACAGGCACCTTCCCCATTTCTTCAAAGATCACCATCCGCAGGCGTCGGGCTTCCTCCCGTTCTTCGGGAGTCAGATGCCGGTCGGCATCGGAGCGCGTGGCGTTCCAACGGAATTCGGTGATGTCTTTAAGAGTGGCAATGCCGACAATTTCATCGTCGTCATCGGTGACTGGGCTGCCGGTTATCTCATTGTCGGTGAGGAAGCGGGCCAACCGGTCCATGGTCCAGGATTGCGGGACGGCCTTGATGCTGGGTGTCATGATCTCGTAGGCGAGAACGGTCATTGATCTGGGCTGCCTTCTAGAGTCCTTTCATAAAGCTTAGCGCGTGATACCGCGCGCGTCATCCCTTACTGTGCGCCGGGACTCAGGGTTTGTTCATACGAAGGCCGGTCAGTTGGCCCTGCTCATCGTAAACCAGTTGGTAACCCTGGTACTTGCTGCTGTTGGCAACGCGTTCCAGCGCTTCCATTGACCTCACGGGAATATCAACCAGCAGGGAATTTACCAGCCAGCCGGGCAGCGCCCCATTGGGGTCCGTGTGCTGGACCCACACCATCCGGGTGCTCTCCCCCTCTGGCGTGAACCGGTAAAGGGTGTCCGAACGATCGACCCTCACCCGGCTACTGTTTTCTGCCCGCTGATCGGGCATGGCGTTCAGATCCATGACGATTTCACCGGAGGTCTGATCGCCCCGTGTGCGTATGCGCAGGACATAGTCGCGGTCAGTAACCGGCCAGGGCATGTCATTCACGGAATAGGCAAAGCGATCGTGAAACCCGCCATCGCCAAACGCATAGGATTCTGTGCAGTTGTGCACCCACTCGACGCAGGAACCGGGGTTGGCCATCACAGCCATCAGGTTTTCGATAGGCGCGTCGAGCACCGCCACGGCCTTGAAGGCCTTGAAGCTGGAGCCTGGCTGCTCGATGGTATAGACCCGGATGTGATCGGCTTCCTTGCGTAGCGTCCACGCCTCGTCGCTTTCACTGGGCAGTTCAGCGCGGGCACTGGCGGCAACAGCAAACACCAGCAACGCACAGACCAGCCCACTGATCACCGAGGCCCAGCCCGTAATGCCATGGGCTATGCTCTTTCTCATAGGGTACACTTCCTTGCAGATGGTGGGCCGAGTCTAGCATGGGGCTTTTGCCGGCATGGCCACGGAAACAGTGGATTGTGAACCAGGTAGCGACCTGTTGATTTGGTAACCGAAATTGGCCCGATCTGACGACGACTATGACCATTAAGAAACTCATCAACGGCAAAGGGCAGGTGATTCCGGGACTGCTGGATGAACCGGTAGCAGAGATCAACTATCTGGATTATGACCTGCGTACGGTGATGGACCGCCCGCGTTCAAAACTGGCAAGGCGATGGCGGTTCAACCAGTTCCAGTTTGTCAGTGCCATGGGCCCGGGTTGGGTGTTGGGTCTGGCGGTGGTCGATCTGAAGCTGCTGGGCAGCGGATTCTTCTATCTCTATGACTTCGAGACTGGCCAGATGATGGAGCAGTCGTTCCTTCAGCCATTGGCCCGGCAAACCTGCATTGAGCCACGGCCAGAGGAAGGGGTGACAAGCTTCAGCAAAGGAGAGGTGGCCGTGCGAATTGCGCCTTCTGCGGATGGCCGGACAATTACGGTCTCGGCTCCTGGAGGTATCCGTATTGAACTGACGCTTTCAGAGGATCGGGACCCGCTCCGGCTGGTATGCCCGGCCGGCTACAATGGCTGGGTATTTACCCGCAAGTCGGCAGGCTTGCCGGTGGAAGGGGAAGTGCGCTGGGATCATCGTATCTGGCGCTGCGACGAGCAGACTCGCGGATCCATCGACTGGAGCTGTGGCTTCATGCGCCGGGAAACGGCCTGGAACTGGGCCTGCCTGGCCGGCCAGCTTGCGGATGGCCGGTCCCTGGGGTTGAACCTGGCAGCAGGGGTCAATGAGACGGGAATGACGGAAAATGCGCTCTGGCTGGATGGTGTCTGCCACAAGCTGGGAGCGTCACAGTTCCGATTTGATCGGTATCAACCAGGCGGAGACTGGCATGTGAGCACGGAGGATGGTCGGGTTGATCTGAATTTTGTTCCCGCCGGTTTGCGCAAGGAGAAACTGGACGCCTGGGTGTTGGCATCAAATTTCCGGCAATACGTGGGCACATTCAATGGAACGGTGACGGATGAGGCTGGCGGAAAAATTGAGGTTAAAGGTCTGCGGGGCCTGATGGAAGACCACTTTGCGAGATGGTAAGTGATGGCCTGTCCGGTTCTGGACAGGCCATACGGCTTTATCGTTCCGGCAGCGTGACGTTCAGCTCCAGTACCGAGCAACTCTCGTTGCGGTCCACTTCAACCTGAACCATGTCGTCACTGATCTGAACGTACTTGCGGATAACCTCAAGCAGCTCCTGCTGGAGCTGGGGCAGGTAATCCGGCTGGTCGCGCTGGCCCCGCTCGTGGGCGACGATGATCTGAAGGCGCTCTTTGGCAACGCTTGCGGATTTGTTTTTCTTGCCCTTGAAATAATCGAGGAAACTCATCCCTTAGCCCCCCTTGAACATCCGTGAGAAGAAACCCTTCTTCTGGGACGTCATGAAACGGTGTTCCCGTTCCTCACCCAGCAGGCGTGCGACTGCGTCTTCATAGGCCTGGCCGGCATCGCTGTCCTCTTCGAGGATAACGGGCAAGCCCTGGTTTGACGCATTCAGTACAATCTGGCTTTCGGGAATGACACCCAGCAGTGGAATCGCGAGGATTTCCTCAACATCCGCCACGGACAGCATCTCGCCCTTTTCGACCCGGGACGGATTGTAACGGGTCAGGAGCAGGTGTTCCTTGACCGGGTCCTGGCTCATTTCGGCTCGGCGTGATTTGCTTTGCAGAATGCCCAGGATGCGGTCGGAATCCCGCACCGAAGATACTTCGGGATTGGTAACCACAATCGCTTCATCGGCGTAATACAGCGCCATCAGGGCACCATGCTCAATGCCGGCAGGAGAATCGCAGACGATGTAATCGAACGTCTCGGAAAGCTCGTTGATGACCTTCTCGACGCCATCTTTGGTCAGTGCTTCCTTTTCCCGGGTCTGGGAGGCCGGAAGGATATACAGGGTATCGACCCGCTTGTCGCGGATCAGGGCCTGGTTCAGGGAGGCTTCGCCCTGGATCACGTTTACGAAGTCGTACACCACGCGACGCTCGCAATTCATGATCAGGTCCAGATTGCGCAGGCCCACGTCAAAATCGATGACTACTGTCTTGTGGCCTCGCTTGGCAAGGCCGGTGCTGATCGAGGCGCTGGTGGTGGTTTTGCCAACGCCGCCCTTTCCTGAGGTAACGACAATAATTCTAGCCAAGGTTCTGTTCCTGTTTCTCGGTGGATTCGTCGTGTCTGCCGAATTATCCGGTCAAGTTATTGTATTGAGCTCCAATATCAGGCCTTGTCCAGTGGCGTTACCACCAGCAGGTCGTCCCTGAGCTGGATTTGCACAGCGCTTTTCCAGCCATTGTCCTGAAGATCTTCGGAGATTTTATAGTGTCCCGCGATGGACACAAGCTCCGCTTCCAGGGATTGGCAGAAAACCCGTGCGGATTCTGCGCCATGGATGCCGGCCAGTGCCCGTCCCCGCAGGGGACCGTATACATGGATGTTACCTGCTGCAAGCACCTCTGCACCGGCCTGCACCGGTGCCAGAATAACCAGGTCACCTTCCGGTGCGTGAACCTGCTGGCCGGAGCGCACCGGCTGGGAGATGATCTTGGCCGGGGGCGGGTCGCCGGCAGTGCCGGTCGAGGCAGCAACAACTGCGGTTTCTGCTTCCTCCGCGGCTACCTGTTCGGCTTCATGGGCGCGATCCCGCTGGCCGTTGCCAGGAAGCAGTGCCAGTGCAGCTCCCCGGGCGAGGCGGCGCTGGTCGTCGGTGCCACCGCGCACGCCAATCACGTGGATGTTGTTGCGCCGACAGGTGCCGATGATCTTGAAAAAATCCAGTTCGCCGTCGAGACCTTGGTATTTTTCCAGACTGATGATCAGCGGAATATCCTTGAAGAACCCGGGCGCCTGGCTGATCTTGTCCCGCAACACTTCTTCGAACTCGCCGTCGTCGAAGTAGTAGAGCTCCAGGGCTGTCATGGACACGCTGGCGCTTTTTAGCTGAAAACCCTGTTTTACCCCGGAGGTGGCGGTATCGCTCATGAAGGAGTCTCTTCCCTGGTCATGTTGTCGGTTGGGTTCGGGCGCTGCCGGAGTGGCATGCCTTCGAATCGGATGCCTGACCATCCGGTGCTGATAAACTGGCGGATGTTGCCATGGCTCTCGCCGGTCGGGTCGTCCAGAACCTGCTGATAGTGTTCGGCAAACAGTTTGAGTGTGTCGACTTCACTCAGGTTGCAGTACTGGCCCAGGCCAAAGATCCGGCAAGACCCTGCGTTCTCGCCCTCCGCGTTCACCAGCGGGCCGTTGCGGAAGCTGCAGGGCTGGTACTCAAAATGCTCTTCGATCAGTGCCAGGGAGTCTTTGAAGCTGGCATGGCCAGCGTCCAGGGATGCCAGATGGATCCTCACGGCATCATTGACACTCATTATTTGTGTTCCTGCTTGGGGCCTGTCTGGTAGAGCGCCTTCCAGTCCTCATAGGGCATGCCGTAGATTTCTTCACGGGCCTGGGGGTCTGAAAGTTCAAAACCGCGCTCATTGGCTTCTGCCAGGTACCACTTGGAGAGGCAGTTACGGCAGAAGCCCGCCAGGTTCATCAGGTCGATGTTCTGCACATCGGTATTATCACGCAGATGCTTGACCAATCTACGGAAAGCTGCGGCTTCAATTTCGGTGCGTTCTGCTTCAGGAATCGGGTTGCTCATGATGGCCTCGCAATGGTTGATGCGCCGGTTGTTGGGGTTCCTGACATTCTCTGCATGTTAGCTTAAGATACAAGGCTGTATAAATGTACAGAAAGTCGACGCGAGCCCCCTGATTATGCCACAACGCAAGATCATCCACGTGGATTGTGACTGCTTCTACGCGGCCGTCGAGATGCGGGACGATCCCAGCCTCCGGGATGTGCCGCTGGCAGTGGGCGGTGATGGTGGTCGGGGCGTGGTAACGACCTGCAATTACAAGGCCCGCGCGTACGGTGTGCGTTCGGCGATGCCGGGTAGCGAGGCGCGTCGCCTTTGCCCGGGGCTGGTGACGGTACCGACGGACATGGGCCGGTATCGGGCGGTGTCACAGCAGGTGATGGCCATCCTGCGGGAGCTGACGGATCTGGTGGAACCGCTTTCCCTGGATGAGGCTTTTCTGGATGTCTCCGATGTGACCGATCACAAGGGCAGTGCCACGCTCATGGCTCGCCACCTTCGGGAGCGCGTGCGCCGGGAAGTGGGTATCACCATTTCCGCCGGGGTTGCGCCCAACAAGTTCCTCGCCAAGATCGCCAGCGACTGGGAAAAGCCGGACGGGCTGTTTGTGATTCGCCCGGAGGACGTAGAGGAATTCGTACAGGGATTGCCGGTTGAGAAGCTGTTTGGAGTAGGGCAGGTAACTGCTTCGAAACTGCACGCACTCGGAGTAAAGACCTGCGGCGACATGCAGGCGCTTGGGGCCGATGTTCTGATTGAGCGGTTCGGCAAGCAGGGCTATCGTCTTCATGAGATGGCCCACGGCCGGGATGACCGGGCTGTTGTGGTGTCTCGGATTGCCAAGTCGGTCAGTGTCGAGCGAACCTTTTCCCAGGATTTGCCAGACATGGCGGCATGCGAGACAGTCATGGCCTCGCTGGTTGCGGATCTCAATCTTCGCCTCTCGCGCAAGGCCCGTCGAAAACCGATCCACAAGCTCTTTATCAAGATCCGCTACAGTGATTTTTCAACCCATACCCTGGAGCGGGTCCGGGAACAGGTCAAAGAGCCCGCTCTGGAAGATTATCTGCCGCTGCTGGCAGAACTGGTGACCAACCGGGAACGACCGGTACGGCTGTTGGGGCTGGGCGTGCGTTTCCGCAACGATGATGCGCCTGTTACCCAGTTGCGTCTGTTTGATTAGAGGTGCAGCCAACTCATGGCCGCGTAACCCATCAGGCCACCGATCAGGGCGCCGGCAGCGACGTCGCTGGGGTAGTGCAGGCCGAGGACCACCCTCGATGCCGCCACACTCAACGTAAACGGAAGCACTATGAGAGCCAGCGCCGGTTCCGCCACGGTCAGCATGACCTGAAAGCAGGCGGCGTGGAGTGTGTGGCCGGACGGAAAGCTGTAGCGGTCCAGGGGCGGCGTGCCGCAGTTGATAGCGGGAAAGGATATAAATGGGCGTTCACGGATGAGCCAGCGCTTCAGTAACTTGTAGCTGAGGGTGCAGGTGAGGCCGGTCAGCGCCATGAGCAGTGCCAGTCCTGGCCCGGATTCCGGACGGAGAACGGGGATGAAAAGAATCAGTGCGTACCAGAACCAGCCGTCGCCAAGTCGGCTGACCAGTCGGAAATAGCCCAGGGCGGGTCGGAATTGAACAGCGCGGTTAATAGATTGACAGAAAGCGACTTCCCGCTGGTCTGCCAGTTCAAAGAAGCGAGACGCTTTGCTTGTTGATGGCATGGTATCCGGCCTTTGCGGTTTGGTTGAAAACCAGTTGTTCAAATTGTTCGATCTGCGAATTCCAGCTCTGTTCCAGGGCATCCAGCCTTGCCTGGGCCCTGATCCGGTTCAGCAGGGTTGGTTGATCGGCCAGGCGGAGAGCGCTGTCGACGTATGCTTCATCCTCGTCCAGAGGCACCTTCATGCCGTTTTCCTCGTGGCGGATGTGTTCGGCCGCTGCGGCGTCGTCAAAGCTGACGACGCCCAGTCCGCTGGCCATTGCCTCCAGCACCACGTTGCCGAAGGTGTCGGTCTTGCTCGGAAACAGGAACAGATCGCCTGAGGCGAAATGGCGGGCAAGGTCGTCGCCCCGACGGGTGCCGCAGAACACGTAATCGGGGTGGCGTTCAGCCAGCTGGCGCCGGAGTGGGCCGTCGCCAACCAGGATGAACCTGGCCTGGGGGTGAAGGCCGCGAATGCGTTCGAAGCAGGCAACCGCCATCCGAAGGTTCTTTTCCGGTGCAAGCCGGCCGACATACAGAATGGCGCGGTCATTGGCCTGCAAGCCCCAGGATTCCCGCAGTGCACTGTCTCGCTTGTGGGGCGTAAAGCGATGACAGTCCACGCCCCGACTCCAGAGGCCGGTCGCCGGAATACCCATGGCGCGGGTTGTCTGCTGCATTTTTCGAGTCGGCACCAGGGTGATGGCCGTGCGGTTGTGGAACCATCGACCATAGAGGCACAGCAACCTCTCCAGCATGCCGACGCCATAATAACGGCTGTAGCTGTGAAAATTGGTGTGGAAGCCCGAGCTGACCGGAATGCCCACCTGCCTTGCCGCTGTTGTTGCCGCAATGCCCAATGGGCCCTGAGTGGCAACGTAGACGGCATCGGGCCGGTCAGTGGTCAGGAGCTTTTTCAGATGGCCGGTTCTGGCCAGGCCAAAGCGCAGGTCCGCGTACCCGGGTAGCGGCAAGCCGGTCACCACATGTTCACGGGAGAAGAGTGCGTCGCCAGCACTGGCAAAGTGGCCTTTGCGCTCATGTTGCTGTCGTGGCCGTATAACCGTCACCCGGTGCCCACGTTGCATCAGCCCCTGGCAAAGCTGCCTGAGCGTGTTTGCCACGCCATTGATTTCCGGCGGAAAAGTCTCCGAAACAATGGTAATGTGTTGTGGGCGCCGGTTGGCCTGCATGGTCTCGGTCACGGTGTTTCCTGTGCTTCCTTTGACATGCCCCTACTATGAAAAGCCGGCATGACAGTTATGCGACACTCCCGTGACATTCCCTTTACCCGTTAACCGAACCGAATCGGAGACGATATGCAAACGCGAAAGCTTGGAAAGACCGATCTCGACGTTACCCTGATTTGCCTGGGCACAATGACCTGGGGGGAGCAAAACACCGAAAAGGAAGCATTTGAGCAGCTGGATTACGCAGTCGCCGAGGGTATCAACTTTATTGATGCCGCAGAGATGTACCCGGTGCCGCCCCGGGCGGAAACCCAGGGGCTGACCGAGACCTACCTGGGAAACTGGCTTGCCAGCAGGGGCAACCGCAACGACCTGGTAATTGCGTCGAAAGTGGCGGGGCCGGGCAACGGACTGAAGTACCTCCGTAATGGTCCGCGCCTGACCCGGGATCATATTATGGAAGCCTGCGACGCCAGCCTGAAACGCCTGCAGACCGACTACATTGATCTGTACCAGGTGCACTGGCCGGATCGCAGCACGAACTTTTTCGGCAAGCTCGGTTACGAGCACAGCCCGGAAGAGTCTTTCACGTCGATCGAGGAAACACTTGAAGCGCTGAATGATCTGGTTCGGTCCGGGAAGGTCCGGCACATCGGACTGTCCAATGAGACGCCCTGGGGCACCATGGAGTATCTGCGTCTGTCCGGCGAGAAAGGCTGGCCGAGAGTGGCCAGCATCCAGAATCCCTACAACCTCCTGAATCGGTCATTCGAGGTGGGGATGGCGGAAATTGCCCACCGGGAACAGGCCGGTTTGCTCGCCTACTCACCGCTGGCTTTTGGCATGCTCTCCGGCAAATATCTGGGCGGCAAGTGGCCCGAGAAGGCCAGAATGACCCTGTACGAGCGTTTCAGCCGCTACACCGGCAGTCGTGGCATGGATGCCACCCAGGCCTATGTTGAGCTGGCTCGGCAGAACGGATTGTCTCCGGTCCAGATGGCACTGGCTTACGTGAACAGCCGCAGCTTCGTGACCAGCAATATCATCGGAGCAACATCCATGGAGCAATTGCGGGAAAACATAGGGTCCGCAAAGGTCACCCTGAGCCCCGAGGTACTGGAAGCGATAGAGGTCATTCACCAGGAATTCACCTACCCCTGCCCCTGAGCCCGCCGGCTTTGTTGGTTTGAACCCCCGGCTGAGAAGCGCTGGCCGGGGGTGCTGTTACAGTCTGAAATATCGGGGATCATAAATTGACAAAAAGATGCTGATCCCGTGACAAAAAGTCGGCGTCTTTGTGTGCAGATTCACATCTTTCCAGCCCTTAATCATTAGACTTAAGCCTAAGGTATCCGTAGACTCCCGTGTCGGAAAAAAGGTCTCAGGCAGTGTCATGATTATTCGAATCTTTGTTGCGTTACTCGCTCTCAATCTTGTTGCTTTCGTCGTTCGCGCCGAAGCATCCGAGCGCGTGTTCGAACAGGTCGAAAGCAAGACCGCCAGCGAGCAGATTTTCGAAATCCAGGAACGGGTTTCCGGTGATTTTGACGAGGACGGTTCCGATGCGTTTGCCGAAATCGGTTCCCGCCTGCTGAGCCTTACGCTTACCCGTTCGAAGCACTCCGGCAAGCATTATGCGTCGGATCCGGCCCAGGCCGACCATGGCATTGCGCTCCTGAACGAGGGTGCCTGCCTGAACCTGAAGTGGAACTTCTGAACCTCGCAATTCCCCGCACCCGGTCCTATCATCAAACCCCAGAATCATGATCTGGCGCATTGTCTGTGTTCGATCCTCGTGTGATCATCCCCGCTAGCATGCTGATTAGCCAATAAGGAGCTTGGTAATGGCGGGTGATAGAGGGCAGTTATCGAACGATGTGAACGCTTGTGTTGATGAAGTGATTCGGCGGGTTGGCAAGGAAATCACACTTGGTTTGCCGCTTGGGCTTGGCAAGCCGGTCCGTTTTGTCAATGCGTTGTACGAGCGGGCCAAGGACGATCCGGAGATTCGCCTGCACATCGTGACAGCACTGTCGCTGCTGGCGCCAAAGGGCGGCTCCTCGCTGGAGAAGCGCTTCATGGGACCGTTTGTCGAGCGTCTCTATGGCCGGATTCCTGAACTGGCCTATGCCAGGGATGTATCGGCAAACCGTCTTCCTGAGAATGTTCAGGTCTCGGAGTTCTTCTTCAAAGCCGGCAGTTATCTGAACAATCGTTCCCAGCAGCGGCATTACGTGTGTACCAACTATACCCATGCCGTTCGCGATCTGATGGCGGTGGGTGTCAATGTCGTCGCCCAGATGGTGTCTCCGGGCGAGGCCCATGGGCAGCCCGGCCAGGTCAGTCTGAGCTGCAACCCGGATCTGACGCTGGACCTGATTCCCCTGCTCCGTGAGCGCGAGGCGGCTGGCACGCCGGTCGCGCTGGTGGCCGAGATGAACCAGAACCTTCCCTGGTTTGGCCATCATGCAGCGATTGAAGCAGACCGGTTCGATGTCTTGCTGGATCAGCCTTCGGGAGACTATCCGCTGTTCTCAGCGCCCCAGATGTCGGTCAGCCCGGAAGACCACCTGATCGGATTCTACGCCAGTACCCTCCTGAAGGACGGCGGTACGCTCCAGGTTGGCATCGGCTCACTGGGCGCGGCCCTGGTCCACAGCGCCATTCTCAGACACAGTCACAATAAGGCCTGGCGGCAGGTGTTTGACCATCTCCAGGTTGATCAGCATTTCCCCGTCGTTCGCGAGGACGGTGGCACCGGCCCCTTCGAGGAGGGGCTTTATGGCTGTAGTGAAATGATGGTGGATGGTTTCCTGTACCTGATGCAGGAAGGCATCCTTACCCGGGAGGTATACGATCACGCCGGTCTGCAGACATTGATCAATCGCGGTGATATTCCCGGTGAGGTGTCTCTCGCAACCCTCGATGTCCTGCGCCGCGAAAAGCTGATTGATAGCCCGTTGCGGGCAAAGGATGTTCATTGGCTGGTCCAGCATGGCATCTTTAAAGCAGCTGTCGAGTTCAAGGGCGGCCGGTTGCGCATTGGTGATCAGTCGGTCGAGGGTGATCTGGACAATCCGGAGGCCCGGCAGGCCATCGAAACCCTCATTCTCGGGGAACGGCTGACTGGCGGTATCGCCATGCACGGCGGTTTTTACGTTGGTCCCGAGCAGTTTTACCAGTACCTCAGGGAAATGACCGACGAGCAGCGTGCAAAAATCTGCATGACCAGCGTGAACTTCATCAACCACCTGTATGACCACCGGTTCGGAGACCAGAAGCTGAAAGCGGCGCAGCGCGTTCATGGCCGGTTCATCAATTCGGCTATGATGTACACCCTCAACGGTGCTGGCGTATCGGATGGTCTTGAGGATGGTCGTGTGGTCAGTGGCGTCGGTGGCCAGTACAACTTCGTTGCCATGGCTCACGAGCTGCCGGGCGCACGTTCGATCCTGTCGCTGCGCAGCACCCGATCATCCCAGGGCAAGGTACTGTCCAATATCGTGTTCAATTATGGTCATTGCACCATACCCCGCCATCTGCGGGACATCGTCATTACCGAGTACGGGATTGCCGATCTGAGAGGGCAGTCCGACGAGCAGGTCTTCCTGAGGCTGATCCGCATTGCCGACTCCCGGTTCCAGCAGGAGCTTCTGAAAAAAGCCCAGAAGGCGGGCAAGGTGGATCCTGCGTTCAAGCTGCCTGCCGACTGGTGTAACAATACCCCGCAAGCCATTCGTCGTGCCGTTGCGGCAGCGGGAGATGCCAGCCTGTTCCCGCCGTTCCCGTTTGGCAGGGACTTTACCGATGAGGAGCTGACGTTGGGGAAAGCCCTTAAGGGGCTCAAGGCCGCAACGGCCACTCGCCGTGGTAAACTGTCGACTCTGTTACAGGCCCTCCGGGCCCGGGATGACGAGGGCCGTTACGGGTCCCTGCTTGAGCGCATGGGCCTGAGTAACCCTTCAGGATTGCGGGACAAGCTGGATCAGCGACTGGTTATTCATGGCCTGCAACAGCTCGAAACACCACCGGATACAGGAAACTCGAAAACCTGATGACAGCTTCACAAGCAAGACCCGACGTTTTTACCGTTCACTATGTTTTGAAGAACAAGATCGGCGAGCTGGTTGATACTTCCGAAGGCAGTGAGCCCCTGCACTTCGTCTATGGCAGTCCCGAGATTATTGAAGGGATCCAACAGGCGGTGAAAGACCGCAACGTGGGCGATTGCCTTGAGGTAACGGTACCGCCGGCCATGGCGTACGGTGAGCACAAGCCCGAGCTGGTGCGCAAGGTGCCACGTTCACTGTTCGAAGGTATCGAGAACCTGCAGATTGGCATGAAGTTCCAGACCAACACGGGCGATGAAGCGCAGATCGTGCAGGTTGTCGGGATTGATGGCAACCTGGTTAAGGTGGACGCCAATCACCCATTGGCGGGCTTTACCCTGTACTTTGATCTGGAGATCGTTGGCCGCCGTGAAGCGACGGAAGATGAGGTAGCCCAGGGTCGTCCCCTGTTCTGAGGCACTCGGTTGCCGGTCTGTCGTATTCACCACGGTATATTCGGGTCAGTCCTTCCAGAACGGTCTCTCTCAGACTGGCGGCGAACTCTCCGGCCGGGATCTTTTCCGACGGGTGTACAGGTTCGTGGAAGACTACGTCGACCCGGGCAGAAGGCTGGGCTAGCATCCGCAACAAATGGTGGTGGAACTCATCATCACCAATGAAGGGAGCCAGATGGTCTGGTCGGCCTTCCCGGCGATAGGCAATGGTGATCGGCTGTACCGGGGTTCTGCTCTCTGGAGCGGCCTTGAGCAACAGGCCATGGAACGGCAATACCGTCAGACCTGCGCTGGTGGTTCCTTCCGGGTATATCAGGACACTCTCCCCGGCCCGCAAATTTCCGATGACCTGGTCCCGAACCCGGCGGGCCTGACCACCGCCGCGTCGAATGAAGAGCGTGCCGGCCTGTCGTGCCAGCCAGCCTATGACCGGCCACTGGCCGACCTCGGCTTTTGACAGAAACCGGATCGGTGCCAGGCTCCCCAGAATCGGAATATCTGACCAACTGATGTGGTTGCTGACGAACAGAACGGTATCGTCGGAAGGTGAGCCGTGCTGGCGTATAGTCAGTCCCAGGCACCGACAGGCCCACCGGAAACAGAATCTGGCCCAGGGTGTCCGGTCGATAGCATTGCGGGTAACAATTTCAGTGATCCTCAGAGCGGCGGCCAACATTGTGGTGGCTGCAAGGAAGGCTATAAAGGCAGTGATCCGAACGCAGAGTCTCAGCCAGCTCATATCCCAGACTCCCGTCTTCAGGATGCCGGGCGCATGAAGTGCCGGCTGTAGCGGCCGGCCAGTTTACTGACCTCCAGCACAACCAACAGGTCGGCACAGCGAAAATCCGGATCCCAGCAGGGCTCACCGCAGACACGGGCACCAAGACGCATGTAGGCTCGGATCAGAGCGGGAACGTCCACCGATCGATCGCTGTCTCGGGTGTGGGTCAGATGCGGCATCGCGCGAAGTGGTTTTACCAGAAAGGCCGGATCGGCCAGATACTCGGTCTGGAGGTGGCGGGCGATGCGCCAGGCTTTCAGGCCTCCGTCAGACATGCCGATGCTCGCGCAGCCAATCATATAGTCAACACCGCGCTCAACCAGGTATTCGGCCACTGCCGACCAGAGCAGGCTGATGGTCGCGCCGTTGCGATAATCCGGGTGCACACAAGTGCGCCCCAGCTCGGCTATGGTGCCAGGGAGTCTCTCCAGGGCGCTAAGGTCGAACTCCCCGGCCGAATAAAAGCCGCCAACATCTTTGGTGTCTTTCTGGTGCAGGATGCGTGTGGTCGCTACCAGTTCGCCCGAATCCAGGTCGGTAACGATCAGGTGGTCACACACTGCATCGAACTCGTCAGCGTCGATGCCGGGCGTCTGTGCGCCCAGGTCGCTGCCGTATTCCTCCGAAAATACCCGGTAACGCAGCCGCTGGGCCGCTTCGACCTGTCTGGGGCACCGGGTCATGTCGGTTTTCAGGCGACGGGCGCTGCGGCGGGCTTTCGCGGTTTGTGTGGTCATGGCGTCGTCTCTTTTGTTTCCATTTCCCGACAAGCCTATGAAGCCGGTATGACACATCGGTGACCACCAGGTGACGTGTCTGTGACATCGGGGTCCGATTGGCGGTTACGGGAGCTCTGTCACAGGGTGTAACGAAGCAGCGGTTCCATGTATATTTCTGAATAGCATGTATAATTGCTGTTACAGCAGGTTGCCTGTATCGTCAGGTACACAGAATGACCTGAAACCGGAATAACAAAACCAGAGATGGATGGCGTGGAACAGACAAATGAAAGTTGGCGAATTCTGATTGTCGAGGACGACGAGCGGTTGGCGGAGTTAACCCGCGAATACCTGGAAAGCAACGGGTTGACCGTCTCCCTGGAAACTCATGGTAGCCCTGCGGTAGAGCGGATCCGCAATGAGCAGCCGGATCTGGTGGTTCTGGATCTTATGTTGCCTGGCGAGGATGGGCTCTCCATTTGCCGTCGGGTGCGTCCCTTCTATTCCGGCCCGATTATCATGTTGACTGCCCGAACCGACGATCTGGACCAGGTCCTGGGTCTGGAAATGGGTGCCGATGACTATATTGGTAAACCGGTCAAACCCCGGGTGCTCTTGGCACGGATTCGCGCCATGCTGCGTCGGGTGACCGAAACCGGCTCGGGGTCGGCGGACGAGGCAGGGGGCGAAGAACCGGTGCGCCTCCAGTTCAATGATCTGGTTGTCGACCGCTCCATGCGGGAGGCCTGGCTGAGTGAAGAAAGCATTGATCTGACCAGCGCCGAATTTGATTTGCTCTGGTTGCTCGCCAGCAACGCGGGCCGCGTGCTTAGCCGGGAAGAAATCTTCACCGCCTTGCGTGGTATTGAATACGATGGTCAGGATCGATCCATTGATGTTCGCGTTTCCCGGATTCGACCCAAGATTGGCGATGACCCCATCCATCCGCGACGCATCAAGACCGTTCGTAGTAAAGGCTACCTGTTCGTAAAGGAAGCCTGACGATTCAGTCTCTGGAGCCGGTGTGCCATTCGCCCGCATACCGGTGCTCCATGCCAGGGTTGGTACCATGCCCCTGAAGTTCTTCCTCAAGCTTTATGCCCGCCTTGCCGGCCTGACCGCGCTGGTTGTTTTTTTATGTGTCCTGCTGTTCACCGGGATCAACTCGGTGCGCTCCCAATTCTGGCATGAACGCTTCCCCGAGCCACTGATGCGCTGGCTGGCTGCGGCCCCGGCACCGTTACAGCAATACCACTGGCTGAGTTCGACGGTTGATCTTCGCATGGGGGCTGCTTCCCGTTTCAACCTGTCACCGGTGGCTCTGGAGCGACTTGGCTACGGCCAGGTGGTTGGCATCGACAGTGACGTAGGGTATCGGGTTCTGGTAACCGGACTGACCGGAGAAATCGTACAGCTGCGTCTGAACGAGCCCTACCGGGACGTGTCAGAAACCATAGGGTTGATTTTCCGGTGGCATCTTGATTCAGCCTCTGCGGATGACCGTCTCAATGTTGCCTCGCAAATGGCCCGTTCTCTCAATGTAGAAGTGCAGCCCCTGGACGACGCCGACTTGCTGCCGGACTCCGACGTTCTGGATCAGGTCGCCGAGCGGGGCCAGGCCTTTTACACAGACGAATCAGACGGTTGCGGACGGGTGATCGTTCAGCTATCCGACGGTGAGTTGTACCGGATTGACATGCCCGCCGGGTTTGATGCCTGGGCCTGGCCGGTTGTCCTGCTGCTGATCCTGGTGCTTGGTGGGGTTTTGGCCGTTGCCCTTTTTCTTGCGCTCCGGGAAGTGGACAGTAACCTCAGAACCGTTGAGTCGGTAGCGGTTCGAATCGCACGTGGTGAAATGAGCGCCCGGGTCCAGGCGGGCGAGGGAACGCTGGTAACCCGTCTGGCCTCGTCATTCAACGGGATGGCTGAACACATCCAGCGCCTGGTGCAGGTGCAGCGGGAAATGATCCACGCGGTTTCCCACGAATTGCGCACTCCCGTGGCCCGTATCCGCTTTGGCGTCCAGATGATTGAGGACTGTCAGGACGAGACTGCCCTGCAAAGGCAACTGGACGGCATTGATGGCGATATCCAGGAACTGGACGAGCTGATTGATGAGATCCTGACCTATGCGAGGCTGGAGCAGGGCGGCCCGGTATTCTCCCTTCAGGAAACCTCGGTCACAGACATTGTCCGTCAGGTGGTTTCTGAACAACAGATGGTTCGGCCCGAGCTGAATATTGAAGGTAATATCGATGAGGTCTCCGAACGTTGGGCATTGTCGGATATCGAGCCTCGCTACCTGCACCGGGCGATCCAGAATTTGGTAGGCAACGCGGGACGCTACGCGGCTGGCAAGGTGCTGGTCAGCTGTCATTTCGATGAAGACAACTGTCGCGTTGACGTTGAAGACGATGGCCCCGGCATTCCCGAGGACGACTGGGAGAAAGTATTTACCGCATTTGCCCGACTGGACGACAGCCGTACCCGAACCTCTGGCGGCTATGGTCTGGGTCTGTCTATTGTTCGCCGGATTCTCTACTGGCACGGAGGGCACGCCTTCGTCAGCAGGAGCGATACGCTTGGCGGTGCAAAATTCAGCCTGGTCTGGCCCAGAAAAAAACCAGTGGACTCCATTGTGTGAGCCAGGCCCCATCGCATCACCTGATGTAACAAAGCAGCTACACAAGCACTACTGAAGTTTTTGGCGGCGCGGTCAATACTGCAAAGCGTAAGGGATGACTTTTGAGGTTGTAGTTCTTACGAACTTTCCTTGTTTCATTCGTCATTTGAGGGCCGGTTTTCCGGCCCTTTTTTTATGCCTGCTCCCAAATTCCATATCGGTCACCCTTTCCCGCCTGCTCTGCTGTTAGAATTCCGGGAAACAAAAGGAGGCCGTCCATGACCCGTTATCTGCTTGCCATCGACCAGGGTACAACCAGTTCCCGCGCTATTGTTTTTGATCAAACGGGCAACAGCGTTGCAACCGACCAGCAGGAATTTCACCAGTATTTCCCGAAAGATGGCTGGGTGGAGCACGATGCCCGTGAAATTTGGGACAGCACCCTGGCGGTGTGTCGCGGCGCGCTCGACAAAGCGGGCATCGAGGCCTCGGAGTTGGCGGGTATTGGTATCACCAACCAGCGGGAAACAACGGTGATCTGGGACCGGGCAACCGGCGAGCCGATATACCACGCCATTGTCTGGCAGGACCGTCGAACCGCGTCCTGGTGTACCAAGCTGAAATCCGATGGCCATGAGGACACGGTTGTTGAACGAACCGGGCTGTTGATTGATCCCTACTTTTCGGCCACCAAGATAGCCTGGATTCTGGATAACGTGGAGGGCGCCCGTGGCCGGGCCGAATCCGGTGCGCTGGCTTTTGGAACGGTCGACAGCTGGCTGCTCTGGAACCTGACTGACGGCAAATCCCACTGCACCGATGCCACCAATGCGTCGAGAACGGCTCTTTTCAATATTCACGAGCAGAACTGGGACGACGATCTTCTGGCCCTGTTTCGCGTGCCGCGGGCCTTGCTGCCGGACGTGCTCGATAGCGCCGCAGATTATGGCACCGCCGAAGCGCAGTGGTTGGGCGCGCCAGTTATGATTGCCGGCATCGCAGGGGATCAGCACGCGGCTCTCGTGGGGCAGGCCTGCTTTCGCCCGGGCATGGCCAAGAGCACCTACGGCACCGGCTGTTTTCTCATGCTCAATACGGGCGATAAGGCCGTTCGGTCCGAGAACCGGTTGCTGACCACCATGGCCTATCGGCTAAACGGCAAGCCCTGTTACGCGGTGGAAGGCAGTATTTTTGTCGCCGGTGCTGCCATGCAGTGGTTGAGGGACGGGCTCAAGCTGATTGCTCATGCCAATGAATCTTCCGCCCACGCGGAGGCGGTCGGAGTCGACAATCCGGTTTACCTGGTTCCGGCGTTTACCGGCCTGGGAGCACCTCATTGGGATCCCCATGCTCGCGGCGCCATCATGGGCCTGACGCGGGATACGGGCATCGGCGAGATCGTCACCGCCGGCCTGCAGTCGGTCTGCTATCAGACCAAGGATCTGGTACGGGCGATCCAGAACGACGGCGCCCGACTTGAATCGCTGCGCGTGGATGGCGGTATGGTGGTGAACGACTGGGTGATGCAATTCCTGGCCGACATACTGAATGTCACCGTTGACCGGCCTCGGGTTACAGAGACAACCGCTCTCGGAGCTGCCTACCTTGCGGGACTGCAGACAGGTGTTTTTGACAACCTTGAGCAGATCTCCGCGCTTTGGGAATGTGAGCGGCAGTTCCACCCGGGAATGCGCCCGGCTTTGCGAGAATCACTCTACGCTGGCTGGCTGGATGCTGTAGAGCGCGTCTGCAACAACTAAATCTCTCAATCAGGTGGTGCGTTCGAAGGCAATCAAGTGATCTGCCTCGACACGCACCGGCACATGCTCACCCAGGTTGAAATCCAGGTGACTGCGGAACAGAGCTTCGAACTCTGTGTCCTCGGAACAGCGGAAACGGTAGAGAGTAGAAGTGCCGGCAAAGGTTTTCTCAACCACCTTGGGCTGCAGATCCGAGTCCGGGTCATGAACGATGTCATCGGGCCGGATCAGAACGTCTACCAGAGTGCCGGGTTCCCATTTGTAGGCCCGGTTGCCGTGGATCACGCCCAGCTCGGATTCAATAGTATCCGGCCCAAGGGCGGTGCCGGGGACGAATCCGCCCTGACCCACGAAGCTGGCAACGAAACGATTCGCCGGTTCATGGTAGAGGTTGTAGGGCACGTCCCACTGTTGGATCTTGCCGTCCCGCAACACAGCGACCTGATCGCACATGGCGAAGGCTTCTTGCTGGTCGTGGGTAACCAGAATGGCGCTTATGCCCAGCGTCTTCAGGATTTCGCGAACATCCAGGCTCAGCCGACGGCGCAGATCTGCGTCCAGATTGGAAAACGGTTCATCCAACAAAATCAGGGTGGGCTCCGGTGCCAGGGCGCGAGCCAGGGCAACCCTCTGCTGCTGGCCACCGGACAGCTCATGGGGGTAGTTGTCTGCCAGATCCTGCAGGTGCACGACATTAAGGAGTTCCATGACCTTCTGCCGTTTTTCCGCCTTGTTTAGATTGCGCAGACCGAACCCCACGTTGTCAGCGATAGTCAGGTGCGGAAACAGGGCGTAATCCTGGAACACCATGCCGATCCGCCGCTTTTCCGGGGGCAGGGTGCGTCCGGGCAGGCTGATGGCCTGGGACTGCAGAGAAATCTCGCCACCGCTCAGTGGAAGAAAGCCAGCGAGGGCACGCAGTATGGTACTTTTGCCGCAGCCGCTCGGGCCGAGCAGGCAGCCGATGTCGCCATGGCTCAGGGCAAAGCTGACATCTTTGACCACAGAATCCCCGCCGTAGCCACAGGACAGGTTATTGACCTCGAGCAGCCAGTCTGCCGGAGATTGCGCGGTTGTACTCATGGAATCAGTCCAGCCGGTTCAGGATGAGAAATTCGAGCAGTGCCTTCTGGGCGTGCAGGCGGTTCTCGGCCTCGTCCCAGACCACGGAGGCAGGATGTTCCATCATGTCCGCCGATATTTCCTCGCCACGGTGAGCCGGGAGGCAATGCATGAACAGCACATCCTTATCGGCCACAGAGAGCAGCCCGGGATTGATCTGATAGCCACTGAAGGCCTTTTCACGGGCCTTCTGCTCGTCTTCCTGGCCCATGGAAGCCCAGACATCGGTCACCAGGAGCTGAGCGTTTCTGGCCGCCTCGGCCGGCTCCCGGAACACCCTGACCCGGTCTTCGTGGCCCTTGAGCATCGATTCCGCCGGCTCGTAGCCCTCAGGGCAGGCGATGTTCAGGTTGAAATCGAACTGGGCAGCGGCATTGATGTAGGAATGACACATGTTGTTGCCATCGCCGATCCAGGCCACGGTGGCCCCGCGAATACTGCCGCGGTGTTCCCTGAATGTTTGCATATCGGCCAGCAGCTGGCACGGGTGGAAGTCATCGGTCAGAGCATTGATCACCGGAACTCGTGATGCGGCCGCGAAGCGCTCCACGGTTTCATGGGCAAAGGTGCGGATCATCACCGCATCAACCATGCTGGAGATAACGATAGCGGAGTCTTCTATCGGCTCGCCGCGGCCAAGCTGGGTGTCCCGTGGCGACAGGAACATTGCGGAGCCGCCGAGCTGGGCCATGCCGGCTTCAAAAGAAACCCGGGTTCGCGTTGATGATTTTTCGAAGATCATCGCAAGCACACGGTTCTTGAGGGAGTCCCGGACCTTCCCCTTCCGCCACTCGTTGCGCAATGCTGTGGCATGATCAACCAGGCTTTCCAGCTCGTTGGTTGTCATGTCATTCAATGTCAGAAAATGTCTTGCCGCCATGCAATGGCCCTTATCTCAACGAACCCCGCCGTCGGCGGGATTGCCTGAACGTTGACTGAAAAAAATGGGGCATCAAGTCTAGCCCTTCGGAGCAGGTATGACAACGCTGTGGCCGGGCTGGAACTGCCGGTGTTGCGCAAGGTCAAATCAAGGTGTTTGGTGAGGTGTTCGGCACCCGTGTACAATAGCATCAAGAAAATTGCCGTGTGGCAAGACTGTTCCAACAGAGGTGAATGTTCATGGATATCAATGAAACCATTAAGAGCCAGCTTGAAGAGAATCCGATCATCCTGTATATGAAGGGCAGCCCTCAGGCACCCCAGTGCGGCTTCTCGGCCAAAACCGTCCAGGCTGTAATGGCCTGCGGCGAACGATTTGCCTTCGTCAATATTCTGGATAACCAGGAGCTCCGTGAAGCTCTGAAGGTGCATTCCAGCTGGCCCACTTATCCCCAGCTGTACATCAACGGTGAGCTCGTTGGCGGTTGCGACATCGTTCTTGAAATGTCCGAGAGCGGTGAGCTGGCCAAGCTTGTCAAAGAGGCAGCGAAGCAGGCAGAAGCCTGATCACTGGCGATCAGAGCCGTTTCGGGGTGAACAACAGTTCCACCTCGAAGCGGTTCGCGCTCCCGCCATCCTTCGGTGGCTGGGGGTAGGGGCTAGCCGCCAGTGCAGCCCGATATGCAGCTTCATCGATTGGCTTGATGCCTGTTGATTTCAATACCCTCGCCCGGGTCAGGGCGCCATTTCCCAGCAACTGCAGTTCCACTTCCATAGCGACCGTGTCAGTGAGGCTCCTCATGGCCGGCACTCTCAGTTCTTCAAGTTGATGGGCCAGATGGACGGCCAGTTTGACCGCATAGGGGTCGAGCTCGCCCGGTGACTCCGTAACCCTCGTAATGCTCTCCTCCGTTTTTTCAGGGAACTGTTCGGGTTCTTCTCCGGCAGCAGAGCTGGCGCTTGACTGTGCGGCTTCGCTGCGGGGCGCGCTGGTATTCGTTGCCTTTGTCGGGGCGGGGGTTTGCGGCTCGCGGGACGTAACAACCTCCGGTTTGGAGAGGGGGTCCGGCTCAGGAGGATCAATCTCAAACGGCGTTACCCGTGGTGCATCCCGACGAGGACTGGGGTCAGCTGACGGGTCGGCAACCGTTCTGTGAGTGCCCGGAGTTACCAGCTCGAACCGTACACTCTCTCTGTGCGTGGCCGTTGGTTCTTCCTTGGGCGAGGGGATGCCTGAAAGCAGGAGCGTGTGTAGGAAAAGAGCCAGAGACAAGGCAAGCCCAAGCCGGTAGGCAGCCGGCAGGGCATTGGGACTGCTTTTTTCAGGCATTGGCGTCAGGCGGTCTTGCTCCGGAGGGTGCCGACAACCGCATCCAGGGCCCGATCGATCAATGCGCCCTGCTCAAGCAGGGTCAGCCGGCCACGGCGCATTTCATGGGCCAGTTCAATCCGGGTTTTCTCGATCACTTTCAGCCCCATCCGGTTCACAAAGACAAAACATTCTGCTTCGTCAATGATCGCGGACAGCTTGCAGCGGAAGTTTGCGCCATTGACCAGACGGAACTCGACCCAGTTGCCAATCTGCATACCGTCTATCTGCGCGACATATTCAGACACGGCCGCGTCTTCCAATTCTTGCTGCCTGTTAGCCTTTTTCGAGGTGTGGCTTTCTGAATCATCAACTGACGTCGTACCTGCTTCCTCGCGGGGTTCAATTACAGCGTTTGTCCGGAATGCTTCAGCAAGCTCGTGTTTCAGTTGCCCCATCATTTCATCAAGTTTTGAGGAATTGTAGGAGACTTCCTCGAGTCCCGACCTTAGCGACTTCAGGAGGCTGGGAACCACGCGCACCCATTCGTCCCGTTCATTGTCCTCCTGATGAGGGTGCAAGCACCAGATGAGGTCATCAACAACTTTCACGGTTGAATTCCATCGGTGTTCGACATCGTCTCTGAGGTAGGCCAGGAAAAGAACTCGGCTCCACCCGTTCATTAGGATATCGTGAACGGATTGCGGCATTTTATAGCGGGAAACTTTCTCTTTCAGAAGGTTGTCGACTGTTTCTTGCGCCGCCTGGGATTTGATTCGCCCCCTCTCGGACTCTCGGGTTCGCTGCTCGACAAGTGATGCTTTGCGATTCTCGCGCTCTAGAAACTCTTCGAACTCCTGATTGAGCTGTTCAAAGAGAGAAATGTCACCATCGAATTCGTTTAGGATTCGCTGAACAATGTTATGAATCTGTCCGTACAGCTTATCTTTTGACTTTTCGTCACTATTGCTCCAGCCAATACCTGCCCTGGCAAGGGAGTTCAGCAGCCTGCGAGCAGGATGTGTGGCGCGACTGAAAAAGCTCTTGTCTCGAATAACTACTTTCAGGATCGGAATCTGCAGGCGGCTTATAAGAACCTGGACCGGAGCGGAGAGGTTGTAGTCGTCGAGAATGAACTCGAACAGCATAGAGACGAGATTGATCAGGTCTTCATCAACTTCATTGAGTGCGGGTTGCCGTCCATCACCGTGGTCAGCTTCTTCCTGAAGTAGCTGGTGGACCAGCTGTCTGAGGTCTACGTTTAGCGGTTCGCCATCACTTAAATTGCTTTGGTGCTGCCAACTAGCACCAGCAAGTGGCAGCGCATTGAGCAGGCTCGCTAATTCAGAGTCGCCGATAACTCGCAACGATGGATCAGATGCTCTCGGAGGCATGCCTGCGTTGGCCCTTTGTAATGCAAGCATCTGACGGATCTGCTCGAACACAGCGCTACCACCCACTGCATCCCGGCCACCTTCCAGGGTTTCAGCGCCTGATTTATTCGATTCGTCTTTCTCTGAGCTAGAGCCCTGTTTTCCAGAAGCCTCATGCTGCTGCCAGGCTTTGCCGTGATAACGGAAGTTCGGAATGATGCCGGCCTGGATCAGTATGCGGTTGGCTTCGTCCAGCAGCATGCCGAGGTTCGACACAACATAGCGGTCAAACTGTTTGAGCAGGATCAGGCGCTCACGAATCTGGATCTCAAGGGCCTGTATTGCCTCTGTGAACGCACTGCACAGGTGTTCCGGAGCCATCGGATTGACCGGTGATTCGTCGGTGGCTTCCGGGTACACCTGACTGAAACGGGTCTGGAGTTGGAGTAGTGGGCCCTGAAAGTGCGCCTTCGCCTTGGTGATCATGGCGTTGAGGGCAACCTGTTCCTCAAGGTCATCATTGCCGACCAGGGCAAGAGTGTCTGCGCTGGCCTGCTTGCTCAGTTGTTCTTCCTGAAGCGGTCCGGTGTGAGGGGGGGTGGCAAAATATTGGGCAACGGTGTTCTGGAAATGCCGCTCGACACCCTTACGCTTGATGCGAATTTCACGCATCGCCTCGAAATACCGGTTCTGTTCGTTGTTGCTGCGGGCATTATTGGCCAACTCGAACAATGAATCGTCGACGGCGTCGAAGGCGCCCTGCAGCAAATCACCGAGCCCGGCGACAACCGTGTCCCGGATGCGGGTGACCTCCGCAGGAACCGGTCTGTTACTTCCGGCTTCTCTGTGTTCGCGGAGGTAATGTATGCCGGACTGCTTGTTCATGGCAGACTCCTGTTTACGCCTCAACCGGATACATGACCGAGCTTGAAAACCTTGGATTCTCGTTATTGATTAAATTTACCGCATTTTGCCCAAAGTTAACATGACCAAACGCTAACGTGGGCGCAAATTCAAAAAAACACGGGGTGCCCGACAGGCACCCTCGTGCAGATTGCTGACTTGCCAAAGAATTTACGGTCAGCTCACGTAAACTGGTCCTATGCCCATGCTCCAGATGACAACACTGATGGCGAGCAAGGCAACAAACATGACCAGGCCAACCGTCAGGACTGCGGAAGCGAACATGAACCCTTTGTCCGCCGGAATCCTCATCAGGATCGGTAGACCTTCGTAAAGCAGGTAGACCGCGTAGGCAACCGCCACCAGGCCTGCCAGCATATTCACCCATATGTTCGGATAGGCGGCGATCACGCCAATCAGGAAAATCGGGGTTGCCGTGTACGCCGCCAGAGTGACGCCTCTGGGCGTCCGTTCCACCGCATCATACGTTGCGGCGAAAAAATCAATGAACTTGCCGAGTATAAAAATTCCGGCAAGCATGGCCGCGTAGAAGAGTGTGGATAGCTGGAGTGCGCTCGTAACCGAAAGCTTCGTGATCTGGCCATCACCAATTTGCCAGCCAACCTGGGTTGTTCCGATGAAGCCGGCAACAGCCGGGATCATCGCCAGCAATAGAATGTGGCCGGCGTAAAGTCTTGTGACAGTCTCGGATTCATTGCGAATCGCCTCCCACTCTTGATCGGGATGGGCGAGCAGGCCAAACGTGTGTGTCAGACTCATGGACGTATTCCTTGTGATTGTTTTTGTATCGCACGCCTCTTCAGTGTTGGTGGGGGATCACCGGGGGTCAAGCTGGCGGTTAAATTTTGATCTTTCAAGAACGGAGGGCGCTATAACCGAAGGGTCTATAGCGCCATGGGGAAGAGGTTTCCGGGTTTTACTGTTTCAGTGACAGAGAACGTTTTTTGCGTTTTTTCGGGTGCACAATGGCGGCTTTCACGACATTGTCCTTGATCTGAAGCACTTCTACCCGGTGCCCGTCCACTTTGAGGCAAACGTTGGTGTCGGGGATGTTTTCCAGGGTTTCGGTAATCAACCCGTTAAGGGTTTTGGGGCCATCGGTCGGGAGTTTCCAGCCCAGGGTCTTGTTGATGGTTCGAACGGCGGAAGTGCCATCAATAATAAAGGTGCCATTATCCTGGGGGATAATGTCCGGGCTGGTGGCGGCATAATCCGTCGTAAAGTCGCCGACGATCTCCTCAAGTATGTCTTCCAGTGTCGCAAGGCCAAGAACGTCGCCGTATTCATCGACAACCACACCAAACCTGCGGCGGCCCTTCTGGAAGTTGATCAGTTGGGTGTTCAGAGGAGTGCTTTCCGGAATGAAATAGGGTTCCTGGCAAAGCTGCATGATCATGGCCTTGTTGATCTCTTCCTGCTGGAGCAGTTTCGAGGCGCTGCGCAGGTGCAGTATGCCCTGAATGTTATTGATGTCGCCCTTATAAACCGGAAGCCGGGTATGCTGGCTGCTGCGCAGTTGGCGCAGGATTGTGTCGGTGTCGTCTTCCAGGTCGATACCCACCACCTCGTTACGGGGCACCATGATGTCATTAACGGTTACTTTTTCCAGATCCAGAATGCTAACCAGCATGTCCTTGTGCTTGGCGGGTATCAGGGCGCCTGCCTCGTTAACCAGTGTTCGCAGTTCTTCACGACTGAGGTGGTCGTTGGCAGCGTCTGCGGCGGAAACGCCCAGCAGCTTAAGTATGCCGCCGGTAAACAGGTTTACGGCCCAGACAATCGGATAGAGGATCTTCAGCAGAGGCCCAAGTATGTAGCTCGCCGGGAAGGCGATTTTCTCGGGAAACAGCGCTGCCAGGGTTTTCGGGGTGACTTCTGCGAATATCAGAATCACGATGGTCAGCAGGATGGTGGCGATTGCAATGCCGGCATCGCCCCAGACCCGAATTGCGATAACCGTAGCGATCGAAGAGGCAAAGATGTTCACGAAGTTGTTGCCGATCAGGATGACGCCGATCAGCTGGTCGGTGCGTTGCAGGAGGCCCTGGGCGCGCTTCGCACCCTTATGGCCGGTTTGGGCCATATGTTTGAGGCGATATCGGTTGAGGGACATCATCCCTGTCTCGGAGCTTGAGAAGAAACCGGAAAGCAGGATCAGTCCGACCAGGAGAATAAACAGCGCGGTAAGCGATGTTTCGTTCAAAAGAGGTGTCCTTATATTGCTGGCAAGTAGCGAAAATAGGGTTTTGGCGAGCGTTGTGTCAAGAGAATAGCCGGTGCTTCCGGTGTCAGCCGCCGCGCTGGAAGATCAGTTCCAGCACAAACTTGCTGCCGTAGAAGGCCAGCATCAGGAGCGCGCAGCCTGCGAGGGTCCAGCGGCTGGCGGTAATGCCGCGCCAGCCCTTGGTATAACGACCAATCAGGAGCGCCACGAAAACCAGCAGGGACAGGATCGAGAACAGGGTCTTGTGGGCGAGGTTCTGGGCAAAGAGATCCTCTATAAAGAGGGCGCCGGTCACAATAGCCAGAATCAGCATAACGACACCGGCCCAGACCATCTCGAACAGCAGCGACTCCATGGTTTGCAGAGGCGGCAGGTTGCGAACCAGCAGGCTGTTGTAATTGTGCTTCAGTTGGCGATTCTGGAAGTAAAGTAGAACCGCCTGGATGGCCGCCAGAGTAAAGAGGCTGTAGGCTGTAACCGAAAGCGCGATATGGGAGAGCATGCCGTAGCTTTGCTCGGATACCAGTCTCGAGGGTCCGTGGGTAACCAGGGCGAGAATAATGGTGAGCCCGGCAAGCGGGTACACGCCGAGAAACAGGCTTTGCACAGGCTTTTTAAGGTTGAGACCCATTAGAAGGAAGACGATCAGCCAGGAAATAAGTACGGAGCTTTTGAAAAAACTGAAATCGAAGCCGCCGTCGTGGTGGACTGTCTGGCCAATAAGAAGTCCGTGGCTGGTCAGGGCGAGAACGCCAATCAGGGTGGTAATGGCAATGTTGCTCTGAACCCGGCCCCTGAAATGCAGGGCCTGCAGCGCGGTACCGACGCTGTAAAGAAAAAGAGAGGTGACCGCGAGAATCAGCGTTCCCATGACTTCCTTATTAACCACTGTTCTGACTGGAGATCGGCGCTGGTTTGCGCCGATTTGACCGGGCTGGTCGTTTCAGGGCGATAGTCTGGTTATAATGTCGCGATTATGCAACTGGAATCAAGGAGTCCTCGCCGGCTCTGTCGATTCACGCACTCAATTTATCCGAGGTACGGAAGAGCAACATGTTTGAGAACCTCCAAGACCGACTTTCCGGCAGTCTGCGCAAGATTTCCGGCCAGGCGCGCCTCACTGATGACAATATAAAGGACACTCTGCGGGAAGTGCGCATGGCGCTGCTGGAGGCGGATGTTGCCCTGCCGGTGGTGAAGGACTTTGTTGAGGGTGTACGTAAGCGTGCCATTGGCCAGGAGGTGCAGCGCAGTCTGACGCCGGGCCAGGTCTTTGTGAAAGTTGTCCAGCAGGAGCTGGAGCGCGTCATGGGCGAGGGTAATGAGTCCCTCAACCTCAATGTCCAGCCGCCGGCCGTAGTCATGATGGCGGGTCTGCAGGGTGCAGGTAAGACGACCACGGTCGCCAAGCTCTCGCGCTTCCTTAAAGAACGGCAGAAAAAGTCCGTCTTGGTGGTCAGCGCTGACGTCTATCGTCCTGCGGCGATTCGCCAGTTGGAAACCCTCGCTGGCGAGGTGGGTGTCGAGTTCTTCCCGAGCAGTGCCGATCAGGACCCGGTTGATATTGCCGAGGGTGCCATTGCCGCGGCCAGGAAGAAACACATTGATGTGGTGATTCTTGATACTGCTGGCCGACTTCACGTCGACGAACAGATGATGGGAGAGATTGGCCGGCTGCATAAAGCGGTCAACCCGGTTGAAACCCTGTTCGTCGTCGATGCCATGACGGGCCAGGATGCTGCCAACACCGCCAAGGCGTTCAACGATGCCCTGCCGCTGACCGGCGTGGTATTGACCAAAACCGATGGCGATGCCCGCGGCGGTGCTGCCCTGTCTGTTCGGCATATTACCGGCAAGCCGATCAAGTTCCTGGGTGTGGGCGAAAAGTCCGATGCCCTGGAGCCCTTTTACCCGGATCGGGTCGCTTCCCGGATTCTCGGTATGGGCGACGTGCTTTCCCTGATCGAGGAGGCGGAGCGCAAGCTGGATCAGAAAAAGGCCCAGAAGCTCACCAAGAAGATCAAGAAAGGCAAGAGCTTTGATCTTGAGGATTTTCGGGATCAGCTGCAGCAGATGAAGAACATGGGGGGCATTGGTGGCCTCCTCGACAAGCTTCCGGGTATGGGGCAGATGGCCCAGGTGGCGCAGCAACAGGTCAACGACAAGTCCATGGGGCAGATGGAGGCTATCATTTGCTCCATGACGCCAAAAGAACGGCGTTACCCGGATGTGATCAACAATTCTCGCAAGCGCCGGATTGCCACTGGTTCTGGTACGCAGATCCAGGATGTGAATCGTCTGCTCAAGCAGCACAAGCAGATGCAGAAAATGATGAAAAAGTTTGGCAAGAAAGGCGGTATGGCGAATATGATGCGCGGCATGGGTGGAATGATGCCCCCAGGCGGCGCTGGAGGGGGCGGGAAGCCTCCGTTTGGCCGTATGTAAAAAGCCTTACATGGAAAACGGGGAAACAACTGGTTTTGCTGTTTTCTTTGGCGCTTTTTTAGCATAGAATAGCGCCCCTTTCGAGTATGGGTCTTCGCGTCAGCTGGTGTTCAGCAGGCGTGAATCGTACAAAGTTCGTTCAACAGAACAGGATATTGGTTAAATGGTAATTATCCGTTTGGCTCGTGGCGGCTCCAAGAAGCGCCCGTTCTACCATCTGACAGTCACCGACAGCCGCAAATCCCGCGACGGTCGTTTTATTGAGCGTGTAGGCTTCTTCAACCCGGTTGCCCGTGGTCAGGAAGAGAGTCTTCGCGTTGATCGTGATCGTGTTGAGTTCTGGCTCGGTCAGGGCGCGCAGACCAGCGAGCGCGTTGCACAGCTGCTGAAGACTGCTGGCTAAGACAGCACTGACGCCGGGGTTTATGGCATGACACAGAATTCGCAGGAAACTGTGATCGGCCGGATTACCTCGGTGTTTGGGGTCAAGGGGTGGCTAAAAGTTTACTCCTTTACTGACCCCAAGGAAGGGATACTGAACTACCCGGATTGGATGCTCGATCTGGATGGTAAACGTATTCCGGCCAAGCTTGAGGAAGGTCGCCGCCAAGGGCAGGGGATCGTTGTCAGGCTGAAAGGTATTGATGACCGTGATCTGGCCCGCACCTACTGTGGTGCCGAAGTCAGGGTCTCGAAAGCTGAGTTGCCAGAGCTTCCCGAAGGTGAGTTTTACTGGTTTCAGCTCGAAGGTCTTGACGTGTTTACGGTAGAAGGTGAGTGCCTTGGTAAAGTGCATCATCTTTTGGAAACCGGATCCAACGATGTTCTGGTGGTGCAGGCGACAGCAGGCTCCATCGATCAGCGTGAGCGTCTGATTCCCTATTTGCCGGGCGAGGTGGTCCAGGGGGTTGATCTGGCCGCAAATCGCATGGTGGTGGACTGGGATCCGGAGTTCTAACGGGTGTGGATTGGCGCAGTCAGTCTGTTCCCGGATGTGTTCAGTGCGGTAACGGATTACGGGATTACGGGCAGGGCAGTTCGAGATGGTCTGCTGACTTTTCGGAGCTGGAATCCCCGTGATTTTACCCATGACCGGCACCGTACGGTAGACGACCGGCCCTATGGTGGTGGCCCGGGCATGCTGATGAAAATTCAGCCCCTGAGGGACGCTATCCATGCGGCACGGGAAGCGGCACCTGGAAAGTCCTGTGTGGTTTACCTCTCGCCTCAGGGTGAGACGCTGGACCAGTCTGTTGTCGAGTCGCTTGCGGCGGAGCAGCAGCTGATTCTGGTGGCAGGTCGGTATGAGGGTGTTGATGAGCGCCTGATAGCGACGGAAGTCGATCGGGAAGTGTCACTGGGTGATTTCGTGCTTTCCGGTGGCGAGCTCGCAGCCATGGCTGTGATTGATGCGGTTACACGCCTCATCCCCGGAGCGCTGGGTCATGCGCAGTCGGCGGAGCAGGATTCTTTCGCCGACGGTTTGCTGGATTGTCCGCACTATACCCGGCCCGAAGTGTATGAAGGTCAGGCGGTGCCGGATGTTTTATTGGGCGGTCACCATGATCAGATCCGGCGTTGGCGGCTGAAACAGTCGCTGAGGCGAACCCGGGAGCGACGCCCCGACCTGCTGGAAAAGCGGGTGTTTACGGATGAAGAGCGTGAGCTGCTGGAAGAGATTTTGAAAGAACCGGGTGCCTCTGAATGATCAGGGCATTAACAGATTGTGTATCAGGAGCATTACGATGAGCGGCAAGAACAACATCATCAGTCAACTTGAAGCAGAACAGATGACCAAGGAAATCCCTGCGTTTGCGCCGGGCGACACCGTGGTCGTTCAGGTTCGCGTAACCGAGGGTAACCGTGAGCGTCTTCAGGCGTTCGAGGGTGTTGTCATCGGCAAGCGTAACCGTGGCATGAACTCCTCTTTCACCGTGCGTAAGATCTCTTACGGTGTTGGTGTTGAGCGTACTTTCCAGAGCTTCTCCAAGCTGATCGACAGCGTCAGCGTGAAGCGTCGTGGCGACGTTCGCCAGGCCAAGCTTTACTACCTGCGCGACCTGTCTGGCAAGGCGGCTCGTATCAAGGAAAAGCTGGGCTGATCAGCAGTGCGCTGAACAGCAGTCAGGAAAAGGCAGCCGAGGGCTGCCTTTTTTGTGTCTGAGGTTTCGGTATGCTTGGTGTGTTGTGGGACCTGTGCAGTCTGGGAACTTGCCATGAGAGCAGAAGATGAATCGGTGATCGTCAGGTTTGTTGATGCCATATGGCTGGAGGACGGACTGGGCGAAAAAACCCGGCAGGCTTACCGGAGCGATCTGTTGCGATTGTCGGAATGGCTCGAAAGTCAGCCTGGCAAGCCGGTGCTCAAGGATGTTCGCCGAACCGACTTGCTGGCGTGGATGTCCATTGGCCTCGCACAGGGCATCAAGAGCTCCACGGCGGCCAGACGGTTGTCCGGGCTCCGACGGTTTTATCGGTTTCTGCTGCGAGAAGGTCTGATAACGGAAGACCCGACCCTGCGGATTGACAGTCCCAAACTGCCTCGGCGTCTCCCCGATTCGCTGACTGAGGGCGAGGTGGATGCGCTGCTTTCTGAGCCGGACCCCCGAATTGCCATTGAGCTTAGGGACAAGGCCATGCTGGAAATACTCTACGGTTGCGGTCTGCGGGTCTCCGAGCTGACCGAGTTGCGGGTCGATCAGGTAAACCTTCGTCAGGGCGTGGTTCGGATCACCGGCAAGGGCGACAAGGAGAGGTTGGTCCCCCTGGGTGAAGAGGCTGTGGACTGGTTGCTGCAATATATGAAGGAAGGGCGGCCGGAACTCCTTAAGGGGCGATCCTGCGATGCGCTGTTCCCGGGCAATCGTGCTGCGGCGATGACTCGCCAAACCTTCTGGCATCGTATAAAACACTATGCGGTTCGAGTGGGTATTCGCAAACACCTGTCGCCTCATACACTCAGGCATGCCTTTGCCACACACCTCCTTAATCATGGTGCGGACCTGCGTGTGGTGCAGATGCTGCTGGGCCACTCTGACCTGTCGACAACCCAGATATACACCCATGTGGCTCGTCAGCGACTGCAGTCGCTGCACCAGGCTCACCATCCCAGGGGCTAGCAGTGGGGCAGTTCCGCGATTGGGGGATGAACTTTCTTTTTGAGTACTTGTCGCATTGAATTGATTCCCGGCCTGTGCCAATACTGCCCGGGTTGTTTAATTGCTTACTGGAAAAGGTTGTTTGCCAGAATGAATATGAAACATGTGGTTGTGGCGCTTGGAGTTGTCCTGGGCGCCTTTGGCGCGGCCAGCGTCAGTGCCGGTGAAGTGGAAGACCGGATTTCCGAGCGTCTGACCCAGGCCGTCCCAGGCCTAAAGGTGGTTTCGGTAAAGGAATCCGAAGCCAAGGGCCTCTATGAGGTTCAGAGCAACAACGGCGACACGATCTACGCGACCGAGGATGGCCAGTACCTGATGACGGGAGATCTTCTCAAGATTACCGATCAGGGCATTGCCAATGTCACCGAAGCCGCCCGCACGGAGGCCCGTCGCGAAATGATGGCGGACTATGGTAACAAGGGAGTTATCAGCTTCCCGGCCAAAAACGAAAAGGCCGTGGTAAACGTGTTTACTGATATCGACTGCCCTTACTGTCGGAAGCTGCATGACGAGGTACCGCAACTGAACGACTATGGCATTACCGTCAATTACTACGCGTTCCCCCGGTCCGGTCCCAATACAGCGTCTTTCAGAAAGTATGAGTCGGTCTGGTGTGCTGACGATCAGCAGGCGGCCATGGACGCAGCCAAGGCCGGCCGCACAGTGCCCGACGCAAGTTGCGAAAATCCGGTGGGCGAGCAGTATGAGCTTGGTGGCAGGGTCGGCGTGACAGGGACACCTGCCATTGTTCTGGAAGATGGCAACATGGTTCGTGGTTATGTCCCGGCGCAGCGTCTGGCCGAAGGCCTCGGGCTGCTCTGAAATCCTGGCGCACCCATCTTACGGGGTGCGTTACGCGGTATTTTCGAAGGATCCGATTCAGGGCTTATTCAGTGAGGCCTGAATCGGTATACTATGCCCGCCTAATATAATTCATCAGCACCCCTTCGGGATCAGAGGTGAGAGTTTGAAAGACGTCAGTGTCGGAATCTGCGGATTGGGAACCGTCGGCGGCGGTACCTTTAATGTCTTGACCCGCAACGCCAGGCTGATTGCCGGTCGGGCCGGATGCAATATCCGGATTACCCGGGTTGCCAGTCGCCGGGCCCGCGAGGATATGGACCTCGGCGATGTGCCTTTTAGCACCGACATTTACGACGTGGTGAACGATCCCGACGTGGATATCGTGGTCGAGCTTATCGGTGGTTATGATGCGGCCAAAGAGCTGGTGCTGGCGGCGATCCGCAACGGCAAGCACGTGGTTACAGCGAACAAGGCCCTGATTGCCGTCCACGGCAACGAAATCTTCGAGGCGGCCGAGAAGGCTGGTGTTGTGGTGGCTTACGAGGCGGGTGTGGCCGGCGGTATTCCGGTCATCAAGGCTGTTCGTGAAGGCATGGCGGCAAACCGCATTGACTGGATTGCGGGCATCATCAACGGCACCGGGAACTACATACTGACCGAAATGCGTGCCGGTCGGGAGTTTTCCGAGGTTCTCAAGGAAGCCCAGGATCTTGGGTACGCCGAAGCAGACCCGACCTTTGATGTGGAAGGCATTGATGCTGCCCACAAGCTGACCATACTGGCATCGGCCGGGTTTGGTGTGCCTCTGCAGTTCGAGAAAGGCTTCACCGAAGGCATCTCCAAGATTACGCCCTACGATATTGCCCACGCCGAATTGCTGGGCTATCGCATCAAGCACCTCGGCATCGCTCGCCGTCGGGATGATGGCATTGAACTCCGCGTTCACCCGACCCTGGTGCCCCAGAGCCACCTGATTGCGCAGGTTGATGGCGTTCTCAACGCGGTCCTGGTGGATGGAGATGCCGTTGGCCAGACCATGTATTACGGTCCCGGAGCAGGGGATGAGGCAACCGGGTCGGCTGTTATTGCCGATATCGTCGACGTGGCCCGTGTCGTGTCGACCGAAAGCAAACTGCGTGTGCCCTACCTTGGCTTCTCACCGGACGCCATGGAAGACCTGGATGTGCTGCCGATGGAGGACATCCAGTCTGCCTACTACCTCCGCATTACTGCTCTGGATCGTCCGGGTGTGCTGGCCAAGATCGCTTCCATTCTGAGTGAGCATGGCATCAATATCGAGTCGATCATGCAGAAGGAATCCGAGCTGAAGGACGGGCGTATTCCGGTGATCATCCTGACCCACACCGTTCAGGAACGCCAGATCAACCGTGCGATCGAAGAGTTGGAAGCCCTGTCCGACACCGATGGCCATGTTGTCCGCATCCGCGCTGAAAACTTCAACTGACAGGTACGAACGTGAGATACATCAGTACGCGGGGCGAAGCGCCCGCACTGGGCTTTGAGGATGTTTTGCTGACCGGTCTGGCGACAGACGGCGGCCTCTACGTCCCCGAATCCCTGCCACATTTTACTCTGGAAGAAATCCGGAGCTGGCGCGGGCTTTCCTACAGTGAGCTGGCGTTCAACGTCATGCATCCGTTTGTGGATGATGCCGTGCCCGCGGATGATTTCCGCAAGATGCTGGACGAGACCTACTCGGTTTTCTCCCACAAGGCTGTGGCCCCGTTGGTTCAGCTGGATACCAACGAATGGGTGATGGAGCTATTCCGCGGCCCGACCCTGGCGTTCAAGGACTTCGCCCTGCAGCTGTTGGGGCGCCTTCTGGACTACGTCCTGGAAAAGCGCAAGCAGCACGTGGTTATCATGGGTGCGACCTCCGGTGATACCGGCTCGGCTGCCATCGAAGGCTGCCGCCGGTGCGAGCACGTGGATATTTTCATTCTGCACCCCTACCAGAGGGTGTCAGAGGTTCAGCGCCGTCAGATGACCACAGTCCGGGGTGAGAACATCCACAACATTGCGGTGCGTGGCAACTTCGACGATTGTCAGCGAATGGTGAAGGAGAGCTTCGGCAACCAGTCGTTCCTTGGTGGCAAAACCCAGCTGGCAGCCGTCAACTCCATCAACTGGGCCCGGATAATGGCCCAGATCGTCTACTACTTCCATGCCTCCCTGGCACTGGGTGGTCCGGATCGGAGCATGGCGTTCTCCGTGCCCACCGGGAACTTCGGCGATATCTTTGCCGGCTACCTGGCCAAGAAGATGGGGCTGCCGATCTCCCAGCTGGTTATTGCTACCAACCGCAACGATATCCTGCATCGGTTCATGAGTGGCAACAAATACGAACAGCACCAGCTGGAACACACCCTGTCTCCGAGCATGGATATCATGGTTTCCAGTAATTTCGAGCGCCTGCTGTTTGATCTCCATGGCCGTGACGGACTGGCGGTGAAAACCCTGCTGGAAAATGCTGCGAAGGGGCCGGTCAGTATCGAGGATTACCGCTGGAAGCATGCCCGTAAGCTGTTTGACAGCGACGCGGTGGATGACAAGGCAACCTGCGATACCATCCGTGAGATCTACCAGCAGAACGAGTATCTGCTGGATCCTCATACCGCCATCGGGGTCCGCGCTGCCCGCAACTGTCGTCGTGACCAGGCGGTGCCGATGATCACCCTGGGGACCGCACACCCGGCGAAGTTCCCGGATGCCGTGGCCGAGTCCGGCGTGAGTGTAAAGCCGCCGCTGCCGGCCCATATGGCCGACCTGTTCGAGCGGGAAGAGCGCTACACTGTGCTGGATAACAATATCGCCGGTGTTCAGGAGTTTATTGCCAAGCACTGGAAAAACGCCTGACCGGGTATGACACCAAAAAAGATCCTGCGTCGCCCCCACCCCGAGACTTTCCCGGACTGGGGGCAAAACCTGCCTCCCTTGCTACGCCGTCTGTACGCCGCCCGTGGCGTCACCTCTGATGAGCAACTGAGCTACACCCTGAAACATCTGGCTTCACCGTTGTCGCTGCGGGGTATTGATCGGGCCGTTGAACTTCTTGCCGAGGCTATCCATCAGCAACAGCGGGTGCTTGTGCTCGGCGATTTCGACGCCGATGGTGCCACCAGTACAGCCGTTGCCATGCTTGGGCTCTCCATGCTGGGTCTGCAGAGTATCGATTTTCGCGTGCCCAGCCGGTTTGCAGATGGCTACGGTCTGACGCCGGGTATTATTGAGCGCTTGCGCGATGAAGGTGAGCTTCCCGACCTGATGGTTACCGTCGATAACGGCATATCCGCCGTTGAGGGCGTCAGGGCGGCCAAAGAGCTTGGTGTGAAGGTCGTGGTGACTGATCACCACCTGGCCGGTGAAGAGCTCCCGGATGCCGATGCCATCGTCAATCCCAATCAGCCGGACTGTCCCTTCCTGAGCAAGAATGCCGCCGGTGTTGGTGTGATGTTTTACGTCCTCACGGCGCTGCGGAAGCAGCTCCGGGAAACCAATCGCCTGCCCAATCCCGAGCCAAACCTGGGGAGCCTGCTTGACCTGGTTGCCCTGGGCACGGTGGCCGACGTTGTACCCCTGGATCATAACAACCGGATCTTCGTGGAGCAGGGCCTGCGCCGGATACGTCAGGGCGAGGCCCGGCCCGGTATTCTGGCTCTGCTGGAAGTCGCGGGCCGCGACCACACGGCCATCAGCTCAACCGATCTTGGATTTGTGGTTGGTCCTCGCCTCAATGCCGCGGGCCGGCTTGATGACATGAGTATCGGGATTGCCTGCTTACTGGCGGACAGCCCGGACGAGGCTCGCCGACTGGCCCGGGAGCTGGACACGTTCAACCGTGAACGCCGGACCATCGAAAAGGACATGAAAGCCCAGGCCCAAGATCTGCTGTCATCAATGTCGCTGGACCTGGATGGACTGCCCTGGGGTCTTGCGCTTTTCGATACCGATTGGCACCAGGGCGTTATCGGAATCCTGGCTGCCCGTATCCGTGAGCAGACCCACAGACCAACCATTGCCTTCGCGCCGGACGAAAACGGCGTAGACATCAAAGGTTCTGCTCGCTCCATTCCCGGGCTTCATATCCGGGATGTGCTTGCCGTGGTCGACTCACGCCATCCGGGGATTATGAAAAAGTTTGGCGGTCACGCCATGGCCGCGGGCATGACCCTCGCCAGGGATGATCTGGATGCCTTTTCTGAGGCCTTCGATCGCGCCGTTCGAGACACGCTTTCCGCCGAAGATCTGGAAGCTGCGATCACAACCGATGGGCCGCTGGGGCCAAACGAACTGTCGCTGGACACCGCGGCGCTGCTCAAGCGGGCCGGTCCCTGGGGGCAGCACTTTCCCGAGCCATTGTTCGACGGCGAATTCCGCGTGGTCAGCCAGCGTATTGTTGGGGATAATCACCTGAAACTGGTGCTGCAACCTGTCGAAGGCGGCGGGATTGTCGATGGCATTGCCTTCAACACCGGCCCGGAAGTGCCTGACTATACCCGCACCGGAGCCAGGGTGGTTTACAAGCCGGATGCCAATACCTTCCGTGGGCGAACCAATCTGCAGCTGCTTGTGGATTACCTCGAGCCGCTTGCCTGATTCGCGGAAACCCGCAGGCTGATTTACAAACCGATTTCCGGTAGAATCCCGCCTCTGTTTTTACTCTCCATTTTCTAGAGCGAGTAAGGGTTTCATGGAAATTAATCCCATTGTGACGAAGATTAAAGAGCTTCGTGAGCGCACTGAAGCGCTCAGGGGGTATCTTTGACTACGATCAGCGTAGTGAACGACTGATCGAAGTTGAGCGCGAACTGGAGCAGCCAAGTGTCTGGGACGACCCGGAGCGGGCTCAGGCTCTGGGCAAAGAGCGCGCGGATCTTGAACTGATCGTCAAGACCATCGATAACCTCACCTCCGGCCTGGAAGACGCCGAGGGCCTGCTGGATATCGCCGCAGAGGAAGAGGATGAGGGCACGGTCGCCGAGATCGAGTCTGATCTGGAAAGTCTTGATAAAGAGCTTGAGAAGCTCGAATTCCGCCGCATGTTCTCCGGCGAAATGGACGCCAACAACGCCTACCTCGACATTCAGGCGGGCTCTGGCGGTACCGAAGCCCAGGACTGGGCGAACATGCTCCTGCGGATGTACCTTCGCTGGGCCGAGCGCCGCGGCTTCAAGGCCGAGATAGTCGAACTGATGGAGGGCGAAGTGGCGGGCATCAAGAGTGCCACCATTCACATCCAGGGCGATTATGCCTATGGCTGGCTGCGTACCGAAACCGGCGTTCACCGTCTGGTGCGCAAGTCACCGTTCGATTCCGGCAACCGTCGGCACACGTCTTTCTCTTCCGTGTTTGTGTCACCGGAAGTGGATGACAGCTTCGAAATTGAAATCAATCCAGCGGATCTTCGGGTGGATGTTTACCGTGCCTCCGGCGCTGGTGGTCAGCACGTTAACCGGACCGAGTCGGCGGTGCGTCTGACTCACAATCCCACCGGTATTGTCGTGGCCTGTCAGGCTGGTCGAAGCCAGCACCAGAACAAGGACCAGGCCATGAAACAGCTCAAGGCGAAGCTGTTTGAGCGTGAGATGCAGGAGCGCAACGCCGAGAAACAGAAAGCCGAGGACGCCAAGGCCGACATCGGTTGGGGCAGCCAGATCCGTTCCTACGTTCTGGACGACAGCCGTATCAAGGACCTGCGCACCAAGGTAGAAACCAGTAATACCCAGTCGGTGCTGGACGGTGACATTGACAAGTTCATCGAAGCCAGCCTGAAGATGGCGCTGTAACCAGCGCCTTTGCCACGCTAACCCGGACAACCCGATTCCTAGTGAGCCAAAATGACTGATCAAACTCAGAATGCCGCACCGCATGAGGACAACAAGCTGATTGCCGAGCGCCGCGCCAAACTGTCAGAAATGCGCGACCAGGGCAACGCCTTCCCGAACGACTTCCGTCGTGACGCCACCGCCGCCGAACTGCAGGCGAAATACGGTGAAAAAACCAAGGAAGAGCTGGAGTCCCTCGGTATCAAGGTGGCCATTGCCGGCCGCATGATGCTCGATCGCAAGGCATTCAAGGTGGTCCAGGACATGACTGGCCGGATCCAGATCTACGCGTCCAAGGATGTCCAGAAAGACACCAAGCACTGGGATCTGGGGGACATCGTGGGCGTGCGAGGCACCCTGTCCAAATCAGGCAAGGGCGATCTGTACGTGACCATGGACGAGTACGTGTTGCTCACCAAGTCCCTGCGCCCGTTGCCTGAAAAGCACAAGGGCCTGACCGATACGGAAGCCCGTTACCGCCACCGCTACGTCGATCTGATGGTCAACGAGGACAGCCGTCGGGTGTTCTATGCGCGCTCCAAGATCATCAGCGCCATGCGTCAGTACTTCACCGACCGGGACTTCATGGAAGTTGAAACCCCGATGTTGCAGGTGATTCCTGGCGGCGCCACGGCGCGGCCCTTCGTGACCCACCATAACGCGCTGGGTATCGACATGTACCTGCGTATTGCCCCGGAATTGTTCCTGAAGCGCCTTGTCGTTGGCGGCTTTGAGCGGGTGTTCGAGATCAACCGGAACTTCCGGAACGAGGGGCTTTCCACCCGTCATAATCCAGAGTTCACCATGGTGGAGTTCTACCAGGCATACGCTGACTACAACGACCTGATGGATCTCACCGAGGACATGCTGCGCACCATTACCCAGAAAGTCCTGGGCACGACCACCGTGGTGAACAGCCGAACCCTGGCAGATGGCAGCGAAGAGACTGTTGAGTACGATTTCGGCAAAACCTTCGAGCGCCTGACCGTGGTCGATGCCATCCTGCGCTACAACCCGGATATCAAGCCCGAGCAGCTGGCGGACGACGCCAGGGCCCGTCAAGTCGCCAAAGATCTGGGTATTCACCTCAAGGAAGGTTGGGGCCTGGGCAAGGTGCAGATCGAGATTTTCGAGGCGACCGCCGAGCATCGCCTGATGCAGCCGACGTTTATCACCGAATACCCGAAAGAAGTGTCGCCCCTGGCGCGCTGCAAAGACAGCAACCCGTTCGTCACCGAGCGCTTTGAGTTCTTCGTGGGTGGTCGCGAAATCGCCAACGGCTTCTCGGAGCTGAATGATGCCGAAGACCAGGCGGAACGCTTCCAGGCCCAGGTGGCTGAGAAAGAGGCGGGTGACGACGAGGCGATGTTCTATGACGAGGACTACGTGATGGCCCTGGAATACGGCCTGCCGCCTACAGCGGGCGAAGGTATCGGTATCGACCGCCTGGCCATGCTGCTGACCAATTCGCCGTCAATTCGCGACGTTATCCTGTTCCCGGCCATGCGCCCGGAGCACAAGGCGGAAAGCCGGAAAGACGAGGACTGATCCATGAGCCCGGTTGAGGTACTGGCCAGCCAGCTCAGGCCCGACCGGGGCTGGAAAGATCATCTCGCGGAAGAGTTCCGCCAGCCCTACATGCAGGGCCTGGCGGAATTCCTCGCCGCCGAGGAACAGGCCGGCAAAGTCCTGTTCCCTGCGAGCCAACACTGCTTCAACGCCCTGAATAGCACGCCCCTGGATAACGTAAGGGTCGTTATTCTCGGACAAGACCCGTACCACGGCCCCGGCCAGGCCCACGGCCTGTGCTTCTCCGTACGCCCGAACGTGGCAATCCCGCCGTCTCTGGTAAACATCTTCAAGGAAATCCAGGACGACCTTGGCATCGCTCCCCCCGACCACGGCTGCCTGCAGCCCTGGGCAGAGCAGGGCGTATTGCTGCTCAACAGCGTCCTCACCGTCGTTCAGGGCCAGGCCGGCGCCCACCAGGGTAAAGGCTGGGAAACCTTCACCGACAAAGTCATCGAAACCATCAACCGTGAACGGGAAGGCGTGGTATTCCTGCTCTGGGGCAGCTACGCCAAAAAGAAAGGCCAGCACATCGACCGCAACAAACATCTGGTCCTCGACGGCCCCCATCCCTCGCCACTGAGCGCTTACCGGGGCTTCTTCGGTTGCAAGCACTTCTCAAAGGCCAACGACTGGTTGCAACAGCAGGGAAAGCCCACGGTTAACTGGGCGCTGCCAAGCAAAGCTGAGCTGATCGAGAGATACAAGAAGAGTTGAAAGGGTAGGTAAGAAGTGCCCTTCCAATGCTCGATCGGTGTGGGGGCGGTGAGTCTTTCCCGACAGGAAAAGGTGTCTGAGCGCAGCGAGTTCTTTTCCCGAGGGAAAGGCTCACCACCCCCGCGCCAGCCCCCTCAGTCGAAGGGGCTAGGGACGCCGAGGCAGGCGTTACTGAAGCAGCGCCATAGCCGCTTCCATCTGAGCGTTCAGATCCTCTTCCTCGCTCATGTCGATATTCGGATCCAACCCAAGACGATCGAACGCCGAAATCTTCGTCCAGTCCATTTCATTCCACGGATGCTCTGACCCCGCAACCAGCTGCAGATTGGCAACCATCACCAGGTCTGCATAGTCGGCCGATGGCACTTCACGGTTGAAGTTGGCGTATTCCAGGGGAACGTTCTGAAGCTCTTTCGGGAAATCCCACTTCTTGAGGATGGTCGCCCCGATCTTTGGATGCAGCTCATCAACCACGTTGTCCAGCATGATGCTGCTGATCTGGATATCCTGGTCCTCCACATAGCGCAGGATTGGGAGCACACCAATCAGATGAACCAGACCTGCGAGAGTAGCCTGGTCGGGCTTGAGTTTCGTGTAGTGTTGCGCCAGCACATGGCATACACCGGCCACCTCAGTACTGGTCTGCCAGGTGGCGCGCATGCGCTTGTCGATCATGTCGGACGTGGCCTGGAACATCTGCTCCATGGCCAGGCCCATGGCCAGGTTGCTGGTGTAGGCCATGCCCAGGCGGCTGACCGCCATGTTCAGGTTCTCGATGGCGCGACTGCCGCGAAACAGCGGGCTGTTGGTCACCCGGATGATGCGTGCGGAAAGCGCCGTGTCATTGCTAATGACTTTGACCAGATCGCCGATTGAAGAATCCTCGGATTGCGCAATATCTCTGACCTGAAGGGCCACCTCGGGAAGAGTGGGCAGCACCAGCTTGTCATTTTCAATGGCAGCGTTGAGATCAGCTTTAATGGTTTCGACAATATTCGACATGGTCAGTAAAGGTCCGCGTGTAGGTTCCGGCTCATGGTCCTCGTTTGCGGGGCGCTGCCGGAACAATCAAATATGTGAGCTACTGCATAGCAAAATAGCAAATTCTGGCGCGTTTGCCTGTCAACTTATGTATCTGATTGTGCGCTTTTTTCCCTTTCGGGCACCGGGTAGGGCAGCGGCATTGGTTCCAGTTTCGCCTGTGGCAGGCCTTCCGGATGCAACGTATTTTCCGCGGCATCGTGGCGAACCACCGCAAGTAATTCAACGCTGCCGCCGCGGTAATTGACCGCGTTTACTACTTCCCCGATTGACCGCTCTCCGGAAATCAATGCGGTTCCGGGGGTTGGCAGGTCCTCTGGGTGTTCAATACGGAAACGGAAAAGACTCTTTTTCAATTGCCCGAGGAAGTGCATGCGGGCAATCACTTCCTGACCCGTGTAGCAGCCTTTCTTGAAATGCACGCCGCCCACATGCTGCCAGTTCAACATCTGTGGCACGAAGGACTCCTGTGTGGCGGTAGTGAGAGAGGCGACGCCCGCCGCGATTTCGGAGGCTTGCCAGTCGGCCAACGACATACGGGCATTGGCGGGAAGTGCTGCTTCGCCCTCCTCAGTGTGCCAGAGCTCGAAGCGGGACGTGCCCTCGGCTGTCGATTGCGTCTTTACGAGTATGCCATCAGGTAGTGTGCAGGCGTTCCCGGGCTCTTTCAGAGAATCCAGTGGCTTTCCGGCGAGTGTTTCTGCCAGCCCGTTGCCCAGAATCCCGATAATCTTCGTTTCCTGAACCACCTCCATGGTGGTTCCACGAAACAGCATCAGATATTTGCGCAAGTGGCTGATGATGTCGTCAGCGAGTTCGGCAGGAAAGTCCATCAGAATGTCGTCGCCTGACCGGACCATGCGAGTGAGGCAGTAGGCACGACCCTTGGGCGTTGCTGCGGCCGCTCGCGGAGCGTGCTCCGGGGTTACCTCATCGAGGTTCTGGCTGAACTGGCCCTGGAGAAACTTGTCGGTGCCCGGGCCGCTGACGCGCACAACCACTCGGTCGTCGAGGGCCGCCCAGCCGTCGCTCGGCAGGGGATACTCTGCAACGGCAGATACAGAAGCGTCTGTGTCGGTCATGGCGTGCTCCAGGTCATTGAATCAGTGAGATGATCGCCGGGGACGGCCCAGTCTAAGCCATACCCTGAGGCGACGGAAATCCTCCGCCGGAACATTGCCCGGCCTTCCGGCCAGTGGTGCCAGCAGGATTGAAGTGTATGAGCGGAATCTGGTGCCGGTAGGCCGAAGTTTCAAGAGTGCCAGCCCGGACCAGATCCGGCTGGAGGCGACCGGAATAACCTCGACCTGCCGGTTGTCTCCGATTCGGGCATACATTTTACCGTGTTCGATCAGAAGGCCATTCACGGAACCGATGCCCAGAAGTGACCCGTTTGACCGATACTGCAGGGCGGCTCCCCAAAGTGCAATCGGGATTGCAACGAGAAGCCAGAACTTGCCTGCCAGCACCGCCACCACCAGGAAAGCCAGCAGCAACAGCCATGGCAGCACCGCAAGCAGGCCAACCCGTATGGAGGGCGTGAGCGTTAGCTCAATCCGGCTGGACACGTTTGAGAATGATGTCGACCATGCGTTGAAGATCGGGATCTGCCGGGCGGCTGCGTTGCATGAACCACTCAAACATGTCGTTGTCTTCGCAGGTGAGCAGTTTTTTGTAGCGGGCCTGGTCTTCAGCGTCCAGATCGCGGAAGGCCTCTTCCATGAAGGGAATCAGAAGGTTGTCCAGCTCCAGCATGCCTCTACGGCTATGCCACCAGAGGCGGTTGAATTCTGCTTTTTCAAACGATGCAGGTGTCTCTGACATAGTGTTTACCATTGAATCCTGTGTAAAAACGGTGTTCGTTCAGGGCGCGAGTGTACGGTAGGTGGTGGGAACCAGCAGGGTATCACGCACCTCATTCATCAGTCCGGGATAATCGAGAGTGTAGTGCAGTCCTCGGCTTTCCCTGCGCTGCAGTGCCGAACATATTATGAGATCAGACACGGTGACCAGGTTCCGAAGTTCCAACAGGTCGTTGGTGACACGGTAGTTGCTGTAGAACTCACCGATTTCTGCAGATAAGAGGTCCACTCGGTGCTTGGCCCGCTGCAGCCGCTTGGTGGTCCGCACAATGCCGACGTAGTCCCACATGAAATGGCGGAGCTCGTCCCAGTTGTGGGAGATCACCACGTCTTCGTCGGAGTCCCGGACCTGGCTTTCATCCCAGTCTGGTGCCTCTGGCGGTGGCGGAATGTCGGCTTCCCGTCGTGCGATATCCGCCGCAGCTGCACGGCCATAAACCAGACATTCCAGCAGGGAGTTGCTGGCCATTCGGTTGGCCCCATGGAGCCCGGTGAAGGCAGCCTCGCCGACCACGTAGAGCTGGTTGACATCGGTTCGGGCACGTTCATCGCTCATGATCCCGCCACAGGTGTAGTGAGCGGCCGGAACCACGGGAATGGGCTCGCGGGTAATATCGATACCGAAGCCCAGGCACTTCTCGTAGATGGTGGGGAAGTGGTGCTTTATAAAGTCGGCGGGTTTGTGGCTGATGTCCAGGTACAGATGATCAGCGCCCAGTCGTTTCATTTCGTGGTCAATGGCCCGGGCAACGATATCGCGGGGCGCCAGCTCGCCACGCTCGTCAAAGCGATCCATGAACCGGGAACCATCCGGCAGTTTCAGCAGGCCACCCTCGCCCCTCACGGCTTCCGTGATCAGGAAGGATTTGGCGTGGGGGTGATAAAGGCATGTGGGGTGAAACTGGTTGAACTCCATGTTTGCCACCCGGCAACCGGCCCGCCAGGCCATCGCAATCCCGTCTCCGGAAGCGCCGTCCGGATTGGTTGTATAGCGGTAGGCCTTGGAGGCGCCACCGGTGGCAATCACTGTGAATCGTGCCCGGAACAGCTCCACATGGTTGTCTTCAAGGTTCAGTATGTAGGCACCGACGCATCGGTTTCCCGGCAGGGACAGTTTGCGGTTGGTGATCAGATCCACCGCCACCCGACCAGACATGAGTTCTATGTTTGATCGTGCCTCCGCCTGGGAGGTGAGGGTGGTTGAAACCGCATGGCCGGTGGCATCGGCTGCGTGAATGATACGCCGGTGACTGTGGCCGCCTTCACGCGTCAAGTGGTAATGGGCGTCCTGATCCCGGGTAAAATCCACACCGGAATCAATCAGCCAGTTGATGCTTTCCTTGCCATGTTCGACGGTGAAGCGCACGGCGTCCTCATGGCAAAGGCCGGCGCCGGCGTTCAGGGTGTCAGTAATGTGGTTTTCGGTGGAATCCTGATCATCCAGAACTGCGGCGATACCGCCTTGCGCCCAGAGAGTGGCGCCGCTGCTGATCTGCGCCTTGCTCACCACGCAGACCTTCAGATGCTCCGGAAGATTGAGCGCGACAGTGAGGCCGGCAGCACCACTGCCGACAATGAGAACATCGTATTCGAAGGACTGTGGCATCGGATCGTTATCGCAGGCCATAATGTGGACGTGTATTGAACTAAACTTTACGCTTGCTGTCTATTTGGCCTGACAGGGTGAGCCGCCTGACCGGTGGTCTAGCCCGTTTCATCAACGGACGCCGGATAGCATCAATGACGCAGCGAAACTTGGTACAGGCCGGACAGCTGGCCATCAAATCAGGGAACCCCGGCAACCAGTCCATGACTCCTGATACAGAGAAACAACAGGGCGATCACTCTGACAGCCAGACGGATCTGCAGCTGGTACGCAAGGTCCGTAATGGTGATCGCGCCGCCTTCGATCTTCTGGTGGTCAAGTACCAATCCAGAGTCGCATCCATAATCAGCCGGTACGTCTACGACAGTCAGGAAGTCATGGATCTGACCCAGGAGACCTTCGTAAAGGCGTTCAGGGCGATCGAGCGCTTCCGCGGGGACAGCGCCTTCTATACATGGCTGTACCGGATTGCTGTCAATACCGCGAAGAACTACCTGGAATCCCGTGGCCGGCGTCCACAGGGCAGTGCCGACTCAGCGGAAGCGGAGAACTTCGATGACGGTTCACGGCTGCGTGACACCGCATCGCCTGAACGACTCCTGCAGCGGGAACAGCTCCAGAAAGAATTGAACAAGGCGATCGCCCAGCTTCCTGAGGAGCTGCGCTCTGCCTTTCTGCTCAGGGAATACGATGGACTGAGCTATGAGGATATCGCGGGTATCCTCGAGTGCCCGATCGGTACTGTCCGTTCAAGAATATTCAGAGCCCGGGATGCGGTTGATCGGCATCTTGGGCCTTTACTCAATCACTCGGTGACGTAATTGAGGTTGCATCCCATGGATGATCGTCTCAGAGAAACACTGTCCGCAATGATGGACGACGAAGCTGACGAACTTTCGGTACGTCGCCTGCTTTCACACGATCGCCAGGACGAGGTTCGGGCGCAGTGGCAGCGTTGGCAGGATGTTCGCGACCTTATGCATGACGGCCATTCCCCGGCTCACGGTATGGACGTCAGCGTTAGCGTCCGTGAATTGCTTGACGGGCGGGGTTCCACCGCGGTCAGGCCTGAAACTGCCCTACAGGCTACCGGGTCCGGCCGCTGGCATTGGCCGGCTGCCGCCATGGTTGCCATGGCGCTCCTGGTCGGGTTCGGTGCTGGTGCCGGTTGGGATTCATCCGCTACCGGGCCGGTTCAGCCCGTGACCGCAGCCACACCAGAAACGTCTGTGCAGGACCCGCCGGTCAGGGAAATTGCCTTGCAGGGTCTTGATGAGGAGCAGTGGGAGTATATGAGTCGCTACCTGCTGGAGCACGCACAGCACAACAGCGTTGGCGCCGGGCGGGGCGCCGTCGGCTATGCCCGTCTGGTCAGTGCCAATGGTGCCAGCTACTGATCCCCGGAGCGAGAGTTTAATCATGCCTCAAGTCTGCATTAATGTTTTCCCAAGCCGTGCGCTGTCCATGCTCGTGGGTGTTTTGCTCGCGCTTGCTGGATCGCTGCCGGCTGCGGCGGACGAAGACGAGGCATCCGCCTGGCTTGAAAGGCTCGGGCCGGCCCTGAACATGACGTCCTACCGCGGTGTGTTTGTTTATGCCCGGGGCGAGAGCGTGCACTCCATGCAGATTGCCCATCGTTACAATGATGGCGTTGTAGAGGAACGGCTGGTCCTGCAGGACGGCGGCAGTGGTGAAATTGTTCGCAAAGGCATGAATGTTGTCTGCGTGCTTCCCGAAACAGGCCGCGTCAAGCTTGACCAGGTGATCCCTTCAGGCCCGTTTGCCGAAGCGTTCACCAGCCAGCTGATGCCGGTCAGCCACTGGTATCGGGCGGAAATGAAAGGTGAGGACCGGGTCGCGGGATACGACGTGGTTTCAGTGGCGTTAAGCGCCAAAGATCCCTACCGCTACAGTCATCGGCTCTGGCTGGAAAAATCCACTGGTCTTTTGGTGAAGAGCCACGTTCGTAATGCCGAGGGGGAAGTGCTCGAGCAGTTTCAGTTCACCAGTCTGCACATCGGCGAAGACATTCCCGATAGCGAATTTGAGATCCGCACCCAGGGCCGGGAAATTTCCAGAACGCTGGATGAGCCTGCTGCTAAGGCATCGGTGGTCCAACGTATGGATGGGTGGCAGCTTGGGTGGCGACCGGAAGGGTTTGTGCCCGCTGCGGCGCCTCGCTCCGGCAAGGGTCAGGCGGTTGCCTTCTCCGATGGCCTCGCCGCTTTCTCGGTCTTCGTTGAGCCGGCTGGCCCGGTTACCATGCCGACGGGTGCTTCCCTGATTGGCGCCACCACCGTTTATATGCACCAGATGACGGAAGGGGATAGCGCTTTTCTGATTACCGTTGTGGGTGAGCTGCCCCCGCAGACTGCGCGACAGGTTGCCGAATCGGTGCGTATTGAAGACTCAGTGGCTTTGGGTGCGGGTGAACCGTGATTACTGAAACTGGAAAAGTGGTCGCGCTCAAGGGCGATAAGGTCTGGGTCCAGACGATTCGAACCAGCGCCTGCCAGAGTTGCGCTGCCCGCAATGGTTGTGGCCAGAAAGTCCTGGCGGCTGCCTCCGGCGGGCGCGCCAACCAGATTCTGGTGACCAACTCGGTCAATGCCAGGGTGGGAGATGAAGTAACCATCGGGATCGATGAGCAGGCGTTGCTGGGTGCTTCCATTCTGGTCTACGCGGTCCCACTGATCCTGATGGTCGTCGCAAGTATCCTCGGGCACCAGCTGTCCGGTGGTAGCGATGGCGCTGCGATGCTGGCCGCTGTCGCTGGCCTGGCTCTGGGTTTTTTCGCAGGACGCAAACTGCAAGACGCGGGCGGCAAGGAGTATGAGCCCCGCCTGGTCCGGGTAAGCCGGATAGCCTCTGAAAACTGTCTGTAAACCCTACGGTTTTGTAAGTTGAAAATCGGTGGGCCGAACCCAAAACTACGCCTAGGTGTAAGCACAACAGGGGGTACAACATGTCGAGTGCAACAGCAGTTGCCCAGTCGTCACGTAATTTCATACCCGGAAGGATGCCGGCCGCTTTGCTGATCTTGCTGTCCGCCATGGTGTTGGCGGGCTGGAGTCAGGCGAGCTCAGCCCGAAGCCTGCCCGATTTTACCGAGCTGGTTGAGGATAACGCCGGTGCGGTGGTGAACATCAGTACAACCACCGAGCCTACGCGCCGCAATTCCGGCTCTCCCGGAATGCCGTTTGACGAGCGTCAGCTCGAACAGCTTCCCGAGTTTTTCCAGGATTTCTTCCGCGGCCCCCAGTCTCCATTTGGAGGTGGGCCTGGCAACTCCCAGCCACGCCGCTCCATGGGCTCCGGGTTTATTGTCTCCTCGGACGGTTACGTCCTGACCAACAATCACGTGGTCGAGGGTGCTGATGAGATCATCGTGCGGCTGAATGACCGGCGCGAGCTGCCCGCGACCCTGGTTGGAACGGATCCCCGTTCCGATATGGCCGTACTGAAGATTGAAAACGGAGATGACCTGCCAGTCGTTAAGGTAGGTCGGTCCCGGGATCTGAAAGTCGGTGAATGGGTCTTTGCGATTGGCTCGCCATTCGGGTTCGATTATACGGTAACGGCCGGGATCGTCAGCGCCCTGGGTCGCTCGTTGCCATCGGAAAACTACGTGCCTTTCATTCAGACTGATGTGGCCATTAATCCGGGCAATTCAGGCGGGCCTCTGTTTAATCTGGACGGTGAGGTCGTGGGTATCAACTCCCAGATCTACACCCGCTCTGGCGGTTTCATGGGAGTCTCGTTTGCCATCCCTATCGACGATGCCATGAATGTGTTCCGCCAATTGCGTGACCAGGGTTCGGTCTCCCGCGGTTGGCTCGGGGTGCTGATCCAGGAAGTGAACCGGGATCTGGCCGAATCCTTTGGTCTCAAGCGGCCCCGCGGTGCGCTGGTTGCCGAAGTGATGGCGGACTCGCCGGCGCAGAAAGCGGGTCTGCAGGCGGGGGATATCGTCCTTAATTATGACGGCGATGAGGTGCAGCTTTCCTCTGATCTGCCGCCCATGGTCGGTCGCACGCCGGTCGGTGAAACCGCCGAGCTGAGGGTGCTTCGTGGGGGCGAGGAGATTGAACTTGAGGTCGAAATTGGCCGCCTTCCCGAGGAGGGAGGCCAGCAGGCTGCTGCGCCCTCCGGTGACAGTGGTGGCCCCGCCTCCGCGCCCCTGGGCATGATGGTTGAACCGCTGCCGGCAGACATGGCCGATTCCATGGGCGTTGAAGGAGGTGTTGTGGTCAGTGACGTTGCCCGGGGTGCTGCGTCTGAAGCCGGCATTCGGGCGGGGGATGTGATCACCGAAATTAACCGCCAGAAAGTGACTTCGGTACAGGAGTTCCGCGAGGCTGTGCGGTCGCTGCCTGAGGGTAAGGCAGTGTCGGTCCGGGTGGTTCGCCAGGGCCGGGCACTGTATCTGGTGATGAAGCCCTGATATCCCTCTGCTGAGCTAAATCAACGGGAGAGAAAGCCCCCGCGGGTGTCGGAAACGACACCCGCGGGGGCTTTTGTTATACTCGGCGGATCAATAAAAATGAGTGGCCATGGAACGGACCAGCCCCATGATGAACAGACAGGAACTCTCGCTCCGTAAATTACTGGAATTTCGCAACGCCTGGGTCGCCTGGCTGATTTTTGCCGTTGCCATTGCCGTCACCCTGTTGCTTTGGCAGGTGTCCATCCGGCTTGTTGAAGACCGCACGGAAGCCCGGTTCCGCACCCAGTCGCTGCAACTCAAATCCGCCATCGAAGAACGCTTGCTAAACTACGAGCAGGTGCTGGCCGGCAGCGCCGGTCTGTTTGCGGTGGCCGGAGACGTTTCCCGTGACCAATGGCGCGAATACATCGACAAGGTGGATATCAACCGCTACTACCCGGGCATTCAGGGTATTGGCTATGTTCGCCGTATCGGTGTCCGCCAGATGGCTGATCACATCGCCTCGGTCCGGGCGGAAGGGGTGCATAATTACCTGGTGAACCCGCTGGGTAACGGCCCCTACTACTACCCCATGGTCTACCTGGAGCCCGGCACGGAGCGTAACCGACGGGCCCTCGGCTACGATGCCTTCAGCGATCCCATTCATCGCCGGGCCATGGAGCAGGCCAGGGATGATGCTATCCCCACGGTGACTGCCAAGGTGGTGCTGGTCCAGGAGGAGCTCGGTGAGGATCAGGCCAGTTTTCTGATGTATTACCCCGTCTACCAGGGTGGAGAAGTACCCGAGATCCGGGCCGAGCGTCGCATGATGTTGGCGGGCTATGTGTTCAGTGCCTTCCGGATGAACAATCTTATCGACGGCATCGTTGGCCTGATCTCGCCGTTTCTTGATGTCCGGATCTACGATGCCGGAGTCGTGCAACGGCAGAACCTCATGTACGGCTCCAATCTGGGCTCTCTGGACAACGAATTCAGTTTCCAGATGAGTCAGACCATCAGCCATGGTGGTCGCGACTGGCTGCTGCAGACCCGTTCCACACCCGCCTTTGATTTTCTGGCCTCGGATCCGCGGCCTCCGATTGTTCTGGGCAGTGGCCTGGTGATCAGCGCCCTGTTGTTCCTCTTCGTGCTGGCTTTGATCCGGTCACGCCTGATGGCGCAGATCAGTGCCGGCCGCTATCGGGCGATTACCGAGGGCGCAGCCAATGTCACCCTGGTGATGGACCGTGCGGGGCGGGCCCTTTACGCGAGCCCGTCCAGCCTCGATATCCTTGGCTTCGAGCCAGATCAGGTACAGGCCCTGAACTTTGAGGAGCTCGTTCATGGTGACGACTGGCCCCAACTGCAGAGAGGCTTTGACGATTCCGTTCAGTCGCCGGGCAAACAGATGCCGGTCATCCGGGTCCGTATCCGTGATGCCCAGGGCCAATGGCGGGATATGGAGGGCACATTTACGGCCATGTTGTCGGTGCCCGGCGTCAATGGCGTTGTGCTGAGCCTGCGGGATCTGACCCAGCTCAAGGCCGCCCAATCCGAGCTGCACAGACTGGCATTCTATGACCCGCTCACCGGCCTGGCGAACCGGCAACTGTTCCGGGACCGTTTGAATCACGTGGTCAGCCGCAGTCGCCGGAGCGGTGAACCAGCCGCCCTCATGTTCCTGGACCTCGACGGTTTCAAGCGTATCAACGACACCCTGGGCCATGATTCCGGCGATGAACTGCTTTGCCAGGTGGCGCAGTGGCTGGTGGGTTGTGTCCGTGAGGAGGATTCGGTTGCCAGGCTTGGCGGCGATGAGTTTGTGGTTTTGCTGTCCCGGATCAGTGACTCCGATGCCGCCGGCAAGGTCGCAGAGACCATCTTGCGCAGCCTTTGCCAGCGAATCCGGCTGAACGATCACGAAGTCGGCATCACGGTCAGTATCGGCATCACCATGATTCCCCACGACAGTGAGGACGCCGGAACCCTGATGAAGTTCGCTGATCTGGCCATGTATCGTGCCAAGGAGCTGGGCCGGAATACGTTCCAGTTCTTCACCCCGGCCATGAACATCAAGGCGGCAAGGCGGCTTCTGCAGCAAGAGGAGTTGGCCACGGCCCTGGATGGCGATCGCTTCGTTCTGCACTACCAGCCGAAGATTGATCTGGCCAGTGAGCGGGTGATCGGGGTGGAGGCGTTCCTGCGCTGGCATCATCCGGAGAAGGGTCTGGTGTCGGCACAGCAGTTCATCGGTCTGGCCGAGGAAACGGGGCTGATTGTCCGCTTGGGTGAATGGGCCCTGAGACAGGCCTGTATTCAGGTTCAGGCCCTGGAGCGGGCCGGCTTTGAATCCCTGAAAATGGCGGTGAATCTGTCCGTTCGACAACTGACCGATTCGGGCTTCCTGGACATGATCAGACAGGTTATCACCGAGACGGGCGTCTCGCCGGAGCGGCTGGAGCTGGAGATGCCGGCGGAGCTGCTCAATGAAGATCCGCGAATGCTCAGGGAGTTACTGGTGTCACTTCATGATCTTGGGGTCTGCCTGATCCTCGATGATTTTGGCACCGGCTCCTGTTCACTGGTTGCTTTACAGCAGCTGCCGCTGGATGTCATCAAGATTGATCACCGATTCATTCGCGACATTCCCTACAATGTCAGTGCCACGGATGTTGCCTCCGCAGTGATTGCCCTGGCCCGCAAGCTTCACCTCACGGTGGTCGCGGAGGGTGTGGAAACCCCACAGCAGTTGAGCTTCCTGAAAACCCACGGCTGCGCCCAGTGTCAAGGCAACCTGTTCAGCTATCCGCTGGACGAGGATGCGCTCATTGGTTTCCTTATCCGGCAGTACGAACGGCCGCTGATTTCCTGATCATGGCAATGGCGGCCGGTAACCGGTAAAATCACGCCGTTCCCGGATCCGGGTAGCGGCCCCTCCGGGCTCAATCCTTCGTCTTAACTGAGTATTCATTGTCTGTGACTGAACTGAGCCGAATCCGTAACTTTTCCATCATCGCCCACATCGACCATGGTAAATCCACGCTGGCAGACCGTTTTATCCAGGTTTGCGGCGGCCTGACCGACCGTGAAATGGCCGAGCAGGTCCTGGACTCCATGGATCTCGAGCGTGAGCGAGGGATTACCATCAAGGCCCAGAGTGTCACGCTGAATTACACCGCCCGTGACGGGCAGGAATACAAACTGAACTTTATCGATACCCCGGGCCACGTGGATTTTTCCTACGAGGTTTCGCGCTCGCTCTATGCCTGCGAGGGCGCACTGCTGGTGGTGGATGCCGGGCAGGGCGTTGAAGCCCAGTCTGTAGCGAACTGCTACACCGCCATTGAGCAGGGTCTTGAAGTCGTGCCGGTTCTGAACAAGATGGACCTGCCCCAGGCCGAACCGGAACGGGTGGCGGCGGAAATCGAGGATATCATCGGTATTGAAGCCTCTGACGCGGTCCGCTGTAGCGCCAAGAGCGGCCTTGGCGTGGAAGATGTGCTGGAAGATCTGATCAAGAAGATCCCCCCACCGAAGGGCGACCGAAGCGCGCCCCTGCAGGCTCTGATCATTGATTCCTGGTTCGACAATTATCTCGGAGTCGTGTCTTTGGTGAGGGTGACCGAAGGTACCCTGAAAAAGGGCGACAAGATCGTCATCAAGTCCACCGGCAGGGCCTGGAATGCCGATAAGGTTGGTATTTTCAATCCCAAACCGAAAGACACCGACATGCTGGAATCCGGCGATGTCGGCTTTGTGGTGGCAGGCATCAAGGATATCCACGGTGCGCCCGTGGGCGACACCATCGTGCACCAGAAGTTCGCCGAACAGACCCCGATGCTGCCGGGGTTCAAGAAGGTCAAGCCCCAGGTTTATGCGGGGCTATTTCCGGTCAGTGCCGATGACTACAACGATTTCCGGGATGCCCTGGAAAAACTGACGCTGAACGATGCCTCCCTGTTTTTCGAGCCAGAGAGCTCCGATGCTCTTGGCTTTGGTTTCCGCTGTGGTTTCCTCGGCATGCTGCACATGGAAATTATCCAGGAGCGGCTGGAACGTGAATACGACATCGACCTGATCACCACGGCGCCAACGGTTATCTATGAGGTGGTTACCAAACAGGGTGAGACCCTGTCGGTAGACAACCCGTCCCGGCTTCCGGATATTGGTTCCATTGAGGAAATGCGTGAGCCGATTGTAGAAGCGAATATCCTGGTGCCCCAGGAGCATATCGGTAACGTAATAGCCTTGTGTGAGGAAAAGCGTGGCGTCCAGAAGAACATGCACTTCATGACGACCCAGGTTCAGCTGACTTACGAGTTGCCGATGGCCGAGGTGGTGATGGACTTCTTCGATCGCATCAAGTCGGCCAGCCGCGGCTTCGCCTCTCTGGATTACCACTTTACCCGATTCCAGACCGCCAATCTGGTGCGGCTGGACGTGCTGATCAATGGCGAGCGCGTTGATGCCCTGGCTCTGATCGTGCACAAGGAACAGGCCAATTACAAAGGCCGCCAACTGATTGAAAAAATGAAGGAACTGATTCCGCGGCAGATGTTTGATATCGCGATTCAGGCCGCCATTGGTAACCAGGTGGTCTCGCGGGTCACAGTCAAGGCGCTGCGCAAGAACGTAACCGCCAAGTGTTACGGTGGCGATGTGAGCCGGAAGAAGAAACTGCTGCAGAAGCAGAAGGAAGGTAAAAAGCGTATGAAGCAGCTGGGTAATGTCGAGGTGCCTCAGGAAGCGTTTCTTGCCGTACTGAAAGTGGATAAATAAAAGGCCTCCTGGATGGATATCGATTTTCCCCTGGTACTGGTAGTACTGACCTTTGCAACGGGTCTGATCTGGCTGGCGGACAAGCTGTTTCTTCGTGAGCGTCGTCTAGCTGCCTACCGTGCCAGCGGCACCGGCGACGCAGTGGATGAAGGCTCCCCAGCGGAATCGGAGGAGCCTAAAGAGCCCTATCTGGTTGACCTTAGCCGATCGTTTTTTCCGGTGCTGGCCATTGTGCTGGTGCTTCGGTCCTTCCTGGTTGAACCGTTCCAGATTCCGTCGGGATCCATGTTGCCCACCCTGGAAGTCGGCGATTTCATTCTGGTGAACAAATACGCCTATGGGTTCAGGCTTCCGGTTGCCGGCACCAAAGTGATTCCGGTCGGCGATCCCCAACGCGGCGATGTGATGGTCTTCCGCTACCCGGAGGACGGCGAGACCAACTACATCAAACGGGTGATCGGTCTGCCGGGCGACCACATCCGCTACCGTGACAAGCAGCTGTTCATCAATGGCGATCGGGTGGAAACCCGGTTTATCGCGCGTTTACCGCCGATGGAGCTGCGCCGCGAGGATCTCGGTGAAGTGGAGCACGACATTTTCCTGACCATGGGCCGGTCTGGCGGCAGTGGTGAGGGCGAGTGGCTGGTGCCCGAGGGTCATTATTTCGTCATGGGTGACAATCGCGACAACAGTAATGACAGCCGCTATTGGGGCACGGTCCCGGACGAGCTGGTGGTGGGCAAGGCCTTTGCTATCTGGATGCACTGGAAATCCCTTACCAGTCTGCCATCCTTTGATCGTGTAGGCGGAATCGAGTAACTCGGACTATCTGGAGCGCAGTCATAATGAAGAAAAACAATCTTTCCGGCATGGGCCGTCAGGGCGGTGCTTCGGCACTGGTCATGATGGTTATGGTGCTGTTTTTTGGTGGTCTGTTGACGCTGGTGATCAAGCTTGGTCCCGCCTATCTGGATGACATCACCATTCAGGAAGCGCTGGAAAGCCTTGATGGCACCGAAGGTCTCTCCCAGATGGGGCCCGCCCAGGTTCGTACGTTGATCAACAAGCGGCTCAGCGTGAACAATGTCCGGGGATTTGACGCCAAGAATATTTCGGTCGATAAAGACGGCGATCTGGTCGTTATCAATGTTGATTACGAAGTGCGCAACAACCTGTTCAGTAATGTGGATACGGTGGTTCACTTCAAGCACAAATATGAGATGAAGGGCAAGTGAGTTCACAACCGGATCTGGATCAGTTACAGCGGCGCATCGGCTATCAGTTCAAATCGCCGGAGCGGCTTCTGCTGGCACTTACCCACCGGAGCTATGGAAATCAGAACAACGAGCGCCTCGAATTCCTCGGTGATTCCATTGTGAATATGGTGATTGCCGAGTATTTGTTTCTGCACTTCGAAAAAGCCCGGGAAGGTCAGCTGAGTCGCCTGCGGGCCCGGATGGTAAAAGGCGTTACACTCGCCGAAATTGGTCGGGAGTTCCAGCTCGGCACATACCTTCGGCTGGGCTCGGGGGAGCTGAAAAGCGGGGGCTTCCGCCGGGAATCCATCCTGGCCGACGCCGTGGAGTCCATCATCGGCGCGATCTACCTGGACAGTGATTTCCACACTTGCCGGGAGCAGGTACTGCGCTGGTTCGAGCACCGCCTGGAAAAGCTCGACCTGCAGGATACCCAGAAAGACCCCAAGACCCGTTTGCAGGAGTACCTCCAGTCTCGTCAGTTTCCGCTGCCACGTTATGACGTCATTTCTGTGGACGGCGAGGCCCACAACCAGACATTCCATGTATCCTGTGCGCTGCCATCGCTGGACCGCAAGACCACCGGGACCGGCAGCAGCCGCCGGGTGGCCGAGCAGCAGGCAGCCCGTAACGCCCTGAAAGAACTGGGCGTGGAGAACCAGTAATGAACGATATCACCCGTCCGGAAAACCCGGACAGCCGCTGCGGTTTTGTGGCCATCGTCGGCCGTCCGAATGTGGGAAAATCCACGCTGCTGAATCACATCCTCGGGCAGAAGCTGAGCATAACCTCCCGCAAGCCGCAGACCACCCGTCATCAGGTGCTGGGCATCAAGACAGTGGGGCCGGTGCAGGCGATCTATGTGGACACACCGGGCATGCACGAGGAAGAGCCCCGGGCCATTAACCGCTACATGAACAAGGCGGCCACGTCGGCGCTCATTGATGTCGATGTCGTGGTGTTCGTGGTGGATCAGCTGGCCTGGACGACCGCGGATGAGATGGTGCTGGAGAAACTCAGCCGCCTGAAATGCCCGGTGATCCTGGCGGTGAATAAGGTCGACAAGATCGAAAAACGGGAAAGCCTGCTTCCGCATCTGGATATGCTCTCGAAAAAGCGCGAATTTGCCGAAATCATTCCACTATCGGCCCTGAAAGAGACCAATCTGGAGCCTCTGGAAGAGGCCGTGGGCCGGTTCCTTCCGGAGAGTATCCACTTCTATCCGGACGACCAGATCACCGATCGCAGTGAGCGTTTCCTGGCTTCGGAGATCGTCCGGGAGAAGATTACCCGCCAGCTGGGTGCCGAGCTTCCTTACTCAGTGGCTGTGGAAATCGAGGAGTTCAAACGCGAAGGCAAGACCCTGCATATATCCGCACTGATACTGGTCGAGCGAGAGGGCCAGAAGAAAATCATCATTGGCGAGAAGGGTGAGCGGATGCGCCGCATAGGCCAGGAGGCGCGCACGGATATGGAACGTATGTTCGACAGCAAGATCATGCTGAGGCTCTGGGTGAAGGTAAAACGTGGCTGGGCAGACAGCGACCGGGCCCTGAAGAGCCTGGGCATGAACGACCTCTGAGGCGTTTATGAAGGGGCCTGAGCAGCAGGAGCCCGCTTATGTCCTTCACCGCCGGCCCTGGCGGGAAACCAGCCTGATGGTGGATATATTTTCCCTGAATCACGGGCGCATGACGCTCATTGCCCGTGGGGCGAGCAGCGCCAAGAGCCCCCTCAAGGCCCAGCTCCAGCCGTTTCAGCCGCTGGTTTTGGACTGGGCAGGTCGGGGCGATCTGAAAACCCTGACACAGGTCGACGTGCGTGTCGGCCCTGCACTTACCCGGACGCTGTCCCTCTATAGTGGCCTTTACCTGAATGAACTGCTGCAGCGGATTCTGCCCGCTGCAGATCCCCATCCCACGCTTTTTGCGGCCTACATCGATGCGGTTGGGCAGTTGTCCGATACCAGGGATGTGGAGCCGGTGCTTCGGCGTTTCGAACTCGCCTTTGCCTCTGCCCTAGGCTATGACTTTGCCTGGGATCTTGCCACCGATACCGGACAATCCGTCGAGCCCGGCGGGGAGTATTGTTATGATCCGGAGCAGGGCATTGTGTCCGGGTTGTCGCCCGGTGTGCGCCTGCGGAATCTGCCGGGGGACGTTTTACTTGATCTGGCCCGCGAGGATCTGCAATCGGAGCGCTGTCGGCGCTTGGCGAAACGGGTCATGCGGGTCCTGATTGATTATCTTCTGCAGGGGCGTCCCCTGAACAGTCGCAGCCTTTTCACTCACCTTCAGGGAGAATCCCATGAATCCTAGAGTACTGCTTGGCGTCAATATTGATCACGTTGCCACCCTCCGCCAGGCGAGGGGGACCCGGTACCCTGATCCGGTGCAGGCAGCGCTGATGGCAGAAGAGGCCGGTGCAGACGGCATCACGATCCATCCCAGGGAAGATCGGCGTCATATTCAGGATCGGGACGTGCTGCTGCTCAAAGAAGTACTCCAGACCAAGATGAACCTGGAAATGGCGGTAACCGATGCGATGCTGGCGTTTGCCGAACAGGTGCGGCCGGAATGTGTTTGCCTGGTGCCAGAGAAGCGTGAGGAATTGACCACCGAGGGCGGTCTGGATGTCGAGGGTCAGGAATCCCGGGTGGCCAAGGCCTGTGAACGCCTCGCCCGGATTGGTGCCGAAGTATCGCTGTTTATTGATCCGGACCCTGCCCAGATCGATGCGGCGGTTCGCTGCGGCGCTCCGGTGGTGGAACTGCACACCGGTGAGTATGCCGAGGCCGAAACACCTGAGGCGGAAAACGCCGCGTTCAAAACCATTGCCGACGCGGTCGCCTACGCCCGCAAGAAGGGTCTGATTGTGAATGCAGGCCATGGCCTGCATTACCACAACACCGAGCGAGTGGCGGCAATCCATGGCATCAACGAACTGAATATCGGCCACGCCATCATCGCCCGCGCGGTGTTTACCGGTCTCAAAGAGGCGGTCCGGGACATGAAAACCATCATCGATCAGGCCCGAAGTCGGGTCTGATGCGGGGCAGCCTCAGGTCGTTTCGGCGGCCTCATGGCGTTGCCGGAACAGCTGCTGCCAATCGGTCTGGTCGCTCCAGATCTGCAGGCGCTCCATGGCCGAGAGCAGCTGGTCTTTCTGGTGTTCCAGATCCGGAGCAGAGCATTTGATGGCCGTTTCCAGATGGTTGGCTGCGGCTCTCAATTCCGGTACGCCGCAGTAGCGGGTAGCGCCATGGAGCTTGTGAACACACTCCAGTAGCTCATCCATGTTGTGGTTGGCCCAGAGTTCCGGAATCCGCCCGCGGTCTACATGTACCTGCTCCAGCAGCATGCTGAACAGTTCCTCGGCCAGGTCCGCCTTGCCGGCGGCCAGTTGGATGCTTTCGTCCACGCTGACGCAATCCTGCTGCATTTTGCGCGTTGAGGGCCGGAGCGCCCGACGGGTGTCGCGAACTTCCGGAACGGGAAGCCGGCCGTCGCTTCCACTTTTCGGGCAAACATAGCCGGTGTACTCATGAATGATGTCGTTGAGCTGGCCACTGCTGATGGGTTTGGGCATGTAGCCATCGAAGCCCTGCTTTGTCAGTCGTTCCTGCTCGTCTGCTAGGGCATGGGCAGTCAGCGCAATGATCGGGGTCCGGTGATTGCCGGTATCCATCTCCCTCAGCCTTGCAGTAGTTTCCACCCCGTCCATGCCGGGCATCTGAAGGTCCATGAAGACCAGGTCGAAGGGTTTCTGTCTGGCCTTGCTCAGGGCTTCAAAGCCGCTGGAAGCGCTTTCGGCATCCAGTTGGCAGTCTTCGAGCAGGGTCATCACCAGCTTGAGGTTGGCATCGTTATCGTCCACGGCCAGCACTCTCGGAACAGTTGCGGTCGTTGCCCGGTTGGCGGAAATCTCGTATTCGGGGACCCGCCCGCTGGAATTGATGCCGTGCACCAGCAGCAGAAGCTCGTCGTAAAGGGAATCTCGGCACACCGGTTTGGTGAGATGGCCGCTTGCAAGCCCCGATAGCGGTGTGTCGTGGGTCTCAAGGGTGGGGGTCAGTAGCAGTGTCCGGCAATCCCGTTCAATCTCCAGGGTACGGACAAGTCCGCAGTACTGGCTGGAGTTGAGCAGGTGACGGGTTATGCCCAGAATCGCCACGGCATAGCCTGCCTGGCTTTTCTGGGCCTCTTCAATGTGTTCCTGCAGGCCACCCGGTGACGCCACCCGGTCGACCACCATGCCCCAGTCCCGTAGCAGGTGTTCCACGGCCAGCCCGGTGGTTTTTTGTTGTTCCAGGTAAATGACCCTTTCTCCTCGAAGGGCATCCCTGGGCGCAATGGCTTCACCGCTGGTGGCAAGCTCCGAGGTGAGGGTGAACCAAAAGGTTGAGCCTTTGCCCAGTTCGCTCTCGAGCCCGATCTTGCCCCCCATTTCTTCTACCAGGCGCTTCGAGATGGCCAGTCCAAGGCCGGTGCCACCATATTGCCGGGCGGTAGAGGCGTCAGCCTGGCTGAACGCGTTGAACAGGGATTGCTGCTGGGCCCGGGACAGGCCCACGCCGGAATCGGTAATGCTCAGGCGCAGGGTAACGCGGTTGGTATCGGCTTCTTCCTCTTCCAGGCTCGCCCGCAGGACCACCTCGCCGGTCTGGGTGAACTTGATGGCGTTGTTGACCAGGTTGGTGATCACCTGTTTGACCCGCAGGGGGTCGCCCATGATGTTGTCCGGCACATCGTTATAGACCAGTGGCACCAGATCGAGATTCTTGGCGTGTGCCGCTGGTGCCAGCATGACCATGACTTCCTCGACGATATCCCGTAACTGGAAAGGCACGCGGTCCAGGATCAGCTTGCCGGCTTCGATCTTCGAGAAATCGAGGATGTCGTTGATGATTGTGAGCAGGATCTCCGACGATTTCCTGATGGTGCTCAGGTGATCCCGTTGTTGGCGTGGCAGGGGACTCTTCAGGAGCAGTTCGGTGAAACCTATGATGCCGTTCAGCGGTGTGCGGATTTCGTGGGACATGTTGGCCAGGAACTCGGATTTGATCCGACTGGCCTCCAGTGCTTCTTTTCGAGCGAAATCGAGCTCGATGTTCTGGATTTCGATGGTCTCCAGCGTTTCCCGCAGATCTTCGGTGGCCTGATCAATGTTCTGCTGCATTTCAGCCTGGGCCTTGCTTAGTTCCTCGGCCATGGCATTAAGGCCGGATTCCAGCTGCTCGAACTCAGGGCCCGCGCCGGTATATACGCGAGTATCCAGCTTGCCTTCCTTGAGTTTGGCGACGGCTTCGTTGAGCTCGAACACCGGATTGGTAAACGCCCGGCTCAGCCGCAGCGCAATGGCCATGCTCAGAATCACGCCGCCGAGAATCAGCAGCAGGGAGATCAGCAGGGCTTTGTAGGTCTCCTTTTCGGTGCGGATATGGGACATTTCCACGACCACCCAGCCCAGAGGCTCCCGCAGATTCGACATTGACTGGCGAGCATCCGGGTCCAGCATGCTCTCGATCATCAGGTCCTGGAGAAAAACGGGGGTAATGAAGCGGGTGCTGTTTTCCCGGGATATCCGGGTTGCGTGTTCGGCAGTGAGTTCCCCGGACTGCACAGTTTCTGAGCTTCCCGGCCCCGTATGGAGGAGGCGGGAGCCGTCACTGCCAAAGAACGTGATGGAGCGGACGTCCTGCTCTTCCAGAAGAGCATTGGAGAGGCTGCTGAGCAGGCTGCGATTGGCGGTAAAAAGGCCATACTCGGAACCGGCGGCGAGCTGACGGGAGAGTGATTCGCCCCGGTCCTTCAGCAGGCTTTCTATGTTGTTAACCCAGCTGTAGGTAAAGAACAGCCCCAGCATCAGGGTGGTCAGCAGGGTGGGAACCAGCGTGACCACCAATACCTTCTTGCGAATGCCCCAACGTCGCATACCGTGATCCTGAATTATTGCTTTTGTCCGCGTCGCAGAGCGGAAAACGTCCGTGTTAAGAATAGCTGATCCGGAACGGGATAACTGTGGTATCAGTCCCGACAGTACCGGAAAATCCCGTGGCGGATATAGCCGCCGGTCATGGATATAGCGAGAAGCTGTATTGGGAGACCGGGGCGATAACGCGTATCATGCGAAGCCAAAAGTGTACCACAGGGTTATCATATGCATTTTCCCACCATTGAAGATTATGTCGGGCACACCCCTCTGGTTCGCCTGCAGCGTCTCCCCGGTGAGACGAGTAACGTGATTCTCGCCAAGCTGGAGGGCAACAACCCTGCCGGCTCGGTGAAGGATCGCCCGGCCATCAGCATGATCCAGGAAGCGGAGCGCCGAGGCGACATCAAGCCAGGCGATACGCTGATTGAGGCGACCAGCGGCAATACTGGCATCGCGTTGGCGATGGCGGCGGCGATCAAGGGATACCGCATGGTGCTCATCATGCCCGCGAACATGAGTGAGGAGCGCCGGGCATCCATGCGCGCCTATGGTGCGGAGATTGTCACGGTCACCAGGGAAGAAGGCATGGAAACGGCCCGTGACCTGGCCCTCAAGATGCAGGCGGAAGGCAAGGGTACCGTGCTGGACCAGTTCAGCAACCAGGACAACCCCCTGGCGCACTACCGTACCACCGGCCCGGAAATATGGGAGCAGACCGGCGGGCGTGTCACCCATTTTGTCAGCTCCATGGGCACCACCGGCACCATTATGGGTGTGTCGCGCTACCTCAAGGAGCGCAACCCGGATATCCGTATCATCGGTCTGCAGCCAAAAGAGGGCGCCTCGATCCCCGGGATCCGGCGCTGGCCCGAAGCTTACCTGCCGAAAATCTACGATGCGGCACGCGTCGATCAGGTTCTGGATGTAGGCCAGGAAGAAGCCGAGACCACCATGCGGGCCCTGGCTTCCGAGGAAGGCATTTTCTGTGGCGTATCCTCTGGCGGTTCGATTGCGGCCGCGCTCAAGCTCTCCCAGCAGGTTGAAAACGCCATCATCGTGGCCATTATCTGTGACCGCGGCGACCGCTACCTTTCCACCGGTGTGTTCCCCGGCGCCTGAATACGACTTTACCAAGAGACCCAAGTATGAGCAGACGACGCAGGAAGGTTCTTCCAAAAGAGCCCGTGCGCTGTGAGATTGAAACCCTGAGCCATGACGGCCGGGGTATTGCCCGTCAGGACGGTAAAACCCAATTTGTCGATGGCGCCCTGCCAGGCGAAACCGTGATGGCGAAAGTGGTGTCCAGTCGAAGCAAGTTCGATGAATTGCGTACCGAAGAGGTTCTGGACGCTGCGCCCGGTCGCCAGGCGCCCCCCTGCGAGTTTGCCGACTTGTGCGGTGGTTGCAGCCTCCAGCACATGAGTGGCGATGCCCAGATCGAGTTCAAGGAAAATACCCTGCGGGAACATTTTGCCCATTTCGGGGGCATCGAGCCTGAGGAATGGATTGCCCCCCTGCGCTCGGAAGAGAGTCTGGGGTACCGTCGCAAGGCTCGCCTGGGTGTTCGTTATGTCAAGGCCCGGGAGTCTGTCCTGGTTGGCTTCCGGGAGAAACGCAACAGTTTCCTGACCGACATCGATCGATGCGTGGTGCTGGATCCGCGCATTGGCGAGCGGATATTGCCGCTGCGCAACATGCTTCACGAACTGGAGGCCTACAGCCGAATCCCCCAGGTGGAAGTTGCCTGTGGCGACGACGTTGCCGTGATGGTGTTCCGTAACATGGATGAGCTTTCGGCTGGTGACCGGGAAAAACTCATCGCCTTTGGTCAGGCCCACGAATTGCATATTTACCTGCAGCCCAAAGGGCCCGACACCGTTCATCGGATCTGGCCCGAGTCAGCGGGCCGGGATGATGAACGGCTGAGCTACCGACTGGATGAATTCGACCTGACCATGAAATTTCATCCCATGGACTTTACCCAGGTCAATGCAGGCATCAATCGCGCAATGGTACACAGGGCCGTGGAATGGCTGGATGTCCAGCCCGGGGAGCGAGTCCTGGATCTGTTCTGTGGTCTGGGGAATTTCACCCTGCCGCTTGCCACGCGAGGTGGGCAGGTCGTTGGCGTGGAAGGCGACGAGACCATGGTCGTACGGGGCCGGGAAAACGCGGAACTAAACGGTCTGGACAATGTCGCTTTTCACGGTGCCGACTTGCACGGCGATTTCACGGGCCAGAGCTGGGCTAAAGAAGGGTTTGACAAGATTCTGATTGATCCGCCCCGTTCCGGTGCCGAGGAGATCTGCAAGTACCTCACGGCCTTCGGGGCACAAAAGATAGTCTATGTCTCCTGCAACCCGGCCACCCTGGCGCGGGACGCAGGTGTTATGGTGCGCAACGGCTATCGACTGGTGCGCGCTGGTGTGATGGATATGTTCCCCCACACCACCCATGTGGAATCCATTGCGTTGTTTGAACGGGATTCCGGCTGACGATGTTGTGGGCAGTCAGGGATGGCTGCGGAAACCATCAGGAATAACAAGACCGATATGGTAAAAGTTCGCGAAGACTACGCAATGACTGGCGATGGCCAGGTGGATATCGAGGGCTGGGTAAACCAGATAGCCTCGCAAACGCACCTGGACGACGCGGACCAGTTCCGGTTGGCCTGCGAAAAGGCCGCGGAAATCGATCTTCAGGCTTTTCGGCAGGATCGCCAGTGGGCACCTGGCTCCAGCAGCTTCCGGATTGGCATCGAGATGGCCCAGGTTCTGGCGGAGCTGCACCTGGATCAGGCCAGCCTGGTGGCGGCGATCCTGTACCGCGCCGTGCGTGAAGAGCGCGTTCCCCTGGAGACAATCCGCAAGGAATTTGGCGATGAGGTGGCGGGCCTGATCAACGGCGTGCAGCAGATGGCGGCTATTTCGTCCATCCACCACCCGCTGAAGGGCAACGTTCTGGGCCAGAGCGAAGGCCAACTGGACAACGTCCGCAAGATGCTCGTCACCATGATCGACGATGTCCGGGTTGCCCTGATCAAGCTGGCGGAGCGCACCTGCGCCATTCGGGCGGTAAAGGATGCTCCGGAAGAAAAGCGCATGCGCGTCGCCCGGGAAGTGTTTGATATCTACGCGCCGCTGGCCCATCGGCTTGGCATTGGTCACATCAAGTGGGAGCTGGAAGATCTTTCTTTCCGGTATCTGCATAGCTCCGCCTACAAAAAGATCGCCAAACTGCTGGACGAAAAGCGTCTGGATCGTGACGGTTACATCAAGCGGGTGATTGAAACCCTGCAGACCGAACTGAAAGCCTATGGCATTGAGGGCGAGCTGTCCGGACGTGCCAAGCACATCTACAGCATCTGGCGAAAAATGCGCCGCAAGGGCATCGATTTTTCCCAGGTTTACGATGTTCGCGCCGTGCGCATCCTGGTTCCGGAGGTTCGCGACTGTTACGCCGCACTGGGTATTGTCCACACGCTGTGGCGCCACATCCCCAACGAGTTCGACGATTACATCGCCAACCCGAAGGAAAACGGTTACCAGTCCCTGCATACCGCCGTGATCGGGCCCGAGGGCAAGGTCATGGAAGTGCAGATCCGAACCCACACAATGCATGAGGAGGCGGAACTGGGCGTCTGTGCCCACTGGTTGTACAAGGGCATGGACAAAGGCAACAAGTCGACGGGCTACGATGCCAAGATCAACTGGCTGCGCCAGGTTCTGGAGTGGCAGGAGGAGCTGGGCGACCTGTCCGGGCTGGCCGACCACCTGAAATCCGATGTCGCATCGGATCGGGTGTACGTATTCACACCCGAGGGCCATGTGGTGGATTTGCCCCAGGGGGCAACGCCGGTGGATTTCGCCTACCGGGTTCATACCGAGATCGGCCACGCCTGCCGCGGTGCGCGGGTGAACAGCCGAATCGTTCCGCTGACCTATCCACTGAAAACCGGCGATCAGGTGTTTATCCTGACCTCCAACAACCCGGCCCCAAGCCGCGACTGGCTGAACCCGAGTCTTGGTTACATCCAGACTTCGAGGGCGCGCGCCAAGGTAACCCACTGGTTCAAACAGCAGGATCGTGGTCGCAATATCGTTGATGGTCGTGCCATTCTCGAGGACGAGTTCAGGCGTCTGTCGCTGTACGATGTGGATCTTGGTGAGCTTGCCAGGAAGGTTAATTACCAAAGTGCGGAGGACATGTTTGCAGCCACTGGAGCCGGTGACCTTCGCCCCACGCATGTCGCCAATGTGGCTCAGCAGATGCTGGAGCCCAAGTCCGAACAACTGGATCTGAAACTCAGCGCCCAGCGCCGCAAGCCCTACGATACTGAATCGGACATCCAGATTCTGGGCGTGGGTAAGCTCAAGACCCAGGTGGCGAAATGTTGCAAGCCGCTGCCCGGAGACGCGATCGGTGGATACATCACGGTTGGCCGTGGTGTTACGGTCCATCGTCAGGACTGTCTGACGTTCCTGCATCTGCGTGAGTTCGAGCCCAACCGGATTATTGAAGTCAGCTGGGGTGGCCGGCAGGCTGCTGTTTATCCTGTCGACATTGAAATTGAAGCCTATGACCGATCGGGACTGTTGAGAGATATCACCCAGGTGTTGTCAGCCTCGAAGAGTGATGTGCTGTCGCTCAATACCCTGAGCAACAAGGACGAGAACACGGCCACCATGACCGTGACGGTGGAGATTTCCAGCCTCGAGCAGCTGGCGCGGTTGCTGGCGCAGATCCGTAACCTGCCCAATATCATTGATGTAAGGCGTAAACGCGGATGACCTATACCATCGACGATCTGAAAAATCTGATGGCCCGCCTGCGGGAACCGGAGACGGGCTGTCCATGGGATACCAGGCAATCCTACAAGACCATCGTGCCGCACACGCTGGAGGAAGCCTACGAAGTTGCCGATGCCATTGAGCGTGAGGATTATCCGCATCTGAAAGACGAGCTGGGGGATCTGCTGTTCCAGGTCATCTTCTACACCCAGCTTGGCAGGGAAGATGGCCATTTCGATTTTGACGGTGTGGTCGATCATCTGGTGCGCAAACTGGTACGGCGGCATCCACACGTTTTTCCGGAAGGGACCCTGGAAAGTCGCATTGATCCGGATAACCGGCCGGATGAGGCCTGGATCAAGGAAAGCTGGGAGCGCATCAAGGCCGAGGAGCGGGCAATGAAGCCGGCGTCGGAAGCCAGCGCCTCGGTAAGTCGGCTTGACGGCATTGCCCGGACCCTACCTGCAATGGCTCGGGCCGAGAAGCTCCAGAAACGGGCAGCCCGGCACGGCTTCGACTGGCCGAATGTTGACCCGGTTTTCGACAAACTCCATGAGGAAATCGACGAGCTCAAGGAGGCATGGGAAGCCGCACAGATGGGCACCGGCGATCCCGATGCCGTTGAAGATGAGCTCGGCGATCTCCTGTTCGTCTGTGTGAACCTGGCACGGTTCATGAAGGTTAACCCTGAGCAGGCACTCAATCGAACCAACCATAAATTCGACGCCCGGTTCCGGGCGATTGAACGTGTGCTGGAACGGGAGGGCCGCGATATGGACGAAGAATCTCTGGAGGCGCTGGATGCCGTGTGGCAGGCGGTGAAAGGCGTGGAGCGGGGAGAGAGCGAGCGCTGAAAAGGGCGGATCGGTAAGTACAATCCGTTACCAATTTTCTCGCCCCCGGACCGACGGCTTCGTCTACACTTCCGGAAACGGATGTACAGTTTTCGTGCGCCGTGCGCCATCAATAAGATGCAGGAGTGAAGGCACCATGAAAATCAAAGATCTGGTCAACTACTGGGACAAGCATGCACGTGGTCGGCTTACCCGAGACGCCTACTTCATGGCGTTGTCTGACCAGCATCACAAGCGCCTCGAGAAACTCGCAGCGCTTTACCCGATGAAGTCACCTCAGGATCTGATGCGGGATCTGATTTCTGCAGCACTGGACGAGATGGAGACCAGCTTTCCGTATGTTCAGGGCACTAAAGTGGTGGCGTACGACGAGGATGGCTTCGAGATCTACGAAGATCAGGGCCTGACTCCCAAGTTTGTCAGCCTGAGCCAGAAGCACATCCAGCGCCTCAAAGCCCGTCAGCTGGAATCAGTCGCCTGACGACACGGGCAGCGAACGCTGCCCGCCGCTATTTACTTGTCTTTCCCTTCCAGCCTGTCTTTTAGTGGGCTCTGGCGCACCAGATCGTCCAGAGCTGCACCAATCATGTCGTTCAGAATATCGCTTTCACTGCGGTCCGGGTAAAGTTCCGCCAGCGCGGCCACGCGTGCGGCATCTTCCAGCGGCAGGCGCAGGTTATAATCGTGGGTGCGCTCCACGGGCTCTTTTTGCTGTTCCCAGTGTTTGGGCAAATCAGTGACCTTCATGATAACTCCTTGCAGCTACAGGCTTGAATCGCCAATAGACTTTCTCGACTGTTCCTTAGTATCGTAAGTTTACTTCGCCTCCGTCAATTAAAAGGACGTCAATGTGACTGAGCTACATCCCGAACTCCGAGAAAACGTACGAATGCTGGGCGAACTTCTGGGCCAGAGCATACGGCGGTATCCCGGACAGGAATGCTACGAGCTGATTGAGGAAATCCGGGCGGCTGCCAAGTCCGACCGTCGCCAGGAAAGCGGGTCCGGCCAGCGGCTGGTCAATCTCCTGCGCAAGTTAAGCGATGATGAGCTGCTTCCGGTGACCCGTGCTTTCAACCAGTTCCTGAACCTGGCCAACCTTGCCGAGCAGTACCACGGTATTCGTCGCAAAAGAGGGCACCAGTCTGATCTCATGGTCGAATCGCTCGGGGAGGTGTTTGAGCGGCTCAAGCAAGGTGATGTCACGCCGGAGGAACTGCATCAGAGGGTGGCAGATCTGCGAATCGAGTTTGTGCTGACGGCCCACCCCACCGAGGTGGCGCGTCGCACCCTTATTATGAAATACGACGAGATGTCGGACTGCCTGGCGCGTCTGGACCATGACGACCTCATGCCCGCTGAACGGGAGGAAATCGTCAATCGCCTGTCTCAACTGGTTACCGAAGCCTGGCACACCGACGAGATTCGTCAGGAGCGACCAACCGCAGTGGATGAGGCCAAATGGGGCTTTGCGGTCATTGAAAACAGTCTGTGGCAGGCCCTGCCACAGTTTCTGAGGAGCCTGGATACGTCGCTGGAAGACGCGACCGGAAAGGGCCTTCCCCTGCAGGCATCCCCCATCCGGATTGCATCATGGATGGGCGGTGATCGTGATGGCAATCCGAATGTCACCCACAAGGTGACCCGCCGGGTCTTCCTGCTTGGCCGCTGGATGGCAGCGGATCTCTATCTTCGTGATATTCAGGCGCTGCGGGCCGAACTGTCCATGTGGCAGGCCAGCGACGAGCTCAAAGCCGTTGTTGGCGACTCCCGGGAACCCTATCGCCACGTGCTCGCCGAACTCCGTGAGCGGCTGATCAAAACCCGGGACTGGGCAGAGGCGAGTGTCAACGGCGAGACCGCGGATGCCAACGGTATTCTCTTTGAGAACGAGGACTTCACCGGTCCCCTGGAGCTCTGTTACCGGTCACTGGTTGAGTGCGGACTCGAGGACATTGCCAATGGTCCGCTGCTGGATACCATCCGCCGGGCGCATACCTTTGGCCTGCCTCTGATTCGCCTGGACATCCGCCAGGAAGCCAGCCGCCACGCGGAGGCCGTTGCCGAAATGGTCGACTATCTTGGCTTGGGGGATTATCTGTCCTGGTCAGAACAGGAGCGCCAGGCATTCCTGGTGAAGGAACTTCAGGGCCGGCGCCCCTTGGTCCCCCGAAATTGGGAGCCCTCGGAATCGGTCGGCGAGGTCCTGGCAACCTGTGAAGTGGTGGCGCAGCAAACGCCGGAAGCCCTCGGGTCCTATGTTATCTCCATGGCCAGCAAGCCCTCTGATGTATTGAGCGTGATTTTGCTGCTCAGGGAATCCGGGATGAAGTTTCCGATGCGGGTCGTGCCCCTGTTTGAGACCCTGGATGACCTGCGGGGTGCGCCAGACAGCATGTCTGCGCTGTACGAGGTTGAATGGTATCGGGAGTATTGCCAGGGCCGGCAGGAAGTGATGATTGGCTACTCGGATTCCTCCAAGGATGCTGGCCAGCTGATGGCGGCGTGGGCCCAGTACCAGGCCCAGGAGAAACTTACCCACGTTGCCCGCCAGTATGGCGTGCATCTGACCCTGTTCCACGGCCGGGGCGGTACCGTTGGCCGTGGCGGCGGACCGGCCAACCGGGCGATACTGTCCCAGCCGCCGGGCTCGGTAAACGGCAGTTTCCGGATTACCGAGCAGGGCGAAATGATCCGCTTCAAGTTCGGTTTGCCGAGGCTGGCAGTTCAGAGCCTGACGCTCTACACCACGGCGGTTATCGAAGCTACCCTGGCCCCGCCACCCCAGCCCGAGGACAGCTGGCGGGAAACCATGGACTGGCTTACCGAGCGGTCCTTGAAAGCCTACCGCGATGTGGTCCGGGAAAATCCGGATTTCGTGCCCTATTTCCGTCAGGTCACACCGGAGCAGGCCCTGGGGAAACTGGCACTCGGAAGTCGCCCGGCCCGGAGGAAGGCCACCGGCGGTGTGGAAAGCCTCCGGGCCATTCCGTGGATCTTCGCCTGGACCCAGATGCGGCTGATGCTGCCCAGTTGGCTGGGCAGTGATGTGGCGCTTGAAGAGGCGGCCCAGGACCACCGGCTCCCGGTATTGCGTGAGATGATGCAGGGCTGGCCGTTCTTCCGCACCTATGTGGACATGCTGGAAATGGTGCTGGCCAAGGCAGACCTGCGCATCGCCAGCTATTATGAGCAGACGCTGCTGGACGATGATCGGTTGAAAGCCCTGGGGGAGAGTCTTCGCGTGCGCCTCCAGGGTTGTATCGAGCGACTTCTGGAACTCAAGGAGCAAACGGATCTGCTGGAGGGAGAGCCGGTCTTTGCGCACTCGATGAGAGTGCGTAGCCCATACACGGATCCACTGCATTACCTTCAGGCCGAATTGCTACGGCGGGATCGGGAAAGTGAAGGCAAGGGCGAGGTGCCGGAACTGGTGGAAAGGGCACTGAAAGTCACCATGGCAGGTATCGCTGCGGGTATGCGAAATACTGGCTGACCTCGCAGCAGAATAGAAAAAAGTGCCGGGACAAGGCCGGGTAGTCTGGCCACCGACCAAGAACAAAGGGAGTAAGCTGTGGCTCTGGCTGCACGATTGGAACGTTTTCTCGCCCGCAAGGGCATCACTTATCGGGAGTTGCCGATAGATCAGGTCACCAGCCTGGATGCGGCAGTGAGTGCCTCGGGGATGTCGCAGGACAGCTTTGTACAGGCCACTCTGCTGATCGACATTACCGGTGTCGTGATGGCCGTGCACAAGTTCGACAGTTCCCTGGACCCGGATGCCGTTCACCAGCTGACCGGTCGCCGTCTTCAGCCGCTGACCGCACGGCAGACCATGCGCCTGTTCAGTGACTGTGATCCCGGCTTCACCCCGCCCATCGGACAGGCTTACGAGCTGCCCGTTATCGTGGACGAGGATGTAATGCTGGCGGATCAGGTCGTGTTTTCCAGTGGCACTGATCATTCCCTGCTAGAGATGGATGGCCGATCCTTCCGTCTGGCCCTCGCCGGTGCCAGGGCGGGTCACCTGGTTATCCGGGGGCCGGGTAACGGCAACCGCGAGGCTCTGACGCTCGAGGAAGTGGCCGACAAGCTACAGAAACTTTACCGTCTGCCCCCCATGCCGGCCCTGGCGCTGCGTATTTTGCGGCTGACTGCCAACACCGATGCGACGGCTCGTGAACTGGCAGAGCTGATCGAGTTTGATCCCAGTCTCACGGCCCAGATCATGCGTTACGCCCGTTCTGCACTGTTCAATTATCCCGGCCAGGTCAATTCGGTGCAGGAGGCGGTCACCCGTGTGCTGGGCTTCGATCGTGTGGCCCACATCGCCCTGGGTATTGCCTCCGTTCGTGCCTTTGAAGTACCCCGTCACGGCATTCTGGGCATGGACAATTTCTGGCGCCACTCCCTGTACTGCGCGTTCCTTTGCCAGATCATTGCGCCGCGATGTGGCGCCGAAAAGGGGCTGGGCTATCTCTGCGGCCTGTTGCACAACTTCGGCCTGTTGCTGGTCGGGCATCTGTTCCCGGCCGAATTTGATGAGCTCAATGAGCTTCGCGAAGCGAATCCTGAAGCCAGCATGCACTCGCTTGAGCAGCAGGTGTTCGGGCAGGGCAATGGCCAGGAAATCCTGTCGGTGGGCCATGGCGCTATTGGCGGTATCCTCCACCGTCTATGGCAACTGCCTGATCCTGTGGTCAAGGCGGCCGGCGTGCATCAGCAATCCGGTTACCATGGCGAGCACGAGAATTACGTTTTGATGGTACAGCTGGCCAACGCCCTGTTGAAGGATCGAGGTATTGGTGATGAATTCAACCCCGACGACGTGCCCGCTTTGCTGGAAGGCCTGGGACTGACGCCCAATGTTGTGGAAGAACTGAATGCTGAACTGGATCGTGTGGCTCCGGATCTGGACGCACTGGCCAGCTCCCTGTCATCCTGACACCCTGTCATTACTCGCTGGGAAATACGGACTTCCGGTGCATGATACGGAGGTCGACTTTCTCTGACGTGGCTGACTTCGTATAATGCGCCTTCGCCGATTTCGGCTGACACCTGTTCCGTGCAGGAGAGGCTGTCGCAAAGGCACGGGTTTTTGCCACAGCTTTTCAAATGATAATGACTAAAACGGGAGCACAGCGTTATGCGAATCATCATGTTAGGCGCGCCGGGCGCAGGCAAGGGAACTCAGGCCCAGTTCATTACTGAACGGTTTGGTATTCCCCAGATCTCCACCGGTGACATGCTGCGTGCGGCGGTGAAAGCCGAGTCCGAGCTGGGCAAGCAGGTAAAGGAAGTCATGGCAACAGGCGGCCTGGTGTCTGACGACATCATCATTGCGCTGATCGAAGAGCGTATTCAACAGCCTGATTGCAAGAACGGTTTCCTGCTCGACGGCTTCCCGCGGACCATCCCCCAGGCTGAAGCTCTGAAAGACCAGGGAATTGCCATCGACTATGTGGTCGAAATTGCCGTGGATGACGAAGAAATCGTCAGCCGTCTGTCCGGTCGCCGGGTGCATGAGGGAAGCGGTCGTATCTACCACGTGAAATACGATCCGCCCAAGGTCGAGGGTAAGGATGACCAGACCGGAGAGCCGCTGGTTCAACGTGAGGACGACAAGGAAGAGACGGTTCGCAAGCGTCTGAAAATCTACCACGACCAGACTGCACCGCTGGTTGGCTACTACCAGGACTGGGCGTCGAAAGAGCCGGCTGCGGCACCGAAATACGTCCGTGTCGAGGGCGTTGGCAGTCTGGACAGCATTCGCGACCAGATCCTGTCTGAACTCAAATAAATTGGCATCCTGACCTGAGGTTTTCACACCGGTGAAACTGTTGGCACTGGATACGTCATCAGAGGGCTGCTCGGCAGCCCTTCTTGTTGATGGCGAAATCTCTGAACGCTTTGAGCTTGCCCCCAGAGGCCATACCCGGCTATTGATGCCGATGGTGCGGGAGCTTCTGGCGGAGAAGAACCTTGCTCCTGCAGAGCTTGATGCCCTGGCCTTTGCCTGCGGGCCGGGCTCTTTTACCGGTGTCAGGATCGCGACCGGTGTTGTGCAGGGTCTTGCCTGGGGGCTGGACATTCCGGTGGTGCCGGTGTCTTCACTGCAGGCCGTGGCGCTGGGTGCCATGGATGCTCTGGATCCTCACGAGGAAACCGGTATTGCGGTAGCCTTTGATGCCCGCATGGGCGAGGTCTATTGGGGCTGCTTCGCTGCCCGGGCAGGACTGCCTGAGGCGTTGGCTTCGGAACAGGTCTGTCCACCCGAGGCAGTCACACTGCCAGCGGGCCCCGAGCGCTGGTGCGGAGCAGGGCCGGGCTGGCAATACCGCTCCGCCATGCCAGCGGAGGTGTCAGAGCGCGTTGAGCCCGTCGATGAAACCCTGGTGCTGCGAGCAGCCTGGGTTGCGCGCCTGGCGGTGATCGCATTCGGGCAGGGCAAGGCGGTGCCGGCGGAGCAGGCTCAACCTGTCTACATCAGGGATGAAGTGGCCTGGAAAAAACTGCCTGGTCGATAGCGACCCCGGCCGCCCGGTTTGATCCGGGCAAACCGCTTTGGGTAAAAACTGACCAGCTGTCTTTTCTTCCGTGCGATAATCTTCCATACTTCCATCTCACGTTTTCCTGTCATCCGGCCAGCGGTATCTGAACATGATTGGCGGAATTAACCCGGGTAACAATTTCAATTTCCAGACCGGCAACAACAGCCTGGTCAGGGAGCGCAGCGATGCGGCCCGTGCGCCGGCATCAACGCCCGAAAAAACACCTGACGCGGCCCGCCGTGACCTTGCCGATGGCAGTCAGGGTGTTGTCAGCGACCGCAATGCGACCGAGAGCCTCGAGCGGCGTGTAGAAGCCCGTCGTGCGGCTGAAGACGCCCGTCTGGAGCGGTTCCGCGCAGACGAAGTGTCCCTGCCAGCCGCCAGGGCGCTGTCGACCTTTGCCTCTGTCGCCGCAGCCGGCCAGGAAACGGGCGGTAATGGAAGCCTGGCCGGAATTGATATTCTGGTCTGATGCCTGACTCGTCCCCGTCCGCTCCGTACGCCCTCCCTGCGCGTTTCCAGAACATCGTCGCTGTTGCCCGCAGTGCACTGGGTGACCGATTGCAGGCCGATGCTCTTGCCGATTCGCTCGGGGTCCCGAATCTTGGTGTCGTCCGCCCCAGAGACATCCGCGACTTCCCGGTTTTACTATTCCTGGATGAGCAGGGCCTTGGCCTGCAGATGACTGGCAAAGGTGCGCCGGGACCGGTGCGTGCAGAATTCGTGACCGGCAAGATGGGGTATCGGCGGGAGCACGGCGGTGGCGTGGGCCAGTTGGTGGCCAAGGCGGTCGGCTTGCAGAAAACACGGGCCGCATTGCATGTCGTTGATGCGACGGCGGGACTTGGCCAGGATGCCTTTGTGCTTGCCAGCCTTGGCTGCACGGTTACCCTGTTCGAGCGTAACCCGGTCATTCATGCTCTCTTGGCCGATGGTCTTGCGCGCGCAGCCCTGAATGTGGATTGTGCTGCCATTGTCGAGCGCATGCGACTGCTGGAGGGCGGCAGTATTGAATGGCTGGCCCAACCAGGCACCGAGGCGGCGGATGTTGTCTACCTGGACCCGATGTTCCCGCATCGGGACAAGTCGGCCCTGGTAAAAAAGGAAATGCAGGTTTTCCGCACCATCGTAGGAGACGACGAGGATTCCGCACAATTGCTCGCGGCCGCTCTGGAGCGCGCCCGTTACCGGGTGGTGGTCAAGCGGCCCCGTAAGGCATCGGCCATTGAGGGAGCGGAGCCAACCAACCGCATTGAGGGCAAGAGCAGCCGCTACGATGTGTACGCCATCCGGGCGCTGCCACCGCAGTAAATGCCATCAGGCACCCAGCATGGTGACTTGCTGGATTGCCTGTCGCTTCTCGACACTCAGCACTAGGCGGGCATCGTCCGCCACCTCATCCAGCCCCTCCCCGTAGCAGAGCAGGCCATTGTCATCGGTGGTGATAACGCCATTGTTTTGCATATTGGCAATAAAGTTGCGGAACAGGCTCTTGTCGAAAAACTCCGGCGCATTCAGGCCGAACAGGATCGACATCCGCTCGGCCAGCAGCGCGCTCTGTTCTTCCAGTTCGGCGGCGCTGATCTTGCCCGAGCCGTATTTGCGGAGAATGCCCAGAGCGATGTGGTAGCGCTCAACCGTCTGGATGATAAAGCGGGAAAGAACCCTGAGCCTCAGCATGGTCTCGGTGCCTTCCTCGGGTCGACCGATCCTGTCATCGTCCAGGGGCTTCAGCAAGTCATGTTCGATGAGAACGTCAATCCACTGGTTGATGACCTTTCTGGCTTCATCGGGCTGGTATTTCAGGAACAGTTCCGATTGCAGATAGGGGTAGGCTACGCTGGCGAGGAACACGATCTTTTCCCGGCCCAGCGAATCCTTGTTCTCGAACAGGCTGGCAATCAGTGAGGGCAGCGCAAACAGGTGCTGTATGTTGTTCCGGTAATAGGTCATCAGGATTGCGTTGCTGCCTTCAAGAGCAATAATGTCGCCCAGCTTCTGTGGCTGGCGTGTCACCAGGCCCATGCCCTCACAATAGGCGATCCAGTCCGTGCCGGATCCCTCGGGCAGGGTTACCGTTTCCGCATACGGGAAAGCCTTTAGCAGGGCGGCGTACTGGTCCATCAAGCGGATCAACTGGCCCTCGTCCATAGCCAGTCGCTCGGTACCCAGAAGAACCGTGGCAGCCATGCCGATCGGGTTTACGGCAACCGACGCGTTGATGTTCGACGCTACCCGGAATGACAGCTCCGAAACCGCTCTGTTGAGCCACTTCGGACGATACTCGGCGTCGTAGGCCTCGTCGCGCCAGCTACCGTGAACATCGTCCAGAACCTCGGACAGATGAATGGCTTCGCCGAAGTTCACCGCGACGCGACCAAATGAGTTGCTGAGTTTGCGAACGGTTTTGGCAAGACCGAATACGCTTTCTTTTTCCTTTTTCTTGCCGCGAAGTTCGCCCAGATAGGAGCGGCCTTCCATCACCTTTTCATAGCCGATGTACACGGGCACGAACACGATGGGTTTGCGATGATCGCGCAGGAAACTGCGCACGGTCATTGCCAGCATGCCCGGGCGGGGCTGAAGCATACGGCCTGTCCTGCTACGGCCGCCTTCGACGAAGTACTCCACGGAATAGCCCCGGGAGAACATCACGTGCATGTATTCATTGAACACGGTGGCGTACAGCGGGTTGTCCTTGAAACTGCGGCGCATGAAGAACGCTCCGCCGCGGCGCAGGATCGGTCCGACCACGGGCATGTTGAGATTGATGCCAGCGGCGATGTGGGGCGGCATCAGACCGTTCTTGTAAAGTACGTAGGACAGCAGCAGGTAGTCGATGTGTGACCGATGGCAGGGCACATAAACCACGGCATTGTCTTGCGCCACTTCTTTCACCACCCGGATATTGTTGATGGCGATGCCATTGTAGATCCGGTTCCAAAGCCACGATAGCACCACTTCCAGAAACCGGATGGTGACAATGGACATGCTGGCGGCGATTTCGTCGGCGTACTTGTAGGCCTTGGCACGGACTTTCTCCGGCGGGATGTCGTCTCGTGCAGCAGTTTCCCGAATGGCTTCCTTGACTGCCTGGGTCCTTACCAGGCCAGCGACCAGAGTACGGCGGTGGGAAAGGTCGGGGCCCAGCACGGCCTGGCGAACCCGGCGAAAATGCGTCCTCAGAATCCGGGCCAGCTTGCGGTTGGCGCGCTCTTCGCTGCGCCGGTATTCGTCGATCACCTGCTTCAGTGAGAGCGGCTGGTTAAACTGAACGTAGGTGTTGCGGCCATGAACCATGATGATCAGAAACTTCTGAAGCCGGCCGGCGATGGACCAGGTGTCGGACAGCAACAGCTTTACCAGGGACTTTTCCTTGTCCGGAGAGCGGCCCCAGAACAGGGACACAGGAACAATCTGCACGTCCTGGTCCGGATGTTCGAGACCGTAGCGAACCAGGGCCTGAAACTCGTTCGTGGGTGCCGGCGCCTGACGCCCCCTGAAAAAGCCACCGATGCGGCGATAGAGGAAAAAGAAGGAGTGGGACGGGCCGTTCTTCACCGGCAGGGCTTCGGTCGCGCCAGGAAGTCCTGCCCGGATAACTTCCTGCTCCAGAACCAGACGGCTCGACAGCGAGCTGTATTGCAGCACGTAGCAAACCGGTTTGTCGGGATCCAGGGCGAGGGCTTCAACGCTGTTGCCGCTGACATCAGTCCGGACCCAGACAAAGAGTATCTTGCGAAAAAGGGTCAGGATCAGGCTGCGAATGCCCTGGTAAAGACGCATAAATGGCAACTCCGTTGACGAAACAGGTGCCAAGTTTACTTGGTTGAGTTCAGGGCGGAAAGGTGGACCTTTCATTCTTGGCCGGTGCAGCAATGTGGTACATTTCCGGTTGATCTTTCAATAACCCAGTTGATGCATCGAATGGTGATCGCAATGAATCAGTGGATACCGGGCTGGACGACCCGCCGGCCGGAAAACGGCGATCTGATCCTCGCGCTGTCGGGATCGGGTGTGGTCAAGCCCGATAACGGCTGGCTGCACAGTGGCGACAGTCGCCTTTTCCGGGGCGAATTGCCCGATTCAGTATCTCTGGGCAGTTACAATGGCCGCGGTGTATTCGTGACCGAACTGCCGGACACCGGCGTCGGTAATCAGGAAGTTGTACCGCTGCGGGATGCACTCTTGATGGTTGGCGATGCACCGGCGGATATGCTCAGTACCGGCTTTCAGGTCTGGCAGTGGTGGCGCGACCACCGATTCTGCGGCCGCTGCGGCGAGGAAACCGGCTTCCATCCGCGGGAGCGGGCCAAGTGGTGCGAATCCTGTGGCATTCCCTGGTACCCGAGGTTGGCGCCCTGCGTGATTGTCGTCATACGCCGGGATGATCGGCTTCTGCTCGCGAAGTCCTCGCGGGTCAAGAGGCACTTCTACAGCCTCATCGCCGGTTTTGTTGAACCGGGCGAAAGTCTGGAAGGCGCTGTGCACCGTGAAGTGAAAGAGGAGACCGGGCTGGACGTCACCAACATCCGCTACCACGCCTCGCAACCCTGGCCATTCCCCCATCAGCTTATGGTCGGCTTCTTCGCCGATTACGCTGGAGGAGAGCTGGTTCTCCAGGAAGACGAGCTTGCCGATGCAGACTGGTTCCTGCCGGGCGATACGCCACCGGTACCACCGGAAACCACCATTTCTGGCCGATTGATCCGGGCCATGGAAAACGAGATTTCCCGGGGAGGCATTCCGGTTTGAGCGGGCAGTCGCCTCCAAGAGTTCTGGTGTTTGACTCCGGTGTCGGTGGTCTAAGCGTTGCGACCTGCATTCACCGGCAACTGCCGGGACTGGAGATCGTCTATCTGGCAGACAACGCAGGCTTTCCCTATGGCGACAAATCCGAGACGGTTGTGATCGACCGTTGTTGCGGTCTGATCACCAGAGCACTTGAGCTCTACCCGTCAGACGCCATTGTGGTGGCCTGCAATACCGCCAGTACCGTGGTTCTGCCGCATTTACGGGCGATGACGGCGGTGCCGGTTGTGGGGGTGGTGCCGGCCATCAAACCGGCGGCAGCAAAGACCGTGAATCGGCGAATGGGGCTGCTGGCGACACCGGCAACGGTTCGCAGGCCTTATCTCGACAGGCTGGTAGAGGAATTCGCTGGCGATTGCAGGATTGAACGGATTGGCCATCCGGGGCTTGTGCGCTGGGCAGAAGACCTGGTTTCCGGAATCGAGGTTCCGCTTGTCGAGCTGAACGAGGCGATGAGGCCTTTTCAAGAGGCTGGTGTGGACACCGTGGTGCTTGGTTGCACTCATTATCCATTGTTACTGGATAGTCTGAAGGCGAGTCTGCCGTCGGTTCGTTTCTGGGTGGACTCGGGTGAGGCCATTGCCCGACGGGTAGCCTGGCTGCTGGAACAGACCGGGCGGCTTGATGTTGCTCAAGGCGCAGTTGCCGGCGCAGGGAAACAACCTGTGAGTGCTGCGCTGTTTTCGGGGCCGGCACCGAAGGGCATCGCGCCCTTCATGGCGGGCCTTGGCCTGGAGGCCAAACGGGTGAGCGAACACTGGCCGGGAGACCGCCTGGGGGCTACAGCAACCGGGTCAGCTTGAACATGGCGAGAAACTCCAGCGCCGGAATCGACCGTTTGTGACAGCAGTACGTCTTGAACCTCTCCCCCCGGAAACGTGATTTGGTGAATTCCAGGCCTTTGAAGTTGTAAAGGAAGTTGCCCTTCTCATAGAGGCCGTGCAGCAGGCCTTTCAGCAACCGACTCTCCTGATGCTCTGTTGCCGGATCCAGTGACAGGGGAATCAGCCCGAGATCAAGGTAGGGCACGCCTTCCGCCTTGAAAACGTCCATCGCATGGGCCATCAGGGTATAGAAAATCCCCTGGCGGAAATCGGCGTTGGCCCGGGAAATGTTGGGCACATAGCTGATGATCTCGTTGTTGCGATAGATCGGGTCAAAATAGATAAACCCAACGGCCTTGCCGTCCTGATACGCGTAGAAATGCCGTTCGTTTTCGCGATAGTCCATTTCCATGGGGCGGATCAGAAAGCGGATTTCATTGCTCTTGCATTTGCGGGTTCGTATCCAGGCCTCGGATATTTCACGGGTGTGATCGTCACTGAACCGCTCTTTCACCGTAATCCCGTTTTTTTCTGCCTGGTTCAAAGCGGTTCGCAAGATCTGTTTTTTCTTTCCGCTGAGTGACCAGCGGCCCAGATCGATGCGGGATTCGCTGCCAAACTGGGTGCCGTAGAGACCAAATCGCAGGTGCAGGAAATCGACGACGGGTTTGGAAACCTGGATGTAACTGGCGTTCGGAAAGCGTTGATGGAAGCTCTCCAGCAGGTTGCCAAAGTCTTCCGGAGCACAAACAGGATCCGAAAGCACGAAGGTGGCACCCCATTTACGCATGTAGGCGATATACCCCATGCCCGGCACATCGAAATACTGCATACCCGGTTGGAGCGTTGAAAACGACTGGGAATGGGTACCGTACTTCTTCAGAAAACCGACCCGCTCGGTAAACGTGAATGAGCCGCTCTCAAGTGTGCCAACCCTGTCCAGTGCGAGTATCTGATCCGACATGCTGCTGCTCCCTGATTATTTTTGTTGGGTGACTCTCTAGCGAAGTCCTCAGGCCTGCTTGCGTCCGAGAATGGACCAGTAGCAGTTCATGTTCAGAAGCTTGAAGTGCTTCTTGTCCGTGACCTGAAGCCCCAGCCGCTGCATGTGCTCGGGATAGTTGTAGATTTTGTGGAAGGCATTGTTGGCGAATAGCCAGAAAATGAAGACCGCCATGTACCAGTAAAGCTTCTTGAACATTCTGGAAAGCAGGTTGCCAGTGGGGTAGGAAAAGTCACCAACAACGACCCGGGCGTCGGCTTTGCCCAGCCGTATCAGATGCTCGAGGACCCGGACCATCATGTCTTCATCGAACACGTTCAGGAAGAAGTTGGCCACGACCATGTCGTACTGCTCGAACTCATCCACTTTCATGATGTCGCTATGGATGCGCCGGATCGTGAGTTGTGGTGCCTCTTTTTCCTGAGCTTCGGCAAACTTGCGCAGCATGGTTTCGGACAAATCGACCACGGTCACCTCTGCGCCCAGCTCAGCCGCTCGAATGGCGTCCCGGCCATGGCCAACTCCGGCAAACAGAATTCTGTCTCCGGGCCGGACGGTTTCCACATCCAGCATGGCGGTTTTGCAGCGGTGAATATTCTTGCCGCTATAGAGATTGCTCAGGAAATCGTAGAGAGGACCAATGTACTTGTACTTGTCGCGCATGATGACTGCTGCCTGTTCTTGTCCCTTGGATGCTGTCACCGTTTTTGTCGTTATTGGCCCGAGAATGTCGGACATTCCGGTAATCAGCGCCTATGGATTCGAGCTTAGAGAACAGGGTGGGAGAAATATGTGCAGTAATGCGCATTTCAGGATACACAAAGTAACGTACTGCAATACTTTGCAAACCCGATCGCGGTTTTATATCGGAGTGTCTGACAATCAATAATCGTATTTCAGAATGAGGCAGCTTTAGCCCTGGTGGTTCCGAGGGTTCTGGAAATCTCGGCGGCGGGTCTGGCAGGACCGTAGAAGAAGCCCTGAACCTGGTGGCAACCCAGGCTCCGCAGGTAGTCCAGTTGCTCGTCGGTTTCCACGCCCTCAGCAACGATCTCCAGCTTGAGTCCATGGGCCATGGCGACAATGGCGTTTACGATGCACGCACCATCGTCGCCACTGCGGATGGCTTTCACGAAAGACTGGTCGACTTTGAGGGTGTGAATGGGTAGGCGATGCAGGTAATTCAGTGACGAATAGCCTGTGCCGAAATCGTCGATCGCTATCCGGACACCCAGAGCTGCCAGTTCCCGGAGTTTCTGGGAAATCTGTTCCAGATCGTTCATGATCACATTTTCAGTGATTTCGATTTCCAGATTGCCGGCCGGGAAGTTGTGGGCCTTTACCTGCTGCATCAAAGTTTCTACAAACCGCGGATGCTCAACCTGACTGGGGGACAGGTTGACGGCCAATCGGAGGTGGGTGTGTCCCTCCTGGATCCAGCGACCGACATCCTGGCAGGCCTGGTCGAGAACACGTTCACTGAGCTGGCCTATCAGTTTGGTTTCCTCCGCCAGGGGCAAGAAGTCTCTCGGGTATAGGAGTCCCCGCTCCGGGTGCTGCCAGCGAACCAGGGCCTCAAGACCCACAACCCGGTTGGTTGTGGAGCACACCTGGGGTTGGTAGAAAACCCTTAACTCGTCCCGTTCCAGAGCCAGGCGCAGATCCCGCTCCAGATTAAGCCGGTTGGCGGTATCGATACTCATGCTGTCGGAATAGAACCGGTAACCGTCTTTGCCCTTGCCTTTGACATGGTACATGGCAATGTCGGCGTTCTGGATCAACTGGTCCATGGATTCGCCGGCTTCCGGGAAGATGGCGATACCGATACTCACACCGACAAACACCTCGTGATCACCCAGTTGGAAGGGAGCACGGAGGGCGTCAATAAGCTTTTTTGCGATTTGCCTGGCATCGTCGTGATTGTGGATGGAGGGCAGCAAAAGGGTAAATTCGTCGCCACCGAACCTGGAAAGGGTGTCGCCCTTGCGCAGGCATTTCTCGAGCCGGTGGGTCACTGCCTGCAACAGCCGATCTCCCATCGCGTGGCCGAGGGTGTCGTTGATGACCTTGAAACGGTCAAGGTCCAGAAACATGACCGCCAGTTTCTGGCCACCGCGGTTGGCGTGGGTGATTGCCAGCTCGAGTCGGTCCTTGAAAAGCGCGCGGTTAGGCAGTCGCGTCAGAAGGTCATGGTAGGCCTGGAAATTTATGAAGGCTTCGGCTTCCTTCCGCTCGGTAACATCTCGGGCCGTGCCGTAATAGCGTGCACCGTTGCCGTTGCCGCCCCCCTGGGTGGTCCCGGAGTGGGGCCAGGTTTGCGGATCGATGGGAAAGGCGGTTATCTCGAAATGACGGGTGGCTCGACGGCTGCCACGGGTTTTCAGGCGGACTTCCAGGGTTCGTGGGTTATCTGCAGTGATGTTTGGCCCCTTCAGGGCCAGTGTTCCGCGGGTCACGTCCCGGTCGTCAAGAATGTGCCGGAAGTGCTGGCCACACAGTTCCGCCGGCTGGTAGCCGAGCAGGCTCTCAACCTTGCTGTTCACAAAGCAAAAGTGGCCGTCCTGATCAAGCATGAACACGATGTCGGGAGAGCTGTTAACAATGTAACGATGCAGGGCTTCGGATTTTTCCAGCCGCATCTGGATATGTTCGTGGGCTTCGAGAAGTGACTTTTTTCCGATCACGCTCTCAACGGTGGCCAGCAGTTCCTCAGGATCGAAGGGTTTACGGATGTAGTCCAGGGCGCCCCGCCGCAGTGCGCGGCTCACGGCACTGAACGAGCTTTCGCCGCTGACTACGATCACGCCGCAATCTGGCTGCCCGTTGGCAAGATGGGCCATAACGTCGAAACCTGTGACCTCGGGCATCCGGAGATCCAGCAAGGCCAGATCGAACGATTGCTGGTCGATCAGCTCGCAGGCTTTTCGGCCCCCGTGAGCTTCCGCAACATCATAACCGCGGCTACGCAGCAGCGAAGCCAGGGTCTTCAGCAGGCGGGGTTCGTCATCCGCTACTAGTATCCGTGCCGTTAACCCGTGACTGAAAGGCTGATCAGTGTGTTCAGGTGCCATCGGTCTGTGTCCGTTGTTTCTGCGTCAGTCGGTCTCATTCTTTTTGTGGCTGGCCGCTGGAAGCAGAACCCTGAAGGTGGTTCCTTTCTGCCCCGTGCGACAAGCAATGATGCCCTCCATGTCATCAACGAGCTGTTTCACAATGCTCAGGCCCAAACCGCTGTGGCCCTCTCCCTTTGTGGTTTTCACCGGTGAAAACAGGGCGTCCCTGACTTCACCGGGTATTCCTCTACCTGTGTCCGAAATTTCCAGTTCAACCCAGGTGCGATGATTCTGCCAAACCGGGGAAGACGTCCGTATTTCAACCGTGCCGCCCTCATCCGCGAGGCTCTCTGCCGCGTTTCGAACCAGATTGATCACAATCTGGCGAATCCTCGTGGGGCCAGCCTCAACCCGCGTTTGCTCGCTGCAAAGCGATAGCCGGAGGCTGCGGCTATCGGAGCTGAACAGACTATCTTCAAGGATACGAGCCAGACTTTCCAGTTCGGCGTTGAGCTCAACTCCGTCATCGCCCTGATCCACGGTGTCAGTATGGCTCATTTGCAGTAAAAGGTTGCCGGCCCGATCCAGCTCATCCCGGATCACGTCCAGCTCCTGCTGGACACCGGCATCTTCAAGCCTGCCTCGCAGCTGGTAAATATACTGTCGGATAATGGTCAGCGGGTTGCTGACTTCGTGAACCTGTTTGCGCAGCCGGTCGCGGGCGATTTCCTGATCCAGCCCCTCTGTACCAGCTTCGGCGTTGGTTTGGCCCGGCGCCCGGTCTGCCAATACCGAAGCCAACTGAGCCGTGAAGATATCAGCCAGTTCCAGGGTTGTCGGCAGATGCTCGTTGTCTGTGCCCAGAGCGAAGACGCCAGGGCAGCTGCCGCCACTGTTAACCGGTACTGCGAGTATGGATGGCGTATGGAGCAGTGACAGCAACTGTCGGTCGAGTACTGTCGGGGATCGATCACCCAGGCTGACTGGCAGGCCAGAAATGAAGGCTTCCGTAAGAACGCTGCCGCCTGGCTTGGCGGTTACCGCAAGGTCGGGGATGTCGCCAATGGTCCCGGACAGGAGCACAAGGTTTTCGCCGGCGTGCCCAAAGCACAGCGCCGGCAGGCCGGTGATCAGCGTGAGACTGTTGACCGTCTCGGCGAGAATGTCTTCTGTTTCTCCGGTCAGATCGGCGAGGTTGATCGCCTGGTTTGCCATGGCCTGGCGCAGAATAGTCTGTTTCAGCTGTCGCGAAGCGCTCTCGCCGCAGTAATCCTCATCCAGCGGAATCCCCAACGATGCAGCCATACCCGAGACTTCGTGGGTTATGCGGCGATTTATCTCCCGGGTGAGCTCCTCGTTCAGCCCGAATACCGTGCCTGCCGCTGCAATGCCGGCGGCATCGGATAGAGCAAGCCGGGTGGCCAGGCTGATCAGCTTTACCAGATGTCCGGCATCCCGTAGCTCCGAGGGCAGTGCCTGCTGATAGCGCATGGCATCGGCTGCCATCGGTCCGAGGCCCCAGGAGGCCACGAGTTCGGCGGCGATGTCGGACTGATGATCAAGATAGTGTTGCTTCGCTTCGGTGGCTGGCGTTTTAATAGCGATCAGCTCGCCGATGTTGTGAAGCATGCCCAGCATGAAGGCTTCGTCAGGCTCCGGGTAACGGGTCAGCGTTGCCAGGGCCCGGGCGGTCAACGCGGTGGTCAGGGAATGTCGCCAGAAATCTCTGAGTTGTTGCCATTCCTCACCGCCCAGTTCGAACAGCAGTTGGCGCAGGGCTGCGGTCAGCACCAGGGTGTGAAAACGTCGGGTGCCGAGTCTCAGGAGGGCCTGGTCGACGGAGCGGATCGGAGTAGAAGGGCCGTAAAGTGCGGAATTGGCCAGTGCCAGTATACGAGCTACCAACGCGGTATCGGCAGAGACAATTTCGCTGATTTGTCGGTAGCTCTCGTCCTGATGACAAGCATCGAGCGCCCGCAAGGTGACTTCCGGGAGACTCGGTAGCTGTAAATCAGGCGCAATGTGCATAGGCTTACCTGCCGTGCGGCGAAACAAGTCATTAACTGACGGAGCGTTCATTCTTATTGTCCGAAAAGAGCTTAGACAATAATCCGTCGTTATTAAATACTTATTGCTCTTTTTTTAAGCAATATATTATCTGATTCGTGATATGTGTAGAATTTTTACAGGTTAAAATACAGAAAACCGAAAAATCAGGGACCTAGATTACCGGTGATGAACGCCAGAGAACCTGTCAAGCACAATCCGAACCAACCTCGCACCATTGCCATTACGGGTGGTAAGGGCGGGGTGGGCAAGACCTCGGTCGCCCTGAATCTCGCGCTTACCCTCGCAAGGCAGGATAACCGAGTTCTGTTGCTGGATGGCGACACGGACCTGGCCAACGTCAGCATCATGGTTGGGCTTTATCCGAGAAAAACCCTCGCCAATGTGATGGCCGGAGAGTGTCGTCTGGAGGACATCATCCTTGAGACCGACTACGGCCTGAACATTGTTCCGGGGGCATCCGGTGTGCAGGAATGCATGGATATGGGGCCAACGGAGAGCCTTCGCATACTGCGGGCACTGTATAACCTGGAAAACCGCTACGATTACGTCATTACCGACACCGCTGCCGGTCTGCAGGCCGCCGGGCTGCATATGATTGCCGCGACAGAGCTGGCCTGCATGGTGGTGACCCCGGACCCCGCGTCCCTGACCGACGCCTTCTCACTGATCAAGGTTCTCCGGCGCAGGGGGTATAACCGGATTCCGAGCATTCTGGTGAATATGGCCCAGGGCGCCAGTCAGGCACGGTCCGTGTTCCAGCGCCTGGACGCCGCTGCCCAGCGCCACCTGGGAATCTCGCTCCACTACATGGGCGGGATCTGGCGTGACGAGACCCTTCGCCAGTCGGTTCTCAACCAGAAGCCGGTCGCGCTTCTGCCTGTTTCAGACCCTTCGTGCCGCCAGTTTCATACCCTCGCGGATATGCTTGATGTGCGGCTGTCCCAGTTGCCGAGACGAAAGGCTGGCATTGCAGCCTACTGGCACAAGGTGTCCAAAAGAGGATCCGAGAACCCGCTCAAAACAGTGAACAAGCCGGGGCCCGGAACCGAAAGTGAGGCTCAGACCCTGAAAGATCGGTGCCTGCAGGCCGTGGGTGAGATTGAGTCCGTTTTCAATGCAGGTCCGATCGATCCGATGCTGCGTTATGAAGCATTTACCCGTCTTTTTGCACTGCTGGGGAGCACGTTGGACAGTGATGCCATCGAGATTGTGCAGACCGGTCTCGGGTCGTTCCAGTGGGAGAGTCTCAGCCCCGAGCGAAAGAATCATCTGGCCATTCATCTTCGCGAGCTGGCGGACCAGATTTCACCCCTCGAACGCAAAGCGAAGCCCTCCGAGCCGACCCAATCCGTGCTCCGCGAGCCGTTTTACGATCGCATCAGCTTTGGTGAGCAGGATCGTCTGGTGCGCGTACTGAAGGAGCAGCCTGCAGATATCTCGCTGGATCAGCTTCTGCGATCTCTTTCGGGCAATGATCAGGGCGGCTCCTGATAAGCAGAAATACCCACCTTTTTTTCCGTCATTTTTTTTACACTTTTTGTAGCGTAAGTTTGCTGTGTGTCACCGCTCTGTCACCAAAGTTGTGCAAGGATTGAGCATAAATCTGAATCGTGGCCCGCAATATGCACAGGTTGTTTTGAAGCTGATTCGCAAACTTACCTTTTGTTGGCAGGTGTTCGCCGACAACGAATTGAAATGAGAAGGAGTTCTCCATGGCAACACAGCAGCTGAATCCCGAGGCGTCATCAAAAGTACTTGAGCGACTCCGGGGCAAGCAGGTTCTGATCACCGGCACCACCGGCTTTCTCGGCAAGGTGGTTCTGGAAAAGCTCATTCGCGCCGTCCCGGACATTGGCGGCATTCATCTGCTGATCCGTGGAAACAAACGCCATCCCGATGCGCGAGATCGTTTTTTTGAGGAGATCGCCACGTCGTCAGTCTTCGATCGTCTGCGTCAGGACGACAACGAGGCTTTCGAAACCTTCATTGAAGAGCGTGTGCATTGCGTAACCGGGGAAGTGACCGAGCCTTTGTTTGGTCTGGCCGCTGACCGTTTCCGCAAACTGGCCGGAGGCATCGATGTGGTTGTCAACTCCGCCGCCAGTGTGAACTTCCGGGAAGAGCTCGATAAAGCGCTTGCCATCAATACCCGTTGCCTCGATAACGTCGCCGAGCTTGCCCGACAGAACAAGTCGCTGGCGGTGCTTCAGGTCTCGACCTGTTATGTAAACGGTATGAATTCCGGACAGATCACGGAGACCGTGATCAAGCCGGCAGGTGAATCCATTCCCCGGAGCACGGAAGGCTACTATGAGATCGAGGAACTTGTCCGGCTGCTGGAAGACAAGATAGCGGACGTGCGTTCCCGCTACTCCGGCAAGGCACTGGAAAAGAAACTGGTGGACCTTGGTATCCGTGAAGCCAACCATTACGGTTGGAGCGATACCTATACCTTTACCAAGTGGCTGGGTGAGCAACTCCTGCTCAAGGCCCTGTCCGGGCGGGCACTGACCATTGTGCGCCCATCCATTATTGAAAGTGCACTGGAGGAACCCGCGCCAGGCTGGATCGAAGGTGTGAAGGTGGCTGATGCCATTATCCTCGCTTATGCCCGCGAAAAGGTTACGCTCTTCCCTGGCAAACGCGCTGGCGTCATTGATGTTATTCCCGTGGATCTGGTGGCCAATGCCATCATCCTGGCGGCGGCCGAAGTCGTTGCTGATTCGCCGCGTCACCGGATTTACCAGTGTTGCAGTGGCAGCTCCAACCCGGTTTCCCTCGGGCAGTTTATTGACCATCTTATGGCGGAATCCAAAGCCAACTTCGCCGAATACGATCAGCTTTTCTACCGGCAGCCGACCAAACCCTTCATTGCAGTCAACCGCCGGCTGTTCGATGCCGTTGTGGGCGGGGTGCGCATTCCACTGAGTATTACCGGGAAGGTTTTGCGCATGCTGGGCCAGAATCGCGAGTTGAAAGTGCTCCGGAATCTGGACACGACCCGCTCTCTGGCCACCATTTTCGGTTTCTACACCGCGCCGGACTACATCTTCCGGAACGACGACCTATTGGCCCTGGCCTCTAGAATGGGCGAACTGGACAAGGTGCTGTTTCCGGTAGACGCACGCCAGATTGACTGGTCTGTTTATCTGCGCAAGATCCACCTGGCAGGACTCAACCGCTACGCCCTCAAGGAGCGCAAGGTGTACAGCCTGCGCTCAGCCAAGGCTCGTAAAAAGGCGGCATGAATCCAGAGCCCGGTCGCGAAGACCGGGCTTTTTGCCCGGCCGTCCCTCTTCCCGGTTTGCCATCGGCTCCAACCGAACTATCCTTAAGAAAGCTTCTCGTTCGGTGCAATTTACCGTTGTTTTCTTGCAGGTTACCGACCTTTTTTGGCTAAAAGTTCAGGCGGATTAGGACGTTAGTCTAATTCATTGTGTGGTGGCTAGCATGGTGAACTACCACTATCCGTCTACTGGGCCGGAGAGGCCTCAACGTCTGAATTCCAAAAACCGACAATGACAACAGACTCTGACTAAAGGGGGAGCACAATGACTGGTAAACAGGTATATCCGGTAAGCCCGGAGGTGGCCAAGCAGGCCCTTCTGAACCGGGAACAGTATGAAAAAATGTATCGTCAGTCAGTTGAAGACCCGGATACTTTCTGGGGTGAGCACGGCAAGCGCCTTGAGTGGATCAAACCTTACACCAAGGTCAAAAACACGAGCTACGATTACAACAACCTGTCCATCAAGTGGTTCGAAGATGGACAGCTGAACGCCTCTGCCAACTGCCTCGACCGTCATCTGGATAAGCGTGGCGACCAGACAGCCATCATTTTTGAAGGCGATGATCCTGCCGATTCCCGCAATGTCACTTATCGCGAACTGCACGAGGAAACCAGTAAGTTCGCCAACGTCCTGAAAGGTCTGGGCGTTAAGAAGGGGGATGTTGTAACGATCTACATGCCGATGATTGTTGAGACAGCCGTCGCCATGCTGGCCTGCGCACGTATCGGCGCGATCCACTCCGTGGTGTTCGGCGGTTTTTCTCCGGAAGCGCTTGGCGCGCGGATCGTGAACGGCAAATCCCGCTTCGTAGTCACCGCTGATGAAGGCGTTCGTGGCGGCCGCAAGATTCCGCTTAAGAAGAACGTGGACGCGGCCCTGAAGAATGAAGATACCGCAAATGTCGAGAAGGTGGTGGTTGTTACCCGGACCGGCAATTCCGAAGTACCCTGGAATGACGCCCGCGACGAGCGTTATGAAGACCTGATGAAGTCTGCCTCTGCCGATTGCCCGCCAGAGCCCATGAACGCTGAAGATCCGCTGTTCATGCTGTACACCTCAGGCTCCACCGGCGCGCCCAAGGGTGTGCTGCATACAACCGGCGGCTACATGGTCTACACATCCATGACCCACGAGTACGTCTTCGATTACCACGATGGCGATGTCTACTGGTGTACTGCCGATTTCGGCTGGGTCACCGGCCATAGCTACATCCTGTATGGCCCGCTGGCCAATGGTGCCGTTACGGTTCTGTTCGAGGGCGTGCCCAACTACCCGGACAGCTCTCGCATGGGGCAGGTTGTCGACAAGCACAAGGTCAACATCCTTTACACCGCCCCGACTGCGATTCGGGCCCTGATGGCGGAAGGCGAGTCCTGCATGAACGGCACCACCCGCGAAAGCCTGAAATTGCTGGGTTCCGTGGGCGAACCGATCAACCCGGAAGCCTGGGAGTGGTACCACCGTGTCATCGGTAACAGCAAGTGCCCGATTGTTGACACCTGGTGGCAGACCGAGACCGGGGGCATCCTGATTTCTCCGCTGCCTGGCGCCATTGATCTGAAGCCGGGTTCAGCCACCGTTCCGTTCTTCGGCGTTCAGCCAGCGCTGGTGGATAACGATGGCAACATCCTCGAGGGCAAGACCGAGGGTAACCTGGTTATCCTGGACAGCTGGCCCGGCCAGATGCGGACGATCTTTGGTGATCACGAGCGCTTTGCACAGACCTACTTCAGTACCTACAAAGGCATGTACTTTACCGGCGACGGCGCCCGTCGCGATGAAGACGGGTACTACTGGATCACAGGTCGTGTCGACGACGTTCTGAACGTGTCAGGCCACCGCCTGGGTACCGCCGAAGTCGAAAGCGCTCTGGTCTCTCATGAGAAGGTCGCAGAAGCTGCGGTTGTTGGCTATCCGCATGACATCAAGGGGCAGGGCATTTATGTCTACGTAACGCTGGTGCATGGCGAGGAACCTTCTGACGAGTTGAAGAAAGAGCTGGTCCAGTGGGTGCGCAAGGAGATTGGCCCCATCGCCTCTCCAGATGTGATCCAATGGGCGCCTGGACTGCCTAAAACGCGTTCTGGCAAGATTATGCGGCGTATTTTGCGTAAGATTGCCGCTAACGAGCACGACCAGTTGGGTGATACCTCTACGCTGGCAGATCCGGGTGTAGTTGATGACCTGATCACCGGTCGTGCGAACCAGTAACGCCTGTGTGTTACCAGGCCATGTACCTGTAAGGAATCTGTTGAATGGCACAAACAATTATCGTCGCTGATGATCACCCGCTGTTTCGCGCAGCATTGAAGCAGGCGGTCAGTCAGGCGGTGCCCGATGCCGAGACGGTGGAAGTCGACAGCATCAAGGCACTGCAGGCGGCGGTAGAGTCGCACCCGGATGCGGATCTGGTTCTGCTGGATCTCAATATGCCTGGTGCCCACGGCTTCTCGGGGCTCGTCTTTATGCGAGGCCAGTACCCGGGGCTGCCGGTGGTGGTTGTGTCAGGATCCGAGGAATTGCAGGTAATGCGTCGTTCGATTGACTACGGCGCCTCCGGTTTCATACCGAAATCGGCGCCGCTGCCTACCATTACCGAGGCGATTCAGGCGGTCCTGGAAGGTGACGTCTGGTTGCCGCAGGGAGTGGCCGACAAGATCGAGCGAATGCATTCAGATGCCACCGACTTTTCCGAGAAGCTGGCATCGCTGACGCCTCAACAGTTCCGGGTGCTGGGTATGCTGGCCGAGGGACTTCTGAACAAACAGATCGCCTATGATCTGGATGTGTCGGAGGCCACCATCAAGGCCCATATCACGGCGGTTTTCCGAAAGCTTGGCGTGCGTAACCGGACCCAAGCTGTGATTGCCATCCAGCAGATGGAGATTGATCCGTCGGATCAGTCCTTGTCTGGTAGCTGATTGATTTTATGGTTCAAACATAAAACGGGAGCCTTTCGGCTCCCGTTTTGTTTTTGGATGAGTGATAGATACGGTTATTTGCTGCCCGCGTACCCCAATTCCTTGTCGACCAAATTGAAAAGCTCGTCACCCTTGTGCCAGCGGTCGAAGTTGTCCAGGAACTGGTCCGTTAGTGCCCGCTTCCAGCCTATGAAATCCCCCGCCATGTGGGCGGTCATGGTCACGTTTTCCATGTCCCAGAGCGGGTGATCCTCTGCCAGCGGCTCCTCTTCGAAGACATCCAGACCAGCGCCGGCAATCTCACCATTTTCGAGGGCCGCGATCAGATCAGCGGTTTTGACGATTGGGCCGCGGCCAATATTGATCAGGCGGGCGGACTTTTTCATGGCCTTAAAGGCTTTTTCGTCAAACAGGCCTTCGGTCTGGGGTGTCAGTGGCGCCGCAATCACCACAAAGTCCGCATGCCCAAGCTGCTCGTAAAGATCGTCATTGCCGTGCACCGCCACAAAATCCGGGTCTTCCTTCCTGGGCTTGCGGGCGATGCCATGTGCTTTTAAACCGGCGGCGCCGACCAGGCGGCCGATCTGCCGGCCGATAGAACCTGCGCCGACAACCAGAACCTGCTTGCCCTCTGCCCGCTCCGTATCCCGATGCTTCCACTGGTGCTTCATCTGCAGCCGGATGGAATTCGGGAAATCCTTGGCGAACATGAGGATGGTGCACAGCACGTATTCGGCAATGGTACGGTCGAAAATGCCGCGGGCGTTGGTAACGGTCACATCATCCCTGATCAGATCCGGGAACATCAGGGCGTCGACGCCGGCACTGGTGGCGTGGATCCATTTCAGCTTGTCTGCGGTGTGCCAGGCGGCCGCGAGGGCCTCTGTGCGAAAGTCCGTCACCATCATGATATCGGTGCCCGGCAGGGTATCGCGGAGGGTTGGCTCGTCACAGGCAAAGCGCACATCGGCGCGGGCCCTGACTGCGTCCATTCCCGGCGGTTCCTGCTCTCCCGGCGCGGTGAGAACGGTAACAACAGGTTTGCTGTGCTGAGTCATTGAGCCTCCGCCTTTTTGATGAATGACTTCGTTGAACTGGTCGTTGCCCCGAGGGGTAATAACAGTCTGGTCGGCAGGCTCTGTCGGGTCAACTTGCGGGGCACCGGAATTTCCACTCACAGCGTTGATGGCGGTACTTTCACGTACATCATCTATATGATTTTTTGTCTTGTAGAGGCCATCCATACTGACTAACCTGCAGGGGTAGATCTTATTTGCCCCGTTCGCAGGAGGTGTTTATGGCAGAAGCCGCCAACAAAGAAACTGGTCAGGAAAAACCGCATAGAGTGAAGTACCGGAAAACCAAGGCCAGTTGGAACCCTGCCATGCAGGCGATCCCGGTACCGGGTATTCGTCGCATGGTGAATATGGCGGCCACCATGAAGGATGTTATTCATCTTTCCATCGGTCAGCCGGACCTGCCGACGCCGAAGCACGTCATCGATGCCTACATCGATGCGCTCAACGCGGGGCAGACCGGCTATACCATGGATGCCGGCCTGCCTGAATTGCTGGTAGCCCTGCGAGACTACTACGGCAAGCGCTACAACCGAAAACTGACCCGGGACAATATCCTTATTACCAGCGGCGCCACAGAGGCCATGTACCTGGCTATTTCCGCCACCTCTGCGCCCGGGCGGCAGTTTATCGTGACGGACCCGTCGTTTTTGCTTTATGCGCCCCTGATTCGTATGAACGGTGGTGAAGTAAAGTTCGTGCAGACCCGGGCAGAGAATAACCACCAGCTGGATCCGGATGAGGTCATCAAGGCCATGGGGCCCAGGACTTATGCGCTGATCCTGAACAATCCCAACAACCCGACCGGTGCGGTTTACCCGCGTAACACCGTGGAGACCATCCTGGAGGAATGTGCCTATCGGGGAATTCAGGTGTATGCCGATGAAGTCTACGACCACCTGATCTTTGATGACGAAGACTTCGCCAGCGTGCTGAACTGCTCGATGGATCTGGACAACATCATGTGCATCAGCAGTTTTTCAAAAACCTACAGCATGGCGGGTCTGCGGGTTGGCTGGGTGATTGCCAGTCAGGCGGCCATCAAATCTCTGCGTCGCTTCCACATGTTCACCACCTCCGTGGCTAACACGCCGTCCCAGTTTGCCGGCGTCGCAGCACTGACCGGTGACCAGCAGTGCGTTCGCGATATGGTAGATATCTACCGTGAGCGCCGGGACAAGGTGGTCGAGCTGGTCGATCAGACCCCCTACATGACCGGCTACAAGCCTGGCGGTGCCTTCTTTGCTTTCCCGGACCTTCCACCTCACGTCGATGGCTCGGATCTGGCTCTGCGAATGCTGAAGGAAACCGGCGTCTGCATGGTGCCCGGTGACGCCTTTGGCGAGGGGTGCACCAACGCCGTCCGGATCAGTTTCTCCACTACCTGCGAGAAGCTGGAAGAGGCGTTCGATCGCGTCATCCCCTGGATGGCCAAGCAACAGTTCTGAGGTGATGCCATGTCCGCCCTGGATTCGGTACTGATTCAGTGCCCGTACTGCTGGGAAACGCTGGATGTCAGCGTTGACCCGTCGGTACCGGAACAGGAGTATGTCGAGGATTGCCAGGTCTGCTGCAGGCCCATCTTGATACACGTGGTTTTTGACGACACTCTTACGCCTCATGTCGAGGCCAGGGCCGAAAATGAATAGAACGCCAATTTACGCCCTCCGGGCGCTTCTCGCCCTGCTGCTGGTGCTTGCCAGTGGTTGTGCCAGTCTGTCGCCCTATTCCATCTCCGAAGGCGAGCTGGAACGGCACCTTCAGGATGTGGTTCGCGAGTTCGATCGCAATCAGCTGAATAGTAGATCGCCGTTGAGCCTGAGTCTTGATGACGCCGACATTACCCTTGGGCCCGATGGTCGCGATGTGGCAGTGATTGATGTGCGGGGTCAGGTGGCGCTGAATGCGCTGATGGCAAAGCTGCCCGTAGATATTGCGTTGAAAGTCGAAGGGGCGCCGGTTTACGACAGCACCGAGAAAGCCATCTTCATACGGCGGTTGCAGCTTCTTGAAAGCAGTATTGACTCTCCGTTTTTCAAAGGGGATCTGAAGCCTGTAACCGATACGGTCATGCGGCTGGTTGCCCAGATGCTGGAGACCATGCCGGTTTACCGGCTGGACGAAACCGACTTCGCCCAGCGTATGTTCGGTATGATGCCTGTAGATGTGCGGGTGGCGCCTGGCCGGCTCGAATTTGTCATGGCCGACCAATAACCCTGATCTATTGAGACAGCCGTTCGCAGATCGCAGAGCCGATTTCGTGGGTGCCTCGTCGGCTGCCTGAGTTTTCGGCAAGGTCTGCGGCTACTGCATCGAACAGCTCCTTGCCAGCTGCGGCAATGGCAGGGTCCTTGCGGCCCAGCCACTCGAGCATGCGAGCGGCGGTAAAGAGCATGGCGGTGGGGTCAGCCAGGCCCTGGCCGGCAATGTCCGGCGCGCTGCCATGGGTGGGTTCGAACATAGACGGCATATCCGGATCCGTCGGGTTCAGGTTGCAGGAGGGCGCTACCCCCATGCCTCCTGACAGAACCGCAGCCAGGTCCGTCAGGATGTCACCCTGCAGATTGCTGGCCACTACCACATCAAATGCCCACGGACTCTGCACGAATTTCATGCACGCTGCGTCTACCAGCTCATGGTGTGTGGCGACATCCGGGTACTCTTTGCTGATTTGGTCAAAGGCCTCGGTGTACATATCGCCCCAGTAACGCAAGGCATTGCGTTTGGTCACCAGGCAGACCTGGCTTTCGCAACTTCGGCCATCCAGTGTTCGGAATGTCCGTGTCCGGCCCTCTTTTACCCGATCTGCTGCGCGGTTGCGGGCCTGTTCAAAGCCGTAACGGATGATCCGGTCTGTTGCCTTGCGTGTGAAAACCTCCATCTGGGTTGCTACTTCGTCTGGCGTACCCTTGCGCAAGCGACCGCCCTGACTGACGTACTCACCCTCGGAGTTTTCCCGAATCACCAGCATGTCAATGTCTTTGGCGCGCTCATCTGCCAGGTATTGGCGGGCCCCCGGCAGAAGTCGTGCCGGGCGCTCGCAAACCCATTGGTCGAAGCCTTTTCGCATGTCCAGCAGTGGCGCGAGGGAGATGCTGTCCGGTAACAGGTAGCGATCCGGATCGTCCATGGGGCCCGGGTCACCGAGGGCGCCCAACAGAATGGCATCGTACTTCTGCAACTGCTCCAGGGCATCAGCCGGCATGGATTCTCCGTGCTCCTCATGCCAGGCATGGGAGGGCCAGGGGAATCTTGTCCACTCAAGGTCCAGGCCGTGCTTGGCGCGCAGGGTCTCCAGACACCGCACAGCCTCGGCCACCACTTCGGGGCCTATGCCATCGCCTGGGGTTACTGCGATACGGGTAGATTTGGCCATTCGGGGAACTCCTTTTGAGGGCAGACACGTATAATTGACAAACCCCAGTTTAGTCAGGTGAACAGGGGATGCCACCGTTTAACAGGCTTTAACCGGAAAGTTGTTTTACGAGGATTTGGTTCAAGGCTATAGTGGCTTGTAAATACGTCTTATTGACACAGAAAACCGCCAGAAATGAAGTCAGGAGTTGAAGTGAACCAACCCGCCGTACTGTTTGATGAGTCCCATTGTGAGCAATGTGCCTGCGGAGCGGGGTTGGATTTTTCCTTTACCTTCGCATTCCAACCGATTGTCGATGTTCTGAACAAGTCTGTTTACGCCTATGAGGCCCTTGTGCGGGGCACCGAAGGTGAGGGTGCCATGAGTGTTCTCTCCAGGGTGAATGAGCAGAACCGGTATGCTTTCGATCAGGTCTGTCGCGTAAAAGCCGTCAAGCTTGCTGCAAAACTCAAAATGGACACAATGCTGAGCATTAATTTCATGCCCAACGCGGTCTATCGGGCCGAGTACTGTATTCGTACCACTCTCGCTGCAGCCAAGACCTATAATTTTGATACCCGCAAGATCATCTTTGAGCTGACTGAGGACGAGCAACTGACCTCAACTTCAGTGGACCATCTGGTATCGATTACTGAGGCGTATCAGGAAATGGGATTCAGCACCGCTATTGATGATTTTGGTGCCGGATTTTCCCGCTACAACATTATGATGGCCAGCCCACCCAACCTCCTTAAACTGGATATGGCTCTGGTTCGTAACATTCACGAGGAACCAAACAAGCAGGCAGTGGTGGCGGGAATTATCACGATGATGAAACAGCTCGGCGGTAAGATTATTGCCGAGGGTATTGAAACCCGGGAAGAATATTTCTGGTTGCGGTCCCAGGGTATCAGTCTTTACCAGGGCTACCTGTTTGCCAAGCCAGGGTTCGAGTGCCTCCCGGAGCCCGAGTTTCCGGCATAAACTGCCTTTGAACTGACAGGAACGACACCTTGCTATACCGAATGATCACCATTGTCGGCGGACTGGTTTTTGTCATCATCCTGTTCGCCCTGATCTGGTTTTTCTGCAAGAAATTTCTCGAGCACCACGGTGTCACCGACCAGGTCAAAGACCGGGCCATGGTTCTGGCTACCTGGACTTTTGCCGGAATCAGCGTCGGACTGGTCTTTGCGGTGGTCGGTGCATTTGTCCTGGGCCCCTGGGCTTTCTACCGAACCCTGAGGGGGCACGATGTGGAGATATCCGATGGCGCGGCCGTTTGGTGGGGGCTTGGCATCGTAGTGGCCTCCCTGGGGATTACGGCTATCGGCTTTTTCGGTTTCCTGATGGTGGTCGGCGCCTACTGAGGCTTAACTGATTGCCTTTAACTGCTCCCGGAACCAGATCAGCGCCGGCTCCCGTTCGTAAGCCTTGTGCCAATACAGGTGCACGTCGATAGACGGCAGGTTCGCCGGCGGATCCATAATCCGGATGTTTGCCCGCTCGGCGATAATCCTGGCGTACGCTTCCGGCATGGTCAGCAGCAGGTCGGTATCTTCCACCACTCTGCAGGCAGCATAGTAATGCTGGCACCTCAAGCGGATACTCCGTTGTACCCCCAGCCGCGATAGCTCAAAGTCCTCGATCCCGGGTCCTTCGGCTCGTGAGGATACCAGCACGTGTTTTGCGGACAGGTACCCTTCCATATCCAGCGACTCTGTTGCCAGCGGGTGCCCCTCTCGGGCCAGAACCACCAGACGGTCGCGCCTCAGGAGTTCGTGGGACGTCTGGTTACTCACGGGCAACAGCACATCCACGGCAAAGTCCAGTTTCCCGGCCGCCAGTTGCGTCTCCATGTCGCGCCTCGCGATCCGCTGGCTGACAATTTCCAGTTCTGGATAGGCGTCCAGGCGCGCCATCAGGTGGGGCAGGAAGGTGGATTCCAGAATGTCACGTAGCCCGAGCGAATAGGTTTTACGCTGGGTGGCCGGATCAAAGGCATGAAACTGGTTTACCGCGCCCTGGATCTGGGTGAGACCCGGCCGCATGGACTCGAGGAACCGTCGGGCCAACGGGGTTGGCACCATCTGATTGCCCTGACGGGTAAAGAGTGGGTCATCAAAATGGTCCCGGAGCCTGGACAGGGAGTGGCTCACCGCAGGCTGTGTCAGGTGCAGAGCCCTGGCCGCACGGGTCAGGCTTCCTTCCCGGTAGATGGTGTCGAATACGTGCAACAGGTTCAGGTCCAGGCGGTTGAGGGCCATGAGCGGGATCCGTTTCTGGAGAATTGGAATAAGTTTGGTTAATAATAAACGATAAGAATAATTCAGTCGCGTAATAGTTAAGTCATCCCTAGACTGGTCTCAACGTGATTATTCCGTGCACGCCAACGTGCAAAAGTCAGCGAGGATACGGCGATGGATTTCAATATTTCCGAGAAAGGCCAGGATTATCTCAACCGCGTGAAGCAGTTCATGAAGGATGAGATCTTTCCCATTGAAGAGCAGTACCACAAGGAGCTTGCCTCACTGGATAACCGCTGGGTTGTGCTGCCAATCATCCGGGAGCTGAAGGAAAAGGCCAAGGCCCAGGGTCTCTGGAACATGTTCTTCCCGGACGAGAAATATGGCTGCGGCTTGCTGAACTCGGACTATGCCCTGATTGCCGAGGAAACCGGCCGCAGCTTCATTGCCCCAGAGATTTTCAACTGCAACGCGCCAGACACCGGCAATATGGAAGTATTGATCCACTACGGCTCTGAAGAGCAGAAAGCCGAGTGGTTGCCGCGGCTGCTGAGCGGCGAGATCCGCTCCGCCTTCTGTATGACCGAGCCGGCGGTTGCCTCTTCCGATGCCACCAACATGGAAGCCACGGCGGTGGTCGAGGGCGACGAAGTAGTCCTGAACGGGCGCAAGTGGTGGAGCACCGGGATCGGCCATCCGGATTGCAAGGTCGCGATCTTCATGGGGCTGACCGACCCGGATGCCCATAAACATCGCCGACATTCCATGGTGCTGGTGCCGCTGGACACGCCTGGCGTCAAGATCGAGCGTATGCTGCCGGTGTTCGGTGAATATGATGAGCCCTATGGCCATGGCGAGGTGCTTTTCGACAACGTGCGTTTGCCCAAGAGCGCATTCATTGCCGGTCCGGGTCGGGGCTTCGAGATTGCCCAGGGCCGTCTTGGGCCGGGCCGAGTGCACCACTGTATGCGGGCGATCGGTGCGGCAGAGCACACGCTGGAGATTCTGATCAAGCGGGCAACGACTCGCGAGGCCTTCGGGCGGCCGATCGCCAAGCTGGGCGGCAATCCGGATATCATTGCCAATGCCCGCATGGCTATTGAGCAGGCCCGTCTGCTCACGCTGAAATGCGCCTGGGCACTGGATACCAAGGGCATCATGGGGGCGCTTCAGGAGGTCTCCATGATCAAGGCGGTGATTCCATCCATGTTGCAAACCATTGTGGATCAGGCCATTCAGATTCACGGTGGTGCCGGGGTCAGTGATGACGACTTCCCGCTGACACAGCTGTTTGCCTATGCCCGTGTTTTACGCCTGGCGGATGGCCCGGATGAGGTGCATCGGGCTATGGTGGCCCGTCTTGAATTGCGAAAGTACAAGAACTGATAGCTCGGTGGCGGAGCCGGCGGGGCTGGCCTTCTGAAACACGCTGTGAATACGTCCATGTACGCTTGGCTACGCCATCCATGGCTCCGCACAGTTTCAGAAGGCCAGCCCCGCCCACTCTCGTATACCTGTGAGTTAGGCTGACTAAAAATTCAATACAACGGGAATCACCATGACACAAAGAGTATTCATCACGGGCGGCGCAAGCGGACTTGGCCGTGCCATAGCACTGCGTTATGCCAAAGAAGGCGCCAAAGTTTGCATCGGCGACATTAACCCGGAGCAGGGGGTTGGCGTCGAGAAAGAGATTAATGCCGCCGGAGGGGAAGGCTATTTCGTTGAGTGCGACGTTCGCCGGCTGACGGATTTCGAGAAAGTCCGCGATGACCTGGTCAAGAAATGGGGTGGCGTCGATGTGGTGGTGAACAACGCGGGCGTTGCTTCAGCAGGTTCCATCGAAGACACCACTATGGCCGACTGGGAGTGGATCCTGGACATCAACGTGCTGGGTGTGGTTCGCGGCTGTAAGGCGTTTACGCCGCAGTTCAAGCAGCAGGGCTCCGGGGCATTCGTGAATGTGGCCTCCATGGCCGGGCTGATGCTGGCGCCGTTGATGGATAGCTACAATGTGACCAAGGCCGGGGTGATTGCCTTGTCTGAAACCCTGAGCCAGGAGCTTCGGGATGCTGGTATTCATGTGAGCTGTGTATGCCCGGCATTTTTCCAGACCAATCTGACCAGCAGCATGCGTTCAGATATTCCCGGCATTCAGCAGAATGTGAACAAGCTGATGAAGCGCTCCACGGTAACCGCCGAGGATGTGGCCGAGGATATTTTCCGGTCGGTGAGCAACAAGAGCTTCTGGGTACTGCCCCACGCCAAGGAGCGCCGGATGTGGATGCTCAAGCGCCATGCGCCCAAGGCCTTTGACTGGCTGATGCATCAGGAAAGCAAGCGCTGGATGAGCAAGATGGGTGGCAGCAAGGCCTGAGGGCGCGGTTTTTAACTGTCTTAAACTGAAGATTCAAAAGGAGAGTCCTGAATGACCCAGATCGACGAGGCCGTGGACATCCGGGAAGGCGAGGAACTGGACACTGGCGCCGTAGACCGGTTCATGAAAGAGGCGATCCCGGATCTGCAAGGCGAGCCAGAGATTCGTCAATACCCGGGTGGCGCCTCAAACCTGACCTATCAGGTGGATTACGGCGACCGGTCCTACGTCTTGCGCCGGCCGCCGTTTGGCAAGATTGCCAAGTCTGCCCACGACATGCTGCGTGAGGCGAAGGTCATGCGGGCGCTCAAACCGGTTTATCCCTACGTACCCAACATCATTGCCATTTGCGATGATCACGACGTGCTGGGTTGCGATTTCTATGTGATGGAACGGTTGAAGGGCATTATCCTGCGTCAGGACTTTCCCAAGGATTTCGAGCTCAGTGAAGCCGATACCCGCAAGCTTTGCCTGAACGTGATCGATAAACTGGTGGATCTTCACCGTGTGGATGCCAAGGCAGCAGGCCTGGACAAGCTGGGCAAGGGCGAGGGCTACGTTCAGCGCCAGATTGGCGGTTGGAGTGACCGTTTCCGCAAGGCCCGCACCGACGATGTGGGTGACTTTGAGCAGGTAATGAGCTGGCTCAATGACAAGATGCCGGACGACATTGCCCAGGTGGTGATCCACAACGATTTCCGCTTCGACAACGTGGTGCTGAACCCGGACAACCCGTTCGAGGTCATTGGCGTACTAGACTGGGAGATGGCCACCATCGGTGATCCGCTGATGGATCTTGGCAACAGCCTGGCCTACTGGATTGAGGCGGACGACGAAGGCCCTTTCCAGATGCTGCGCCGCCAGCCGACCCATCGCCCGGGCATGCTTACCCGCAAGGAAGTGGTGGCATATTACATGGAGCAGTCCGGCTTCAAGGTCGACAACTTCGACTTCTATGAGATCTACGGCCTGTTCCGGTTGGCAGTGATCATCCAGCAGATCTATTACCGTTTTTACCATGGCCAGACCAAGGACAAGCGTTTCGCCGCCTTTGGCCATGCCGCTAATTATCTCGAGAAGCGCTGCCAGCGGTTGATTGCGGAGAGCTCCCTGTAATGGCGACGATTTATCTGGTTCGTCACGGCCAGGCCAGTTTCGGGAAAGAAAACTACGATCAACTGTCTCCCACGGGCTGGGAGCAGGGCAGGGTGCTTGGCCGCTGGCTGGCGGGCAAAGTGGAACCGGCAGCGGTTTTCGGAGGCGATCTGGAACGCCACCGGGAAACCGTTGAAGCCATCGCCACCGGGTACGGATCCAAACTGCCCGATATGCAGGTGGTTCCCGGCTTCAACGAGTTTGATCACACAACTGTGGTGGCCCGGTACCGCCCGGAGTGGAGTGACCGCGCGGTGATGGCGCGGGACCTCAAGGCGTTTCCCAAACCGGCCAAAGCGTTCCAGGAGGCCTTTGTTCACGCGGTGCATCGCTGGGCCTCGGGCGAGTTTGACCACGAGTACGAGGAAAGCTGGCCAGACTTCAAGGCCCGCGTTCTGGCGGCCTTCGAGGAAATGATTGACTACGCCGATGGCGGCGACGTGCTGGTGGCGACCTCCGGCGGCCCGATCTCGGTTATTGCCCAGCATCTGCTAGGACTGGACGACGTCAAAGCCCTCGGTCTGAACGAGGTGATCGCCAATACCAGTGTTTCAAGGGTCCTTTACTCGGGCCCGAAGCGCACCCTGGCCGTTTTTAACAACTACAGCCACCTGGAAGCGGATGATCCCGCCCTGGTGACATTCCGATAGTGAATCGAGGTGAACGAATGAGCAGCAAGAACCTGTTTGATCTGACTGGCAAGGTTGCCCTGATTACCGGTGCTAGCCGCGGCATCGGCGAGAGCATTGCCCGGACCCTGGCCGATTATGGCGCCCACGTGATTGTCAGTAGTCGCAAGATTGACGGTTGCGAAGCGGTTGCCAGCAGCATCCGGGATGCCGGCGGCAGTGCTGAGGCTCACGCCTGCCATATTGGTGATATGGATCAGATTGAGAGTATCTGGGGGCATATTGAGCAGACCCACGGCAAGCTGGACATTCTGGTGAACAACGCCGCTGCCAACCCTTACTTCGGACCGATTGAGGACACAGACCTGGGGGCGTTCAACAAGACCGTGGATGTGAACATCCGTGGTTATTTCTTCATGTGCGCCCGCGGCGCCCAGATGATGAAGAAAGCCGGTGGCGGCTCCATTGTGAACGTGGCTTCCGTGAACGGCGTCAATCCGGGGCACTATCAAGGCATTTACTCGGTCACCAAGGCCGCCGTAATCTCCATGACCAAGTCCTTTGCCATGGAGCTGGGTCAGCAGAAAATCCGCGTGAACGCGCTGCTGCCAGGGCTGACCGATACCAAGTTTGCCAGCGCCCTGACCACCAACGAAGCCATCAAGAAGCAGGCCATGGCCCATATCCCCATGAAGCGGGTGGCCGATCCGGGCGAGATGGCGGGTACGGTGCTGTATCTGGTTTCAGATGCTTCCAGCTACACCACGGGCGCCTGCATCAATGCCGACGGTGGCTACCTGACAGTCTGAGTAATCGTTGGGGTCGGATGACCGCTTTGATCCGACCCCGCCTTCACTACGTCCGAGCCTATCAGGCCGGCGAACAGGTCAGTGTCTCGAAGTCATCGTTCAGCTCCACCGCCCGATCCTGGAGTTGGGCCAGTGTTTCTCTGTCACCTGCCATAATCAGGTCGTGCATCAGGGACGACATGGCAGCCCGACTTTCTGCCATCATGACTTTATAGGCCTCACCACGCACCTCTTCGGAATTCAGAATCAGGTATTCCAGCTCCGCCTCGAACGTCGGCGCGTTTCTTTTTTCCAGCAGTTCCAGCAAGGCCAGTTGCCAGTTCCTTCGACCCTGCAGCCAGATCTCAGTCTGCTCGCCCCGATTGGCGGACCATTGCCGCACGATGTCGCGCTGCTCGCTGTTCAGGTCCCCCAGCCATCGCTCAACCCGCTCCGCGGTTCTCTCTGCACGTGCTTCGGCTGTCGCCTCCGGGGAGTCGGCCAGGAATTCGTCTTCCATTTCCCGCTGACTTTGCGCCATGTTGTTCGCCAACTCCTGCACCTGTTCATCGCTCAGGCTTGAGAGAAGGTTTACCGCGACAGGCGTTGCCTTTTCCAGAAGACTCGGGAAGAAACTGAAAAGCTGTTGTTGATGGTAGTCGACGGTGGCCTTGTCGGGTGGGTTGCTGGAAACATCAGACTCGAGTTCATCCAGCCAGGCCTGGTAGCGGGGCAATTCAGCACTGCAATGCCATTGCCGCAATTGATCAATGTCGCTGTTGAGCTGCTGTTTCTGGTCGGCCGTCAGTGTCACGTAGTCTTCTACCCACCACACGATGCCCCAGTCCGCGTATCGATAAGCCATCTTGGTCGAGCTGCAGCCAACCAGTCCAAGGACCAGTACCAGAATGAGAACAAACGGTTTGAAAAAGCCGGGTGTCCAGTCTTTGGCAGTATCCATGGCGCACCTGTCTTGGTAAAAAGGCTTATCGAAAAAAGATTGCAAGCTCACTATCATTTCATTTTTGAGTGATATCAGTGTACGACATATCACGCCTTTCAGATGCTGCTCCGGGGAACCCTGGAGCATTGTTCAGGAGAAGTCATGAGCAAAATGAGACTTTCACGTCTACGCCAGCTGATCTTTGGCTTTTACATGTCCGGAATTATGTCGCTGCTGATGTCCGGGGTGATCACCTTCATCAACACGGGTATCGACGGCGAATTCCATTACCGGTGGGGGCCGGCTTTTCTCGTTGCCTGGGCCGTTGCTTTTCCTCTCGTGACCTTCATCGCGCCGCTTGCCGGGAAGATGACTGAGTTCACCATGCGCAGGTTTGATTAATTGCGTACATCCGTAAGCTTAAATGTCAAAAGATGCAAATCCGTTCTTTCTGACTCCCCGTAAATGCATTGACGCATGATTCATGGACGGAAATTGTGCAGGTTCGAACCACTCAAATCCTGGTAAACAACCTCAAAAGTGGGGAGTTTGAAAAATGAAGACAAAATATGCTTTACCGATGGTTTTGGCGGGTAGCGTTGTGCTATCCGGGTGTTGGCTTGATGACGATGATGATCCAGCAACAACCAGTGTTCGGGTCCTGCATGCGTCCTCTGATGCACCTGCGGTGAATGTACGGGTGAACGGTGATGTTGTCGTTCCAGGTGCTGATTATAAGCAGGCTGCCGTCCTCACTCCGGGTGCCGGTCTTGCCGATATCGCGGTTGATGGATTGCTGCCCGGCGGTGCTACCGCGACTGTAATTTCCGCTGACGGCGTATCGCTGCGTGCGGATACCAACTATGACGTGATCGCAGTTGGCAAAGTTGGTGACGAGACCATTGAGCCGCTGATCTTGACGGATGATGGTGCTCGTGATGATGCCAACAGTGCGCGCCTGAGGGTTGCGCATTTGTCGCCTGATGCTCAGACAGCTGCAGGCGGTCCAGTGGATGTATATGTGACTGCGTCCGGTGATCCGCTTCCTGCCGAAGCTACCTTTAGCTTCTCCTTCAAGGAAAGTGTAGGTCCACTGGAGCTTCCCGCTTCAGACGATTACCAGATTCGGGTTACCCCTGCGGGTTCCAGTACCGTTGTTTACGACAGTGGCCAAATTGGCTTGCCAGCCGGGTCTGATCTTCTGGTCGGCGCCGTTGACAACACGGGTGCAAACGGCGATGCAAGTCCAATCAGTCTGGTCGTACTGAATGGCAGTGAAGTTGCGGAGATTTTCGACGCAGGTCAGGACGCAGGAGTACGCGTTGTGCATGCCTCTTCTGATGCACCTAACGTAGATGTTTTTGTTGGTGAAACAGGTCCGGCGGCATTGTCCGATATCCCGTTCGGCAGTGTTTCTCCGTTTGCCTTCCTTGATGGTTATGCTGCTTTGCCGGCCGGGGATACCCGGGTTCGGGTAGCGGCTGCTGGAACCGGCCTAGGTGGCGGACAGGTTGTCATTGATGAGACATTGCCCCTTGCCAACGGCCAGGGTTATAGCGTTCTTGCGGTCGGTCAGTTGGCGAACATCGAGGCGCTTGTCGCAGAGGATACGGTGCGCAGCATTGCTACCCAAGCCTCCCTGAGAATCGTTCATGCTTCAACTGCGGCCGGCAATGTAGACATCTATCTGGTTCCCGGCACTCAGAACGGTATCGGTAACTCAGACCCGGCGTTGTCCGACGTTCCCTTCAAAGCGGTAACTGACTATCTTCCGATAGCCGAGGGCACGTATAACGTCTACATTGCACCGACAGGAACGGGCACACCGGCAATCACCGCCGAAGGTGTTGAGCTTAATGCAGGTGGAGTCTACACGGTAGTTGCACGGGATGCGGATCCAGCTAATGCAGATCCGGCATTGCAAGCGCTAGGGCTGATCTTGTTCGATGATTTCGTTGGGCAGCCTCAGTAAGGCACACTGTTAAATCTTTGAAAAAGCCCCGGCCACGGCCGGGGCTTTTTATTGAATGCTAGTCTCAGAAGTGCCGGAAGCCGCATGTGAAATAGCGGTCCCGGTCGGCGGCCTGAAGTGCAGCGAATACAGAATGCGGTCCAGCACTGCCTGGCCATTCCAGGCAGGATCGTTATTGACCATCCCGACCACGGCCCAGGTGGTGTTATTGGAATCGCGGGTGAATCCGGCGATCGATCTCACATTTTCCAGGTAACCGGTCTTGATGCGACCCTCGCCATCCATGCCGGTGTTGCGCAGGCGGCGTGCCATGGTTCCATCCATTGCGATAATGGGCATTGAGGCCATCAGGTCTGCGGAGTAGGCGCTGTTCCAGGCATGCTCCAGAATCTGAGCGCCCTGGCGCGCGGTGATTCGCCCGTGTCGGGTGAGGCCAGCGCCGTTGTCGATCACCATGCCGGCGGTATTGATGCCCTTGTTTTCAAGCCAGTCGTAGATCACCCGTATACCGGCAACCCGGTCATCGCTTTCATCTTCCTGGCGGTTTTCCGCACCAATGGTGAGGAGCAGTTGGCGCGCCATCACGTTGCTGCTCCACTTGTTGATGTCCCTCACCATGGTAACCAGGTCCGGCGAGGTGGTTTTCATCACCAGTCGGGCATCCTCAGGCGTCACGCCATTCAGGTCCCCACCTGACACCACGACGCCAAGGTCTGCCAGCAAGGAGCGAATCAACGAGGCGCTGTACTGCTCATGGGACAGCAATGAAAGATAGGTAGTGGTTCGGCAGCCCTGGGGAAGTTTACCGGTTACCCGAACGGTCACCCGGTGGTCTTCGTGAATGATGGGCTCCCATTCAAAGTTTCTTCGTGATGGGCACGGGCCTTCTGCAGTGGCAACCACACGGTTGTCGATCACAACTTCGCCCAGGGAGGGCGTGCTCCAGGCCTGGGTGCCACGCTCATCGGCACGCACCTGGAAATGCATCAGGTTCAGGTTGGTCAGATAGGCGGACGGTTCCACCAGAAACGGCGCGTGGGGGTTGTCGCCGTTGTCTTCAAACGCAGGAAAACCACCGTCTACCTGAAAGTAGGAACCATCAAGGATCAGGTCTCCCTCGATTCTGGTAATTCCCATGCTGCGAAGCTCACCCAGTGTGGTCCAGAGGCGTTCAATAGTGAGCTTGGGATCGCCTCCGAAGCGGACGTAGAGATTACCCTTGAGAGTGTCGCCGACCATGACACCGTCGGTCAGGAAATCGGTATCCCAATGGTGGTTGGGCCCGAGAACCTCCAGCGCCGCAAAGGTTGTCACCAGCTTCATGATGGAACCGGGGCTCATCAGCGCATCGGCATTGATGTACTGATTAATGCCGGGACCATTCAACGGAATGGCGGCCATGCTCATGGCATCTTCATTGTGGAGGGACTTGAGCGCGTAATCCTGAAGTTGGTTCGTCCAGAGGCGATTTCCCGAGAAACCGGAATTATCGTCTTCGGCGACCACAACGGACGGGGTGGTAATCACGGCAAGGGCCGTGAGGGATGCCAAAAGAGACCGTCTGAATCCAGAACCTGTTTTTTCTCTACTTTCAGAACGCCGCATACCCGGGGCTACCATGATCGCTATCCAGTGAGTTCCTATAGTCCAACAATAGCCCATCCTGCCGGTTTGTACTATGCAGAAAAGCTCTACATGACGTTAAAAAATGGCAGTAGTGTCGTTGTTTGTATTGAACTTTTGTGACGCGATGTAAGTGCCCTTGCGAATCATGGAGTTAGGTGAATAAAAATTAACCTTCGGGTTGTCCATGACTTTGCTATCGGATTCATGGGTGCTTTTTCCGGCGTTTGAGTCATGGAATTCGCGGCCGAAAAGGCGTTTCCTGATGAATGTGTAACCAAGTGTTCCGAAAACAACAAAAGGAGGACACCATGATTGGTATTCCACTGGGTCTTTTGACCGCCAATGGCGTGGAATGGGTATTCCATAAACACGTTCTTCATGAGCTGGGCCGGAACCGGGCAAGTTTCTGGTCGTTTCACTGGCACGATCATCACCGAAATGTCCGGCGAAATGGCTTCCTGGATGACGACTATCGCAGACTGCCCCTGACCTGGAATGCCCAAACCAAGGAGGTGGCTGCCCTGGTTGCGGGGGCTGCAGCAGTCACTCCGCTGCTGCCATTCGCACCTTTTTTTGTGGGTACTCTCTATTACAGCGCCTGGAATTACTACCGGGTACATAAGCGCTCACATCTGGATCCGGATTGGGCGAGGGAGAACCTGCCATGGCACTATGATCACCATATGGGGCCGAACCCCAACGCCAACTGGTGCGTGACCAAGCCCTGGTTTGACCACATCATGGGTACCCGGGAGCCAATGGAAAATCGTCAGATTGCGTGATAATGGCGTGGTCTCCAACAAAAGGTTTGTTTATGTCGAATATGCTGTCTCATAACGTCCACGTGCTGGGCTCGGTCGCCACATCGTCGCTCACTGCCTGGCGCGGTTGCCTGGTGGTAAAAAATGTTCCCCAGCCGGAAAAGCCGATCGTGCTCTATGACATGGAGGGCTGTCCGTACTGCCGTCGCGTTCGTGAAGCCCTGACTGCCCTTAACCTGGATGTGGAAATCCGGCCCTGTCCGAAGGGCGGGTCGGTTTTCCGGGCCCAGGCGGAGGCGTTGGGAGGTCGTCAGCAGTTCCCGTTGCTGGCGGACCAGAATACGGGGACAGTTATGTACGAATCCGAAGAAATCATCGAGTACCTGTTCCAGCATTACACCGGTCGTCCGGTGCCATCATATTATCGTGGCCGGGTGTGGCAGCCGGTCCTGGGTTCGGTTGGATCTGTGACAAGCGCCATGCGGGGGCTGCGAGCCAGCCCGGGCAAGCGGCCGGAGGAGCCGTTGCACCTCTGGAGTTTCGAGGGCAGCCCGTTTTCACGCCTCGTGCGTGAGCGGCTGTGTGAGCTGGAAATTCCGTATACCTTGCACAACCTCGGGAAGGAGCACTGGACAGAGATCGGGCCAGCGAAGCAGCGCATCAAGCCGGGGCCTTATACGCCGATTCCCGGTGGCAAGCGGGATGCGTTTTTCCAGGTGCACAAGCGGGTTCAGGTGCCCTATCTTGAAGACCCCAATACCGGGGAAGGCCTGTTCGAGTCTGCCCGTATTCTGAAATATCTTGATGCCCACTACGGGAACTGAGTTGTTGGTAAGACTGTCAGCCATGTAGCTGCCGCCCGGGTGGGTCATCCCTTCTCCAGACACGCCGTAAATACTTCCATGTAGGCTCGGTCGGGCCATCCGTGGCCCTCCACGGTCTGGAGAAGGGATGACCTGCCCGCGCTGTTTGAGCATCGTGCTATTCGCACTGAAATTTCTGTCAGTGGGGGCGCTATGGCGAATCAGATTACTCGAAGGAAGTTCCTGATCAGTTCCGGCCTCGCCGGAATTGCTCTTAAAGCCCCGATGCTGTTCGCAAACACATCGGGAAGCACTGCATTATCTCCCATCATGCGCCGGATTCCCGGCACAGACGAATCCATCCCTGCAATCGGCATGGGCACCTGGATCACCTTCAACGTTGGTGGTGACGAACAATTAATCGCCCAGCGCACTGAGGTTCTGAAAAGCTTTTTCGAGCTCGGCGGCACGGTGGTCGATGGCTCGCCGATGTATGGCAGCGCTGCAGATGTAATGGGCGAGGCGCTGAACGCTCTGGACGGCCACGACCGGATTTTTGCAGCTACCAAGATCTGGACCGGCGATGAATCAGAAACCCGGGCGGAGGCGGCGCGTTCGAGCAGGCGTTGGGGTGTTGACCGGTTCGATTTGTTGCAGGTGCACAATCTGTTGGGCTGGCAGGGGCATCTTGAAACGCTCAAGCAGATGAAGTCTGAAGGTAAAGTTCGGTATATCGGCATCACCACGTCCCATGGTCGCCGGCATCGCGAATTCGCGCAGATTATGGAGCGGGAACCACTGGATTTCGTGCAGCTGACCTATAACGTCCTGGATCGCGAGGTTGAGGACCGGCTGCTGCCACTGGCCGAGGAGCGGGGAATCGGGGTAATCGTCAATCGTCCATTCCAGGGTGGTTCGCTGTTCCGTCGGTTTCAGTCGGAGCCACTGCCTGGTTGGGCCGGGGAGGTCGGCGTCAGCAACTGGGCGGAGTTCTTTCTCAAGTACATCATTTCCCATCCGGCGGTGACCTGTGCCATCCCGGCGACCAGCAAGGTTGAGCACATGAAGGAAAACATGGGCGCCATGTACGGTAAATTGCCCGATGCCGATCAGCGCCAGCGGATGGCGGATTACGTGAGGTCGCTGTGAGTGGGGCTGACTGGCTGAGCTACTCGCTGCAGGATTTCGTGATGTTCGGGCCGCAGGTTTTTCTGCGGCTGTTTGTTCGGATCAACCAGGATCTCTGGCCCTGGCAGTTGCTGGCGGTGATTATTGCCATTTTTATACCGGTGCTGATCCTGAGGCAAAACAAGGCGGCACTGCGTTTGGCAGTCGGGCTGATGGCGCTTGCCTGGGTCTTTAGTGGTTACGGGTTTCTGGTGGGCTATTTCGGCCCCATTAATTGGCCGGCGGCGTGGTTTGGTTGGGCCTTTGTGGCTCAGGGCGTGTTGCTTGCAGCTGCCGTATTTGCCGGCGGCATTGATAACAGCAGGCTTTCGGTCGGGGAATTTGCCGTACTCTGGCTGATCGCCGTGTGTGGATTGCCTTGGTTGGCGATAGCTGATTCCGGCCAGTGGCATGCGGTCGCGCTGTTTGGCGTAGCTCCCGGCACTACCGCAGCGGCCGGCGCGCTGGCCTTGGCACTCATGACCCGGACCTGGCGCTGGCTTTACTTGCCGCTGCTGGTGTTATGGAGTCTGTTCAGCGCAGCCATCTTATGGGTGCTTCAGACCTGGTGGTTGCTTATCACCCCGGTGGCTACGCTCTTGCTGGTTGGAGCCGGGTTCTGGCTCAGTCCCAGGCGGGCGCAAAGCCTGGATTAGCGATTCGCTCGTTGCGATCCAGCTCATCAATGGCGCGGATCTCGTCCTCGCTCAACTCAACCTCCAGCGCCTCCAGGTTAGCCTTCTGATGGCCAGGACGTGTTGAGGAGGGGATCGGCACAACGCCTCTCGACGCCACCCAGGCAATAGCTACCTGCGCCGGGGTCAGGTTTCTCTCACCGGCAATACGCTGCAGTGTCTCGTCCTCCATCACCTTGCCGACGGCCAGCGGCATGTAGCCGGTCACGGTAATGCCTAGCTTCTGGGCATGCTCCACAACCTTGCGGTTGGCGAGGAAGGGGTGCACTTCTACCTGATTGGTGAAAATGGGCGTGTCGCCCAGAATCTCTTTTGCCTCATCCATCTGGGCGCAGGTGAAGTTGGAAATGCCGATGTGCTCGGCCAGACCTTCGCGTTGGGCATCCCTCAGGGCGCCGAGATACTCTTTCATGGGCACTTCGTCATCGGGCGATGGCCAGTGAATGAGCGCCAGATCCACATGGTCGGTTTTCAGCCGCGCGAGACTGTCATGCAGGCTGTTGATCAGATCGCTGGCGTGCAGCTGATCATGCCAGATTTTGGTGGTAAGGAAGATTTCCCGGCGAGGAATCCCACTGGAGGTAATGCCATCGCCAACTTCCGCTTCGTTCCCGTACATCTGGGCGGTATCGATATGGCGGTAGCCCAGGGACAGGGCGCTCTTGACGGCATCACGGGCGTCGTTGCCCTTGAGCCGGAAGGTTCCCATGCCGATCTTCGGAAGTGCACTGAATGACATAATGTCCTCCTTAGCGAATGCTGTGTTCTTAGAGTGGTGCCGGCACACTGGTTCTTCAAGTGGCCGCCCGGTATCATCGCGCCTGAATCAATCCGTGGACCGAACCAGTGAGGCCCGTCCCATGTACACCGGTCGTTGCCTATGTGGCGATATCAGTTTTGAATACGATGGCACTCTTGGCCCGGTGGCCCTGTGCCATTGCAGCCAGTGCCGGCGTGCCCACGGCAGCGCGTTTTCGGCCAGCGCTCCGGTGCAAAAGGTGCGGTTCCGGTTCGTATCAGGCGAAGACAGGATTACCGAGTTCGAATCTCGCCCCGGCAAATACCGGGGCTTCTGCAGCCGTTGCGGCAGCCAGCTTTACAGTCGTGTTGATGCCATTCCCGGGATTCTCCGGCTGCGGGTAGGCTGGATCAACGAACCCCTGGGGAAAGGGGCTGCCCAGCACGTTTTTGTCGGCTCAAAATCCGACTGGTTTGAGATTACCGACGAGCTGCCGCAGTTCGAGAAGACCGAGCGAACCAACGACCCTCATTGAACCGGTACCATCCGGTAAACCTTGCCCCGCGGTGAATCCGTCAGCAACCACAGGGCTCCGTCCGGGCCCATGCGTACGTCACGAATACGCTCGCCGAGATCGATCAACAGATTTTCCTCTTCTGTTACTTCTCCGTCCTGAATGCGCAGTCGAACCAGCTTGCGCATTTTAAGCGCTCCCACAAACAGATCCCCCTGCCATTCCGGGAACAGGTCACCGGTATAGAACGCCATGCCAGATGGCGCAATGGACGGATCCCAGTAATGAAGTGGCTGGGCCATGCCTTCCTTTTCGGTCTCGTCAGTGATGGGCAGGCCGGAATAGTCGATGCCGTAGGTGATTGTCGGCCAGCCGTAATCGGTGCCTGCCCGGATGATGTTGATTTCGTCGCCACCCCAGGGGCCATGCTCGTGGCTCCAGATCTCGCCCGTTTCCGGGTGGATGGTCATGCCCTGGATATTGCGGTTACCGGTTGTGTAAAAAGTATCGTTAACGCCGCTGGTGTCGAGGAAAGGATTGCCGGGCGCGGGACCGCCGTCAGTCGTAATCCGGTGAACGCCACCAGCATCATCACCATTGTCCTGGGCCCGGTCCATCTCGCCGCGGTCTCCAACGGATATGTAAAGATTGCCTTCCCGATCAAATTCCATCCGACCTGCAAAGTGCCTGCTGGTGTTCGAGCGGGGTAGCGCTTCAAAGATGGTGTCAACGCCGGTAAGGCGCTCTCCGTCCAGTCGGGCGCGTGCCACGCGGGTGGTCATGCCGTCACGGTTTCGATGGGCATAGCTCAGGAAAAGAATCTGATTCTGTTCAAATTCCGGGTGCAGAATCACGTCCAGCAGCCCGCCCTGGCCGGATACGACGAGCTCTGGTAGCCCGCTGATAGGGGTACTCAACAGCGCACCGTTACGGATCATTCGCAGCCGTCCTTCCCGCTCCGTCACCAGCATGGAGCCATCCGGCAGGAACGCCAGGCTCCAGGGATGCTCGAGGCCTTGTGCAATGGTCTCGAGCCGGAAATCGGTTTTGTCGGAGGAAAAGGTCGGGTTTGCCATGCTGGTAACGGCAACCAGCATTAAACTGCCTGTCAGTACAAGGTGTTTGAGTATACCCATTGGAGCCTCCGTTCCTACCGGTGCCGTGTGAACATTGAGAGTAGCAGTTGAAGCGGGCTTCGCCGAAGCGTGTCCCATTATCAAGAGTATAGGGCTTCCTTTGGATTACAGATCAGCGGCCTTCTATTGCAAAGGAAAATCATTCGCAATAAAGTAAGAGCCACTGGGTTCACCTCAAACGGGAGAGAAAGGAATGGCACCCGAACAGGAAATGATCGAAGGGTTGAAACTGGCGGCAGGGGCTGGTGTGCTTATTGGCCTGGCTGCCATTGGCCTGGTGTTGTCGTCCGCTCTAGGGGCATGAGAGCGGCGAATCGTTCCTTGCGATGTACGCCACAGGTACCGCAGTAACCGCCCTCCGGCAGCAGGTATTTCAGGCAACACCCCTTTCGCTGGGGTATTGCCGTGGCCTGCTCACCGAACACCGCAGGAATCCAGTCAATAAACTGGTTTGCATCGTTTTGAAATTGCTCCAGCCAGCCTTGCGCTAATTGGCAAAGCGCTTGCGGTTCGACCCGGTTCCACACGGCTGAAAACGGCGCCCCCAGTCCAAGACCTGTACTGCTCCAATAGGCGCCCGGGCTGACTCCCAACTGGCGCCGGAAGACAGGGTACCACTCAGCTGTCAGAGCTCCTGCTAACCTGACAAACGTTTCTTCATCAACACCCTCGCCACCCGGCAGCTGAAACCAACGGGATACGGTTTGTTTCGGGTGGTCCGCCGGAGCCAGGAATATTCTTTTGGCATCCGGTAAAGGCGCGTGGCCGTCGCGGAACAGCCTCAGGGTCAGCGGCGCAATCACGCTGAGCGCCAGATCCTGCTGAAGCACAGAAACAAACGCGCGCACGGCCCGGGGCCCGGCGTTGTCAGGGTATTCGATGCCAGCCTGGCTGAGCAGTAGCGACGGTTGCTCCAGGCACTGGGCCAGAGAAAAGAGGCCGCTTCGCGCACCAGCTTGCGTTTGGAGAGCCTCGGCAAGAACTGTTTCACCATCCAGCCCTGACTGACTCAGCAGACGGTAGTATTCCCGACCCCGGGGACCGACTCCCGGGTTACGCTCAGGCTCTGCCATGGCGACTCAGCCCCCAGAGGAAATACAGGCCACCGACCAGAGCTGCCAGAAGCCCCGCCGGAAGCTGGTTGGGGTAAACCACAATCCTGGACAGGTAGTCTGCCATGCCGAGCAGAAGACCGCCGGCAAGGGCAGCAACAACGAGTTGCCGCCCAACGGTCTGCTGGCCCAGAACACGGGCCAGGTGGGGTGCAATAAGTCCCACAAAACTCAGTGGGCCGATCACGACCGTCGCCGAAGCGGTCAGCAACGCTGCTAACAGAAGCAACATCAGACGGACTTTCGTCACCGGCAAGCCCAGTGAGCTGGCCGATGTTTCTCCCAGGGGAAGAATGCTCAGGGGCCGGATAATCACCAGGAGGCCGGCCGAAATCAGCACAATGAGTGCCAACAGCCCCAGGGCTTCGACTTCTGAAACCAGCCAGGTGGAACCGTACATCCAGTTGAGAAGCTGCGAGGCGACCGTGCCACCGGAAGCCATGACCAGGCGAAGGCCCGCGTCCATGAACACGTATAAGGCGAGCCCGCCAAGCAGGAGCTGGTTGCCGGCAAACCGGTGCTTGCGGGCAAGCATAATCAGCAACCCCAGCGCAGCTGCCGCACCCAGGGTGGCCGCGCCCAGCTGTCCAGCGCGCCCAATATCGGCACCAAACAGTACGATCAGAACCATGACCACCGCCGCGCCGCCGCTGATGCCGAGCATCTCCGGGCTGGCCATGGGGTTGCCTGTCATGCGCTGGATCAGTGTGCCCGCAAGGCCCAGGGCCACGCCGGCAAGAATGGCGGCCAGTAATCTGGGGCCGCGCCAGACCCACGCCTCGTGCCACTGGGCGGTCGGAGTCCAGCTCCATTCGTCCAGTCCCGGAGACCACCCCATGGAGATTACGATGGTGGCCAGCAGAAGAGCCGCTATGACCCCAGCAGTCAGGAAAATAGAGCGCCTCTTTGGCAGGAAACCGGCGGGGCTGTCATCCTCCCCTGGCATATGATGGGTGTTCTTCAAACCCTGCAGGGCCAGCAGGATAATCGGCCCGCCGATCAGGGCGGTGGTCGTGCCGGTTGGCACCAGCGATCCGTCGCCCCAGGTGGATGCCCAATGGGCGAGGGTATCTGCCAGCAACAGCAGGCCCGCGCCCAGGAGGCTGCTCCAGATCAGCCGCTCAGACAGTGTACGGGCACCCAGCAGCCTTGCCAGCACCGGTGCCGCAAGACCGATAAAGGCCACGACACCAACCCGGCTGACCACGGTGGCACTCATCAGGACCACCAGAAATAGCGCCAGCACCCGAATCAGACCGACCTTGGCACCGAGGGAGCGGGCAGAGGTCTGCCCAAGTTGCATGACCTGCAGCGGGCGCATCAACAGGACCATGAATACGCCCAACACCAGCACCCGGGGCCAGAGTTCCATAAACGGTTGCCAGTTATTCTGGACTAGCGAACCCGCGCCCCAGATGAACAGGTTCCCCAGCCATTCGCCTTTGAGTAACAGGAACGCCATGTTTACGGCGCCTAGGAAAAAAGTGACAACAAGCCCGGCCAGTATCACGGTGACCGGTGAAAAGCCCAGGCGCCAGGTGAGCGCGATGACCAGTCCGATGGCCAGTAGCCCGCCGGAAACTGCCACGAGGTCTGGACTGAAGGCGAGCAGGCCGGGAAAGAACATGGTCGCCACCGTTATACCGAACTGGCCGCCTGCCTCCACGCCCAGGGTTGTGGGGGAGGCGAGAGGGTTACCAAGGATCTGTTGGGTAACCGCGCCGGCGAGACCAAGACCAAAGCCAATGAGGACCGCAATGGCGACCCGGGGGGCCCAGCTGTAATGCGCGAGCACCGAAGCGTAATCGTTGGCGTCGAACGTCCAGAAAGCGGCGATGAGGGCGCCAGGGTCGAGCTGGCCAAACCAGGGCGCGGCGCTCGCGAGAAACGCGCCACACCAGATCAATGCTGCAGCCACCGGCAGTCTCGCTGGCAGGGATGGCTGAGCGACCGGGCTGGTCGCGGATTCAGCGTACATTGTCTGAACCTCCTTCCAGCAGGCCATCGGCAAGTAACGTCGCCAGTCGCTTGACCGGGAAGACCCCGCCAAACGGCCAGACCGGATCAATCTGGTACACCTGCTCGCGCTGGACCGGAGGCAGATAAGTCCAGAAAGGGCTATTGGCCAGGGTGTCAGACAACCCGGGCAGGGTCGGAGAAATGACAACAATCCGGCTGTCCTGATAGGGCGCAAGTGCTTCAAGCCCGACGACCGAGAACCCCCAGTAATTACCCGTGTGGGGCCAGGCATTCTCAAGGCCAAGGGCGTTCAGAGCGCTTTGATAAAGTCCATTGGGTGCATACACGCGAACGTGACGGTCGTCCAGAAAGTTCACCAGTGCGACCGGCCGGTCGGTCAGGCCAGCATCCTCAAGACGTTGGTGCTGGGCCTGGAGCGTCTGATTGATGTCACTGAGAACAGCCTCGGCCCGTTCCTCCCGGTTGAGCATGTCACCGAGGGTTGTGAGCATGTTGCTTGCCTTTTCGAAAGGGCGGGGACCTTGCTTGTACACACTCACAACGTAGGTAGGGGCAATGCGCTGAAGCAGGTTTGCGGCGGGAGCCATCTCGGAGCTGGTGACGATCAGGTCCGGCTTCAGCTCGGCAATGGCTTCCAGGCTTGGCGCCACGCGGGTGCCGACATTGGCGACTCCCTCTGGAAGTTCCGGTTCCTTGACCCAGACGTTATAACCGTCGCGATCGGCAACGCCAACAGGGGTAACGCCCAGTAACAGCAGGGCCTCGGTGGCGGCCCAGTTGAGAGCGATCACCCGTTCCGGAGTCTTGTCCAGGGTCAGGGTTCCCTGTTCGTGCTGCCAGCTTGCGGCACTGGCAAAGACTGGCATCAGGCTCAACAGCAGCGCCGCGCCGTATCGCCAGCAGCGTCCAGAACTAGTGAACATAGGACACCCACTGTCCGGGCGCGCGCTCCATCACGCCCATGGGCACGCCATATATGGATTCCAGGACGCCGGAATCCATGATTTCCCGGGGGCTGCCATCGGCAACCAGTTGCCCGGATTTCAGGGCGACCAGACGGTCGCAGAACCGGGCCGCAAGATCCACGTCGTGCAGCACCAAGACAACCGTAAGATCCCGCTGCTCGGCGAGACGATGCACCAGACGCAGGGTTTCCACCTGATGTTTCACATCCAGGGCGGATATGGGCTCATCCAGCAGCAGGCATCGTGTTTGCTGGGCCAGCAGCATGGCAATCCACGCGCGCTGGCGTTCACCACCGGAGAGCGTGGCGACAGAGCGATGCTGGAACTGGCCGAGTCGGGTGTCCTCAATGGCCCGGGTTATCAGCCGGTGGTCTTCCTCGTTATAGCGTCCCAGCGGTCCGCGCCAGGGGTAGCGCCCCAGGGCAACCAGCTCGCGAACCGTCAAACCGTCGGTTCCCGGCGGATGCTGGGGCAGGTAGCCCACATTGCGGGCAAATTCCCGTGCACCCGTGCTCCGGAAGGATTTGCCCAGAAGCCGGACATTGCCGGTTGAGGGTGCAAGCTGGCGGGCAAGCACCTTGAGCAGAGTGGACTTGCCGGAGCCGTTATGCCCGAGCAGGGCTGTTACCTCACCCTCACCGAAACCGAGGTTCAGGTTCTGAAGTATGGTGGTGTCGCCAATGCGGACATCAAGATTGGAAACGTCGAAGAAAACAGGCATGCAGGCTCCCGAAATGCTGAGGGCCTGCAGAATAATTTAAATGCGAATCACTATCAATATATATTGCGTTAAATGGCTGCCTGTATTTGCCCGGTCTGCACACGCCATTGGTTGGCGTAAGCGCCGTCCTGGTCGAGCAGCTCCCGGTGAGTTCCCTGTTCCAGCACTTTGCCGCCTTCGATGACCGCGATGGAGTCGGCATCAACGATGGTGGAGAGCCGATGGGCAATCATGATCACGGTCCGGTTATGGCCGATACGCTTCAGTGACCGCTGGATGGCGGCTTCTGTTTCGTTGTCCACCGCGCTGGTGGCTTCATCAAGCACCAGTATCGGCGGATTTTTCAGCAGTGCACGGGCGAGGGACAGTCGCTGGCGCTGTCCCCCGGACAGACGAACGCCCCGTTCACCCACCGGTGTGTTCAGGCCCTCGGGCAACGCTTCGATAAACGACCAGGCTTCCGCGGTTTTCGCTGCATCAATGATCTCGGTATCGGAGGCCGCCGGATTTCCATAGGCAAGGTTTTCCCGAATGGTGCCCTCGAACAGGTAAACATCCTGACTCACCAGCCCAATTGCGCCACGCAGGGATTGCAGGCTGAGATCCCGAATGGGTTGTCCATCGATTCGGATTTGGCCGTTGCTCGGATCGTAGAACCGCAGCAACAACTTGATGAGAGTGGATTTGCCGGAACCGGTTGCGCCGACCAGCGCAAGGGTATTGCCAGCTGGCACGGTCAGGCTGATATCCCGGATTCCTGCGCCGCTGGAGGGATAGTGAAAGCTTACTTTGTCCAGCTCAACATCGCCTTTCACCGGCTCTGCCAGTGCCTTGCCACCCTCGTCACGCACGTGCACGGGCTCGGCCAGAAGGTCCAGAATCCGACGGGTGCTTGCCATGGCCCGTTCGAACAAATCAATCACTTCGGCAAGCCCGGTCAGGGGCCACAGCAAGCGCTGGGTAAGAAAGACCAGAACGCCATAGGCACCCACGTTCAGGTTTCCTTCAAGGGCCATCATGCCCCCCACCGTGAAGGTGGCCAGGAAGCCGGCCAGAATGGCCATCCGGATCACCGGAATAAACGCAGAGCTGATGCGGATGGCCCGGCGGTTGGCCTCCACGTAGGCTTCGCTGCTTTCTTTCAGACGCTTTGCCTCTCTCTGTTCAGCGGTAAAGCTCTTGATGGTGGCGATGCCGCCCAGATTGTTGGCCAGCCGGCTGGACAGGTCACCCACTTTTTCACGAACGTCGGCGTAGAGCGGCCCCGCTTTGCGCTGGAAGTAGAAGGCGCCCCAGATAATCAGGGGAATGGGGGTGAATGCCAGCAGCGCAATGAGCGGCGAGAGCACGAAGAATACGGCGCCGACGGCAACCACGGTTACCAGCACCTGAATCATGGCGTTGGCGCCGCCGTCGAGGAAGCGCTCGAGCTGGTTCACGTCGTCGTTCATGGTGGCCACCAGCTGGCCGGAGCTGCGGGCCTCGAAGAAACTCATGTCGAGGCGCTGGGCATGTTCGTAGGCATCCTGCCGGAGGTCCGACTGCAAACGCTGGGCGAGGTTGCGCCACAGGATCTGGAACAGGTATTCGAACAGGGATTCGCCGGCCCAGATGAAAAAGGTGAGTACGGCCAGAATGGTGATTTGCTCCTGGGCCGTTTCAAAGCCGAGGCCAGCCACAAAGCTCTCTTCCTGGTTGACGACCACATCAATGGCGACACCGATCAGGATTTCCGGGGCGATATCAAAGAGTTTGTTGATGATCGAGCAGGTGGTGGCGGCGATGATCTGTCGGCGATATCCCCGGGCGTATCTCAGCAGGCGGGCCAGGGCAGCAAAGCTGCTGGTGGTTTGGTGGCTGTGTGAGGACATACTCCGCTTCTCTCCCTTGAATCAGGCAGGCCCGCGTTGAGCCTGCAAATAATAAGGCGGGAAGGGTAGCGGATCTGCCCAGGTTTTAAAATAGAATCATTATCAACTGCGTTTGTTTCTTTGCAGCCAGCGGTCAAGCTTGTCGGCAAATTCCTTGCGGTCGGTCTGGCTGAAAGGGGCGGGGCCTCCGGTGACCTGGCCGGCATTGCGCATTTCTTCCATGAAGTTGCGCATGGCCAGGCGCTGGCGAATATTCTCTTTGGTGAAGGCCTGGCCGCGGGGATTGAAGACGTCGGCGCCTTTTTCAATGGCTTCGGCGGCCAGGGGGATGTCTTGGGTGATTACCAGGTCGCCTTTGTGCATCTGGTCCATGATTTCGTTGTCGGCCACATCGAAGCCCTGGGGAACCTGTCGGCGCTTGATGTAAGGGCTCGGGGGCAGGGTGATGGCGTGGTTGGCGATGAAGGTGGTGTCGATTTGCCAGCGGGTGGCGGCGCGGCAGAGGATTTCCCGGATTGGAACGGGGCAGGCGTCGGCGTCGACCCAGATTGGCATGGTGGTTCCTTCTTTTGGCTAGGCTCTGCTGGGAGTTTACCTTTTGTTGATATGACCCTGATAGTTGGTATCCGCGTATTTAGGAGTGTGGTTCGACTTCAGTGGTTGAGGCATTGAGGCCGTCGTTCCAAAAACCGCTACGAGCACATCCATGTGCGCTTGTTTCGGGCCATCCCTGGCCCTCTACATTTTTGGAACGACGGCCCCAATGCCTCTCTCAGACATCCGTGGTTTATCCGCGGTCGCAGCAACCTTATAAGAGAGGTGTTGGAGATGATTTGCCGAATTCTGTTTTCAGGCCTGTTAGCCCTTCTGGTTTCGTTACCGGCCGTTGCTGCCGATAACAACGAAGAAGCCTGGGATGCACTGCGAGATGGACGGGCTGTTCTGATGCTGCGTCACGCATTGGCACCTGGAACCGGTGATCCGGGCAACTTTGATATCAACGATTGCAGCACCCAGCGGAATTTGAACGACGTCGGTCGTGAGCAGGCTCGGGCGTGGAAGCCGTTTCTGGCGGACCATGGTATTACGGAGGCGCGGGTGTTCAGCAGTCAGTGGTGCCGTTGTATGGATACCGCAACCGGGATGGACATGGGGAAGGTAACGGAGTGGCCGTCGCTGAATTCTTTCTTTCGCAATCGTGGCGATGGTCCGGCGCAGACGCGGCAGACAATTGCTCTGGTGAATGAGTTGGAGGACGGTGCACCGGTGATCATGGTGTCGCATCAGGTGAACATTACGGGCCTGACCGGGATTTTCCCCTCGTCGAACGAGGGCGCGATTATCGCCCTGCCTCTTTCGGAAGATCCGACGGTGCTGGCGAGGGTCTCACCCGGGCGTTGATGGTATAATCCTGTGCCCATTCAATTAACAGGAAATGATAATGTCGCAGCTTCCGCCATGCCCGCAGTGCAGTTCTGAGTACACCTATGAGGACGGCGTTCAACTGGTTTGTCCCGAGTGCGGGCATGAGTGGTCTGAGGCGGACGCTGCGGCGGCTGACGCCGCGAAGATGATTCGCGACGCCAACGGCAATGAGCTTCAGGATGGTGATACGGTTACGGTCATCAAGGATCTGAAGGTAAAGGGCTCCAGTTCCGTGGTTAAAGTTGGCACTAAGGTGAAGAATATCCGCCTGGTAGATGGCGATCACGATATCGACTGCAAGATCGACGGTATTGGTGCCATGAAACTGAAATCGGAGTTCGTCAAGAAAGCCTGACGACTACCCCGCTGTTGCACTCTGGATCTGTTGTTCCAGTTCCCTGGCAAGGCCCGGGTCGAGCTGCAGGGCGCTTGCCAGTTGATCCAGCCAGGCCCGCTCCATGGGGTTCTGTTCGTCGATCATTACCGCGCTGACGATGTAGATTTCCCGGCTGGCCTGGGGTGAGTCGGCATTGCGTGCCAGGGCAGTGGCGTCCAGAGGGGCGTCGAACTGCTGCTGAATCCAGGCGTGAAGCTCGTCATCCGGACCCAGTTTTTCAATTTCCTGGGTGAGAAGCGCGCGTTCGTTGGCGTCGATGTGGCCGTCAGCGCGGGCTGCCATGATCATGGCCTCGAGTATTTCCAGTCCCCGTTGTTCCTGCGCCTGGCCCTGCAGTTGCTCCAGTGGCTGGCCCTGCTGTGCCAATGCCGGTTGCGCCGGGCTCTGGCTGTTGGTCTGATAGTTCTGATAGGCTTTCCAGGCCAGGACACCCACGCCTGCAAGGGCACCGTATTTGAGGGCTTTGCCGCCCATCTTTCGGCCGCGCTTGGAACCCAGCATCATGCCGAGGGCGCCGCCGCCCAGCAGGCTCTTTACGTCGATGCCTGAACCGGATCCCTGGCTGCCCTTGAGTTGACTGCCAAGGTTGTTCATCATTTTGTTGACGTCCATGCCACTACCCTGGGACTGGCCACCCTGGGCCTGCTTCATTACCTGGTTCAGTACAGACATCACGTTCATAAACACACTCCTGTAAGATCGACTGCCGTTGAGCTTCTCAGAATAGTACACCCGATATCCTGATCGCTGATGGGCGCGGAATTACTCTGTTGTCACGAATCGACGCATTTAGTTCCATGGCAATTAACAACCTACAAATTAACGGTAAATAGTAATGCGCTTTTCGGGCTCTCCCGTATACTGACGCAAGGCCGTCGTTCAATCTCCTGAATTCCTGGAACTGCTTTTGGCGATTCTCAAACGCAATCTTTGGACACTCTTCGCTCTTATCCTCCTCGGTGGCCTGTTGCTCCTCAGTACTGTTCTGTTCTTTCGTTGGCAGGGCCTTATTTCGGACGAGAAGCTTTACCAGTCCGCCCGTGTCGAGCTGGTCGCACAGTCCGTTGACAGCATCCTGCGAACCCAGGAGCTGGTTCTCGATGTTATTGGCCGCGAGTTGCTCAGTCAGGACAACCTCCTGTCAGGCAGTCGACAGATCCCCTTGCTCGACAGCATCCTCGCCGCCAACCCCATGCTCGTGGGCTTTGGATTGGCCAGGCCGGACGGCACGCTGGTTCGTGTCAGCACCAACCTCGATCTGTCGACTCTTCCGAATTTGAAAACCGACCCCGAGACCCGTGACAGTTTCCTGGGAGCACTGTCTTCCGATGCAATGGTCGTGGGCCGGACCTATTTCGTAGACGCCCTTGGCGCGTGGGTTATACCGATCCGGAAAGCGATACGTTCCCCGAGCGGGGAAGTCGTTGCCGTCATGACAGCCGGCATGCGGCTTGATGGTCGCGGTTCGGTTTTTGGCAAGACACTGCATGACGGCGACTCTGACACCGTAATGCTGTTCCGGGAAACCGATGGCTATGTTCAGTTCATGTCGGCTGACGGCATTGGCCCGCAACAGTATTCGCAAATCCGGGTGCCGATGGACCAGAGGGAGACAAATAGGGCAGCGTTCGAAAAGGAGCTCGGCAAGAGCGTAGAGGAGGTCATGCAGGGCAGTGATTCGGTGGTTATCCGAACCCGACGCCAGGGTGAGGATTATCTGACGGCTGCTGTCTTCAACGCCCGTTACCAGTTGTGGTCCATCTCGGAAACCCGGTTTGCTCCGCTTTACCGGGAATTTTTCCAATCCATGTTGCAGTATCTGCTGGTATTCCTGGTCGTCGGGGTTGTTTTCTACAAGGGGTTCCGGATTATCGACAACGCCGAGAAAAAGCGGCATCTGGAGCTTTCCTACCTCTCACGGCACGATGATCTGACAGGGCTGTTGAATCGCAATGGGCTGCTGGACCGCCTCGACAACCTGGTTCCGGATAGAAAACCGTTCTGCCTCATTGTGATCAACATTGATAACTTTAAAGGCATCAATGACCGGTTCGGGCTGGAGACCGGAGATGAAACCCTTCTGGAGTTCGGTCGTCGGCTCGCCGAACTGGTTGAAAGCCGGGACGATCTTGCCCGGCTCGGTGGCGACGAGTACGCCATTGTGACCCCGAACACCAACCTCGACGATGTTGAAAAAGCCTGTGTGTCGCTTGCCGGCGACCTGTCCCGTACTTTCGAAGTGGGTCGATTGAGGTTGCAGGTGACGGCGAGTATTGGTGTGGCCTGCTTTCCGGATGACGGGGATTCTCTCAGCAAGCTGATTCGAAGTGCCCATCTTGCGCTGTACGAGGCCAAGCAAAGCCGGAACGACGTCTGCATTTATCGAAGTGAGATGGAAATGGCCTATCTGCGCAGGCTGTCGGTCGAGCAGCGTCTCAGGTACGGCCTGGCATCTGGCTCCCTGTACATGGTTTATCAGCCTCAGGTAGATGAGACTGGAAAAGCGGTCGGACTGGAAGCACTTGTTCGCTGGCAGGATGAGGAACTCGGCTTTGTTTCGCCCGCGGAATTTGTTGAGGTTGCGGAGAAAAGTGGGCTAATGGTTCCTCTCGGGCGATTTGTGGTTGAAACCAGTATTCGCGAATACAGCCTGTTTCGTGACCAGGTCGGTGGCTCCGTGGACCTGTCTATCAACATCTCCGTTATCCAGTTTCGCCAGCCAGACTTTGTTGAAGCAGTGCTTGAGGTTCTGGCAACGCACCGTGTGTCGCCCGGTGAGCTGGTTCTCGAGATCACCGAGAGCCTTTTCATGAGTGACTTTGATAAAGTTCTGAAGTCGATCGAACGATTGCGCGAGAACGGGATACGAATCTCGATGGACGATTTCGGTACGGGTTACTCCTCGCTCAGTCTTTTGCGAAAGCTGCCGCTTGACGAGTTGAAAATCGACAAGAGCTTTGTCGATACCATTCTGGAAGACGAAAAAGCCGCGAACATGATCCGGAGTATTATTGCCATTGCCCGTAGCCATAACATGGAGCTGGTTGCCGAGGGTGTTGAAGATGAGGCCCAGGCCAGCGCCCTGGTCGAGATGGGCTGTCGACGTTTTCAGGGTTATTACTTCAGTCGTCCGGAGACCCTGGACAGACTGAGAGCGACCCCGGCTCTCGCTATCGGGCATTGACCCAGTCTGCGACCATTCGTCGCACTGAAAAGCTTGGATCCGTGGCCTACCCTTTCTATCCTTTGGTTTTGAACCATCGACAAGGAACACTGGACATGAAGTATTGCCTGAGCGTGTTTGTGCTGGCCCTGGCCCTGGTTGCCCCGACAGCATTTGCCCATGATTACAGCCATGGCCCGGTCAAGGTCGATCATCCCTGGAGTCGGCCCACACCGCCTGGCACGCCCATGGGCGTGGGTTACATGAGTATCTCCAATAGCGGCAGCAGTGATATCACCCTGGTTGGGGCCGCAACCCCGAGGGCAGGTAGCGTATCGATCCATGAGACCAGCATGCACGATGGTGTAATGCGAATGGCACCGGTCAAGGGCGGGCTCGCCATACCGGCGGGTACCACCGTGGAGTTGAAGCCCCACAGTTTTCACCTGATGCTGGAGAAACTGAAAAGTCCGTTGCGCGAGGGTGAGAGCATTCCATTGACCCTGACCTTTGAGGGGGCGGACGAAATGCAGGTTGAGCTGAATGTCGAGTCGCTTGATGGCGAGATGATGAAAAGCGAGAGCATGGATCACTCCGGCAACAGTATGGGCCACAGCGGACACTGATCAAACCTGCCCGGGGCAGGCTTCGCGGCTGCCCCCAAAGCTACCACTCTCTGTCTTCGGCGCTCTCTTCAGCCTCGATCTCAGCCTTCCGCGCCTGGATTTTCTTCATCTTCTCATCGGAGATTTTCATGCTGTGTGCATTGTCACGCAGTATCACCAGGCTACCCACGATCAAGGCAAGGGCAACAACTATGAATATCCATCCTATGGCTGGCATGTACACCTCCACCAGTTGATCCGCTTTCCTACATAGTGGACCACGCATTGATCTGCCACAACTGTCATGCATCCTTCCAGAAAGCCGTGGGATCGAGTCGGTAATACCCTTGTAGGGCCTTGTAGACCTCGGGCTGTTCGCGCTTGAGATGGCGAGGCTGCTGGAAAAATGCCTCGGTGAGCACGGCGAAAAATTCCGCCGGTTCGGTTGCGCCGTATGGATCAAGCCACGATCTGTGGTGGTGCTGCAGGGAATGCCTCAGGTCTTCATAGGCCGTCGTCATGGAGCTTTGCCAGTGTCGGGCCTGCTCGCCACTGAGCGGCGGCGCCCCGTCTGCGGTGCCATCCAGGTAGTCCAGCTGGTGTGCAAACTCATGGAGCATGACGTTATGGCCACTGTGCGGGTTCCTGGCTGCCTCCTCACATTCTGGCCAGGCCAGCACCACCTGGCCCCTGCTTGAGGCCTCGCCGGCCCGTATTTCATTACTTTCGCTGACAACCAGACCATCGCTTTCAATGTCTCTGACGTGATAGGCATCGGGATAGACCAGAATGCTGCTTACCTCGTCAAAATCCGAATAGGGGCGGGCAAGAATCAGCAAACAGGCGTGGCCGGCAATGGTCACTCTCACCGCGTCGTCCACCTCAAAGCCGTCACAGCCATAGAATTCTTTCTCGGAGAGAAAAAGCTGGACCCGTTGCTCCAACGTTTGCTTGAGGGCTTCCGGAAGCTGTGGGTAAAGCGGCACGTTCGCATCAAGAAGCTCGCGCCAGGGTATTGGAAAGGGGGCCCTCAGTTCTCGTTCCCTCCGCCAGGCGCGGTAGAAGAAGAGGTAGAATATGGTTGCTGCGATCAGGGTCACTGCAAAGACTGCGAAAACAAGTGCTGCTGACATGCTGCTCCCAGCGACCATTGATTGAATTACCCCGTATCTTACAGAAAAATTGGATCTGCACGCAGTCAGGTCCCGTATTGCTGGTTGTTCTTCGGTGCAGGGGATGTGAAGCTGCATGAACTGTATTGATCGTTGAGGAGGCTGATATGTCCGAGAATTCCACTGTTGTAATCACCGGGGCAAACAGGGGCATTGGTCTGGAGCTCGCCCGGCTGTATGCAGGCCGCGGTTGCTCCGTGATCGGCGCGTGCCGGGAAGCCTCGCCGGAGCTGAAAGAGGTTGCCAAGCGGATTATCGAGAGCGTCGACGTGACGACCGATGGGGGCGTGGCCGAGCTCGTAGCCGGTCTTGAGGGCGAGCGTATCGATCTGTTGATCAACAATGCCGGTCTGCTGCAGGACGAGAAACTGGGCAGTATCGATTTCGATTCCATCCGCACCCAGATGGAGATCAATGCCTATGCTCCGCTGAGAGTGGCTGAAGCCTTGTTCGAAAAAATCCCCTCTGGAGGGAAAATCGCCAACATAACCAGCCGCATGGGCTCTATCGCCGACAATGATTCCGGCGGCCGCTATGGGTACCGTGCTTCCAAGGCAGCGCTAAATGCCTTTGGCAAGTCCCTGGCGATGGATTTGAAACCGCGGGGTATCGCCGTGGCGCAGCTGCATCCCGGCTATGTCCAAACCCGTATGGTGAATTTTGGCGGGTTGATTACCCCGGAAGAATCGGCAAGAGGCCTGGCAGAACGGATTGATGGCCTGACTCTGGAGAATACCGGGTCGTTCTGGCATAGCAACGGCGAAGAGCTGCCGTGGTAACTCTGAAAACATTTTCATTTGTTTACATTGGAGTGAGGCAGAATTCTGTTTTAACGAGTATTCTTGCTACCTAAAAAGGAATTCTGCTGTAAATGAAAAGTGCGACTACTCCAATGACTTATGAGCCTGAGCGGGATCGCAGGCCCCAATTCTGGCGTCTGGCCATGCGGTGTGCCCAGATTGCCGGAACCGTGGATGTCATCTTCTTTTTTCTTTTCCATGCCTTGGGGTCGCCGATTCTGGCGTGGGTTAATGTGGTCAGCGTGGCCATGTACGCCGGGGCCTATTACGCACTCAAATACCACAAGAACAATATTGCAGTCGTACTCATCTGGGCCGAAGTGCTTGGCCACGCCGGCCTTGGCATCGTTCTGATTGGATGGGAGAGCGGTTTCCATTATTACCTGTTGATGTTCATACCGGCGATTTGTGTGTCCGCATCACGGAAATGGGCCATCTATGCGCTGTCAGCCCTGTGGGGTTACTACATCGCCCTGGATGTCCTGATGTGGTACGTCGAGCCGTTACAGCCGATTCATCAAACGGCTCTGCATATCGTCCATCTTTTTAACCTGAGCGTGGTCTTCGCCATGTTCAGTTACCTGGCTTCCTATTATCTGAGAATGGTGGTCACAGCCCAGCGCAAGCTCCGGGAAATGGCAACAACGGATTCACTGACCGGGCTTTTCAATCGCCGGCACATGACCTATCTGGCTGAAAAAGAACTGGCCCGGTTCAGCCGTAGCGGTCACCCGGTTGGCTTTCTTCTGCTGGATGTCGATCATTTCAAAACAATCAACGACGCCTATGGTCACGAAACCGGCGACCGGGTGTTGGGTTTTGTTGCCGATGTGATTCGTGAGGAGTTGCGGGCTCAGGACCTGATCGGTAGATGGGGCGGCGAGGAGTTCCTGGCCATCCTCCCTGATACGGATTCCGGCAAAGCGCAGGCAAGCGCGGAGCGGATACGGAATGCGTTTTTGGCCAGGGACTGGAGCGCGATTACTGGTGGTGATGCCGATGTTACGATCAGTATCGGTGTGAGCGAACTGCGGGCTGGCGAAGACCTGAGTGCGGCTGTCAGCCGGGCTGATGAAGCGCTTTACCGGGGTAAAACCGGCGGCCGGAATCGGGTCGAGCTGGAAACCATCTGACGACATAAAGGGGTAGCTTTGATGAGTCTTGCAATTGCACTGCACGTTCTGTCGGCGGTTGTCTGGGTCGGCGGTATGTTCTTCGCCTATATGGCGATGCGCCCGGCCGTTGTTGAGGTAGTAGAAGCCTCGCAACGGGGCGTTCTCTGGTCCAGGACGCTAGAGCGGTTCTTTCGCTGGGTGTGGCTGTCAGTTGTGTTGCTCCTGGTCACCGGTTACTGGATGATTTTCAATGTGTTTGGCGGTATGGCTGGTGCCGGCTGGCATATTCATGCCATGCAGACGCTCGGCCTGTTGATGATGCTGCTCTACTTCCACGTGTATTTTGCGCCTTTCCGGCGGCTCAAGCAGGCGGTTGCAGACAAGGATCCGCAGGCTGGCGGTGTTCAGGTGGGAAAAATCCGCCGGCTAGTCGGCATCAATCTGATTCTCGGCCTCATTGTGGTCGCGATAGGGTCGGGCGGTCGGTACCTGTAACCGGCTGGGCGATCGGGGATCGATACCATGTCTGATATTCGAAAGAGAGCCATTGCCGGCCTGAAAGCCGGAGATTCGTTTACCCTGGCGCGAACGTTCACCGAGGGTGAGACCCTTTCCTTTGGCGAAATCAGCCGGGATCAGAATCCGGTTCACTACAGCGATGAGTTTGCCCAGGCCAAGAACCTGCAGGGAAAGATCTGCCATGGCTTGCTGGTTGGCGGGATGATCACGGAAGTGGGTGGGCAGATTGGCTGGCTGGCGTCCGGCATGAATTTTCGCTTCCGCCGGCCAGTGTATTTCGGCGATACCGTCACCTGTGTATTCACCATCACAGAAGTGGATGAAAGGAACCGGGCCCGGGCCGAAGCGGTGCTCTCGAATCAGCATGGTGAGCCGGTTATCGAAGCCACGTTAACGGGTGTTTTACCCGGGCCGAAGGAACAGCAGTTGATGTCAGCAATGATCAGCGAGGAGAAAACCACGTCTGCCAGCTGACCAGCACCGGCTAAGGCGTCAGTCCTCCTCGGCGTCCCTCATCCGTTCCTGTCGCTCCCATTCTTCCTCTTTTGCCGCATCGATGATTTCCATCAGTTCGTCGACGTCAGCCGCGGTATCGTCGTGCTGGAAACAGCCGGTGAGTTTGCTATCCGGGTGCAGGTCGCCGGACTCGTAGAGCGCCCAGATCTCCTTGCCATAATCGGTGTTCAAAAGTTCCGGCGCGAAGCGTCCGAAATAGCGGCGCATATTGTCTACGTCGCGCTCCAGCATGCGTTCCGCGTTGTTATTGCCGGACGCGTTGACGGCCTGGGGAAGATCAATGATGACCGGCCCGTTGGCATCGACCAGAACGTTGAACTCCGACAGATCGCCATGGATCAGACCGGCACTCAACATGCGGACCACCTCGCGGATGACCTGATCGTGGAAATCACGGGCCTGTTCCGGGGACAGGGTGACATCATCCAGTCTGGGTGCGGCCTTGCCATCTTCGTCCGCCACCAGTTCCATCAGCAGCACACCGTCCACGAAGCCCAGGGGTTCGGGAACCCGGACGCCCGCCGCGGCAAGCCGGTAAAGGGCATCTACCTCGGCGTTGAGCCAGGCATCTTCCTGTTCCTTCTGACCGTATTTCGTTTTCTTGCTCATGGCTCGGGCCCGGCGGCTGTTCCGGACCTTGCGGCCTTCCTGGTATTCCACAGCCTGCTTGAAGCTTCGCTTGGAGGCTTCCTTGAAGACCTTGGCGCAGCGTGTCTGATCTCCACAACGCACCACATAAACCTGCGCCTCCTTGCCGCTCATCAACTGGTAGAGCACTTCGTCCACCATGCCGTCATCAACAAGTGGTTGTAATCTCTTTGGTACTTTCATAAAACCTTTCAGACTGACAGTGAGTCGGCCAGCCACGTTCGTTGATCTGGAACAAGGCCGGATTCGGGCAGGGCAGGGACAATGACTGCTACGGAGCATAGCTTACATGAAAATCTTTTTCCTGATCCTGTTGATTCTGTTGGTTGCAGTCACCGTCGCCCTCTGGTTTTGGCGTCAGGCGGATCACACAGCGGACCAGTCTGCCATGGCGAGATTGGCGGCTCTGCAGCCGGCTGCACCGGAGCGTTTTGATCTTTCTCTTCTTGAAGGGTTGCCCGAGCCCGCCAGGCGATATTTCCGGTATACCATTCAGCCTGGTACGCCGCTCTACACCGTGGCCCGGATATCCATGAATGGAAAATTCGGAATGGGCAATCGGGAGTCGCCCGACTACATGGACATGCAGGCCACCCAGGTTTTGGCCGTACCGGAAGGATTTATCTGGAAAATGAGCGCCAACCGCGGCCGGCTCCAGATTTCGGGCTCAGACACTGAACAGTGGACCCGGTTCTGGCTGATGGGCTTGTTCCCGGTTGCCCGGATGGGTGGCGATCCGGACCACACCCGTTCGGCGTTCGGCCGGTATGTGGCAGAGGCGGTGTTCTGGACGCCGGCGGCACTGCTGCCAGGCCCGGGTGTTGCCTGGAAGCTGGTCGATATAAATACGGCCAGGGTGATTGTTCGCCATGATGGCATGGAGCAGGCGGTGGATGTTGTGGTGGCCGAAGACGGCCGGCCGGTCCAGGTGAGTTTTGACCGGTGGAGCAATGCGAATGCGGAAAAAGTCCACCGCCTGCAGCCGTTTGGCGGATACCTGTCAGAGTTTCGAGAGTTCGATGGATTTGTTGTGCCAACTCGCGTGGAAGCCGGGAATTTCTTTGCCACGGAGGATTATTTTCCCTTCTTCATTGCCGAAGTGACCAATTTAGAATTTCCGCGATCCAATGTGACCGAGAGTGATGACTGATGTCGCTGATGGTACTGCTTACCCAGTTCGTTCTACCGGTTGTTCTGCTGGTTTGGCTGGCACTGTTTCCTGCCCGGGGATGGCTTGCACTTGGCGTGCAGGTACTGTCGGTGGCAGGCGTGCTCATTGGTCTCGGTCTGGCCGCCCTCTGGACGATGCCCCCTTACTGGGTGCCGTATATCTATGACGGGGTTTTCGCGCTTATCGTAGTGTTACATCTCTGGCGGGGGCGGTTTCAGGGAAGCGGTCTCTGGCGAGTCTCAGCCGGGCAGGCCTTATTTGTCCTTCTTGGGTTCGGTCTGGGCTGCTTTGGCGCCTACATGGCGTATATGGCCTACCAGGGGAGGGCTGTGCCGGCGGTTGAAACTGTCGACATCGCACCGCCGTTCGGGCCTGGCACCTATCTGGTGGCCCATGGCGGTTCCAACGCCATGGTGAATGTGCATTTGAAAACGCTGGATACTGCGGTTGAGCGTTTCAGGCCCTGGCGGGGACAAAGCCGCGCCCTGGATATTTTCCGGATTTCGCCGTTGGGCATTCACAAGAATGGCTGGCTGCCTTCCGATCCGGCCCGCTACACAACGTTCGGCACCCCGGTGCTGGCGCCCTGCGATGGCGAGATAGCGAAGGTTGTCGATGGCCTGGAGGATATGCCGGTTCCGGTAATGGACCGCGATCACATGGCGGGTAACCATGTGGCGATCAACTGTGGCCGCTTCTTCGTGCTCCTGGCCCATCTCAGGAGCGGCAGCGTCAACGTCTCTAACGGTGACCGGGTGGCGATCGGCGATTTCCTTGCAGAGATGGGAAATTCCGGAAACAGCTCAGAACCCCATCTTCACGTCCACGCCCAGCGGGGGCTGCCTGAGGAGGCGGCGCTCGCAGGTGAGCCGCTGGCGCTGACTATTGATGGCGCATTTCCCGTAAGGAACGACAGGCTCCGCGTGAAAGAGCCTGGCGCCCGATAGTTCCTCGTTACCGAACGACGAAAACCGAAATATCGCTGTGTTTAACGATATTGGCGCCGTTCGAATGGAGAATGTGTAGCCGGTCGCCAATACCCGGCGGATGTGAAGCCATCACTACCAGATCTGTCCCGGTTGTTTTGATTGCCTCAAGCAACTTGTCTTCAAGCTCCACGGCGGTATCAGCAGATTCAATCACCATGCTGTCAGTACTGATCCCGTGGGATTTTCCCTGCTCCTCCGCGAACACCCTCAGTTTCTCTGCGAGCTCTTGCGGGTTGTGCGCGGCCGCTCCCGGGGTGCTGTTGGTGACGGTGACGTAGCACAGGGTGGCGTTGTAGTGTTTGGCAATATCAATGGATGTATTGAGCGCCTTCACCATTTTATCGGTATGGGCGAGGTCGACCGGAACGAGGATCTTGCTGTACATAAGAGTTCTCCTTTTCCGCTTGCGATACAGACATGGGTCTGATGTCCTGAATTCAGATTGGCAGTGCCCTGTTGGGTATGTCAAAAAAAGCCCGGTGAAGTTCACCGGGCTTTTGCGGTTGGAGAAGCCGGGATGGCCTTACAACAGGTTGTATAGGAAAACCACGGCGATACCGGCAGGCGTCAGATACCGGAGTACGAACATGAATGCCTTGTAGCTGCTTCCTTGCAGACCAATATCGGCCGGCAGACTCTCACGTTTCATCGCCCATCCGGCAAACAGCGCAATGGCGAGTCCGCCGAGAGGCATCATCAGGTTGGAGACGAGGAAGTCGAGCAGGTCGAAGACCGTCTTGCCCTCGAAGAACGGAATAAAGCCAAGCGGGTGCACACTTTCCCAGACGTTGAAGGACAATACGGTACCGATACCGATAAACCAGATCGCGAGCCCGCCACCAATGGCGCTTTTCGCTCGACTCACGCCTTTGTGTTCTTCCAGCCATTCGACCACCGGTTCCAGCATGGAAATGGCCGAGGTGATGGCTGCTACCAATAGCAGGGCGAAGAAAATGGTGCCGAACAGCGCACCACCACTCATCTGGCCAAAGGCCAGTGGCAGGGTCACGAAGATCAGGCCGGGCCCTGCCCCTGGCTCAAGGCCATTGGCAAATACCAGGGGAAAGATGGCCAGCCCCGCGAGAAGCGCAACGCTGGTGTCCACGACGGCAATGGTCATGGCGGTCCGCGCAATGTTTACGGTTTTTGGCAGGTAGGAGCCATAGGCCATCAGAACACCAATACCGATACTGAGCGTAAAGGCGGCGTGCCCCAGGGCAGTCAGAACCCCCGCCGTTGTCAGTTTGCTGAAATCCGGCGAGAACATGAAACTCACGGCCCGGCCAAAGCTGCCGCTGTTCATGGCATAGATCACCATGGCAACCAACAGTACGAACAACAGTGGCATCAGCATATTCACAGCTTTCTCAAGCCCCGAGCGAATGCCCCTGCCAACGATGAACACCACGATCACCATGAACACCGAGTGCCACATGAGCAGTTCCCAGGGGTTGGCAAGGAGCCCGCCGAACTGGCCGCCGATGGCTTCGGCATCTGCTCCGGTAAACAGCCCGGTTGCGGCCTTGCCGATATAGACCAGGGCCCAGCCGCCAATCACGGCGTAAAAAGACAGCACCAGGAAGGACGCGATAACGCCATTCCAGCCGATGGCTCTCCAGCCCCTCGCGGTACCTTCTGTTTTTGTCAGGGTACGCATGGTGGCCACGGGGCTCTGGCCGCCGCGCCGACCAATCATGGTTTCGGCAATCAGTACCGGCACGCCGATCAGGAAGATACAGGCCAGGTAGATCAGAACGAAGGCGCCGCCGCCGTTCTCGCCAGTAATGTACGGAAACTTCCAGATGTTCCCGAGGCCAACGGCTGAACCAGCTGCAGCCAGGATAAAGGCCATCCGTGAGGACCAGAGGTTATTGGCCTGCTGGTGTGGTTGGTTACTCTCACTCATTCTTCTCTCCGGCTAATTGTTTTTGTCGGATTGATTGGTTGTTGTCGAAAAAGTATTTACTTGCCGAGCACCTCGCGCAGGGCGGAAGCGACTTGTGGCAAGACGCGGTCGTTCAAACCGGCAACGTTTACGCGGCTGCTTTCCAGCATGTAGATGCCATGCTCCTTCCGTAGCCGGCCAACCTGCTCCGGACTGATTCCGAGGAACGAGAACATGCCTCGCTGACGGGCGATGAAGTCGAAATCGCCGACCGGTGAAAGCGCGCCGGCAAAAGCGTGACGCAGATGCAGGATGCGCTCACACATACCGTTTAGCTCCTGTTGCCACTGGGCTCGCAGGTCGTCATCGCCAAGGATGGTCTCCACAATTGAGGCGCCGTGGGCCGGTGGCATTGAATAATGCGACCGGATGACGCTCAGCAGCTGGCTGGTGGCGGCGGCTTTCACGGTTGCGGTTTCCGAAACCAGTGCGAGGGCGCCGGTGCGCTCCCGGTAGAGGCCAAAGTTCTTGGAGCACGAGGCTGCGACCAGCATTTCAGGTACTGCACTGGCCAAGTGCCTCAGGCCAGCCGCATCCGCGTCCAGGCCTTCGCCAAGGCCCTGATAGGCCATGTCCACGAAGGGCAGCAGGCCTTTGCGCTGGATCAGGCTGGTCACTTCCTGCCACTGGGCCAGGCTCAGGTCCGCGCCGGAGGGGTTGTGGCAGCACCCGTGCAGCAACACCACGTCGCCCGCATCCGCCTGTTCCAGGGTTTCCAGCATGGCGCCGAAGTCTACCTGCAGGGTCTCTGGATTGAGGTACGGATATTCGCGAATGGTCAGGCCGGCGCCACCAAGCAAAGGCAAGTGGTTGGCCCAGGTGGGCGTGCTGACCCAGACCTTGGTGCCCGCGTTGCACAGACGCAGAAACTCGGCGGCCATTCGCAGGGCGCCGCAGCCGCCCGGTGTCTGGATGACCGATACGCGACCGTCGCGGACCAGTGCGCTGTTGCTGCCCAGGATCAGCTCCGCCATGGCGCTGTTGAAGCCGGCGGAACCGGCAGGGCCCACGTAGCTCTTGGTGGTTTCGCCCTCAAGCAGGCGACGCTCGGCTTCGTGCACGGCGGCCATGATAGGCGTATTGCCGGCGTCATCTTTATAGACACCGATGCCCAGATCCACCTTGTCCGGTCGATCGTCTTCACGGAAGGTCTGCATCAACTGCAGGATCGGATCCTGGGGTAGGGGCTGGAGTGCTTCAAACATGATTGTCCTCCTCGTTAGCCTGTTGGGTGCGAATCAACGTCGGGCGACCGGTATCCAGCGCCTTGATCAGCTGAGTCTGCTTTTCACGAATGCTTTCTGCCGCTTGCTCCCGCACAGGGCCGTACCCGCGGACATCGGCAGGTAGCTCGGCAAGCTGCAGGAAGGTTTCGTAGTTGCTGGCGTTGAGCTCACGACCGATCCGGTCTACCAGGCTCTGATAGTCCTTCAGCATGGAGCGGTCCAGCTTGCGGTCGGCAGAATAGCGGAACGGATCGATTGCGGTTCCGCGCAGGCCGCGAAGTTTCGCCAGCAGCCGGAAGGCGCGGAACATCCAGGGGCCGAACCGGCGCTTTTTCGGGCGACCCTGGGCATCGGTTTCGCCGCTGAGCAGGGGCGGGGCCAGATGGAAGTGGACTTTGAAGTCACCTTCGAAGGTTTCATTAACCTCTTTCATGAAGTCGGTCTCGGCAAACAGTCGCGCGACTTCGTATTCGTCCTTGTAGGCCATGAACCGGTAAAGCTGCTGGGCCACTGCGCGAGTCAGCAGAAGGTTGGTTTCACCGAGGGACTCCTCAGCTTTCCGGACTCCGGCAACTGCGTCCCGGTATTGGTCGGCCCAGCGCTGGTTCTGGTAGTTGACCAGATGCTTATGCCGCGTGTTGATCAGTTCGTCGAGGGTTGGTTCGGGTTTGACCTCAACAACCTGGGCATTATTGTCGTCCAGCAGATCCGTGACTGCGCTCGGCTCCACGGCCGCCAGCCGGCCCCAGCCGAAGGCTTCCTTGTTCCGGTCGATGGCGACGCCGTTGAGCTCAATCGCCTTCATCAAAGCCGCTTCTGACAGCGGCAGAAGGCCTTTCTGCCAGGCAAAACCGAGCATCATCACGTTGGAGAACACGGTATCGCCCATCAGCTTTTCGGCGATGCCATTGGCGTCCAGCTGATCAAAGTGATCCTCGCCCACGGCGTTCTTCAGTAGCCCAAGGCGCTTGTCGGCCTTCATATCGGCGTCGCGGAAGAGCACGTAGTCGGCAGTGGGCAGTTCCGCTTCGTTGGCAACGATCCGGGTGTGGTTTGGCCGGAGAACGTTCAGGGCCTTCTGGGATGACGCCACAACCAGATCACAGGCGATGACCGCATCGGCCTGGCCATTGCTGATTCGCACCTGGCGGAGTTTGTCCGGAGACGGTGCCATACGAACGTAGCTCAGCACCGTGCCGCCTTTCTGGGCAAAGCCCATGAAATCCAGTACCGAGGCACCGCGCGATTCCAGATGGGCCGCCATGGTGATCAACTGTCCGACCGTCACCACGCCAGTGCCGCCAACGCCGCCCACCAGCAGATCGTAGGAGCCTGTCAGTTCCGGCAGTATGGGGGCTGGAATATCAGCCAGCTTGCGTGTCAGTACGGAGCCGGTGTCAACGCCGCGGGATTTGCGCAGCTGGCCGCCTTCGATGGTCACGAAGCTTGGGCAGAAACCGTTAACGCAGGAAAAGTCCTTGTTGCAGGATGACTGGTCGATCTTCCGCTTGCGTCCCAGCTCCGTCTTGCGGGGAACCACCGAGAGGCAGTTGGACTGCACCGAGCAGTCGCCACAGCCTTCACACACGTGATGGTTGATAAAGGCCCGCTTGGCCGGATCCGGGAACTGCTTGCGCTTGCGACGGCGGCGTTTCTCGGCGGCACAGGTCTGGTCGTAGATCAGTACGGTACAGCCGGGGATGTCACGCAATTCGCGCTGCACCTGGTCGAGCTCAGACCGATCGTGGAAGGTGACGTCCTTGGGGAACAGGTCGTGATGGCCATCGTATTTCTCGGGCTCGTCGCTGAGCACAACAACCCGATTCACCCCTTCTGCGGCCATTTGCTGGGCAATCCTGTCGACGGTGATCTGCCCATCCACAGGCTGGCCGCCGGTCATGGCGACTGCGTCGTTGAACAGGATCTTGTAGGTAATGTTGATGCCCGCGGCGACTGCCTGGCGGATTGCCATGGAGCCGGAGTGGAAGTAGGTGCCTTCGCCGAGGTTCTGGAACACGTGGGGATTGCCGGTATAGCGGCTCTTGCCAATCCAGTTGACGCCTTCACCGCCCATCTGGATAAGGGATTCGGTATTCCGGCCCATCCAGGAGGCCATGAAATGGCAGCCGATGCCCGCGAGGGCCTTGCTGCCTTCAGGGACTTTGGTGGAGGTGTTGTGGGGGCAGCCTGAGCAGAAATAGGGCATGCGCTTGACGCCGCCCGGATCCTGGGCAGTGCTCATGCCACTGATTTCAGCCATGCGCTCGCTGAAGTCCACCGAGAAGAAGCGACCAAGGCGGGCAGACAGGAAGCCGGCAACCAGCTTAGGGCTCAGCTCGCCAACATAGGGAATCAACGGGCGCCCCAGCTCATCCTGTTTGCCGGTAATCAGCACTTCACCGGGACGGTCCGGCTCAGACATGTACTCCTTGATCTGGCTCTCGATGATGCCGCGCTTTTCTTCGATGACCAGCACCTCTTCCTTGCCGTGAACGAAGTCCAGGATGCCGCGGCGCTCCAGAGGCCAGACCATGCCGACCTTGTAGATATCCAGTCCCATATCCCGAGCCTTGTCTTCATCAATGCCCAGGAGATCCAAAGCTTCCAGCAGGTCCAGATGACCCTTGCCGGTAGTGACAATTCCGAAGCGGGCTTCCGGGTTTTCGAACAGGCACCGGTCAATGCGGTTGGCACGGGCGAAGGCCTGTACGGCGGCAAGCTTGTGCTCGATCCGGGTTTCCAGTTGCGGTCCCGGCAGGTCCGGCCAGCGGTAATGCAGACCGCCTTCAGGGGCGGTGAAATCATCCGGGGTGACAAAATCCGGCGCCGGCGGGATCTCGACGGAAGCCGCGCTTTCCACGGTTTCCGAAATTGCCTTGAAGCCGACCCAGCAGCCACTGTAGCGGGACAGGGCATAACCCCAGAGACCGAACTCCAGGTACTCCGCGATGTTGGCCGGGTTGATGGTGGGCATGAAGAAGCTCATGAATGCCACGTCAGACTGGTGGGGCATGGACGACGACACGCAGCCGTGATCGTCCCCTGCCACCACCAGCACGCCGCCATGGGGGGAAGATCCATAGGTGGTGCCGTGTTTCAGGGCGTCGCCGGCGCGATCCACGCCCGGGCCCTTGCCATACCAGAGGCCGAATACGCCCTCTACCTGACGGTCTTCATCGGTTTCTACCTGCTGAGTACCCAGCATGATCGTCGCGGCAAGATCCTCGTTGATGGCGGGAACAAAATCGATCCGGTTCTGGTCCAGCAGATCTTTCGCCTGCCAGAGTGCCTGGTCGACCGCGCCGAGAGGTGAACCACGGTAGCCACTGACCAGGCCGGCGGTATTCAGGCCTTGCTTGCGATCCAGGGCAGCCTGCATCAACGGAATTCGGACCAGGGCCTGTGTGCCGGTGAGAAAAACCCGGCCGGATTCCCGCAGGTAACGGTCTTCGAGTTTGTAATCGTCGAGTTGTGGGGTATCGGCGGACATGGTGCCCTCCTTTTTGTCGATTTTATGACCAAAATTCTAGAGGGAAGTCCACAAAAGGTGCTTGCTTATTGGAAGGAGGTTTTCAGGATTTGCGAAAGGATGTTTGATAAAAGACAATAAAGAGAAAGAACCTTTGATAAAAATCAGGTGTTACCAAATGAAACAGGTAGATCTGGACAAGCTGGACCGGAAAATCCTCTCCGTATTGCAGCAGGATGGGCGTATCAGCAATCAGTTGTTGGCTGAACAGGTGGGTTTGTCACCGGCCGCGTGCTGGCGCCGGGTGCGCGCACTTGAGGAAAGCGGTGTGATTCAGGGATACAGCGCAAGAGTGGATCCGGAACGCATTGGTCAGGGTCTGTGCGTGCTCGTCAATCTGTCACTGCAGCGGCACAACATCGATAGCACGGCAGAGATTGAGCAGCAGGTGAGCAGTTATCCGGAAGTGCTTCAGTGCTTTGCGGTGACCGGTAATGCCGATTTCGTGCTCAGGGTAATCGTGCCGGATATGGCCAGTTACGACAGGTTCCTGAACGAAAAAATCTTCACCCTGCAGGGCATTGCCCAGGTGAATTCGAACTTTGCGTTGCGGGAGATAAAAAATACCGAGACGATCCCGGTGGAAGGTATTCAATAGATTCAGTAAAGGGGGTACCTAAACGAAAAAAGGCAGCCTAAGCTGCCTTTTTCTAAACGTGTAGCCTGTTATTTACAGGGCAACTACGTTTTCCGCCTGAGGACCTTTCTGGCCCTGGGTAACGGTGAACTCGACCTGCTGGCCTTCAGCCAGAGTCTTGAAACCGCCGCCCTGAATAGCGCTGTAGTGAACAAAAACGTCCGGGCCGCTTTCGCGAGTGATAAAGCCAAAACCTTTTGCTTCGTTGAAAAACTTAACGTTGCCGGTAACTGTAGACATAGTATTCTTCCTGATTTCAATCATTTAATGTGCCGTCACGTCATCTTTTTGATGGCTGATCGGCGGTATGCGGAAACAAAAAACTGGCGTGATCAAAAACAGGACGTGCTACTTATTACAGCTGAGCGGTCTTATTGATGAAATGCTTTGCTAAATCTTTCCAACGAGGCCCACTGTACTCCTGCCACGGGGAAAAGCAAAGCTATTTCTTGTAGGCATAAACCGGGGGAGTGGAATTCACAGTTCCAAGGCTGTCCAGCCTGCGTGGCTTGGCAATGGCGAAGCCCTGGGCGTAGTCCACCTGGATCTCTTTGAGGGTGTCCATGATTTCCATGTCCTCCACGTATTCGGCGATGGTCTGAAGATCCAGAAAATGACAGAGCTCGTTGATCGACCTCACCATGGCGTAGTTCGTGAGGTTGGTCGCCATGTCCTTTACAAATATGCCGTCAATTTTCACGAAGTCCACTGGCAGTTTCTGGAGGTACGCATAGGAAGACAGGCCGGTGCCGAAATCATCCAGTGCGAACCGGCAGTTCAGCCGCTTCATCTCACGCATGAAATCCGAGGCGAAATGAAGGTTGGCGACGGCAGAGGTCTCGGTTACTTCAAAGCAAAGCTTGTGGGCCAGCTCCGGATTCGCCCTGAGATTGGATTCCAGACCGAGCATGAAGCTGTCATCGCTCAACGACGAGCCTGAGAGGTTAACGTTCAGAGTGGCAATCCTGGCGAGCGCCTCGGGATTATCTCGCATCCACGCCAGCACTTCGGAAATGACCCACAAATCAACCCGCGTGCTGCGTTTGAACTGTTCGGCTGCCTCGATATAGCCCTGGGGCGAGATCTCCTTGCCAGAACTGTCTTTCAGGCCGAGCAAGAGTTCATACATCGTGCCTTCGCCGTCCTCCGGTTCAAGGGCAACGATGGGCTGGGCCCGAAGGTAGAGGCTGCCATCACGGATGGTCCGGTCTATTTCGGTGACCCATTGGGGGGTGCCGAGTCGGGATTGGTCCCGGTTTTCCCTGGCCAGTTCAATCCGGTTCCCGCCCAGCTTCTTGGCGGCTTTAAGCGAGAGGCTCGCAAGATTGAGAAGGTCGCCAGGTGAATGTCCCGCCCCGGTTACCGGCCGGATACTGATGCTGACGGTTGCCCGATATTCCGCCTGTCCGTGCCGGAACACCTGCTGCTCGAAGTTGCGCCGCAGGGACTCTGCAAAATCCAGGCAGTCCTCTGTACTGATGTTATTGATGAGTACCGCAAACTCATTGCCGCTGATCCGGCCAACGTGGGACTCCGCGAATCGGGATTCGCTGTGCTTACGGAGTGTGTCGGCGACATGCCTCAACAGGGCGTCGCCGGCTTCCGCGCCATAGGAGGCGTTGATGACACTGAACTCGTCTACATCGAGAACCATCAGGGCGGCGGCATAGTCTTCAGCAGATGACGGCAGGATGCTGATCAGCTGAGAAACCTGTTTCTCGAAGTCATGGCGGTGCATACACCCCGTCAGGGCATCGTGGGTTGCCTGAAAGTTGAGCTTCCGGTAAACATCTTCAACGATGCTGAACAGGCTTTGGTCGAGGAATGGGATGTCTCCGCTCTCAACCAGCCAGGCTTCGCCTTCAGCGAGTTTCTGCACAAACTCTGGAAACCCGTAACTGACTTCGCTCATGCCTTTGGGCGAAAGAAAAACAAACCGGAGCGAATCCTCGCTGCCCCACACCAGCCGCAACCGGCGGGTGTCGCCGGTATCCAGACGAACCTCAACCCAGTCGCCTACGGAAATCTCCTTTGCCCTTGAGGCCCAACGACTGTCTTCAAGCTCCGGTGGCAGCGGGGCCAGCGCTTCATCGGCGTCGCCGTACTCATCAACCCATGTGGTTTCTACTTCCCCGTTGCCCTCGAGAATTCCGGTTAACTCGTCAATAACCGGCCTTACTCGCGAAACTTCCCCGGCGGTTTTCAGCTCCCGTTCGATGAACTGCAGCATGACGCTGCTCTCCAGCTCACGTTCGAATGCCAGCTCTTCGGAGGTGTCGGCAGGCGAAAGCCAGGCCTGGAGCTGTGCAACCACATCAAGCAGTTCCTCACAATGCCGGCTTTCCGGACCTTCTCTCAGCATGGTCAGGACGATCAACTGCTCCCAGCCCGCCTGAAGAATGCGGATCAGAATGTTCGGAACCTGCCTGTTGCTCAAGAGCGAGTTCAGCCTCTGCCTTGCCTCCTTACGGGTAAGGCGCAGGCGCTCCTTGCCCTCCAGGGTTTTTGCCAGCCGTTCCGAGTTGCGGAGAAACGATTGATCCTGACGCTCGACCAGCTGTTTCAGGCGTTCGCCCAGGCTTCCCATCAGGTCCGGATCCGATACCTCGATCTCTGTCAGCTCTTCGACGATATCGGCAACCGTCGCTTCCAGCTTCTTGCTTGAGGCTCTCTCGGCAAGACAGATGTGCATCAGGTTATTGATGATATCCCTGGCCGGGTGGTCGCCGGCATTCAGAAAATCCGGTGTTTCAACCAGCGTTTCGAATACGGGTAGCCGAAGCTTTTGCAGTTGGTGGCGAAGCGAGCCCGAGAGTTCATCGTGGGTTTTCAACGGCTCGAACAGTCGGTCCACCAGATTGGCCTTCTCAACGGCCGTGTGGTCCAGTGAGCTGGCAAGGTCGGAGTCCGAGTTGGCCAGTTCCCGAAGCAGTCCCGCCATATCGGGCTCGTCGCCGTGCAGCCGGTCCAGCAGTTCCCGGCGCCGGGAGCGGAGGTTTTCCGAAAGCCTTGGATTAGGCTCCTCCCAGTCTGAAACTTCAGACGAGGGGTTGGACTCCAGTGCCATCAATTGAAACAGGGAACGACCGACCGAAGGCGACCCGGACGTCTCGGGCCCGGCGTGATTGGTTTCCGGAGTTTCTTCGGATGAGTCTTCTGTGGCTGCTGTTGCTGAACCTGAGTCGTCCGTTGCGTGCTCCCGGTCGCGGAGTGACCAGTTTGCGGGCAGCTCGGTGATATCTATGGCCTCTAGGCCAGCCCGTCGGCAGTCATTGATCAGGGACCGGATGGCCGCGGGCCAGACCCGCACCAGCGCATTCTCCCAGGCGCGATAGATGGTCAGGCGGTGCTCCCGCGCAATGCCCAGGTGATCGACCATATACTGCAGGCAGACGCACAGGGCCCGGGGCGTCAGAGGATTGTTGTCATCGTTGACGTCCTGTCGGAAAATCTGGTTGAGAAACTGGTTGAGCAGGAAGCTGGCCCCGGTATTTGCTTTGCTTACGCGGGTGGCGATGGCCTGCAGGTCCAGCCAGTCCTCGAACTCGTGCTGTTGCAGCAGGTGCAACTCCTTGTTGCCGGCCCGGGACCCGGCGGCGGGCTCAAGGGTTGCCTGATTGGCCTGGAACTGGGCCTGGAAATCCTGAAGCATCCGCTGCTGCCGGCTCTGGAAAATGAAGCGCATGTCCTTGAGCCGGGTAATTTCACGCAGCTCTGCAGCCTCTTCCAGGTCGGCTTCAATGCCCTCGAAGGTGCCTTCCATAAATTCCGGAAGTAACTGTTCCAGAAGCCGACGGCAATGCTGGTGGTAGAGCTGTTTCAGTGCAGGATCCGGAGTCGCGGCTTCAGGCCGATTCGTTCCAGCTTGCTGTAACAAACACTCAATGTCGTTGCTGAGCTCCTCAGTGTTCCCCGTTATGACCAGCGAAACGCCGCTACTGCGGCCAACCTGAACCGTGCCTCGGTAATGGATATGCTGTTTTTCACGGTCATTATCGAGGAAAACATGAAGATCGGTCTGTGCAGCGGCAGACGATGACAGTTGGTCGAGTACCGCCGGCGACGAAAAGTTCTTCAGGGTGAGGCGCAGCCCTTCTTTACCCAGAGCCACGCTGTCAATGACACAGCCACAGGGAATGAGGCCGGGCGCGACGACAACCGCATCCTTGCTGAGTCTGGAGTGTTTTGCGTTGAGCCGGGTCATTGACCGCCTTCCTGAGCAGTGAAAAATGAATCGTTGTTCAATTTATTGTAGGTTCAGTTTAATTTGAACTTCAGCAAACGCAAAGTGAATCTATAAAAGCGACACATATAAGCCTGGGCGGCGCGTTTAATCCACGCCTGTATTATAGACGCTCGATGGGCTTCAGCATCAGATCCCCGTTGAGCTCATAACAGGCAAAATCCTTTGCCAGATAAAGGTTTCCCCGATAAATACCTTTGGCTTCGGATTCGATCTCACCAATGTGCGGATAAGCATCCGGATTGAACTGGTAACGGGAACTGAAGTGGGTAAGGACGAGATTGGGAACGCCTGCGGCCTCGGCGAAGCGGGCTACCTGGGCAGCGGAGCTGTGTTGCGGCCAGGGTCCGACCCGGTCAGAGACTTCCTGGGTGTAGGTCGCTTCGTGGATGACCACCTGAACACCCATGCACGCTGCCAGAAGCAGGTCGGGCTGGTCGTTGTCGCCGGCTACGATAACCTTGCGAGGTTTTCTGGCAATTCGGGTGTAATCATCACAACGGGCGAGGCGCCCATCTTCCAGTACCACGTCGTCGCCCTGTTGCAGGCGGCCCCAGGCGGGACCGGCCTCAATACCATCCGCTTCGAGCCTGTCCCGGACCAGCTGGCGTTCCAGATTCTTTTCCGTGAACACAAAGGCCCTGCAGGAGACACGATGGGACAGGGGGACTGCAGTTACCGAGAGGGAGTCGTCTTCCCAGTGGAAGTTCTCTGCTTCGGAATCGACAAATCTCAATTCAAAACTCAGGCTGGAGTCACTATTACCGATGGCGGCCTCTATGAAGGTTTTTACCGGTCTTGGTGCAACCAGATACAAAGGAGCGGTGCGGCCGAGCATGGAGGCGCTGGTCAGCAGTCCAGGCAGCCCGAACGTATGGTCACCATGGATGTGGGTGATAAATATCGCCTGCAGCTGCATCACGGAATGATGGGTTCTCAGCAACTGGTGCTGGGTGCCTTCACCGCAGTCAATCAGGTACCAGTGTTTTGGTCCGCCGTGGCTCAGCGCCAGACCGGTTACGTTGCGCGATTTTGTCGGCGTTCCGGCTGACGTGCCGAGGAAGGTGAATTCCATACCAGGCCTTTTCGGGTTAACGTGTCGTCTCTCTGTTCGCCATAATACGAAGGTAGCAGAATTGACGATACATTAGCCGGGGCGACCGCTAATGAGCCGGTTAGCGACATTTATATAAGGAGTGCTGTCTTGTCTGAGTTGTCCAGTTACGAGAGTTTTTCGATTGAGGTTAAAGACCACATCGCCCATGTTCAGTTCAGTCGTCCGGAGGCCCTGAACACCATGAACAAGGCGTTCTGGCTCGAGTTGCCCCGGTGCATGCAGGATATTGAGGCCAACACCGATGCCCGCGTGATCGTCATTTCCTCCACCGGCAAACACTTCTCCGCAGGCATGGATCTTGGTGTATTCAGCGATCCCAAAGCCGTGCCCATGAACGGTGACCCCGGGCGCATGGCGGAAAACCTTCGCAGGGTTGTGCTGCAGTTGCAGGATACTCTCACCTCTCTGGAAAAAATCCGGCTTCCCGTGCTGGCAGGCATTCACGGCGGCTGTATCGGTGGTGCTCTGGATCTGGTGTGTGCCGCTGACAGCCGCTATTGCACAGAAGATGCCTACTTCACCATCAAGGAAACCGAGCTGGGCATGACCGCCGACGTCGGCACGCTCCAGCGCCTGCCCAAACTGATGCCCGAGGGCGTGGTTCGTGAACTGGCCTATACCGGCCGCAAATTCTCCGCCACTGAAGCGCAGAATCTGGGCTTCGTGAACGCCGTCTACGCCGACCAGGAATCCATGCTGGCAGAGGTTATGGCCATTGCCGGCCAGATTGCGGCGAACTCTCCTCTGGCCGTCACTGGCTGCAAGGAAATGCTCAATTACAGTCGCGACCACAGCGTGGAAGACAGCCTCAAATATATGGCCACTTGGCAGGCCGGCATGTTCCGCCCGACGGACATGATGAAATCGTTTCAGGCCAAGGCCCAGAAGCAGGCGCCGCAATACGATGCGCTGTTTCCGGTGAAGCCTTTGTTCGATCAGTAAATGGCGTTGGGTAAACGACGAAAATCCGGTATCTCCTCCAATGCCGCTCTGTTATTCCAGGGCGGCATTGGCGTTATCGGGTTAGTGGCGATACTGCTATTCGGAATTCCGGTGCTGCTCTTCGGTCCGGGCCTGTGGCCGAGCATCCTCCTGGGTTCGCTCGGAGCCATTCTTACCTACGCCGCTTTGCTCTTGCTTACGCGGGTTCCCGGCTTGTTCCCGGAGAACCTCGAGCGTCAGATGCAGGGTTTGTATGACTTTGCCTCCAGCTACTCCCCGGCAGTACTCATTCTGCTTTCCCTTTTGGCCGGTGTTGGCGAGGAACTGTTATTCCGGGGCGCAATCCAGGGCTGGCTGATGGCAAAGACGGACCCGGTAACGGCCGTGCTGGCGGCATCGGTACTGTTCGGGCTGGTGCACTACGTTTCTTTTGCCTACTTTCTGGTCGCTACCGGACTTGGCCTTATTCTGGGAGCTGCCTATGTGTTATCGGAAAGCCTGGCGCTGGTCATGGTCTGGCACGCGCTCTACGACATGATTGCCCTGTTCTGTCTGCTCCGGTTTCCGCGCTGGTTTGGTGTCCGGTTCGTGAATTCCGGCGCAAACAGGCCTCACGAATAGTCGACATCTTCCCGGCCGGCACTCTTGCGGGCCTCAAAGCTGGCCAGCTCTACATTGATGGCATTGGTGGATATCTGGATTTCGTAGAGGGAGTACAGCAGCGAGAAAGACAGCAGCACCAGGCTGGCGCCGAACGACACCACACCCGGCAGGTCGGCACCCAGGAAAAGCAGGAACATGGAAACCGTACACAGGAAGAAACTGAGCACCCCATAGGCCTGCATGCGTTTAGTCAGCACAATCCGTTTGCGCAACATGCCAATCTGCCGGGCGATCAGTGCGTGGTCTTCCTCGGTGTCCATCTGCTTGAGTTGGCGAATCAGCTGTGCCAGCACCAGAAACCGGTTGGTATAAGCCAGCAACAGCAGTGAGATCGCAGGGAAGAGCAGGGCGGGCGTTGTCAGATCCAATATGGTGTCCTTTTCGTGATGGTGTGTGAGCTGGTCTACCAGCTCCCGGAGCGCAGCCGCTGGATCGTTTTGACCGGCCGATTGTAAATATACACAAAGGCAGGCCCGTGTCGGGTGTCCATGGTCTGGCGAATATAAAGGCTGCTTTGAGGGCGATCAGGAAAGAAGTCTTCCAGTTGGTCCAATACCTTCAGCATCGGATCCGTTACTGCATATACTTCCACCCGAACTCCCGGGGAGGGTTCTTCAATGGCACCGGGATAGGGCCCCAGGTGGTACAGACTCAGTTCCGGCATCCAGTCGGTTCCGACAAACCGCGCGCCTCGCAGAACATGGCTGTTGTTACGACCTCGTTTCAATGTTCCGTAGACGGCCACAAGGTGCTTCAGTCTGATCTCTGTTCTCCCTCTTTCACACGCTTGAATGAAGCATGGCCGCAGACCGCAGAGCGTTGGTCAGACGGTCCATCACGCCGCCGCCATGGCGCCAGAAGTGCCAGTATAGCTGCACTTCCAGGGTTTGTTCAGGCGCGATGCTCACCAGGCGCCCGGCAGAAATTTCCGGGCGGGCCTGCATTTCCGGAATCATGCCATACCCCATGCCGGCCAGCGCCAGTTTCACAAAACCTTCCGAGGATGGGCAAAGGTGGTGGGGGAAGGTGCCGTGATAGCCGCACTGGGCCAGGAACCGGTGTTGAAGCTGGTCATTCGGCCCGAAAACAATGGCCGGGGCATTCTTCAGGCTGGATTCGCTCAGGCCTTTCCCGAAGTATCGGTGCACATAGTCCGGAGTTGCCAGTGGCATATAGGTCATGGTGCCAATGGGCACGCAGCGGGCACCGGCAACAGGCTGAGGGCTGCTGCACAGGCAGGCAGCCACATCACCTTCGCGCATCCGGCGCAGGCCGATGTCCTGGTCCTCGACCACGAGATCCAGCAACAGGGTTTCGTCCGCGCAGAAACTGCCCACGGCGGCTGCCCACCAGGTGGCCAGACTGTCTGCATTCAGGGCGATGCGCAGTCTTGCCGTGGGTTCCGAGAGCGCCGGAATGGATTTGGTCAGGTCTCTTTCCAGCAACTGCACCTGCTGGACATGATTGAGCAGGCGTTGCCCGGCCGGTGTGGCCTTGAGTGCCGGGCTTCGCACCAGAACCGGTTGTCCGAGTCGGATTTCAAGGGTGCGAATGCGCTGGGAAATCGCCGACTGGCTCAGGCCGAGGGCCAGGCCGGCGCGTTCGAATCCGCCGCACTCAATAACCGTCGCCAGGGCTTCCAGCAGTTTGTAATCGATCATAAGAAAAACTGATGCAGCATTATGAGTATGAATTTCAAGTATAGATGTAAATCGGTAACCTTGCGCCATTCACTAAGGAGAGATTCACGTGCTTGAGAGTTACCTGACCGGTTTGATTGTGTGTGGCGGCATCATCGTGGCGATCGGTGCGCAGAATGCCTACTTGCTGAGCCAGGCAATCCGCCGGGAACATCATTGGTGGTCAGCCGGGCTGTGCATAGTGGCCGATATCACCCTGTTTACCCTGGGCATGTTCGGCATCAGTGCTGCCCTGATGGCCATGCCTGAGGCCCTGGAGATTCTCCGGTGGCTGGGTGTGGCCTTCCTTGGCTGGCTGGCGATTCAGTCCTTCGTTCGCGCCAGCCGCGGCAGAGCGGCTCTTGAAGCGGGTGAGGCAACCAAACGAAGCCTTAAAGCCGTGGTGTTCACGACCCTGGCAGTCACTCTGCTCAACCCTCAGGTCTATCTGGATACGCTGCTGTTGATTCCTGCCATCGGAGCCCAGCAAGAGGACGCGACCACCTTTGTGGCCGGTGCGAGCAGTGCCTCGATTCTCTGGTTCGGTCTGCTTGCCTGGGGCGGCTCGGCGCTGGCGCCCATTCTCTCCCGGCCGCTGGCCTGGCGGATTATCGATGGTGTCATTGGAATCATGATGGCCGCCATCGCCCTGCACCTCACGTTCAGTGGTCTTTAATATTCAAACGATCGTATGAATTTCTTGCATCGGCGCGCGTCGGGTTGGAAGATAGCGTGCTACTGAATTTGCAGTCATTTATACCATCGAGGATGTTTGATGAACGCCACTCTACGTCGCTGGCTTGCCAGTGCCGGGGCCATGCGCCGTGTTCTTTCCACGTTTGCTCCCTATATCGGTGCTGGAATCCGGGTGACCCACATTGCTGAGGATTTCAGCTCGGCCCGGGTGGAGATGGGCCAGCACTGGTACAACACCAATTACGTGGGCACGCACTTTGGCGGTTCGCTCTACAGCATGGTTGATCCCATGTACATGCTGCTGCTGATGCGACGGCTGGGCAATGACTACATCGTGTGGGATAAATCGGCGAGTATTGATTTTATCCGTCCCGGCAAGGGCAAGGTGATGGCACGCTTTGAATTGACCGATGAGCGTGTTGAAGAGATTCGCGCCGCAACGGCAAACGGAGACAAAATGCTGCCAGAGTGGGACGTGGATATTATTGATGAATCCGGTGAAGTCGTCGCGCGCGTCCACAAAGTACTCTATGTGCGCCGGAAAAAGCGTTGAAGCGGGCTATTTAGCTTGGCTCAGTCAAAGCGTCTCGCTTCGGTCAGGCGGCCTTTCCAGTAGTAGCCGCTGATCGAGGACTGGATAACGCCGGCCGATGTTGATGCATGAATAAACCGGTCCCCACCCATATAGATGCCGGCGTGTTGTTCCTTTCCGCCAATCCGGAAGAACACCACATCGCCCGGTCGTATCTCGCCGGGATGAACCACGTCACCACGGGCAAGCATTTGAGTCGTTGTCCTGGGCAATTGTTTGCCCAGGCCTTCCTGGTAGGCGGTAAGAATGAATCCTGAGCAATCGAAGCCGTTGCCGGAGGTGCCGCCGTATTCATAGGGGGTGCCCCGGTAACGCTCGAACACCTGCCAGAGTTTTTGGGCCTTTACCGAACTGGATGCGTCGACAGGAACGGTCTGAAGTCCAGGCGTAGAACCCGACTGCAGCTTTCCGCTACTGGCGCAACCGCCGAGCGCAAGCGCCACGAATGCCAGAAATAAGACGTTTCTAAAGGAATAACGCATCTCAGACCCTGTGCAAGTTTTCACTGTCTTCACTTTAATTGTCGCGCCCGCGAATGTCAGGTTACGGAGCGTGAGATTTTGTTGATGCGGCTCAACGAAGTTGCCGGGCATCACCGGCTATCTTTTCCTTTCACGCAGGAATAGTCTGTCACGAGACCATTCAGGAGAGCTGCAATGAGCGACGGAACACGCAACACCCCCATACCGCGAGACACCCTGGCGACCATCCTCGAAAGTGCCGTATGGGCGCCATCGAGTCACAATACCCAGCCCTGGCGCTTTGAGCTCAACGACAGCGGGATCTCCCTGTTTGCCGACCGTCTGCGGGCCTTGCCGGTAAACGATCCGGACGACCGGGAACTGACCATCAGCTGCGGATGTGCTCTGTTTAACCTTCGGATTGCGGCCGCCCATGCAGGGTTCAATGCTGACTGCACGCTTTTGCCGGACCTCGACGACGAGGATCTGCTTGCGACCGTCTCGTTTACCCCCGCTTCCGGGCCTGAGGACCAGCAAACCGAGTTGTTCCGAGCGATTGCCAGGCGACGCACCTATCGTAAGCGGTTTGAGCCAAAGCAGGTGCCTTCAAATGTACTGAGCACTCTGGAAGAGTCGGCAGAGACCGAGGGGGCTTGGTTTCAGGTTCTGGAATCGGAGCATGCCCGCCATCAGGTGGCCGAGCTTGTTGCAGAAGGTGACGCTGCCCAGTGGTCCAACCCTAGCTGGCGACGGGAACTGGCCGCCTGGATGCATCCCCGCCGTAAAGGCGACGGTTTGACGGTTCCCGGTATGGTCGCGCCCGTGGCTCAATTGGTGGTGCGCACCTTCGATATGGGGAACGGCGTTGGCGCCAAGGACCGGCAACTGGCGGATGAATCGCCGGTGATTGCGGCACTGGGAACCGCCGGAGACGGCGTGGAAGACTGGCTGAAGGCAGGTCAGGCGCTGGAGCGGGTTTTGCTCCGGTCCCTTGGGCAGGGGCTTCAGGCGTCCTATCTGAACCAGCCAATTCAGGTAGCGGTGCTGCGCCCGAAACTCCAACACCTTCTGGGCCACTCGGGTTTTCCGCAGATTCTGCTCAGGCTTGGCTACCCGGCGACGGATTTGCCGGCGGCTCCGAGGCGCAATCTGCAGGAAGTTGTAGAAACCGCAGACACTCGGGATATCAAGGCAAAGCAGGCGGGCCAGGGGCACCAGCGCTGACAGACCCCTTGTAATCAATGCCTGGCTTTGGTTACCACCTCGGGTGCTGCCGGCTCACCGGATTGGCTGGCAAGAATGCGGTCCGCATCAAGCGAGGCAATCGGTACCCGGGTATCTCTGGGAACGTCGCCGCTCAGCTGCAGCTCAAGATAGCGGAGTGCACACACCCGAAGGAAGGACGTGAAGTTGCCGAGGTCGTGGCCGGCATCAATGGATTCGTGGTAGAGCCGGGTGATCATCTGGGGCAGGTTCATGCCATCCCGTTCGGCCAGCTCTGCCAGTACCTGCCAGAAGGCGTTTTCCATTCGTACACTGGTCACCATGCCATCAATTCGCAGGGAGTGGGTCCGGCTGACCCAAAGCTCCGGATCGGCGTTGATAAAGAGCTTGCACATGCGAGCCTCCCTGAGAGCGTTGCGGGGCCGGTGGGCCGGCCCCGTTTGCATTACTGATCCAGCAGCTTGAAAAACTGCGCCAGCCAGGCCGGATGAGCGGGCCAGGCAGGCGCTGTTACCAGATTAGCATCGGTGACCGCCTGATCAACCTCGATACCGGCGAACGTACCGCCGGCCAGTTCCACCTCCGGCTGGCAGGCAGGATAGGCCGAGCATTTGCGTCCCTCCAGAACCCCGGCTGCGGCCAACAGTTGGGCACCATGACAAATCGCTGCCACCGGCTTGTTGGTCTCGAAAAAATGGCGAACCAGATTCTGCACATCCTTGTTAAGCCGCAGGTACTCAGGTGCGCGACCGCCGGGCACCACCAATGCGTCGTAGTTCGCAGGGTCCAGCCCCTCAAAATCTGCGTTCAGGGCGAACCGGTGCCCCGGTTTTTCGGTGTAGGTCTGGTCACCCTCGAAATCATGAATGGCTGTGGCAACCGTGTCGCCGGCTTTCTTGTCGGGGCAGACAGCGTGAACCGTGTGCCCGACGGCCTGCAGTGCCTGGAATGGCACCATGGTTTCGTAGTCTTCGGTGAAGTCACCGGTAATCATCAGAATCTTCTTCCCGCTCATGGCTGTCTCCTTGTGATTGTCTTGCCAAGTCTGGAAACAGTAGCAGCGACGATGGTGAGGCGGGTATTAACCGACTACTACAGGCGTGAAGCCTCCAGAATCAGGTCTGGCGTGTTGTGCCTGGGATTATTCACCTCCGGCGAAACGGGAATGGCTTTAAGTTGTTCAGGATCCAGACGATGGGTCACCGCCCGTAACTGTGTCCGGTCGATGATTTCCGGATTCAGCCAGTCTATGAGGCAGGTTGGATCAAGCACAACTGGCTGGCGTTCGTGGATATGTTTCAGGTTCGCACTGGCCGGTTCGGTGATGATGGTGCAAGCCGTGGTTTCATCACCTTCCCTGGGGGTCCAGAGACCGGCGAAAAAAATCACAGGATACTTCCCGGAATTCGCTGGCGTTATGTAGTGAGGTTCCTTGCCATGTTCCGCCTGTTGCCATTCGTACCAGCCATTGGCAGGAATGAGGCAACGGTGGTGGGCAAAGGCGTCCCGGAAGTATTTTGATGTGGCTGCTGTTTCAGCACGGGCATTGATCGCAGCCGGCGCTTTCTGATCCGCCCAGGCCGGCCGGAAGCCCCAGTGGGAGTGGGCCATGATCAGGCTGCCGTTCATACTCATCCGGATCATGGGAATACCTGTGCCTGGAGGGATGTTGTAGCTGGGGTCAAAATGCCCGTCCACCTCCATACCCTCGGGAAAAAACTCGAGGATCAGGGTGTCCGGTGGGGTATAAAAGGTGAATCGTCCGCACATGGTGGCTGGTTGTTCCTCACGCAAATCCCGGCGCTGAAAGCCCACGGTTCTGTATTCTGTTAACCTTAGCAGATGCTGAAACTATCCAACGCTGTTGAACTTGCTGACTGGGAAATCGAAATCACCCAGATCCGGGCCCAGGGTGCTGGTGGCCAGAATGTGAATAAAGTCGCCTCCGCCGTGCACCTGCGCTTCGATATTCCCCGCTCCTCTCTGCCACCGTTTTACAAGGAACGGCTGATGTCGCTCAATGACCAGCGAATCAGCAAGGAGGGCGTGCTGATCATCAAGGCGCAATCCTTCCGCACTCTGGAGCTGAACAAGGAAGATGCCCTGGAGCGGTTGAAAGAGCTGATCCAGGAGGCCGTAAAGCCTCGCAAGGCACGCCGGCCCACTAAACCCTCCCGTTCCTCACAGCGAAAGCGTGTGGACAAGAAGACCAAAAAAGGTAAAACCAAGGCTCTTCGTGGCAAGGTACAAGTTTAGATAACGGCCTGTGCCGATTTTTCTGATTCAACCTGTGCCAGGAATTTTCTGATGTCCTCGAAGGCCTCTTCTGCCTCCGGAAGCAATGGGGCGAAAATTTGCCATACGTGCACCATGCCGTGCCAGGTGTGCAGCGTCACCGGAGAGCCTGCGGCTTCGGCCCGTGCTGCGTAACGCCGGGCGTTATCCAGCAGCATCTCGGTATCACTGGCGTGAATCAAAGTCGGCGGCAGGTTTTTCAGGTCGCCTCGAAGTGGTGAGGCAACAGGGCTGGTGGGAGAAACCCGAAACGCTGCGAGTGTTGCCCACCATATGACCGGCAGGGGGATCTTTGATAACCCGCCAAAGGCCGGCCCCAGCAGGGGATCCGTACCGATGTTGTTACGGTTGCTCGGTGCGGTCAGGGTCAGATCGGTGGATGGTGAGAAAGCGATGGCGGCATCGGCCTGGCGCAGGCCATTGTCACGAATCCAAGCAAGCAGTCCAAGAGTATGGCTGCCGCCGGCAGAATCCCCGGCGATCACCATGAAATCAGCCCGTTCGGCGCTATCCGGGCCGTGTTTCAGAAGCCATGTATAGGCCTCGCGGCAATCCCTTACACCGTCCATAAACCGGTTCTCCGGCATCAACCGGTAGTCCAGCGCGAACACTGCAGCTCTGGTTGTCTGCGATAAACGGTCGGTAATGGCCCGATGGCTTCTGGGGCTGCCAGCGGCCCAGGCGCCACCATGAATGTACAGGATGCGGCGGCGGGTATCGCAGCCCGGAGCGAGGACCCATTCCCCTCGGGGTGACTCGCGATGGCGCAGTTCCGAGGCCAGTTCAATGCCTTCGCTGAGTCCGTCCATGTGTTTTCGCAGCGCCATCAGCCGCGCCTTGCCGCGCAGGCCTTTTGAAGATTGCCCCAGCTCGCGGATGCGTCCCAGCACCTCCCGGTTGGCTTCGCTTGGTGTTGCGTCTTTGACCGGGTAATCATCCCTGTCCAGATGAGACAGATCCTCAAGCCGGAACAGAAGCAGGGTTGCGGCAACGATTAACACGATGATGGCAAGAATAATCCAGAGCATGGTCGATCCGTATGTTATTGGCCCCACCGGGCAGGTCGAACTATCCTTCAAATGATAATCGCAGATTTGTCCCGGTTCTGCCCGGAACGGTCACAGAAGGAGTCGCGTGTTGCAAATTGCCTATCGGGCCAGAGACATAACCGAAGCCCACATTGTGGCTGGTCTGTTGGAAGCCAACGGTATTGAAGCCCATGTTGGCGGCCATTACCTCCAGGGTGCCATGGGTGAGATCGGTGCCGCGGGCTTCAGCAACGTGCATGTCGATGATGAGGATCTCTACCGGGCGCGGCAACTGGTTTCCGAGTATGAGCAGACATCAGGCAGCAGTGTGAGCGCCGCCAGCGACCACGAGGACCGCCCCGACCACTACGCCCGCTGGTTTCTGTTGGCCCTGGCCATCGTCGCTCTCATCCTGCTGCAGATCTACTGACTGATCGATCTGGTGTCACCGGGCGTAGCCCTACCCACACTTCCCAAGCAACAGGAGAAAAAGCTTATGGCAGATCAACCTGTAATGCTGATTACCGGCGCGTCGTCAGGCATCGGCGCGGAAACAGCGCGAGCGGCCGCGAAACAGGGCTACCGGCTGGTTCTGGCCGCGCGCTCTGAACACAAACTCAAAGGCCTGCAGCAGGAGCTGGGTGGCGAGGAAAAGGTGTTGACGGTCCAGTGCGACGTCCAGAGCGGTGATGACCAGAAAAACATGGTCGACCAGGCCCTGAAAACCTTTGGCCGCATTGATGCGGTGTTTGCCAACGCCGGCCGCGGTGGTGAGCCGGGCGGATTCAGCGGCGCTGACCCGGACGTCTGGAAGGATATGATCCTCACCAATATCTACGGCGTGGGCCTGACCCTCCAGCATTGCATGCCGGCGCTCAAAGAGAGCAAGGGCCACTTGCTGTTAACCGGCTCTGCGGCAGGCCGTGCCACCATTCCCGGTTCCATGTACAGTGCGACCAAGTGGGCGGTAACCGCCATTGGCTATGGTGTTCGTGAGGAGCTCCGTGGCTCCGGTATCCGCGTTACCCTGATCGAACCGGGCATGGTGGACACGCCCTTCTTTGATGAACGTCCTGGCCATGCATTGAAGCCGGAGGACATTGCCAATGCGGTCATGTATGCCGTGGCTCAGCCGGCACATGTCGATGTAAATGAAATTCTTGTCCGGCCCACGCCCAAGGTTGAGTAACCGGTAGGGGCGGTCGTAACGGAGGTTGTTTTGAGTCAAACCGATCGCGTCGCATTGGTGACCGGCGGCGCTAAAGGCATCGGCCGGGGCATTGTGCTTCACCTGGCCGCTGCTGGCTGGAAGGTGGCGTTCTGTGACACCGACAGTGCCGTCGGTGAGCGGTTGGCCGCCGGTGCAGATCATGCACTGCACTTTCTGCCCGGCGATGTGGCTTCGGAAACCGATGTGGAGCGCATCGTTGCCGAAGCCCTTCGCTGGAGCGGCCGTCTGGACGCCGTTATCAATAATGCCGGAATCGCCAACCCCGAGACGGGGCCGATTGACGAACTGAGCCTGGATCAGTGGCAGCGCCGGCTGGACGTGAACCTGACCGGGCCGTTCCTGGTCACCAAGCATGCGGTGCCGCACCTTCGAAAAACGAAAGGCGCTATCGTTAACATGGCCTCCACAAGGGCGCTTCAATCTGAGCCAGATACCGAGGCATACGCCGCTACCAAGGGTGGCATTGTGGCACTCACTCATGCCCTTGCTGTGAGCCTGGGGCCGGATATCCGTGTGAACTGCATCAGTCCCGGCTGGATCGATACCCGGGCCTGGCAGGGCGGCGCAGAACCGGTCGAACTACTTTCCGAAAACGACCACCTGCAGCACCCGGCGGGCAGGGTAGGGCAACCAGGGGATATTGCCTCCTTGGCGGCCTACCTGATTTCGCCCGAGGCCTCGTTTATCACTGGCCAGAATTTTGTGGCCGATGGCGGCATGGTGCGCAAGATGATCTACGAGGAATAGGGTTTTGCCGCGGCTTTTTTTCGGGCTGGAGCTTCCGGCTGAGATCAAGGCCCGGTTGCTGAAGGTCAGATCACCGGTGAGGGGCGCCAGATGGCAGAGTGCTGAGCAATTGCACATCACCCTCCTGTTTCTGGGGAAGGTGAGCGGGGAAGGTCTCGAAGCCGTAGCCAGTTCAGCCCGTGAGATAGATTCGGAATCCTTCCCGCTTGAGGTTGCCGGCGTTGGTTGTTTCGGCAAGCCCGAAAGGCCGAAAAATCTATGGGCCGGTGTTCAGCCGGCGGCACCTGTGGCTGCGCTGCACCAGACTCTCGGGCGGCGACTGGAGAGTCTGGGCTGTGTGGCTGAACGTCGGGTATTTCGCCCGCACATTACGCTGGCCCGTTTCAAACGCCAACCGGGTTCTGTTGAACCGTTGTTGGTTGAATATGGTGACCATGGATTCGGCCAGTTCCAGGTTACTGAATTTGTGCTTTTCGAAAGCAAACCTGGCCCGGCCGGTTCCGTGTATTCAGTGGTCGATCGCTTCCCCCTGCGCAACGCCGGATAGCCGATTTGTCTTGACGAATCCCTGTCGTCCCACCAAAGATGAGGGGAAATCAACGCCTTTCCTGAGGTGTCTATGTGCCCCCCGTTTTCCGATCCTGATCAGCGTCTGTACGTCCGCAATGCCACGCTTGCAGATATCCCAGGCATCATCCAGCTCAGTCGCCGGGTTTATGAAGGCACGGGCATGTACGGCTATACCAAGGGGCCGTTGACCGGGCAGATCAATACCTTTCCCGACGGCCAGTTTGTTGCCATGCTCGGAGACACCGTGGTCGGCTACTGCGCCACGTTCCGGATCGGGGAAGAGATAGCACTCGTTGCCCACGACTGGACCTCCATCACCGGTAACGGTTATGCCTCGCGGCATGACCCGGAGGGGGACTGGCTGTACGGGATGGAAGTCTGTGTTGATCCGGAATGCCGTGGTTACCGCATTGGGGAGCGGCTCTACAACGAGCGCAAGCAGCTATGCCAGGCCCTGAACCTGCAGGGGGTGGTGTTTGCCGGCCGTTTGCCGAGCCTGCGACAGCGGCTGAAGAAGTTCACGAGCGTCGAGGAATATGTGGAGGCCATCCGAAGCAAGGAACAGAAGGATCCGGTGCTTTCCTTCCAGCTTCATCAGGGCTTCGAAGTGCACGGAATTATTCCGCATTATCTCGATGCCGACCACGATTCCATGGGCTATGGTATTCATCTGGTCTGGCGTAACCCGAAAGTACCCCAGTCGGAGAACAACGGCCGTCGGAAACGCTACGGTCAACGCATGCGCGATACCGTAAGAATCGGCACCGTCCAGTACCAGCAACGCCCGGTGGGATCGTTCGACGAATTCAGCGAGATTGTCCGCTATTTTGTCGATGTTGTTTCCACCTACAAGGGCGACTTTGTGGTGTTTCCGGAGCTGTTCACACTGCAACTGCTTTCCATCGAGGCCCGCAAGGGTAGCCCTGCCGAGACCTTCGCTGCAGTCACCCATTACGCGGAGCGCTACCGCGAACTGATGCGGGATCTGGCCCTGCGCCACAACATCAATATTGTCGCCGGCTCCACACCGGTCCGTGAGGAAGACGGCACCATCCGGAACATGGCGTATGTGTTTCTCAGGGATGGCCAGGTGTTCAGCCAGCCCAAGATCCATCCGACGCCCAACGAGGCGTTCTGGTGGAACGTTCAGGGCGGCAACCGGGTCAGCGCCATCGAGACGGACTGCGGTACCATCGGTGTGCTGATCTGCTATGACGCGGAGTTTCCGGAATTGACCCGCCATCTGGTGGACCAGGGTGTACACATCATCTTCGTGCCTTTCTGTACCGATGAGCGGCAGAGCTACCTGCGGGTTCGCTATTGTTGCCAGGCTAGAGCTGTGGAGAATCAGGTTTACGTGGTGATGTCCGGTAACGTCGGCAACCTGCCGAATGTCCCGAATATGGAAATCCAGTACGGCCAGAGCTGCATTCTGACGCCGTGCGACTTTCCCTTCGCCCGGGATGGCATCGCCGCCGACACCGAGCCCAACGTGGAGACGGTTGCCTTTGCGGACCTGCGTCCGGAAGTACTGATCACTGCCCGCAACAGTGGTACCGTTAAAAACCTTCAGGACCGCCGGCACGATCTGTACAGCGTGACCTGGCGTGGTGAGTAAACCGATTCGACAGGAGCGTCGTTTTGCCCAGTAGAGGGTCTGTAAAGCCTGAACGCATCGGTCGAGGGCTTCTTTGGGCCGGTGGAATGGCTCTGGTGGCCTGGCCCCTGGCGGTTGCAGGCTGGTCCTTTGCCATTGAACAGAGCTCGGTGGGTATGGCATTGCCGGATATACGGTCCGGCGGATGGGAAGTAACGGGCAGCCGTGCAGATGTCCGGCCTTCTGTGACCGCCAACGGTGATGTCGCAACCATCGATTTTGCCCCTTCGTCTCTTGTTCTGACGGATCATCTAACGTTTATCGGTGCAGACGAGCCGCTGACGCTCAACAGCCTGCGCACGGATCTCAGCAATGCAACGGTTACCCTGAACTATGGCGCAAATGGCCCCTGGGCGCAGCGCATTTCCATCGATGGCGACATCAGGGTCGATGCCGGGCGCGTCGAGCATCCGCAACTACTGCCGCAAACGTGGAACTTCCAGGGAAGGGCAAAGGGCCGCCTGGCAGATCTCAGGGTGCAGGGCACCTTGGCTTCCGAGTCCGGCTTTACGGCTGATCTCGATATCCAGCTCAATCCCGAAGGCGGCGTATCCGTCGCCATCGACTCTGTTATCGACGGTAAACAGGGCGTTCAGGCCCTGGCAGAAACCCTGGTCGGATGGCCGGATCTGCTGACAGTGGATTCTGGCAATGCCCGGTTGTCGATGGAGGTTTCGACCGGCCAGGGTGGTGAACTTGAAGCCAGTGGCAGCGTTGAACTGCAGGATGTTGGCGGGGTATTTAACCGGACCGCGGTATCAGGGCTCACCGGCCAGGTGCGGGGATCGCTGGAAAATTCCCGGATTACGGCCCGTTTCAGGGACATTACCGTTGGCGAGATCAATGCCGGCATTCCCGTCACCTCGGTTCTTTTTTCAGGGAATTACAGCGCGCCGGTCACGGAACTGCAGGCCGGCACTCTGGAGGTTCAGCAGGCCAGGGCCCGGTTCCTCGAAGGTACCCTCAGAGTGCCTCCTGCCAGGTACGAGTTGGGCGGTGGGTCTGGTCGCATCCCTGTGGAGGTTGAGGACGTCTCTCTCAGCCGTCTGATGGCCGTGTATCCAGCCGAAGGACTTTCTGGAAGCGGGTTGCTTCGTGGGCGAGTTCCTCTGGGCATCAGTGGCGATGGGGTGCAGGTGAGTGCAGGCAGTATTTCCGCAATAGATCCTGGTGGCCGTTTGCAGTTGCCGGCGGACAAGCTCCAGGCGATGCTCGGTGGCAACCAGGCCATGGACATCGTGGTCCAGGCGTTGCAAAACTTTCACTATTCAGTCCTCAACAGCACGATAGACTACGATGAACAGGGTAAGTTGAGCCTTGGCCTTCGCCTCGAAGGTAAGAATCCGGACCTGAGGGGTGGGCAGCCGGTGGTACTCAATGTCAATCTTGAGGAAGACATTCCCGCGCTGCTCACCAGTCTGCAGTTGAGTGGCAGGGTCAATGAAGCTGTTACCAGGCGCGTCCGGAAATTGCTGCAGGAATCCGGTGAGGAGAAAGCACCATGATAAAACCCGTGCGGCCCTGGTGGCCTGAAAGGTCGCCCATGGCAAGAACACTGATGATACTGATGCTTCCTCTGGCGATGGCTGCCTGCACGCCGACAGTGCAGATGGCGGCGCCAAAGGAGCCGATTACGGTCAACCTGAACGTGAAAATCCAGCACGAAATCTACGTGAAAGTGGATAAGGAAGTGGATGACCTGTTCAGCGAACAGGGCTTGTTCTGACTGTGTCCGGAAAGTTTGAGGGGTTGAAGATGAAACGATTGATACAAATGTTTGCGCTGGTTCTGGCGTTCGGTATCAGCGCCTCCGTGCTTGCCATGGGGCTGGACGAAGCCAAACAGAAACTGGACTCGGTCAAGCAGCAGGGGCTGGTTGGAGAAACACCGACGGGTTATCTGGAAGTGGTGCGCGCCGAAGGGCAGGCCCAGGAAGTGGTGGAAGCCATTAACAGCGCCCGTCGGGATGAGTACAAGCGCATTGCCGAAAAACACAACATTCCGGTCACCCAGGTGGAGACGGTTGCAGGCAAGAAGGCGATTGAGAAGACTCCGTCCGGCCAGTATGTGCAAATGGGCGGCAAGTGGGTGAAAAAGTAGCCCGACGCGGCCAGGTGCAAGCCTCGGTTACCGTTTAACGCTCTTCTGCCTTGGCTTCCCGCCCTTGGGCCGTTTGCCCGAGGCCGGCTTTTTGCCAGGCGCGGGCTTGCCTTTCGGGCCGGGCCGCCGAGCGCCGCCGGGCTTACCTGGTGCGGGTGGAGAACCAGGCTTTCGATCAGGCTTTGGTTTGGCCTTCGTTCCGGGCTTCTTTTTTGCCGGCTTGCCAGCGCCCGGTGGTGCTTCGGAAGACGAATCCCGGATGGCATCGAACAGCCCGGCAAGCTCTGCCTCGTTCAGGTCCCGCCACTGGCCCACCGCAAGCCCTTTCAGACTCACGTTCATGATCCGGATCCGTTCCAGTTTGGTAACCTCGTAGCCAAAATATTCGCACATCCGACGGATCTGGCGATTGAGGCCCTGAACCAGGGTGATCCGGAAGACAAATCGTGACTCCCGCGACACCTTGCACTTTTTCGTCATGGTTCCGAGGATCGGCACACCATTGGCCATCCCGTCGACGAATTCCCGGGTGACCGGCTTGTCGACGGTAACCAGGTATTCCTTTTCGTGGTTGTTACCCGCCCTCAGGATCTTGTTGACCAGGTCGCCGTTGCTGGTCATGAAGATGAGGCCCTGGGAGTCTTTGTCCAGTCGTCCGATCGGGAAGATGCGTTCGCTGTGACCGACAAAGCGCTGGATATTGTGTTTCTCCGCGCTGTCCGTGGTGCTGACGATCCCTACCGGCTTGTTCAGCGCAATGAACACGAGGTCTTCTTCAGCCCGTGGCTCGATCACCTGGCCGTTCACTTTGACCGTGTCACCCGGAAGCACCTGGTCGCCCACGGTTGCTCGTTTACCGTTGATGTAGACGTTGCCTTGCTCGATATAGCGATCGGCCTCTCGGCGGGAGCACATGCCGCTTTCGCTGATGTATTTGTTGAGCCGGGTGGAATTGCCAGTGGTCATCGGGTGTCCGGTTGCCAGTGAGAATGACGGGCATCATATCAGTCTGGAACCCCGGTCGCAGCAGGGGTGGTTCTTTCCGGGCGTCTCTGCCATTCTTTGCGCCTATCCATAAAACCAACAAACCCTGAGCCGCCATGGAAAAGACACGCATCACCATTGTTGCCGTTACCTGCATTGCCCTGTTCTTCCTGACCAACTACCTGTTCCGGTATCTGATCGGATTTACCGGGTTGCTGGCCTCATTGGTCATTGCGGCCCTGATTGCCGTCTACATGAGCTTCTCAATCGCTCGGACCCTCGAGCGATTTCCGGTGCCGGAGGAGCGCTCACGGGCGCTGTGGATTTATGGCGGTTTTCTGGGTGCCCTGTTCGTCGCCTTCGGGGCCTGGATGTTCCTGGATGCCGGTATGGATGCAGTCACCCTCGCCACCCTGTTTGTTCACTATCTGCCCTATCCGGCACTTGCTCATGCCCTGCTATCAGACAAGGCCGTCGGACTGTTCCTGAAAGAGGATCGTTCCGGCGGATAAATTGTTATAATATAACATTTTGATTCCTAGAGGAGTGCCTCCGGCGCCATGGCTCAACCTATTCCTACCAGCCTGATACTTGGTTTTCTGGGTGTCGGTAAAACCACCGCCATTCTGGATCTTCTGAAAAGCAAACCGGAAAACGAGGTCTGGGCGGTTCTGGTCAACGAGTTCGGCGAGGTGGGCATCGATGGCGCCATGCTTCAGACGGAAGGCGCCTTCATAAAGGAAATCCCCGGCGGCTGCATGTGCTGCGTTGCCGGGCTGCCGATGCAGATCGGGCTCAACCAGCTGATTCACAAGGCAAAGCCCGACCGTCTGTTGATTGAACCGACCGGGCTCGGTCACCCCTCTCAGATTCTGGACACCCTGACCAGCGAGCACTACCAGGATGTGCTCGCAATGGGCCCTGTGATCTGCTTGGTGGACCCCCGGAGGCTCGAGGAGCCGAAGGTGCTAGGTAATGTTCAGTTCCGGGACCAGGTGGCTGCGGCTGATATTCTCGTTGCCAACAAGACTGATCTTTGCACGCCGGAGCAACTGACTCATTTTGATGAGTGGGCCGCACAACTGGAACCCGCCAAGCGGGCGATTCACCACACGCGGTTCGGGCATCTGGCACCGGGCTGGCTGGACGGCCAATCGGATGCCCTGCCGGTGACCGATCCGGAAGCTCACCATCACCACCATCATAAGACTGCAGCGCCGGCCCCCGCTATTGATGACGAGCCCTGGCAACAGATTACCAATCAAGGACAGGGGCATTTCAGTGTTGGCTGGCGCATACATCCGGAACTGATACTCGATGAGAACGCATTGCTGGTGATGGCCATGGACTCAGCCTTTGTGCGCTTCAAGGCTGTCGTTCAGACCGTGGACGGCTGGCGGGCGATCAATGTGGTTGATGGAGCCCTGACCGTTATTCAGGGTGAACCGCAAGCCTACAGCCGGGCAGAGATCATAGCGTCCGATCAGATTGACGCCCGGGAACTCGATGCCCGCATGAGGGCGGCCGCGGGACTTGATCCGAGGTGAGGGCGTGAGTCTTTGTCCGGTGTGCGAGCAGGGCAGTCTCTCGGATTTCCGTGTGGTGAAGGCGCAGCGTTACCTTCGATGTGATGTCTGCGAGGCGACGGTGATGGATGCGTCCTGCCGGTTATCGCCTGAGCAGGAGCGGGAGATTTACCAACTGCATGATAATGACCCGTCTGATCCGGGGTACCGGACATTTCTCTCGAAACTGACAGAACCTCTGCTTGAGCGCCTGCCATCGGGCGCCAGCGGCCTGGATTTCGGCTGCGGCCCCGGCCCTGCGCTGGCGCAGATGCTTGAGGCGGAAGGCATGGCAGTCAGTCTCTACGATCCCTACTTTTATCCCTCAGCAGTGGCTCTCGATCAGACCTACGATTTCATAACCTGTACCGAAGTGGTAGAGCATCTTTACGCCCCCGCTGGCGTTTTCAGGGAACTCGACCGGATGCTGAAGCCCGGTGGTTGGCTGGGTGTGATGACCTGCTTCCAGACCGACGATGACCGGTTCGACAACTGGCATTATCGCCGTGACCCGACCCATGTGGTCTTCTACCGGGAATTCACCTTCGAGCTGCTTGCCAACCGGTTTGGCTGGCACCTGGAAATACCAAGAAAGGATGTGGCTCTGTTCCGGAAGCCAGCCTAGGGGGCTTCCCTTGGGCACTCGGGCAGTGCAGGACACTGTTCCGCGGATGTGGTGCCTTCTTGTTTGAGCAATTCTGATTCACCGAAGCGGTCCGGTGTCAGTGCGGCGGCGCATCTCGCCGCCTGGGTCGCAATGTTTGTGCAGCCGCTCGCCTGCAGCGCGAAAGCCAGGTTGTTCCAGCCTTCGGCCAATTTCGGAAAACGTTTCACCGCGCGCAGGAAATGCTCCTGTGCTTCGCCTTGGTGGCGCAACTGCCAGGCAAGGTTGCCTCTGGCCATAGTGGCCGTCGGTTGGTCCGGCCAGGTCGTTTCGGCTGTCTTATAGGCAATGCCAGCCGCTGTCGTTCGTCCGGTTGTTTCGAGGTCATGGGCGGATTGCAGAAAACGAAGCGGTGCTGCGGTCGCTGGAACCCGATCCGGCGGCAGAATAGTGACGGCCCAGTTGTCGGCCCGCCCCCAGGTATTTATGAAAACTTCCAGATCGATTGCTTCACGCTTGCGGGTATCGGTGTGGAGTATCAGGTCTCGCTCGCCGGCGTCATAGCCGATGACAACCGCAAAGTGCCATTGGGGCCACCAGCCAAACCTCAGATTTTGCATCACCAGGACTGGATTGCCTGCTGCGATCTCGGTCAGGACACTCTTTAATTTACCGTCCAGCGGGTAAACCAACATGCCATGGGCGCGTGCGCCGGCGATCATTTCGACCTGAAGGGAGCCTTCCCGGCCCGGAATATAAACCAGCTCTTTGAGAATATCAGGATCAGATGAAAGGCCCTGGCTGTTCAGCATCATGGCCAGCGACGCAGGCCCGCACTGATACCTTTCCTGGGGGTAGAAAGGCACGTCGTTCAGCACAACCCGGTCGGGCAGCATGGCCTGGTGAGTTTCGGGCGCTGGCCATTTGGGAGCACTGGCGCAACCGGCCAGCAGGCTGACCAGTAACATCAGGATCAGCCTGCTGGATGTCGCTTCTAGAGTGGAAAAAATGACAGCCACTGCTCCCGCTATCGAATGCAGTTCACGAACGGGAAGACGTTCGTAGCACAGAGCATATCGGTGATAATGAATACCAGCAGGAACAACACAATGATGCCGACCACATCCTGCCCTGCAGGGGCCTCGGCGAGCTGACGTTCAAAATCCGCCAGTTCCGCGGGCGTGAGGTTCTGAATGCGTTCCTTGACCTGGTCCTGGCTGACCCCAAGGTCTGCCAACTTGGCCTGCACATCCTGTCTGTCGAGCATGCTGATCAGCTCCTGCCGGTCCAGCTGAACCTGTTGTTGCCCGATCATTTCGCCGGTTCCAACCATTCCGGCGGTAGCGGTGGCCGACCAGACGGAACCTAGGGCCATCATCATGGCCATAAAAAAGGAAACATACCTCAAGTGCTTGCGAATGCCTGACATGGGTCACTCCTGTTCGTTGGCTACTTCCGGTGTAGCGGTTTGTTAGTCATCTTGCACTAACCGGACGATAAAACAGTCGGTTGCGTTCCCTCAACATACGAATCGTTCAGGATTCACAAACCTGCAGCTTTCGCTCCGGCCAATGGAGTATAGCCGAGCGTGCGACCATGCGGCTGGCAAGGTCTGGGTACGCCTGGCGGATAACGTTGGCGCCGAACTCTGCCAGGAACGCCGATTTCAGCTCTGCCCGGGCCTTCTGGGTGCCCGGTTCCTGGTAGGGCGCGGAGCAGAGCAGCAGGAAACCATCGTCCGGAACACGGCCATTATCCATGTTGCTCTTTATGATTCCGGCGGCCTGGCGGATGGGATGGGACAGATCCGGGCTGTAGGGGCCGATGATCAGGGCTACGTTGGGTGCGTGCAGGAAATCGAACCCCCTGCCGAGGCAGATGACCCACTCCCGGTGCTCTATGTTCAATTCCCGGTCAAAACGCCGAATCTCGTTCACGTGCCGGATATTGCCCTCAACCAGGGGCAGCAGATCACGCTGAACCGGTTCCGGCATATCCGGACAAAGGGAGGCGATTTCGGAGGCCATATCGGCAAGTCTCGACACAGGAATGGTAGACAGATCCAGCGTTCGCTCCTGGCTACCGTGCAAAACCAGTGCATCCTCGTCGCTCTCGAAACCACATACCAGGGGATAGACCGTTCGGTGGCCGTTTCCGAACAGTTTTTCCACCTGGCTCCGGATCTGGAACGCATGGCGCATGGCGGCCTCTCGGTCGCAGTCGAAGCCGGCGCAGCCCCGTTCCCGTGAACCTTTTGAATAGTGGTAGGTAATGATGATCAGCACCCGTCGTCCCTGGGTTACGGCTTGTTGGACCGTGTCCGCCAGCATGTCGCCGAGGTAGGGCCAGCCAAGCTCAAAGATCCCGCCAAGGTTCCTGAACGGGTGAATGACACCAAGAGGCGTTTGGGTCACGTAGGGCAGGTGGATGCGGCCATCCATGCACTTCATGGCAATGATCTGGGTATTGTGCTCTGCCAGGTAGCGCTGCCTGGCCAGATGGTTTTCCGGGCTGCAAAAGCTGGCCGAATGGGCCCGGCTGAGCTCCATCAGCCAGTCGATACGCTCTGCGATAGGGCGCGCATGCACGGGTGTTGTCATGGCTCTTGTCCTGTTCTGTTCAGAAGGTCGACAGGCCGGTCGCCTCCATAATCCGGTAGCGCCAGTAGCGAAGTCTGGATTCGTCGGCCCAACGCTCGTAGGGGAGGCTCATCACCGGATCGTCGCCAGGGCCTTTTTGCCATTGCTCGTCAAAGAATCGCCGGGCTCCGCTCGCAACCTGTGACTGCTCCAGCACCGATACCCAGACATCGGTTTCGAGATTCAGATCGTCGAGATTGCGCCGGGTAAAATTGGCCGAACCCAGGAGCAGTTCTGTTGCGCCGTTTTCTCTCGCCAACATCAACAGTTTAGTGTGGCATTGCTCACCCAGGGTATTACACCAACGTACCGGAACGCCCGCGCGAACCAGTTCCATGGCGACCTGCCTGTTGGGAATGCCACTCTTCTGGTGGCCGAAGGCCTCGTTGTTGGCATCAAGCAGAACTCGCAGCGCAGCGCCCCGTTTGGCGGCGCCGACCAGGGCTTTGACAATATCGCGATGTGAGAGATAGAACATGGCCAGGTCCAACTGATCGCCAGCTGAAGACTCGTGAATCATCGCCAGAGCCTGGTCGAGGATGGCTGATTCGGTCAGCACTGCCACCCGTGGCATTTCAGGTTTGTCGGATTTCGCCGTACCTTCGGAAGCCTGGCTGATCCGTTCATCGATCAGGCTGGTGTCCGCTCCGGACATGGCGAGAACGGCCCGTTCGCTTTTCAACAGATCAATGACCGCCGGCCCCGTGAAGCTCAGCCCCAGGTTGCTGTGCCGGCTGCTGCCATCGTGAGGGTTGGCCGAGGTAACGATGGCCCTCAGGGAACCCGCCTCATCTGCTATCACAAGCTTGCGATGGTTGGCCTTGAAGTTCAGCAGTGCGAGATAGCTTCGAAGGGTTACAGGCTTGGTGCCCAGGGCGTTGTCCAGCCAGCCACCGTCCTGATTGTTGCCGAACCACTGGCAGCACAGCCGCCAGATCGAAGACCAGGTGGGATTGCTGTCCCGTAGCGGGCGGAGTGCCGTCTCCACAACCGGAATGCCACCATCGCGCAGCGCTTCAAACCAGGGCGAGGTCGTGCCGCCATACATGGTGTTCAGGGGGTCGGAGATGACCGTAATGGATAGCTCCGGCTTCTCCGCTTTCCTGGCCAGCAGGGCTTCTGTGAGCTGCTGAGCCAGGGGGCGGTGGGCTACATCCTCCGGTCCGGTGCTGTTGAATAGAAACATGTCGATGAGAATGAACTCGTTGGCTTGTCCGATAAGCCGGAACACCTCGTCGAAGATTTCATGGTCTCGCTCTTCCCGGCCCTCCTGATAGTGGCGGGTGACGTCAGTCAGCAGGACGGGTTCCTCCAACGGTATCGCGGTTCCCCGATAGCTGATGCCTGGCGGCAGGGGCTTTTGAGTGTGGTAAAGGCCGATGCCGGCCAGGGTGAGCAACAGCAGGAGAATCAGTAACTTCAGTGTCATGTGTGTATTTCCATCATCCCTGAGGTAAACGACGGCATAACTATACGTGACCTCTCTCTCAGGTAAACAAACACTTACAAAAAACACCCCGGTCGTTGTATCGAAGTTCCGCCACGCTTTCTAAACTAGTCAGATCAACCATTTATAACAAAGTTGCCTGTGAACGCCATACTCTCTTTCATACCGCGCCTGTTCAGTCTGCGGGCCGTGATTCTCGTTCTGGCTGTTGTGTTTGCCCTCATGGGGGACCAGCTTGCCCTCGTGGGCTGGGCTGACCGTGCGCTGTTCAGCATTCTCGGCGTGCCTGAGGGCGCTACCCCGGCTACGATTCTCCCGCAGGAGGCATTCGGGCCGGCTATGGCTGATCGGGGGCTTTCGGAACCACTCTGGTCCGACATGGCAGTGACCGCCGGGCTGGCAATTGCGGCACTGTATCTGGTGCTTGCAATTCCGGCGATGGGCGCAGCCGTTTCCCTGCCTGTCACTCTTTTGCTTGGTGGCTCGCTCGTGGTGATCCAGGCGGCTTTGATGTTCTACCGCAACGCCTGGGTGCCGTTTGGCGTGGTGCTCACGTTGCTGGTGGTCGGTTATGTGGTGATGCTGTTCTGGCTGCAGCCCCGCAAACACATCCGTGCACTTACAGACAATGTGCGCGATGCGCGGCTGAAACTGGCCAAGGTGTTTCTGCAGCAAGGCCATACAGACGAGGCCCTCGAAGCGCTGGATCGCTGCCCCGACTGTGAGAGCGAGATCGAGCTGCGCTACGACGTCGCCATCCAGCAGGAGCGCAAGCGCCAGTACGACAAGGCGGTCGGCACCTACCGCAGTATCCAGGAACGAAAGAAAGGTTTTCGGGATACCCCCGCCAGGCTGGCGGCACTGGAAAAGCTCGCGCCGGATAATTCGTTGATGCAGGCCGGCAGTTTCGATAATACCCGCACCCTGTTGATGCCCGAGCCTTCCGTGAGTCGTCCGACCCTGGGACGGTACGAGATCGAGCGGGAAATTGGCCGTGGTGCCATGGGCGTGGTTTATCTGGGCAAGGATCCGAAGATTGCCCGGACCGTTGCGATCAAAACCCTCAGCTACCAGGCGTTCGACGATGGCCAGCTTCAGGATCTCAAGGAGCGATTCTTCCGGGAGGCAGAAGCCGCTGGCCGCCTGAGCCACCCGGCTATCGTCACCGTTTATGACGTTGGCGAGGAGGCAGACCTCGCCTATATCGCCATGGACTATGCGAAAGGGCGTCCGCTCAGTGAATTCGGCAGAACCGGGCGGTTATTGCCCTTGCCCAAGGTTCTGGATATTGTTGCCCGCGTGGCGGACGCCCTGGCCTACGCCCACAGCCAGAAAATCGTCCACCGCGACATCAAGCCCGGGAATATCATCTTCAATCCCGACAATGGCGACATAAAGATCACCGATTTCGGCATTGCCAAGATCTCCGATGACTCGCGAACCCGCACCGGCGCGGTAATGGGCAGCCCATTGTATATGTCGCCGGAGCAGTTGAAGGGTCAGAAGGTAACCGGTGCCTCCGATATCTACAGCCTGGGCGTAACGCTTTACAAGCTGGTGAGCGGCGAAACGCCCTATCAGGGCGATACCCTGGCCAACCTGACCTACCAGATTCTCAACAAGCGCCCACGCAGCGTCCGCGAGTTCAACGCGGATCTGCCAAACGGCGTGGTCCGTCTGATTAACAAGGCTATCCAGCGCGAGCCGGACAAGCGCTTTGCCAGTGCCGCCACCATGGCCGAGGCCGTGCGTCGTCTGGCCGTTCGTGAGGCTGGCCAGGAGGTGTCGTCCTGATGCGATATCACGTTGCCGGCCAGAGTCATCGCGGGGCCGTCCGGGAATCAAACCAGGATGTGGTGGACTGGCGGATCAATGATGCGGGTGGGCAGGCGCTGTTGGTTGTTGCAGACGGTATGGGCGGTCACCAGGGAGGCGAGGTTGCCAGTCGCCTTGCGGTTGATGCCATCATCGAATTCCTTGAGCCTGAAATTGCCGATGCCTCGAGCGGCACCACGGATGCGGATATCCGGGAAAAACTGGATCGGGCCTTCAGGTTGGCCAATGAGCGGATAGGGAGTCGCCGCACCGGGGATCCAAGACTTGAAAAGATGGGCACGACACTGGTGGTGGCCTGGGTGAGTGGCAACCAGGCGCATATTGCTCACATTGGCGATTCCCGTTGTTACAGCCTGCGTGGCAGCCAGGCGCTGTGTCTCACGCGGGACGACACCGTGGTCCAGAACATGCTGGAAGACGGCAGCATTACCGAGGCTGACGTGCCCAATGTGCCGTTCCGGAATGTGCTGACCAGAGCGGTGGGAGCGGAAGAGCAGGCAGGCCCCAGTTATCGGCGTGAGACACTTGTTGAGGGGGATGTTCTGCTGCTGTGTTCCGATGGGTTAACTGATTCAGTTCCGGAGTACCGGTGGCTTGAAATCCATAAGGAAAGTGACGGCATGGAGCGCACGGTTCAGGCACTGATTGATGCTGGCCTGGCAAACGAGGCCGGTGACAATGTGTCTGTGGTATTACTGACGTTGGAGTATTGAGGAAACTGACATGGCTTCGCTTTCGCAACTGGTGGATAACGTTGTTGTTAACACCTTTGAACTCGGGCAACCGGAAACGCGCATCGGTCGGCGCCCGGACAACGATATCCAGATTGATGAAATTTCTGTGAGCGGCCAGCACGCCCTGATAGAAGCGGTGCCCAATGCCTATCTGGAAGGTACGGTGGATTACTACATTACCGACAGCAACAGCACCAACGGCACTTTTGTGAACGAATTGCGGGTTGCTGACCGCCAGCGTCTTAACAGCAACGACATGGTGCGCATTGGCTGGAACGAGTTCCGCTTCATCGATGAAGAAGAGCAGGCAATGGAAAAAACCGCCTATATCCTCGACTGACCGTGACGGTTGGCCCGCGAATTAACGGATCCGATCCTGAACAAATCTGCTGAAACGGGAAAGCAGCGAGGACGCATCCGGCGCTGGCTTCACGCCGGCGATCAGCGCCTCCGCATCGAGCCCCTCCCGTGTCAGGTCGGGCGCCTGGACCTTCAGGTAGGCGCTCATAATGGTGTCCGTGAACTCCGGATGGAACTGCACGCCCCAGGCGCAGGGACCAATTCTGAAAGCCTGATGAGGCTCGAACTGGTTGCGTCCCAGCAACACCGCTCCTTCAGGCAGGCGCAGCACGGACTGCCGGTGTGTCAGCTGGGCAGGAAATTTTTCCGGTAGCTCCCGGAACAAGACATCGGAAGCGGCCTCGGGAAGGAGCTCAACCTCGTGGGTGCCGGTTTCCCGGCCATTCGGATGGTAACCAGCTTCCCCGCCCAGCGCGTGGGCCAGCAACTGGTGGCCATAGCAGACACCGAGCACCGGCACTTCGCTTCTGACGGCTTTTACCAGCCAACGGCCCGCGTTCTCGCTCCAATCGGCCCGATCGCTCACCATGGCAGGGGAGCCAGTCACCACGATGCCGTCCCAGTCTTCCGGATTCCCCGGCAGTTCACCGGCCTCGGCATTGGCAACGGTAATATCCAACTCGTCTGACAACCCGCGCAGGAACCACTCGTCAAAATCGCCAAACCTTGCCCGAATGTCCGGGTAAGTGGTGCCTGTTTTCAGGACCACCACGCGCGCCTTGCGGTTTGTGGGAGCGTTCTGTTGCATGGTGCTATCTTCCTGCGCGGCCGGAGGCCCGGGTTGTTTACTGCTCTGGCAGTTCGGCGTTGTGGAACACGTTCTGCACGTCGTCCAGTTCGTTCAGCATGTCGAGGAATTTCTCGAACATGGGGATGTCGTCGCCTTCCACCATTGTGGTGGTTTTGGGCAGGAACTGAATTTCATCCACTTCAAAATCGATGTCTTCGATTGCGTCCACGATTGCCTGGCGAGCCTTGGCGTATTCGGTGTTCGGTGTGAACACGGTGATCAGGCCATCTTCATTTTCGATGTCAGTGACATCGACATCCGCTTCCATAAGTGCTTCCAGAACGGCTTCTTCATCCTCGCCCTTGAACACGAAAATAGCGCTATGGTCGAACATGTGAGACACGGCGCCCGGGGTGCCGATCTTGCACTTGGTCTTGGTAAATGCCAGGCGCACGTCACCAAAAGTACGGTTCGGGTTATCGGTCAGGCAGTCCACGATCACCATGCAGTTGCCCGGTCCGTAGCCTTCGTAGCGAGCCGCAGCATAGTCTTCGCCGGCGCCACCCTTGGCCTTATCGATGGCCTTTTCGATGACGTGCGAAGGCACCTGGTCTTTCTTGGCCCGCTCGATCAGTCCGCGCAGGGACAGGTTGGCCTGGGGATCGGGGCCTCCGGACTTGGCGCTCATGTAAATTTCGCGGCCGTACTTGCTGTAGACCTTGGTTTTCGCCGCAGCCGTCTTGGCCATGGATTCTTTGCGGTTCTGGTAGGCTCTGCCCATCTGCGCTGCCTCTTGGTTCTCTGGAAAAGGCCGGATTTTACTCAACATTGCCGGTTTGGGACAGGCTTATTTGGTCCCTGTTCCGGGATGGTTTTCACGATCCGCCAATACCAAGGTGCCAGCAGGACAGCACTTTTGATGCACAGACCGATCGGCAAGCCACTGCTAGCGTGAGAGTACAACTGACAGGCGTCGGGGAGCAGAATGCAAAGACAAAGCGCAATGCATACAATGGTTCGGATGCTGGTTCTGTGCCTGATCTTTTTATGCTCGTTCGCGAGTGCCGGAGGTAACGAGAACGGCGATCAGGACCAGGTGGCACGGGACATGATCCGGGTTCTCAACGCTTATGTCGTCTACAAGATGGGGCAATATGAATCGGCCTTCGAGCAGTATCTGGAGCTGGCAGAGGAGGGCAGCCGCCAGGGCATGCTGAATGTGGCCAACATGTATGCCCAGGGGCAGGGCGTGGAACAAAGCCAGGAGAAAGCCTTCCAGTGGTACCTGCGGGCAGCCGATAGCGGTGATTCCATCAGTATGGTCGAAGTGGCCATGGCCTATGAAGAGGGCAGAGGAACCGTCCTGGATAAAAACGAGGCCCTCAGCTGGTATCGCCGAGCTGCGGAAGCGGGAAACAGTGATGCCCGCTGGCGGCTGGGAAAGAACTTGTATGAACAGGGGAGGATCGCTGAGGGGCTATGTTTGATCAGGATGGCTTCAACGAGCGGTCAACCCAGTGCGCATCAGTTTCTTGCTGGCCTTGCCGACAGCTTACCAGCGGCGCCAGGCCGGCGTGAGCCGGATGCCTGTTTGTAGAAATGAATAGAGGGTGAATTTGTGTTCATGAAGGGCCGGAATTGATCTTGGTCAGATTTCTGACGGTATCTCCGGGAGTATGCTCGAACTATGGAGCTTCCGCCCTAGAGCGGATACCCCAGGTTTGATCAGCAGTTCCCGAAGCCGGGGATTTCCGGGCTGATAGTGGAGGTGCGCTCATGAAATTAACAACTTTGTACTCGGCATCATTGGCAATGTGCCTGATGTTGCCTCTGTCCTCTTCCTTTGCGCAGGATCAGGACCGGGACATGGACCAGACGAGGGATCGCCTGCAGACCCAAACTCAGGACCAGGAAATGGATCGTGACGGTTACCCCATCTCCGGCTACGGCATGATGTCTGAGCAGGAAAGGGCGCAGTTCCGGGAGCAAATGCGTTCAATGACGCCCGAGCAGCGGCAGGCATTCCGCCAGGAGCATCATCAGCGGATGGTCGAGCGTGCGCGCGCCCGTGGTATTGATGTGGAGAACCTGCCACCGACTGCTGCTGGTCAGAAAAAGGGCCAGGGCGCGGGCATGATGAATGACGGCGAGAAAGGCATGATGAATGGCGATGGAATGAACAAGTCGCAGGAATGGAAAAAGAACGGCGGAGGAAGTGGCGGCAAGCAGTAAATCCAGAAAAGCGGATACTGGTAATTGCAGTCATCTCTTTGAAAGTGGCAGCCTTGTGGCTGCCACTTTACTCCAGACTAGACGTAATCGACCGGGCGCCGATAGTTGTCCTGGGTCATCAGGTCGATGCCGCACTCCATGTCGCTGACCCATTTCAGGAACCGATCAACCATAACCGGTCCTTCAAAGCGTTTGCCGTGCTGGGGAACGATCATCGCGACATCCATTTCGCGAACCATGTTCGCCCACAGGCGACAAACTTTCTGGGAAGCGATGTAACGGCGGTGGAAGCCGATCATGCTGGGTATGTGTTTGTCGAAGTCCTTCACTGGCAGGTGGTCATCGTCGCCACCCATGGAGGCGCCGAGGTCACCGGAGAACAGAATTTTGGAGACCGGGTCATAGAACTGCAGGTTGCCCACCGAATGCATGAAGTGGGCTGGCAGACACTGAAGATAGGACTCGCCAAACTTCACATTGGCACCCGCATCGGGGATGCTGATGATGCGGTCGTAAACGCTGCCACTGAGCTGGTTGGTCACGTAGCTGGAAACAAGGTGCGGAAGGAACCGGGCCCAGAGCTTTGAGGTGACAATTTTGGCGCGGGTATGAACGATCCATCGGTCGATTGCGCCGATAATGTCCGGGTCCTGGTGAGAGGCGAACACGTAATCCATGTCGCGAATGTTCATATAGCGTGAGGCGGCAACCGACAGCGGCGTGTAGGTCAGGTCGCCGCCCGGATCGATCAGTGCTTCGTGTTTGCCATCGACAATCAGGAACTGGTTGGACTGGACGCCCTCGCCGGTTACCAGGGAATCGAACATCAGGCATTTATGGTGTCCGTCATCGAACAGGACAATGGGTTCGGCTGCCATTTCGGTCTCCCGCAAAATACAGTTTGATCCGGCCGGAATGGCCGGATATTGCAAGCTGCGCGGAGATTACAAAATTGACAAAAGCCAACTCTTGCCTCAGGTCAATTCTCTGATATTCCTCAAGTAACGATTTGTTGTTGCCGACTCTCAGGCAAGCTGTGGTACCCGTTTGATCCCGCGGCGAATGCCCTGTTCCAGGGCGCTGCTGACGACCTTACCGGTGAACGGTACGATGTCGTCAAAGGTGATGGTGTAGTTCACCCTGGTGTGCCCTTCCGGTGTGTCCTCGAAGCGGATTCTACCCAGATGATTGCGGATCGGGCTCATGCTGGTGATGGTGTATTCGATCAATGAATCCGGCTCGAAGCTGGTCACCGTTTCTTCCAGGCCGACCGGGCCGATGCCGATCTTGCGAACGGAACCAATGCCGTTGGGATCAGCCTGATCGCTGTCCTTGATTCGTTTGACCGGCGCTCCCAGCAGTTTTCCGAAACGGTAATGGTCGGCGAACAGGGCGAAGACTCGTCGTCGGGGTACCTCAAAGGTTTCATCAATTTCAATGGTGTACATGGCCATGGGCTCACTCTTTTTGTCATTCGATACCCCCAGCCTAACCCCTTGGCTCCTACAACAAAAGTCGTAGAAGGCGGCAGGTTTTAATCTGGCCCGGGTTGACCGTTCAGTGTCGGGCGGTATGCCGGTAGTCCCGGGGTGATTGGCCCATTACCTTTTTGAAAAGTCGGGAAAAATAGTAAGCATCGTCATAGCCCAGGCGTCGGCTTATGTCTGCGAAGCTCAGGCTGCTGGTGTCCAGCATCTGGCAGGCGCGTTCCACCTTCAGGTGCAGGAAGTGCTGGATCGGAGAGGTGCCGGTCTGTTCCCGATAGCGGGTTGCGAAATGAGCCGGTGAAAGGCCGGCAAGATCGGCCAGTTGCTCCAGGCTGATACGCTCATCCAGATGCTCCCGCATATAGTTGTGGATGGTATCCAGTTCGGCCTGCCGCTCGTGCCCGGTTTCGTCGGCATTAATAGGAACTGCCGCCAACAGTTGCCGAAGCCGGTTGGCCGCATGGATCAGGCCGCGGGCCCGGAAACCGGTCTGTCGCACCGATAGCAGGCCATTGAAGTCAACCAGAAGCCGGGGTTGTCGGCCCAAATGACGAATCCGGGTCGGGCCGTCGAAACCCATATAATGTTGAAAATCCTCTGCCAGTGGCCCCGTGTAGTGCACCCAGTGAATGGTCCATGGGTTATCCGGATCGGCGGTATAGCGGTGGTTGGCGCCGGCGGGCAGGAGCAGCAGGTCGCCAGCCTCCACTGTATAGGGCTCCCCGTCGACGTTCAGGAACGCCCGGCCTTCCGTGCAATAGATCAAAAGATTGTCGTGATGGTGCTCCCGGTGCATGTGATGGCCGACGGCGCGCCGGTAGTGGCCGAACGCCAGCGGATAGAGATCCCGGGTAAGTGGATGGCTCGCGAGTAGTCGAATGATCGGCTCAGGCACCACGTAGCGAATGCTGTCTTTTGGCACCGGCCACTGTGAGGTTTGGGTCATTTCTGGTCTTGTTTGTTTGAGCTTTATCGAAAGATAGTCCATTACGGGCGAAATTTAGTCAATCACCCCTTGGTCGATCCCGTGCTAGCCTTTGGTTAAACGTGGCCGCAACTCTACGGTTCCGGCCGGCTTCCCGCACAAAAACAAACAGGGACATCAACATGAAAAATGTACCGCTGTATCTCGCAGGTGAATTCGTCCAGAGCAGCACCAATGACTGGATTGACGTCACCGACCCCGCGACCAACGAAGTAATCGCCAAGGCTCCGTGTACCACGGATGCCGAAATGCGCAAGGCCATCGACAGCGCCGGTGAAATGTTCAAGACCTGGAAGGAAGTTCCGGTCTCCGAGCGTGCCCGTGTCATGCTGCGGTATCAGGCCCTGCTGAAAGAACATCATGATGAAATTGCCGAAATTCTTTCCAAGGAAACCGGTAAGACCTTTGACGACGCCAAGGGCGATGTCTGGCGTGGTATTGAAGTGGTCGAGCACGCTGCCAATGTCGCCTCCATGATGATGGGCGAAACCGTTGAAAACGTGGCCCGTGAGGTGGATACCCATTCCTGGATCCAGCCGCTGGGTGTGTGTGCCGGTATTACCCCGTTCAACTTCCCGGCCATGATACCGCTGTGGATGTTCCCGATGGCCATTGCCTGTGGTAACACCTTTATTCTGAAGCCGTCCGAACAGGACCCTCTGACACCCACGCGCCTTGCCGAGCTGTTTGAAGAGGCTGGCGCACCCAAGGGCGTCCTGCAGGTAGTTCACGGCGGCAAGGAACAGGTCGATGTTCTGCTGACCGACCCCGCCATCAAGGCTGTCTCTTTTGTAGGCTCTGTGCCGGTCGGTCGTTACATCTACGAAACCGGTACCCGCAACATGAAGCGTGTACAGAGCTTTGCCGGTGCCAAGAACCACATGGTGATCCTGCCTGATGCGGACAAGCAGCAGGTCATCAACGCCCTGGTTGGTGCCTCTGTGGGCGCAGCCGGCCAGCGCTGCATGGCCATTTCCGTCGCTGTGTTCGTGGGCGAAGCCCAGCAGTGGATTCCGGAGCTGAAAGAAGCCATGGCGAAAGTACGCCCCGGCGCGTGGAACGATTCCGGTGCCAGCTATGGCCCGATCATCTCTGGCAAGGCGAAAGACCGTATTGAATCGTTGATTGCGACCGGCGAAGCCCAGGGCGCCAATCTGCTGCTGGACGGTCGCGGTTGTACCGTGGACGGACTGCCCGATGGCAACTGGGTTGGCCCGACGCTGTTCTCCGGTGTAACCACCGAGATGGACATCTACAACGAGGAAATCTTCGGTCCCGTGCTCTCCTGCATGGAAACCGACACCCTCGGTGATGCCATCGAGCTGGTAAATAACAGCCCGTACGGCAACGGCGTCTCCATCTTTACCAGCTCTGGCGGTGCCGCGCGTCGCTTCCAGCATGAGATCGATGTGGGCCAGGTGGGTGTGAACATTCCCATCCCGGTACCCCTGCCGTTCTTCTCGTTCACCGGCTGGAAGGGCTCCTTCTACGGGGATCAGCACGCTTATGGCAAGCAGGCGGTTCGCTTCTACACCGAAACCAAAACGGTGACCTCCCGCTGGTTCTCCAGTGAAGCGACCAGCACAGAAGCCAACTTCTCTATCCAGTTGCGTTAATTGCGTTGAAGGTGGGGTATTTGGGCCGGAACCTGTTTCCGGCCCCTTCTTTTCCCCTTTCAATGCCAAGCCCCTACTATCTGGAGCGTAACGATGGATTTTAACCTCACAGAAGACCAGCAGGCGTTTCGCGAAGCAGCCCGGGCGTTTGCGGAAAAATCCATGGCGCCGTTCGCGGCAAAGTGGGACGTCGAACATATCTTCCCGAAAGACGTGCTCAAAGAAGCCGGCGAAATGGGCTTCATGGGTATGTACACCCCCGAAGCCCTTGGCGGCATGGGTCTGTCCCGGCTGGATACCTCGGTCATCGTGGAGGAGCTCGCTGCTGCGTGCCCTTCAACCGCCGCGTTTATCACCATCCACAATATGGCTACCTGGATGGTCGCCAGCTTTGCGTCGGATGATCTAAAGCAGGAAATCGTGCCTAAACTCGCCAGCGGCGAATGGCTCGCCTCCTACTGCCTGACCGAGCCGGGTGCCGGCTCAGACGCGGCCAGTCTTCGCACCAAGGCGGTGCGGGATGGCGACAGCTATGTGATCAATGGTAGTAAGGTATTCATTTCCGGCGCTGGCGAGACCGATGTGCTAGTGCTCATGGCCCGAACCGGAGCGCCGGACTCCGGCTATAAAGGCATTTCTACCTTCGTGATTCCCGCAGATGCCGATGGCGTTTCCTACGGTAAGAACGAAGAGAAAATGGGCTGGCACAGCCAGCCGACCCGGATGATCAGCCTGGAGAATGTCCGCATTCCGGCCAGCAACCGAGTTGGTGACGAGGGCGACGGGTTTGCCATCGCCATGAAGGGGCTCGATGGTGGGCGTCTGAATATCGCCACCTGTTCCCTCGGTGGTGCCCAGGCGGCTCTTCTCCGTGCCCGTAACTACATGCACGAGCGGGAACAGTTCGGTAAGCCGCTGGCGGCTTTCCAGGCTCTGCAGTTCAAGCTGGCCGACATGGCCACCAACCTGGTGGCCGCCCGGCAGATGGTTCGTCTGGGCGCGTTCAAGCTCGATAACTCCGATCCGGAAGCCACACTGCACTGCGCCATGGCCAAGCGGTTCGCCACCGATGCCTGTTTCGAAGTGGTCAACGAGGCGCTGCAGCTTCACGGCGGTTATGGCTACATTCGTGAATACCCGCTTGAGCGCTATCTGCGTGACCTGCGTGTGCACCAGATCCTGGAAGGCACCAACGAAATCATGCGTCTGATTGTTGCCCGTCGCCTGCTCGATGACGGCGTGGCTGAGGCAATTCAATAAGCATAAAAATGGGGTCTGATGAAATCGTCATCCGACTCCATTTTCAGTATGAGGAATAACAAATGAGTGACCTGATTCAGCTCGAAAAACGCGGACATATCGCGGTACTGACCATCAACAATCCACCGGCCAACACCTGGACGAAGGATTCCCTGATTGCCTTGACGAGCATCGTCAAGGAACTGAACGAAGACCGGAATATTTTTGCCCTGGTGATGACCGGCCAGGGCGAGAAGTTCTATTCCGCCGGCGCCGATCTGAAAACCTTCGCCGATGGCGACAAGGCCCGGGCGAACGAGATGGGCCAGCTTTTTGGCGAGGCCTTCTCTACGCTGCAGCGGTTCCGCGGTGTTTCTATCGCGGCGGTGAACGGCTACGCCATGGGTGGCGGCCTTGAGTGCGCCATGGCCTGTGACATCCGCATTGCCGAAGAGCATGCCCAGATGGCACTGCCCGAAGCAGGCGTTGGCCTTTTACCTTGTGCCGGCGGCACCCAGAACCTGCCCTGGCTGGTGGGTGAAGGCTGGGCCAAACGGATGATTCTGTGTGGTGAGCGCGTGAAGGCTGACAAGGCGCTGCAGATCGGTCTGGTGGAAGAAGTAGTACCGTCTGGCAAGAGCCTGGAGAAAGCGCTGGAACTGGCGGAAATGGCATGCCAGCAGAGCCCGTCTTCCACGGCCCGTTGTAAGACACTGGTGATGAGCGCCCGCGATGGCCGCAGCCATGACGATGGCTGGCGCATGGAGCGTGAACTGTTTGTTGAGCTGTTCTCCACCGAAGACCAGAAAGAAGGCGTGAACGCGTTTCTGGACAAGCGCAAACCGGAATGGAAAAACCGCTGAAGCCGGTTCGCAAAGCTGGCTCAAGGACCTGTTATGAGTGATCAACCCATTATTTTTGAAGAATGGAAAACGGGCGACGGCGCGCTGATTGCCGTGGCCCGACTGAACATGCCCAAGACTCTGAACTCTCTGTCTCTGGAGATGATTCGGTTGCTGACACCGCAGTTGAAGCGTTGGGCGGAAGATCCAGCTATCCAGGCCGTTTGGCTGGAATCAGAAGGCGATAAGGCTTTCTGTGCTGGTGGCGACATCGTAGCGTTGTATCGCAGCATGACTGAGCCCCAGGGAGCCAGTGAAGGTGAGGCTTTCTTCACCGAGGAATATGAGCTGGATTACCTGATCCATACCTTCCCGAAACCGATCGTTTGCTGGGGTCATGGCATCGTGATGGGTGGCGGCATGGGCATTATGGAAGGGGCCTCGCATCGTGTGGTTACCGAAGGCTCGAAGCTTGCCATGCCCGAGATCACCATTGGTCTCTACCCTGATGTGGCGGCGGGCTGGTTCCTTAACCGGACACCTGGCCGTACCGGCCTGTTTCTTGGGCTAACAGGTGCCCGTCTCAATGGTGCCGATGCGATCTTTACTGGCCTGGCGGATCGATTCATCCGGCACGATCTCAAAGCGGATGTGGTTGCTGAGCTTTGCAAGCGCAACTGGCAGGATGAGGGCGCTCACGCCGTCGTCGGTAGTGTGCTCAGACAGTTCGAGCGTGAGAGCGCCGACGCCATGCCAGAATCTCCGGTGCGTACCCATTTTGATGAGATCAACCGGGTCACCGATGCCGACTCCCTTGAAGCGACCGTCGATCAGCTGAAAGAGCTGTCCGGTGGCGACGGCTGGGTGGCGAAAGCGACCCGCTCCCTGGCGGGTGCGTCACCGACCTCCCTGGCTCTGGTCTGGCGTCACCTGCACGGCTGCAAACACAATAGCCTGAAAGAGGTCCTCGACAAGGAACTGGTGCTCTCCACCAAGTGCCTGACCAAAGGGGAGTTTGCAGAGGGTATCCGCGCGCTTCTGATCGACAAGGACCAGCAGCCCCGCTGGCGCTATGCGACCCTTGCCGAGATGGACAGCGCGTGGATCGACGATTTTTTTAAATGATAGCCGGCTGGGTTGTCGGATTACGCTTTGCTAATCCGACCTACCCGGAGCGCAACCAAACCGTAGGTCGGATTAGCAAAGCGTAATCCGACAAACATCCAAACTATAAGAACAAGGAGAATGAACATGGCAAAAATCACCTTCATCGGCCTCGGTAACATGGGCGGCCCCATGGCCAGTAACCTGGTAAAAGCCGGCCACGAGGTCACCGTATTCGACCTATCCAAAGACGCCGTGGCGGCTCTGGTGTCCGAAGGCGCAAAAACCGCAGATACCGCCCACGAAGCCGCCAATGGCGCTGAATGTGTCATCACCATGCTGCCTGCCGGGCAACACGTGGAAGCTGTCTACCTGGGTGATGATGGCCTGCTGGCGAAACTGCCTGCTGGTACTCTGGTTATCGACTCCTCCACCATTGCTCCGGAAACAGCGAGGGGCGTGGCCGAAGTGGCACGAGCCAAGGACATCCCGTTCCTTGATGCGCCGGTATCCGGCGGCGTCGGTGGTGCCAAGGCCGGAACGCTGACCTTCATTTGTGGCGGCTCGGAAGAGGCCTTTAACAAGGCCAAGCCGATCCTCGATGCGATGGGCAAGAACATCTTCCACGCCGGGGATCATGGCTCCGGCCAGGTGGCCAAGATTTGCAACAACATGCTGCTGGCCATCCTTATGTCTGGTACCAGCGAAGCGCTGGCACTGGGTGTGAAGAATGGGCTGGATCCGGCGGTGCTCTCGGAAATCATGAAGCAGAGTTCCGGTGGTAACTGGGCGTTGAACGTCTACAACCCCTGGCCGGGCGTGATGGAAGGGGTACCTGCGTCCAGAAATTACGAGGGCGGTTTCCTTGTGAACCTGATGACCAAGGATCTGGGGCTGGCATTCGACAACGCCGTCAAAAACCAGGCCTCCATTCCCATGGGCTCTCTGGCTCGCAACCTGTTCCAGCTTCATGCGGGGCAGGGCAATGGCAGCCTGGACTTCTCGAGTATTCAGAGGCTCTACAAGCCCGAGTAATGCGCTATCGGGGCCAGATGAAACGCTTCATCTGGCCCCAGTCATATTCGCGTTTTTGCGACCAGCCGCTGGATTTTCAGAGTCGCTGCTGGTACTTTTGCCGCGAGTTGTTGTTCGGTAGCCCAACCAGGGACTTGGTTGGCTAAAGGCTGCCGGGAACAGGACATAACCATACCTTCAAGGATTGAAGATATGCCCCAGGCAAGCGGATTGCAGTTCACCGCCCGTGTTGGCGGACTCCCCTCCGATTTATTTTCCGTGGTTGGCTTCGCACTGACCGAGCGCCTTTCCGAGGTATTTCAGGGTCGTCTTGAGCTGGCCAGTACCGACCCATCGATTCAGGCAGCAGAGATCCTGGAGCAACCGGTTGATCTTGTTCTCTGGCAGGACGGCGTGCCGCTCAGGCGGTTCACCGGTGTGGTCAACGAATTTGTTCGTGGTGATGCCGGCCACCGGCGTACCCGCTATGAACTGAGTGTCCAGCCGCCGCTCTGGCGCCTGGGTCTGATGCACAATAGCCGGATCTTTCAGACCCAAAGCACCGAGGCCATCGCGCGAACCTTGCTCGAAGAGCGCGGCATTATCGACACAGTTTTCGACCTGAAGCGTACACCAGAACAGCGTGAGTACTGCGTTCAGCATCGTGAGAGCGACCTCGCCTTTTTCGAACGCATGTCAGCTGAAGAGGGCTGGCACTATCGTTATGAACACGGAAGCGTGGACGCGGACACACAGCCGGCGCTTGTAATCGCCGACCATCATGGCGACGCTCCTAAGCTGGAGCCGGCAGAATATAACGCCAAAGCAGGCGGCAGCACCCGGCGACCCTCGGTTTTTCGATTCCGTTATGAAGAGCGGGTGCGGGTCGCTTCCGTAGCGATGAAGGATTACACCTTCCGGAATCCTGCTTATGCGCTGATGCATGAGCAAGCCAGCGGCGATCTGAAACACCGGGAGGACTATCAGCACTACGATTACCCCGGCCGTTTCAAGGCCGATGCCAGTGGCCAGCCGTTTACCGAAGCCAGACTGCAATCCCTCCGCAATGATGCCAGCACCGCATCCGGTGAGAGCAATCGCCCGGACTTCAGCGCCGGCGCCAAGGTTGAACTGAAGGAGCACGACAGCGACGCCCTGAATCGGGAATGGCTGCTGACCGCAGTCACTCACACCGGCACCCAGCCCCAGGCCCTGGAAGAGGAGGGCGGCAGCGAACCCACCACCTATCACAACCGGTTCAATGCCATACCTGCAGACCTGACCTGGCGTCCCCGAACGCCCCATCGTCCTCTGATGGACGGCCCGCAAATTGCGATTGTCACAGGCCCGGAAGGCGAAGAGATCCACTGCGATGAACATGGCCGGGTCAAAGTCCGTTTCCCTTGGGATCGCTACTCGAAAAATGACGAACACAGTAGCGCTTGGCTCCGAGTCAGTCAGGGCTGGGCCGGTGGCCAGTATGGCTTCATGGCCTTGCCACGAATCGGCCACGAGGTAATTGTCTCCTTCCTGGACGGCGACCCGGACCAGCCTATCATCACCGGGCGAACCCATCACATCACCAACACGCCACCCTATGGGCTGCCGGAGCACAAAACTCGCACCACCCTGAAAACCAAGACCCACAAGGGCGAGGGCAGCAACGAACTGCGGTTTGAGGATGAGGCGGACCAGGAACAGATCTACGTCCACGCCCAGAAAGACCTGGACCTGCTCACCGAGAACAACCGCACGGAAGTGATTCGGAACGACAGTCATCGCACTGTCGAAAACCACGATTTCGCTCACGTGAAAGGCAATGAGCACCGCACCGTTGATGGCGAACAGCGCGAGTCTATAGGCCGTGATTACAGCCTATCGGTAGGTGGTAGTTTTCACAGCAAACAAGGCAAAAACCAGCTCGTTGAAGCCGGCACCGAGATCCACCACAAAGCGGGTTTGAAAGTCGTAATAGAGGCGGGCGCCGAACTCACGCTCAAAGCCGGTGGCAGCTTTCTGAAGCTGGATCCCAGCGGTGTCACGGTTTCCGGGCCTTCGGTTCGCATGAATTCTGGCGGCGGTCCGGGGAGTGGAAGCGGGGTGTCGGCCCAAGATCCGGCGCTTCCGGCTAGCCTGAGTGAAATTGCCGATACGAATAAACCGGCACAGCTCGCGGAAACCGACACCCGGGCTTTAGCCGGTCCGACTCCAAGTTCGGTGCAGGCCCTGAAAACGGCGGCCAGGAACGATGTTGCACTGGTCAAGCAGTGCGGCCGCAAGCCGGATGGCACCTGCGCACTTTCATCCTGTCCATGCGAGGGTGCGACTGCATGATAGGGCTGGATGAGACAACCAGAGGTAAAGCCTACCTTCTTATGGACAGCGCATTGTTCGATGCACCGCGCTTCATTTACGAGAATGACGATCAGCCCGAGCTGGAATATCTTTTCCTGGGCACGCACCATGAGCCGGCTTTGAAGGTCACCCCATGCCTGGTCAAACCTTCCGAGGCCACGCGCCTCTGGCGAGCTCAACCGGAGTGGCAGGATAAAGCTGTTGTCCTCGTGTCGGATGAGTGCATGCCCGTTGTGGCGGGCCATTTACGCAGCCTGCTCAGTGTGCAGTTGCCGGAGGGGGGATTTTCCTATTTGCGCTTTTACGCACCGAAGCAGCTTCAGCGGCTGATGTCTGCCCTCAATGAGCAGGAGCGCACCCGCTTTAGCGGGCCGGTCAGGGAGTGGTTGGTCTTCCAGCCAGACGGCGAGCTATCCAGATTCGGGTCAGACGGCTCGCAACCCGCCAGAAAAGCCGTTGATGAGGGCTGGTTTCTGCTTACTGATACTCATGTGGCGGCGCTGGCACGGAGTGCCAGGGAGGAGTTTGTAGAGAAGCTGGGCCGGTTCCTCGACATAAAGGATCAAGCACGGTTGGAGCAATGGATCGGTGATGCAACCGCGCTGGGATTTCAAACCGAAAAGGATGTGAGCCGTTACGCCGAGCTTGCCTTGGTTCACGGGGAGCGGCTCAAGCTAGCCGAAATTCAAGCCATCCTGTCTGATCCTGAGCTCTCGATCGGCGCGCGTCTAAAAGCAGTAGATACCCATTTGGCATACGGAGTTGCCTGATGAATTCTGAATATACCGTTCGCTCTGGCGACACCCTCAGTGCGATTGCACAACGGCATCAAACGACCCTCAGCAGCCTGATGCGGCTGAATCCTGAAATTGATAACCCGGATCGTATCTTCCCCGGACAGCTGCTCAAGCTACCAGCTGCCAACGAGGCTGAATTTTCTGGCTGCGAAGTAGGTTCTGTCGCCCAGGAGCCATCCTGTTCCGAAGAAATCGTGGAAGTCGTTCACGTAACCGGAGCGGACGAGCTGATTCTTCTGACCGAGGCGGAATTGGCGGAGTGGGTCGAAGAAGAGGAATTTGTTTGTGGTCCGATAACCGAATTCTACGGGAAGCTTGACAGGCTTGATCCAGGCGAGACGGACTCCGAATTGGGCGCGACCGAAGGCCAAGGGCAGTTGCTTTCGGAGGTACAGAAGGAAAAAGAGCGGCTGATAAACGAGCTTGAGGCACGCTCAGTCCTGACCACCGACATGCAATCCATCCCACCGATTACTGAGATAAAGCGGTTGGCTGGCAACAAACACGTCACTTTCGTGCGCTCTGACAAGATCGCGAACCACCCTCGCCGGTATTCGATGGCATCGCGAGACAGGGAGCGCAGTAAGGGTTGGCTAACCGAGAACGGCGTTGATCCGGCTAAGCTACGAGATGCTATCCGAAGCGAACTTAACATCAAGTTCAACGCAACCCTCTGGGAGCCGGATAAAAATGGCGCGCTGATGACGACGTTGAACAAGTTTTACGATGAGGCATCCTGGTCCATCTGGGGAGACGCGGAAGCCAGGCGGGAAGCGGTCGATGAAACCGGGTTTGATGCCTCCGCAGAAGCACAGTTCATGCGCTTTGCTGCCGGTGCGGCAGCTTCGGGTGAATTTGATCCGCGCAAGGGGGAAGTGCATTTCCAGGCGAAAGCGGAAGCGCAGTATGCCCTGGCGCAGGGCAAGGTTGGTGTTGAGCAGGCGTTTCCGGTGAATAACCGGTCCGAAATCCGGATTCCTTATCGGGTTGGAGGCTGGGATGGCGAGCGCAAGATCGCGTCGCTCGGCCATTTCCAGGCAGCGATCAACGCCTCGCTGACCGGGTTTGCCGGCGCCTCTGCGCTCGTGGCTGCCAACGTTGAGGTGTCCACCAGCGATGGCCTTCCCAAACTCAAGGGTATTGCCGCCCGAAAGCATGGACAAGGGGCTGGCATGGACGCGGGTGTGTTTGCCGGGGTTCGTGGTGGTTGTGAGGTTTCTGGTGAGCTGCGCTGGAAGGATGTGTTAACGGAGGAGAGAGAGTGGGACAGGCTTTGTGTCATTGGACAGAAAGTTGAAGGTGCATTAGGTGGAGGTGCTGAGCTTAACGTTCGGTTGGAATTCAGTCGCGTCACTGGAAAGTTTTATATCAATGTTCATGCGGGGCTAGTTTTCGGTGCTGGCGCGTCGGGGAGTTTCTTGTTGGAGATCGAAACTCAGAAAATATTGCGGATGCTTCACTTCGTTTATAACGCTCTGATGGATGTCGATTTTCGGTATCTTGAGCTTTTCGATCGCGATACAGAAGCTTTTGATTGGTATCGGCGTATGAGCTTGTTCGCTCTGGCTCGGGGGCTTACGGCATTAGAAGTGGCCCAAGGATTTGCGGACACTTTGGTGGATGGGGTTGTAGATTATATTCATGCCGTGTTTGTTGACCGCCATCGAGAACAACAGGGCAGCGAAATTGCTGAGAATGTAGTTCAAGATATTACAGTTAAAGATAGTTCGGTCTTTCTGCATTCTCCGCCTGAGGTCAAAGGCGTAATTCTGGACAATATCCTTTACGACTGGTGGCTAACGCCCGATATCTGGAGTGATGACGATATTAAAATTCAAGCCGTGAATTTGATTCTGAAATCGTTTCAGGGATGGCGTGATTTCGAGGAAACGGTGTTACGAATGAATCCGCAAGGCTTAGCCCGGCTGGATGAGTTCGAAAATAACCTCGACCGACTGTTTGACTTCATAGGCAAGAATAAATCGGATCAGCATCTCTTCATTCGAGGCTTGAAGGACCAGGTGGCCGTCGCTGACAGGCCGGTAAGAATGGATCCGTTTAATGTTTGTCGTATTTGTAGGATTGGTTAAGGAAACTCAGTGGATGTTGACAACTGAACGGTTGAAGGTGATTGGTCTGACGGTAATGCCGACTTTCTTGGTGGCATGTGGTGGTCTTGGTGGTGCTGATGGTGATAGCTCTGTATCCCGTATTGTGGGAAAAGCTATCGAGAATCAGGTTTTTGTTGAAGGCGGTGAATTTGAGCTTGGAGACGTGGGTCGCCCCGATGGATCTGCGTACGTGACTTTGGTCGATCATAGTCGGCCGGTAATTGAGGTAAAGGTCGATAGCTATTCAATCTCACGCTACGAAACTACTTGGGGCCAAATGAGGGTGTATTACGAAGCTACAGGGCGACTTTCTCAATATGAGGCGTCACCGTTCAAGCAACGATATGTAACCTCGCCAACTGACGATCGTTTGTCACCTTACTTCCGAAACAAGCCTGCCAGAGTGCCCAATTATGGAGAGGCCGAAGGCTATTGTGACTGGTTAGCTCAGGAGACTGGGTTGCCTTTTGCACTACCGACTGAGGCGCAATGGGAGTACGCGGCCAGAAGCCGAGGGCGTGAGGTAGCCTACGCGACAGACTCCGGTGAAGTGCAAAAAGATCCATACTTGCGGCGCCCTACAGAGTACGTGGACCCGTCGATTCCTCCCTCCGGCAACACTTTGATCCATTCTTCGCTTAAATTTGAGCGCCGGCCGGTTGGCAGCTACCCCCCAAATTCCCTGGGCCTCTACGACATGACTGGGAATGTCGCTGAGTGGACGCAGGATTGGTTTCAGGAGGATTACTACGAGCAAGCTCCCAGAGATAACCCCAGTGGGCCCGAGAAGCCGGCCAATCCAGACAGGCCAGAAAAAACCGTAAGGGATTGGGGAGGTCACGGAGATAGCATGGGGGGAGCAGGAACAGTGTTTATGCGGGCGGGTGTGCCTGTATCGGCCTCAGGAACGGGCTTCCGCTGCGTCGTCAATTATCCTGAGCCGATAAATTAAATAAGGGCGGGAGATCTTTGCAATGAATCACGGATGGGCTTCGGTTCATACACGGTTGGCAAGACCGGTCTGCTGTATCAACAAGACATCCGGAAAAGAGCTTGCTGGCACTTACCAGGTTTTTGGGGTTGGGTAAAGGAGATGTAAGACTTGTTGAGCTCAAATGGACTCAATGGATCCGGTCTTATCTTGGTTTCATTGATGATGGTTGCCTGCGCTGGATCTAAGGCCAGCAGTAGGCAGGGAGAATCAGCGGAACCAACAGTCCAGCGGGCCATACGAAATCAAGTTTTTGTCGAAGGCGGCAGCTTTAAGCTGGGCGATGTGGGACACCCAAATGGTTCGCCTTATGTAGTCTTAACGGATCACGCTCGGCCTGTTGTTGAAGTGAGCATTGACAGTTTCTCCATATCCAAATACGAGACTACTTGGGAAGATATACACGCCTACTATGAAAATCTTGGACGCTTTTCCTTGTATGAGGGCTCTGGCTATGACGAGCAATTTATCGTTGAACCGAGCGAAGATCCTTTGTCTCCCTACTATTATCTTAAGCCTGCTAGAACACCAAATTACTATGAGGCAGACGGGTACTGCGCCTGGTTAAGCGACCAAACCGGTTTACCCTTTGCTTTGCCAACGGAAGCTCAGTGGGAATACGCTGCCCGAAGCCGGGGCAAGAAAGTGCCTTATGCAACTGATACTGGGGAAGCGAATCCTGATACTTATTTGCAGAGGCCTAGGCAGTATATTGATCCAAGTATCCCTCCATCTGGCAATATGCTTAGCCATGATTTCACTGTAATGGAGCGTCGCCCGGTAGGGTCCTATCCGCCGAATTCAATTGGTATTCATGATATGACTGGCAACGTCGCTGAATGGACTCAGGATTGGTTTAAACCGGATTTTTATGCGGAGGCCAGGTTTGACAATCCAAGAGGGCCAAAGAACCCGCTAGACCCCGAAAAACCTAAGAAGACTGTTCGAGACTGGGCTGGAATGGGTGGTAGCTTTGGCGGCGGAGGTACCGTTTTTGCAAGAAGCGGGGGATCTGTTGACTCCGGGAGCATCGGCTTCCGCTGCGTCGTCAATCATCCTGAGCCGATAAACTAGGGAAGGGCAGGAATCGAAGCAATAGATAGCATCATTCGTTTTGTCGATGATTTTTACGTTGGCAGAAAGCGCGAAATCGAAGGAGCGGAGCTTGCAGTAAAAGTGTTAAGTGATTTCCAATCGAGAGAAGGTTCATTGTTCCTGCTCACCGCCTGAGGTAAAGGGCATAGTCCTAGATAATATTCTCTACGAATGGTGGCTTATACCTGAGGTTTAGAACGACCAAGATGCGAAAATTCGAGCTGTCACCGAAATAGTAAATTCGTTTCAAGGGTGGCGCGATTTTGAAGAAACTGACCCTACCCAAGAACATCTGAATCCGCGGCTTTTGGCCGCCAGTGTCTCAGATCCCTTGAGACGAGTTACGGTTGTGTTTCCTTCAAACTCTTCATAGTGGCCCCCTCGAAGGACCCGGTAGGAAAACCCTTCAAAGATATCAGTTTGTCCCACGGCAGGCCCTTTGGGGTTATCGATTGGAGATCTCTGATAATAATCATTTGAATATTTATCGCCAACCCATTCGCCAACGTTGCCAGACATGTCATACAAGCCCAGAGCATTTGGTGGAAATGCGCCGGGAGGGTTTGGTAGTGCGGCTTTTGCAGAAGGGTTGTAGCGGCTAACTTCAATCTTGGCCGCCATCGTGACATCCTCAATTGCGTCTCCACCCTCGGTGGCATAAGGAAGCATTTTGCCCCGGTCGCGCGCAGCGTATTCCCACTCAGCCTCTGTGGGTAGTCGGACCTCTTTACCGGTATGGTTGCCCAACCAGACGCAGAAAGCATTTGAATCAACCCATGAAGTGACCGCTGGTAATGCGTTGTCAAAACGCTCCGGCATTTCATCTTTCATATCTTTGTACCGGCTGTCTGAGGGTGTGTATCCCGTAACCGCCATGAACAGCTCGAAATCCCCTTGTGTCACTTCGTATTTCTGAATATAAAAATCATCAACGATGACACGGTGTGCCGGAATGGTATCGCTGCGAACACTCCACCCCCCGGGGTTCCCCATCATAAACTCCCCACCTTCCACAAAAACAATGGCGTCCATCTGACGCTGAATCATGTCTTTTGCCTGGGACTCGTAATAAAGGCTACAACCGGAAAGGGCAGAAGTGACAACAAGAGAAGAAAAAACGAGGTAACGCATGCTTGCTCCGTGCAATGGGGTTAACACTCCATGTGTTGGGAATATTCTATCAACTTGCTTGGAGCAACAGAATTACCATCGAGATAGTTTGTATGGATTGGAGGAACCGCGTCTCATCTTGTGACTTTCAAGCCTTGTCGAATCGAGTATAATTCCGACTTCCGAAAACAGGGTGTTTTCGGGCAAGGAAGCAATCTTCAAGGGAACTGATATGAAAACCTTCAATACGCTGCGGGTGATTTTTTCACTCGTGGGTGTCGGCATGCTTGTCGGCGCCTTTTTCTCTTTCCAGAGCACTTCAACCTTTCTTGAAACCGCGACAGCCAAGCCGGGCGTTGTAACCGACCTGATTCGATCACGATCCAGTGATTCCAATGCCTACTATCCTCTCGTCCGTTTTGAAGACGAAAGAGGCAGGCTCACAGAGTTCCTCTCATCCAGCGGCAGCAACCCTCCGAGTTACAGTCGCGGAGAGACGGTTCGTGTGTTGTTCATGCCCGGCAATGCTGAGGCTGCAAGAATCGATGGATTCTTTTCGCTGTGGGGAGTAACCCTGATCGTAGGCGGTTTGGGCGCTGTTTTCTTTATGGTTGGAGCCGGTATGTTTGTTGTGCCGGCTGTCAGGAACAGTGGGGCTGCCAAACTTCGCAAAACCGGGCAACGGGTTCAGGGTATGTTCCAGGGTGTCGAAAAGAACCAGATGATCGTCATGAACGGTAAGAGCCCCTATCAGATCGTCTGCCAGTGGCAGAATCCGGTCACCTCCGATATCCATGTCTTCAGGAGCGGCAACCTCTGGTTTGATCCTTCGGACCATATCCAGAGCGAGTCCATTCCCGTTTACATCAATCCCACAAACCCCAAGCGGTATTGGGTGGACACCTCCTTTTTGCCAAAGATGGCGAGCTGATCGGGCGCTGAATACGACTCAAGTGAACCCCGCGTAACCCTCTCCCGGGTGCGCTCGCGCCATGGTGCAGGTAGACTGACCGTTTTTAACACTGGCCTGGATTTACCGGGCCAGCTTTTTTTCACGGTATACAGGCTTCACCATGGACGACCAATCCACAGATAAGGAACCGGTTGGCGAGAACAAGCGCCTGCTGATCTCATCGGATCTTGCCACGCCGATATACGGTTTGTTCGGCCTGGGAATCCTGTACACCCTGTACGTGGCTCATCAGATTGTCCTGCCCATCATTCTTGCGGTAATGACGAGCCTGCTGCTCTCGCCCCTGGTAAAGAAGGCATACGTTAAGTGGCGGGTTCCCCGGATGATCAGCTCCCTGGTGTTTGTGCTCCTGGTGCTCGCCGGCATCGTCGGCATTACACTGGCCGTCGCGACGCCTGCCCTCAAGTGGGTTGAGGAAGTGCCCCAGGGTATATCGAGGCTGCTCGTCGGAGAGAGTGAAATCAGTCGCCAGATCGCCAGAGTCTCGGAGTCTGCGGAGCAGGTTGAAAAGTCGGTTGAGGAGCTTTCGGAGTCAGAAAGGCAACAGCCAACGGCAGTTGTTCTGCAGACGGACTCCTGGCGCAACCAGTTGATGACCAAAGCCCGGAACGGCATCGCTGGCCTGGCTTTGGCACTCGCATTGACCTATTTCCTGTTGGTGAGCGGTGATCGCCTGATCAAGAACTTTGTCCGTCAGTTGCCCATTGATCAGCGGAAAACGGTGCTTCGGATTACCCACGATTCTCAGCATCAGATTGCCCAGTACCTGGGTGTTCTCGGCCTGAGTAATCTGGCCGTGGGCACCACAACGGGCCTGATCTGCTGGGCAGTCGGGCTGCCGGATCCGGCTGTGTGGGGGCTGGTCGCCGGGCTTGCACGGTTCATTCCCTACCTGGGGGTTATTCTCTCTATCTCCATGCTGACGATTGTCTCTGCCATTAGCCTTGATGAGTTCTGGATGATGGCCATTGCGCCGCTGGGCTTCCTTGGTTTGACCACGCTGGTCGGGTTCTTTATCGAACCCTGGATTCACGGCTTTCGGATGGCGATCAATCCGGTGATCATCTTCGTCTCGATCTTCTTCTGGGGCTGGCTCTGGGGGCCGGTGGGCGTGCTCCTGGCCGTGCCGCTGATGACGGTCATCCAGGTGGTACTCAAGCAGATTCCCAAGCTGCGTCCTGTCTATAAGGTGATTGCCCGGTAGTCTGATAATGGATACCCGCAACACGCACTGACACGCCCGGTAAACTCACCTATCCTCTCTGAATACCCGAAATCCAGCAAACAGGGAGGATCGTCAGCCCATGTTCCCGAACACCATGAAAGCCATGGTTCTTACCGGTCACGGTGATGTCGATAAACTGGAGTACCAGGATGTGCCTGTTCCCAGCCCCGGCCCCGGTCAGGTGCTTGTCCAGGTCACAGCAACGGCGAAGAACAACACCGACCGCAAGGCGCGGGAAGGGCTTTACCCCACCAAAAAAGGCGAAATGACATCCTTCCAGATGGGCGGCAAGCCCACACTGGTTTTTCCGCGGATACAGGGTGCCGATATTGCCGGACGTGTCGTGGCCGTTGGTGAAGGTGTGAATGAGTCCCGCATCGGCGAACGGGGCCTTCTGGATTTCAATATCTACGCCAATGACCGGCGCGACATCAACCTCACCCCCGATTACTTCGGCCATGGTGCCGATGGTGGTTACGCCGAATACGTGGCGCTCCCGGCGGACCAGTTTCATCACATACCCAATGCTGAGCTGGCGGATGCCGAACTGGCGTCCATGGGCATGTGTTCCTACCAAACCGCCATGCACATGCTTACCGCGGCCAAGATCAAGTCTGGTGAGCGAGTGCTGGTTACCGGTGCCAGCGGTGGCGTTGGCACCGCCCTGATCCAGCTTTGCCGGATCATGGGGGCCATTCCCTACGCCCTCAGCAAACAGGATAAGGCGGCGGCTCTGCTGGAGCTGGGCGCCGAAGCTGTGCTGGATCGGTCTGATATGGACAGCTTTGTGGATCGTGTGAAAGCGGAAACCGGTGGCAAACCCATCGATGCGGTCATGGACCTGGTGGGCGGTGAGATGACCGATGTTTTCATCGACACCATGATCTTTGATATGAACGCCCGCAGCAGCTACCCGCGCCTGAGTATTGCCGGCGCCAGTGGCGGCAACATCAGCGAAATTCTGTGGACCCGGATCTACCTCTACCAGGTACAGATTTTTGGTGTATCTCATGGCACCCGGGAAGAGGCGGAGCAACTTATGGCCTGGATTCGGCAAGGGCAACTGAAACCGGTTCTGCACGGTGCTTTTCGGCTCTCTGATCTGCACCGGGCAGAAGAATATTTTGTGAACCGGGGTAGCAATTATCTCGGCAAGATCGTGATCGTTCCCGACTCACAATGGGAAGAACACGGCCAACCCTGGTCACTGGAGAGCGCTTGATGAAACCTGAACTGACCATTCAGTTGATGGATACCCATGCCGGCGGTGATGTCAGCCGGATTGTGACCGGTGGCATTGATCCGTTGCCGGGCGATACCGTTCGGGCGCAGATGGAGTACCTGCGGGATGACGCCGACGGTCTGCGCCGGCTTTTGCTGGAAGAGCCCTACGGTATACCGGAAATGTCTGTGGATCTGTTGGTGCCGCCCACGGATCCGCGAGCTGCCGCCGGCTACATCATCATGGAAGTCATGGGCTACCCGATCTACTCGGGCTCCAACACCATCTGCACGGCTACTGCGGTGCTGGAAGCAGGCATCGTTCCCAAACAGGAGGGCCAGCAGAGTTTCATACTGGAGTCGCCTGCCGGACTGGTCCAGATTGAGGCGACGGTGCACGATGGAGTGGTAGAAGCCATCACCTGTGAAGGTCTGCCTAGCTATATCGACACCTACAAGGCCACCATCGACGTGCCTTCGCTGGGCGAGGTTACCTACAGTGTTGCCTACAGCGGCGGTTTTTACGCTCTGGTTGATGCGGCCAGCATGGGCTTCGACCTGACTCTGGACGAGGAACGCAAACTGGCGGAAACCGCTCACGCCATTGTCGAAGCTATCCAGGCCGAGCGCGGCTTTTCCCATTACACCCTTGGCGATGTCGGCCCCTTGCCGTTCCTGCACTTCATGGGCCCTGTTGAACCTGTGGCAGAGGGCTATTACCGGTCCCGTTCCGCAACCTATGTGCATCCCGGTGTGATCTGTCGGAGCACAACGGGCACCGGCACCTCGGCCCGCCTGGCGTTGATGAACTACGAAGGCAGCATCAAACCGGGCGACAAGCTGGAAACCGTTTCCCTCAGAGAGACGGGATTTATCGGTGAATTCACTTCTGTTGAGGAAGAGGGTGAGTACCAGGTGATCAAAAACAGCATCACCGGCAAGGGCTATGTCATTGCCCGCTCCGACATCGTGGTCAATTGCGATGATCCCATGGTGGAGTGCGGATCCCTGCACCACATCCTTTCAAACCGCCATCCGGGGAAAATTACGCCGAAAACCTGATTTTCGCGCTTGATCCCTTCAACGGGCGCGGCAGGCCTGCTGCGCCCGGTTTTCCTGCTCATAAAACTCCACAGATTTCTTCCTTTTTGGTCTAAAGTTTACCTTTACGTAAAGTGAAGCCTGTGCTAAACCTTGACCCGTGCTTTCAATGATAAAAACAACAGGAGTTGAGAATGAGCCTTCCGGAATATACCGACGTTTACAACAACTTCGATCCTGCTGCTCTGGAAGCGGACATCCTGGATGGACGTCTGGATAGCGGGCTCAATGTATGCCACGAAATCTGCGACAAGTGGGCAGATGACCCGAGTCGGGTTGCGCTCTACTACGAAACCGAAGATGGCGGTGACGGCACTCTGACTTTCGCCGAGCTGAAAGAGGCCTCTGCGCGTTTTGCCAATTATCTGAAATCCCAGGGCATCGGAAAGGGCGACCGGGTGGCTGCACTCCTGCCGCGCACCCCGGAGCTGCTGATCGTTATTGCCGGTACCCTCCGTGCTGGTGCTGTGTACCAGCCACTGTTCACGGCCTTTGGTTCCGGGGCGATCGAATACCGGTTTGAGCGGGCCAGCACCAAGCTGGTGGTGACCAATCCCCAGAACTATCCCAAGCTGAACGACGTCAAAGTCTGCCCGCCGGTTGTGGGTGTCAACGCCAGTGAGATTGGCGCGGACATCCCTGACTTCGAGGAAACCCTGGTAGGCCAGTCGAGCGATTTTGAGCCCGTCATGATCAAGGGCGATGATCCGTTCCTGCAGATGTTCACTTCCGGCACCGTGGGCAAGTCCAAGGGGGTTGCTGTTCCCGCCAAGGCGCTGCTGGCGTTCTACGTTTATATGAAATATGCCATTGATCTGCAGGACGGCGACAGGTTCTGGAACGTGGCCGATCCCGGTTGGGCCTACGGTCTGTACTACGCCGTGGTTGGGCCACTGCTCATGGGCCACGCCACGCATTTCAACCCGGGTGGTTTTACCCCGGAATCCACCTACGACATGATCCGCAAGTACAAGATCACCAATCTGGCGGCGGCGCCTACGGCTTACCGTTTGCTCAAGGCAAACGATCACGTGCTGCCGGAAGGCGAGAACCTGGGCCTTCGGGTTGCCAGCAGCGCCGGCGAGCCTTTGAATCCGGAAGTGGTGAACTGGATTCGCAACCGTCACTACTGCCCGGTTAAAGATCATTACGGCCAGACCGAGACTGGCATGACCTGCTGCAATTTCCACGGTCTTGCCCATCCGGTTCGTGAAGGCTCCATGGGCTATGCCTCTCCTGGCCACAAGGTGGTCGCGCTGAACGAGAAAAACGAGGTAGTAGGCGAGGGTGAAGTTGGTCAGCTGGCGGTTGACGTAAAAGCGTCCCCGCTTTTCCACTTCGACGGTTACACCTGGGGTGAAAAGGACCCGTTCGTGAACGGCTATTACCTCACCGGCGACATGGTCATCAACCACGGCAATGGCAATTTCTCCTTCAGTGGCCGGGATGATGACATCATCACCACGGCCGGCTACCGGGTAGGCCCGGCAGACGTCGAGAGCACACTGCTCGAGCACGCCGCTGTGGCTGAGTCGGGTGTTGTCGGCAAGCCGGATGAAAAGCGCGGTTCCATCATCAAGGCTTATGTGGTGATCAAAGGTGATTATGCCCTCGGAGACGAGCAGGCCCTGAAAGACGAGCTTCAGGAACTGGTGCGTCGTCGGTTGTCTACCCACGCGTTCCCGCGGGAGATCGAGTTCGTTGATGAACTGCCCAAGACTCCTAGTGGCAAGATCCAGCGGTTTGTCCTGCGTAATCAGGCCAAGGAAGAAATCGGCGCATGATCATTACGTTTGAAGAGCTGCAGGCCTTCCTTGACGAGCAGTTTCCGCAGGGGGAAGCCTACGGCACCCTGCAGAAGCTCGGGGATGGTTGGGCAGAAATGAAGCTGGAAGTGGATGAGGCGCACCTCAGGCCCGGGGGCACCGTCTCCGGGCCGGCCATGATGGGGCTGGCGGATGTCACCCTTTACGCGGCGCTGTTGAGCAAGATTGGCCTGGTTCCCCTGGCGGTGACCACCAATCTGAACATTAATTTTCTGCGCAAGCCGATGGCGCATCAGCCTATCTGGGCCCGTGCCACCATGCTGAAAGTCGGCCGTACCATGGGCGTGGGCGAAGTGTTCGTTTACTCGGAAGGTGCCGAAGAGCCGGTTGCCCACTCCACCATGACCTATTCAATTCCGCCAAACCGGTAACGCCATGCAGATTCGTGACATGATGGTGCCGTTAGGCGACGGTGTTGAGCTGGAAGTCAGGCGGATCCAGCACGCGGAACCGAAAGGGCCGGTGCTGGTTTTTCTCCACGAGTCTCTGGGCAGCATCGCCTTGTGGCGAAAGTTCCCGGAAAAGCTCGCGAAAGCAACCGGCTGCGATGCGCTGATCTACAATCGTCAAGGTTATGGCCACTCTTCTGATGAAGAGCTCCCGCGTCCCTACGATTACCTTGAGGCAGCTGGTGAACAGTGGTTGCCACGTCTCCTGGATAAGCTCGAGATCAGGGATGTGGTGCTGATAGGGCACAGCGACGGTGGTTCCATTGCCCTCGTGACTGCCGGCGCCATGGGGGGCCGTGTAAGGGCGTTGGCGACCATGGCCGCGCACATCTATGCCGATCACCTGACCCTCGCCGGTATCGAGGAAATGGCCATACGCTATTGGGAGACGGATATCCGGGATCGTTTGGCGCGCTACCACGGCAACCGGACTGACGATCTTTTCAACGCCTGGCAGACAGTCTGGCGTGACGAAAGGTTCCAGGCGGCGATGGATTTCAGTCGTTGGCTGGCGGCAATTGAATGTCCGGCTATTATCATTCAGGGAGAAAACGACGAATACGGAGTGCCGGAGCAGGTTACGGACATCGTTGCCGGCATCGGACCAAAGGCTCGCGGCGTTCTTCTTGAGGATGCGGGGCATTCGCCACACCTGGAAAAGCAGGACCAGATAGTAGAACTCCTATACGACTTTTTGCGTAGCGAGCATGTACTTAAAAACTGCAATTAACTGTTGACGTTTACGTATACGTCAATCTAATCTGGTAGGCAGATAAAACGCACAAAAATAACAAAGGTAGATTGGCTCATGAGTGAACAGTACGTTCTGGAGACCCGTAACCTTGTAAAAGAATTCAAGGGCTTTGTTGCGGTCGACGACGTGAACCTGAAGGTTCAGAAAGGCCATATTCACGCCCTGATCGGTCCCAACGGTGCCGGCAAGACCACGGTCTTCAATCTGCTCACCAAATTCCTGATTCCGACTCGGGGCCAGATCCTGTTCGGGGGCAAGGACATCACCACCATGAAGTCCGCCGCCATCGCCCGCCAGGGGATTGTCCGCTCATTTCAGATCTCGGCAGTCTTTCCGCACATGACGGCGCTGGAGAACATCCGGGTCGCTCTGCAGACATTCGAAGGCAACACATTCAGTTTCTGGAAGTCCGGCAACTCGCTGCACAAGCTCAACCAGCGTTGCATGGAGTTACTGGAGGCCGTAGGCCTGGCCGAGTTCGCCAACACCACTACCGTGGAGCTGGCCTACGGGCGCAAACGGGCTCTGGAGCTGGCTACCACGCTTGCCATGGAACCTCAGATTCTTTTGCTGGATGAACCAACCCAGGGTATGGGTTCGGAAGATGTGGACCGGGTTGTAGAACTGGTTCGCAAAGCCGCCGAGGGACGCACTGTACTGATGGTTGAGCATAACCTCAGTGTCGTCAGCAAACTGTGTGATCGCATCACCGTGCTCGCCCAGGGCGCCGTTCTGACCGAAGGCGATTACGCAGCCGTCTCTGCTGACCCACGAGTTCGAGAGGTGTATATGGGTAGTGCTGGTAGCGGAGAGCGCGGAACCACCTCCGACAGCGATCAGGCGGAGGCAGCGCAATGACCACGAAATCCGACCGCGAGTACGAACAGCTGCGACTGTCCGGATTGCACGCCTTTTACGGCGAATCTCACATCCTCCACGGCATCGACATGGTGGTGAACCGCGGGGAACTGGTGACTTTGTTGGGCCGCAATGGCGCGGGCCGTAGCACAACGCTCAAAGCCATCATGAATATGGTCGGCCGGCGAACCGGCTCCATTATGATCAATGGTGAGGAGACCATGTCGTGTGCTCCTCATCATATTGCCAGGTTGGGTGTCGGGTATTGCCCCGAACATCGGGGCATTTTTTCCGCGCTCAGTGTCCAGGAAAACCTGACGCTACCGCCGGTTGTGCGTAGCGGTGGCATGAGCCTGGAAGAAATCTACAACATGTTCCCCAATCTTTATGAGCGTCGCTTCAGCCAGGGCACCAAGCTCTCTGGCGGCGAACAGCAGATGCTGGCCATGGCGCGCATTCTGCGCACCGGCGCCAATATGCTGTTGCTGGACGAGATCACCGAGGGCCTGGCACCGGTTATTGTAGAGAAGCTGGGAGAGGTCCTGATTTCCCTGAAAAACAAGGGTCTGACCATTGTCCTGGTTGAACAGAATTTCCACTTCGCAGCACCGTTAGCCGACCGTCATTACGTTGTTGAGCACGGTCAGATTGTGGAAGAAGTCAGCGCCAACGAACTGAGTGCAAAGCAGTCGGTGCTGGATAGCTATTTGGGGGTCTGATCCCGGATAGAACGAGAGCAAGAAAAGTAACAACAACCCGAACCAACGCAAGACAGTAGCGGAGATACAACAATGACAATGATGAAAAAGCTTCTGACATCAGCCGTTGCATCAGCCATGATGGTAGGCGGAGCCCAGGCGGCCATTTCCAACGATACGGTCAAAATCGGTTATCTGGCGGACATGTCCGGCACCTACCGTGACCTGGCAGGACCGAACGGGCTGAAAGCCCTGGAAATGGCGATTGCCGATTTTGGCGGCCAGGTAAACGGTGCCAAGATTGAAGTGGTCAGCGCCGATGACCGTAACAGCCCGGATACCTCATCCAGCACCGTCCGTCGCTGGGTTGAGAACGAGGATGTAGATCTCGTAGCCGGTATGGTGGCTTCCTCTGTTTCCATCGCCGTGAGCAAAATTCTGGAAGAGCACGATCGCCTCGGTATCATCTCCGGTTCGGCCGCTTCCAGCATCACCAACGAGCACTGTACTCCCAACCACATTCACTATGTTTACGACACCTATCCGCTGGCCAACGGCACTGCCAGTGCGGTAGTCAAAGAAGGCGGCAAGACCTGGTATCTGCTGACCGCTGATTATGCCTTTGGTCATGCACTGGAAGGCGATGTAACCCGTGTTGTCGAAGCTAACGGCGGCGAAATTGTTGGCAGTGTGCGTCATCCGTTCCCGACCCAGGACTTCTCATCGTTCATTCTTCAGGCCCAGGCATCCGGTGCTGACGTTATCGGTCTGGCAAACGCCGGCGCTGACACCACCAACGCCATCACCACCGCCAGTGAGTTCGGCGTAACCCAGTCAGGCCAGACTCTGGCGGCACTGCTGCTGTTCCTGACTGACGTACATGCGCTTGGCGCTCAGACGGCCCAGGGCATCCAGCTCACCACGGGTTGGTACTGGGACATGAACGATGAAACCCGTGAGTGGTCTGATCGCTTCATGGAAGAAACCGGTGTTCGTCCGACCATGGTTCACGCCGGCATTTACTCCAGCACCATGCAGTATCTGAATGCGGTCAAGGCTACCGGCTCTGATGACGCGCAGACTGTGCGCAAGCAAATGATGGATACCCCCATCAACGACATGTTCGCCAAGAACGGCAAGATCCGTGTTGACGGCCGTATGGTGCACGACATGTACCTGGCGGAAGTGAAAACCCCGGCTGAGTCCAAGAACGAATGGGATCTGTACAAGATTCTGCGGACCATCCCGGCCGAAGAGTCCTACCGTCCGCTCTCCGAGAGCAAGTGCAAGCTGGTCAATAACTAAAAACGACCGTTATGGGTTCGTCCTGCAACAGGGCAGGGCGAATCCATGAAAACGGAAAAGAAAAAAGCCAAAAACCAACCCCTGTGCTGCTTCTGGAGTTAGCCCAATGTCCATGATTTTCGGCGTCCCTTTAGCTGTGCTATCTGGCCAGCTGCTGATCGGAATTATCAACGGCGCCTTTTACGCCCTGCTGAGCCTTGGGCTCGCGGTCATCTTCGGTCTGCTGAAGATCATCAACTTCGCCCATGGCGCCATGTACATGCTTGGCGCTATGACCACGGTCCTGATGTTCGACTACCTGGGCGTTAATTACTGGGTCGCGCTGCTGCTGGCGCCTCTATTGGTAGGCGCTTTCGGCGTTGCCATTGAGTATTTTCTGCTGCGCCGCATCGCGGGGCAGGATCATATCTACAGCCTTCTGCTGACGTTCGGTGTTGCGCTGATCATTTCGGGTGTGCTGGTGAACTGGTTTGGTGTTTCCGGCCTTCGCTATACCATGCCGGACATATTCAAAGGCGGCATAAATCTGGGCTTTATGTTCATGCCGTATTATCGGTTGTGGGTCATTGTTGCGGCATTGCTCATGTGCTTTGGAACCTGGTTCGTGATCGAAAAAACCAAGCTTGGATCGTACCTGCGGGCCGGCACCGAGGATTCTCAGTTGATGCAGGGTTTTGGAATTAACGTTCCCCTGCTGATCAGCCTGACCTACGGGTTTGGTGTCGCATTGGCGGCGTTCGCGGGTGTTCTGGCTGCGCCGATTTATTCCGTGACGCCGGTCATGGGGTCGGCCACCCTGATCACCGTGTTTGCAGTCGTGGTTATCGGCGGTATGGGCTCCATCGGCGGCGCTATTATCACCGGTATCCTCATGGGCGTGATTGAAGGACTCACCAAAACCTTCTACCCGCCGGCGTCTTCGGCGGTCATTTTCCTCGTCATGGTTCTGGTTCTTATGTTCCGGCCCAGTGGCTTGTTCGGTAAGGAGGCATAAACATGAATCAGCCAGACAATTCCGCCGACATTCACAAGGCTATCGTTCAGGAACAAGCCGCTCAGGACCGCAAGAAACTAATGTTGAATGGTGTGCTACTGCTCATACTGCTCGCCGCACCGTTCATTATCTATCCTGTCTTCCTGATGAAGATTCTCTGTTTCGCGTTGTTCGCGGTAGCGTTTAACCTTCTCTTCGGGTTTACCGGCCTGCTGTCATTCGGCCATGCGGCCTTCCTGGCCGCCGGCGGTTACACCACCGGTTATCTGCTCAGCAACTACTCCGGGCTCACGACCGAGATGGGTATCGTTGCCGGCACGCTGGCCGCTACGGTATTAGGCGTCGGGTTTGCGCTACTGTCGATTCGCCGGCAGGGCATCTACTTTGCGATGGTAACCCTTGCGCTTGCCCAGCTTGTGTTCTTCTTCTTCGTCCAGTCGGAATTCACGGGTGGTGAAGACGGTATGCACGGCATTCCCCGTGGCGAGTTGTTGGGTGTCATCAATCTTGAAGACAACCTGAACATGTATTACTTCGTGCTGGCCGTATTCATTGCCTGCTACCTCCTGGTGCAGCGTATTGTCAGCAGCCCGTTCGGTCAGGTGCTGAAGGCCATCAAGCAGAACGAGCCCCGTGCCGTGTCGCTTGGTTACAACGTGGATCGCTACAAGGTGCTGGCATTTGTGATTTCAGCAGCACTGGCGGGGCTTGCCGGTTCGATGAAATCGGTCGTTTTCCAGCTTGCCTCCCTGAACGATGCCCACTGGCATATGTCGGGCGAGGTCATCCTGATGACTCTGGTTGGTGGTATGGGAACACTTCTGGGGCCGGTGGTTGGTGCCACCTTCGTGGTCAACATCGAGTACCAGTTGTCCCAGGGTGCCCTGCGTGACTGGGTGGACCCAATCCTCGGCGGGATATTCGTTCTGACGGTACTGGCATTCCGTAGCGGTATCGTGGGAGAGATCCAGAAGTTCGTGAAAAAGAACCTGGGCTGAAGCCTGCGTTACCCCGGAAAACAAGAAGGGCCACCCCTCAGGGTGGCCCTTCTTGTTGTTCAACTGGCAGGGTTTTTCTGGTTAGAACTCCGCTAAACGACTGGGTGTACCCACATACACATAAACCGCTGAATCGCCGCGGAAGGCCACCTTGTGAACTGATACATTCGGTTTTCCAGCCTCAGTCGAGCTAAACCGGGATACCATTCCTGCATTCATCCCATCCCGCGTTCTTTCCCCTTCCGTGCTTGACCAGCTATCACCCAGGCACTGTCCCATCCAGTTTACGGCCGTGTTGTACCTGGTGGTCGCCACCTCGTCGTTGGGAGTATTGCCGGAGCAGACGTAGGCGCTGTCGTTATTGGCCCAGCTCCAGACTTCGCAGTGTCCGCGGATTATCTGTTCTTTGGCATTGTAGACAGTCACCGATCTGAAACCGTTTGAGCTGCCCCGGTATTGCTCGAACCCGGAAGGATAGTCGGCAACGATTCCTTTCAGTGAGGCGCAGGGATCATCAACGCCCAGCGACAGCGTGTTCTGGAAAGAACACCCGGTCAGGGACAATCCCAACATTACGGCAGTAAGATTCGCGGTCTTGCGGATGGTCATGTGTTGGCTCATTCAGTAAAAGATTTTTGAAGCTCTCGCACGGCTACGCGGGCAAACTCCCGGGCCGCCTGTTCGAGTGATTTGGGATCAATGGTGCTGGAAAACATTTGCCAGATCGCCTTGCCAGAGTCCGTATCGAACAGTGTTGTTCTCAGGATGTATTCCGTCGATTCCTCGTAACGGTCCGGGATTGTCATGGTTTCCATGTAGGTCACCGAAGCAAGAGCGCCGATATTTGTTGTTACCGGGTTAAAGACAACCTGATTGGGCACATACTCAATCTGGCGGTTTTTCCTGACCAGAGAGACAGTTAAAACACCATCGGCAGTTTGTGTCTGCAAGCGCTCGTTTACTTTCTCCCTCAGGGCGTCTGAATCTTCCCAGGGCAAGGATGGCGCCGGGCCGTATGGTTCAGCCTGGAATCCTTCGGTGCGCAGCCTGGAAACAAGCGCGGATTCCATCTGCGTCCTGTTGTTTTCTTTCGCACTGATTGCCAGCACCAGCAGATTTCTGGGTGCATCCGAAACATCCGGAGCCTTGCTGATACTTTTTACCTCGGGCCCTGAGGCGCAACCGGCAAGAAACAGAACAGCGAAGACAGTCGTCAGCAAGGAGCGGAGGTAAATCGGCAGTGTCATCGGCGGGTCCATTGGTAGGGCGTCCATAGATGGAACGGTTTTATCCTGTTCCGGTGTTATCCAGACCAAATATAGCAAAGTTTTGAGGTCATCTAGTGGTTAGTGATCGACTGAAAGCGTATAAAAATACACCGGCTTTTACCCGATTTGAGAAAAACAGATCCTTCTATGGCCTGCCTTGGAAGCTTTGTCTAATCTTATTGCGGGCGTTTGCTATTCCAACCGGAGAGTATCCATTCAAGGAGATGAAATAATGCCGTTCTTTGCAATATGGAAAGCAGGTTTGAAAAAAGAGGCAGCTCTCCTGTTTATGGGATGGGGCGCAATCATCCTGACAGGCTGTTCTGAGCCTCAGGAGCCAAAGCAGACCAATCCCGTTGCCGTTTCTGTGGTGGCGCTTGAGGCCAGTGAAATCCGGCCTTCCCGGGAGTTTGTTGCCAGAACGGCCGCTTCCGCCAAAGCGGATATCACGCCGCGCATAGAAGCGGAAATCCGGGAAATTCTTTTTACCGAGGGCGCGAAAGTCAGCCAGGGCGAGCTCCTGATCCGGCTTGAGGACACTCGCGCAAGCGCTGATCTCCAGCAGGCCGATGCTGAACTTGCTGCAGCCCGCGCCGAAGTGGATTCTGCGAGCCGAAATCTCAAACGAGGAGAAGAGGTGTCGGAGAAAGGCTTCCTGTCGGCTGCGGACCTGGACAAACTCAAAGACCGCTTCAGTGCAGCTGAAAGCCGCCTGCAGGCTGCCCAGGCGGCCGTTCAGAAGGCAGGAAGTAACCTCGAATACGCTGAAATACGAGCACCCTTTGATGGCTGGATTGGCCGCCTGAACTATGACGTGGGAGCAGTGGTCAGTCCTTCTTCCGGGGCCATAACGTCTGTCCAGGTGACCGACCCTGTCTACGTCGAATTCCAGATCAACGAGGCTGACTTCATCAACTTCCGCCGCAGGGGAGCAGAATCCGCTCAAGAGCTATCCAGATCCCTGGGGCTCTATCTTACCCTGCCAGATGGCGAACGCTATGAGCAGGCTGGTGTGCTGGATTTCGCCGACGTGCAGACGGACGCCAGCACGGGCACCGTTGCGATGCGAGCGGTGTTTCCCAATCCCGACGCGGTGCTGGTGCCGGGCCTCTACGTAACGCTCCGGGTTGAGGGGCAGTCGGGAGAGCCGCAGGTGCTCGTTCCTCAAGTGGCGGTTCAGGAAACCATTGAAGGTAAGTTTGTGCTGGTGGTTGATGACCAGAACCAGGTGGCCCAGCATTTTATCCAGACCGGCTCCCGGGAAGGCGCACTGCTGGTCGTCAATTCAGGGCTCGAGGCCGGAGACCGGGTGATCGTCGAGGGCCTGCAGAAAGTGCGGCCCGGGGTCACGGTCAGTCCCGTTGAAAAACAGATTGATCCGCAAACCGGAGCGCTCATCCAGATGGGTGGGACTGGCCAATGATCAGTCGGGTTTTTATCCATCGACCGAAGTTTGCGTTTGTTATTTCCATTCTGATCACCCTGGCAGGTTTGCTGGCGTTACGCATTCTGCCGGTCAACATGTATCCGGACATGGCTCCGCCCCAGATCCAGGTGAACGCCTCGCTTCCCGGCGCCAGCTCCCAAGTGGTGGAAGAGGCGGTTATCCGGCCGGTCGAGCAGCAGCTGAACGGCGTGGAGGGCATGATCTATATTGAATCCACCGCGTCCAGCGATGGCACGGCCAAAATCACCCTTACCTTCGAGAGCGGCACCGATACAGACATTGCCCAGGTAAACGTCCAGAACCGCGTTGCCCTGGCGGAACCGTTTCTGCCCGATGAAGTCCGGCGACAGGGCGTGGTGGTCAGCAAGCAGGCCGGCAACATGCTGATGGGTATAAACCTGACCTCCGAGCGACCGGATCTCGACGGCGTCTTCCTCAGCAACTACGCCTCCAATAACCTTGTCGAAGCCCTTGGTCGGGTGCCAGGGGTAGGGTCGGCGGAAGTGATGGGCGCGAAAGACTACAGCATGCGAGTCTGGCTGGATCCCCGCCGGATGGCTTCGCTGGATGTGACCGTTGCGGAGGTTGCCGCTGCGCTCCGGGAGCAGAATCAGATTGTCGCGGCGGGCAAACTCGGCCAGCCGCCCGTGCCTGCGGGCCAGCAGTTTGTCTACAGTATCCAGACCCGGGAACGCCTGTCAGATCCCGACGAGTTCGCTCAGACCATTCTCCGCTCCAGGCCCGATGGCGGTTTTGTGCGCCTGAAAGACGTGGGGCGTATCGAGCTGGGTTCCCGTTCCTATACCTCCACCGCGAAACTGAACAATCAGGACACCGCATTCCTGGTGATATACCAACTGCCCGATGCCAATGCGCTGGAGGTTGCGGAGCGGGTAAAGGCCCTGGTTGAAAAGGCCTCAGGCAGTTTTCCGGCGGGCGTGAATTACACCGTTCTGTACGACACCACGGAATTCATCAGCCGCTCCATCAGTGAAGTCATCGTTACCCTGTTCCAGGCCGTCGGCCTGGTGATTCTGGTGGTGTTCCTGTTCCTGCAGAACTGGCGTGCCACATTGATTCCGAGTATTGCCATCCCGGTTTCCCTGATCGGCACCTTTGCGGTTATGTCAGTGCTTGGTTATTCCATCAACACCATTACGCTGTTCGGGCTGGTGCTGGCGATCGGCATTGTGGTGGACGACGCCATTGTGGTTATCGAGAACGTGGAACGCATCCTTGCCGAGGAGAAGCTGCCGATCCGCGAGGCGGTCACCAAGGCGATGGCGGAAGTAACGGGGCCGGTCATTGCCACCACGCTGGTATTGCTGGCCGTGTTCGTGCCTGTCGCGTTCATGCCCGGAATAACCGGCAAGCTGTACCAGCAGTTTTCGGTCACCATTTCGGTGGCCGTGATCATCTCCTCAATCAATGCGCTCACACTGAGCCCGGCCCTGTGTGTCGCGTTGCTTGGCAGGAGCGGGGACAAGGCCATTGGCTGGCTCCGGCCTTTCGAGATACTGATTACGCGGACAACCAGCGGCTATTCGAAGCTGGTTGTGCAGCTCCTGCGCAAAGGGACGCTTGTTGGCGTTACCCTGGTGGTGATCCTGGTTGCCGGTGCTGGCCTGTTCAAATCAGTGCCTTCGGCGTTTGTCCCGCCGGAAGATCAGGGTTTCCTGTTCGTGGATGTGCAGTTGCCCGATGCTGCTTCCCTGGAACGCACGGAAGCCGTGCTAACCAAAGTAACGGACATGGTTCTGGAAGACCCGGCAGTAACTGACTTCATTACGGTGTCCGGCTTCTCGCTGCTGGGTGGCGCATCCTCAAACAATGGCCTTGGCATTGTGATGCTGAAAGACTGGGAAGAAAGGGAAGATGCCAGTCTGGGTCTGGGAGCGGTCATTCCCAGGCTGTATTCCAGGCTCTGGACAATCCCCGAGGCACAGGTGATGGTCTTCAATCCGCCTCCGATCCCCGGGCTGGGAACCTCATCCGGCTTCGACTTCCGCCTGCAGGATAATCAGGGCAGGGACCCCTCGGAGCTGGCGCAGGTTATGAATGGCCTCATCTACGAAGCCAACCAGCGTGAAGCGCTTTCCCGGGTATACAGTACCTACCGCGCGAACATTCCGCAGTATCTGCTGGAAGTCGAGAGGAACAAGGCCAAGGCCCTGGGTATTGAGCTCTCCGATATCTTCTCTACCCTGCAGACCCAGCTTGGCTCGCTTTACGTGAACGACTTTACCCGTTTCGGCAAGAACTACCGGGTGCTTCTGCAGGCCGAAGGCGAGTTCCGACAGCGCCCCGAAGACCTGTCCCATTACTTTGTCCGCAACCGGGATGGCGACATGGTGCCGCTGACCACGCTGGCATCGCTCAAACCCGTGCTCGGGCCCTCAAGTATCCAGCATTTTAACCTGAAGCGCTCGGTAACCATCTCCGGGGAGGCGGCACCAGGCTTTGCCAGTGGCGACGCCATTGCGACCATGGAAGAGCTGTCACAGAGCCTGCCACAGGGGTATGAGTTCAGTTGGGCCGGCCAGAGCCTGCAAGAGATTCAGGCGGGTAACCTGGCAGGGGTGATCTTCCTGCTGGCCCTGGTGTTTGTGTACCTGTTCCTGGTGGCGCAATACGAAAGCTGGACCCTCCCGGTGGCGGTGCTTGGTGCGGTGCCACTGGCCCTTGCCGGCGCCATGGCGGGACTCTGGCTAGTGGGGCTGGCGAACAACATCTACGCCCAGGTGGGCCTGGTGCTGCTGATCGGACTCTCCACCAAAACCGCGATTCTCATTGTGGAATTCGCCATGCAGTTGCGCCAATCGGGCATGTCCACCGCGGAGGCGGCCCAGAAAGCCGCTGTCCTTCGCTTCCGGGCGGTATTGATGACAGCCCTGTCTTTCGTGCTTGGCGTGCTACCGCTGGTGTTTGCCAGCGGCGCTGGTGCGGCAAGCCGGGTAAGCCTGGGTATCACGGTCCTTAGCGGCATGGTTGCCGCTACCGTTCTGGGCACATTGCTGGTGCCGGTGTTCTACAAGTGGATCCAGTCTGTCTGGGACCGCCGTCAACCGGCGGCATAGTTCGCTGATAGTTCAGGCCGGATGCCGGAAAACAAAGGCATCCATGGCCAGAACACCGTGTTCGATCCCGCCATCAATCAGCACGCCGGGTTGCTGCCTCCCGGCCGCACCGGCGGCCACCAGCAAAGGTAGAAAATGCTCGGTGGTTGGGTGCGCCCGCCTGGCATGGGGGGCCTCCTCCAACGCTGCTATCAGTTGCTGATGGTCGCCGTCCTGCGCTTTGGCACGGACCCAATCCGTGAATTCCCTCGCATACCCGGATGCGTTCGGGTCACCCCAGCGAACTTCGTACAGATTGTGGGTAAGGCTGCCTGATCCAATGATGAGCACACCCTCATGCTCGAGCGGCTGCAGGGTCTGGCCCAACCGCCAGGCAGACGCAGGCTCAAGATCCGTTGGCATCGAAACCTGGAATACCGGAACCGAGTGATCGGGGAAAAGGTGCGTCATTGGCACCCAGGCCCCGTGATCCAGACCCCGGGTCTCGTCAGCCCGGGCGCTCCAGCCCCCTGCCTCCAGCAATGCCAGAGTGGTTCGCGCCAGTTCCGGGTGGCCGGCTGCCGGATAATTGAGGTTATAGAGTTCAGCCGGAAAACCGCGAAAATCGTGAATAGTCTCTGGTGTTCCGGAAACGCCTACCCGGATTTCCGGCGTCATCCAGTGGGGTGAAACCACCAGCACAGCTTCGGGCCTGGTAAGGCGTTTGCCCAGCTCCGTCAGGGCCGGGCCAGCCAGGCCCGGCTCCAGTGCGAAGGTGGGAGCGCCGTGGGAAACAAACAGACTCATGATTGCTCCTCCGGGTTGCGGTAGTGTTATCTGGCTGCAATCGCGCGATCAATGGACGCGCGGCCTGCGCCGCTGAATACCAGGGATACGGACACGGCCAGCAAGGCCAGGCCAAACTCGTACCCATTGTTGCTCATGAACAGGCCGTTGCCGATATGAACGCTGAAAATAGCGATCAGCATGGCGAATGCCAGTACCGCGCTGGCAGGGCGAACCAGCAGGCCGATGACCAGAGCCAGACCACCAAAGAATTCCGCACCACCAGCCAACAGCGCCATCAGGTAGCCGGGGCTGAGCCCGATGGAATCCATCCACTGACCGGTACCCTCCAGCCCGTAGCCACCAAACCAGCCGAACAGTTTCTGGGCACCATGGGCGGCGAAAATGATACCGACAGGGATCCGGAGGGCCAAAGCGCCCCAGCTTGCGTCAGTGCTGATCAGTTTGTTCAGGAATGCGTTGTTCATGATGAATCTCCTTGGGGTGTGTTTCGAACATGCGAATACTTTACAAATATCAATAAACGGGATAAACGTAGCTTTTATAAATTAACTGTTTCGGAATTTGAGACAATGGATCGATTGCTGGAGATGCGGACGTTCTGCAACGTGGTTGAGGCTGGAAGCTTCGTGGCTGCGTCGGAGAATCTGGGGATGTCCAAGGCCGCTGTCTCGCGTTATGTCAGCGAACTGGAAAGTCGTCTTGGCGTTCGGCTGCTGCAGCGGACCACCCGCCGCCTGTCGCTGACGGGGGAGGGCGAAGTGTTCTATGTCCGGTGCCGGGAGTTACTGGCTGGCGTTGAGGAGGCAGAGGCGGAAATTACCTCCCGCAATGATGTCGCACGGGGCACGCTCAGGGTGAACGCGCCGGTCAGCTTCGGGATCAGCCACCTGGCGCCTTTGTGGGGAGAATTCCACGCCCGCTATCCGGACGTGGAGCTGTCGATCGATCTATCAGACCGGCTGGTAGACATTGTTGAGGAAGGCTTTGATATGGCCATCCGCATTGCCACACTGCAAAGCTCCACGCTGGTCAGCCGACGGATCACCTCTACCCGGCTCATTGCCTGCGCGTCTCCGGATTACATCGCCACCCATGGCTCCCCAGCCAAACCGGAAGATCTCGCCAGCCACCGGATCATCGGTTACAGCAACTTCACTACCGGCAATGATTGGCCCTTTGAAGGCCCGGAAGGCGCCACCAGCGTGCGGGTGCGGCCGTGGATGTACGCCAACAACGGTGAAACCTGCTGCGGTGCTGCCCTGGCCGGCCAGGGCATTGTTCTCCAGCCCGGCTTTCTGGTGCATAAAGATCTCGACGCCGGGCGGCTGGCGGAGCTGATGCCGGCTTACCGTTCCACTGAGCTTGGCGTATACGCCGTCTATCCCACCCGTAAGTTCGTCACACCCAAAGTCCGTGCTCTGGTTGACTACCTGGTCTCTGCCTTTCCCGATTCCCTGTGAAGGCAAGGGCCAGCCACCCGGACGCTAGGCGTCCGGTGTCTGAAGCCGCTTACGTTCCGCCCGGCGCATCAGGTACCAGGCAATAAACGCGATCAGCGATACCGCCACGATGATCAGCGTGGCCAGCGCGTTGATCTTCGGCGAAACCCCCATCCGTACGGAGGAAAACACCACCATCGGCAGCGTGGTTGCACCCGGGCCGGAAACGAAGCTGGCAATCACCAGGTCATCCAGCGACAGGGTGAATGCCAGCAGCCAGCCAGATACCAGCGCCGGAGCAATCACCGGTAGCGTTATTACGAAGAAGGTTTTCAGGGGCGTGCAGCCCAGGTCCATGGCCGCCTCCTCGATGGAGCGATCCACCTCCTGCAACCGGGCTGATACCACTACCGCCACATAGGCACTGCAGAAGGTGGTGTGGGCAATCCAGATGGTAGCCATGCCACGATCCACTGGCCAGCCGATGGTCTGGGCCATCTGGACAAACAGCAGCAACAGTGACAAACCGGTGATCACCTCCGGCATAACCAGCGGTGCGGTAATCATGCTGGATAGCAGTGTGCGCCCTCGCATCTTCTTGAAGCGGGTTATCACGAACGCACACAGCGTACCCAGGCACACCGCCATGCTGGCGGAGTAGAAGGCAATCCGCAGGCTCATCCACACAGCAGAAAGAATCTGTTCATCGCGGAACAGCTCGCCGTACCAGTGGGTGGAAAATCCGGCCCAAACCGACACCAGCCGGGACGCGTTGAACGAATACACGATCAACACAAACATCGGCAGATACAGGAACAGCAGGCCGAGAACCAGCATCACTTTCGAGAAACTGAACGAACGCGATTTAACCATGCTTTTCCATCTCCCGGGCCTGGAACCGATGGAACAGCACGATCGGCACCAGCAGTAACAACAGCATCACGATCGCGAGGGCAGACGCCACCGGCCAGTCGCGGTTGTTGAAGAACTCCTCCCACAACACCTTGCCGATCATCAGCGTATCCGGCCCGCCCAGCAGTTCCGGGATCACGAACTCGCCCACCGCGGGAATAAATACCAGCATGGAACCGGCCAGAATGCCGGCCTTCGACAGGGGCAGGGTAATGGCCCAGAAGGTGGTCAGGCTGCGGCAGCCCAGGTCTGACGCTGCCTCCAGCAGGCGCACATCCAACTTCACCAGGTTGGTGTAGATGGGCAGCACCATGAATGGCAGATAGGCGTAGACAATGCCCAGCACCACCGCGAAGTTGGTGTTCAGCATCTTGAGCGGCTGATCGATAAAACCCAGCCACATCAGAAAACTGTTCAGAAGCCCCTGATTGCCGAGGATGCCCATCCACGCATAAACCCGGATCAGGAACGAGGTCCAGGAGGGCAGCATTACCATCAACAGCAACACCAGTTGCCAGTGTTTTGGAGCCCGGGCCATGGCGTAGGCCATGGGGTAGCCAATGAGCAGGCACACCACCGTTGCCAGGAATGCTGTTTTCACCGACCCCCAATAGGCGGCGAAATACAGGCTGTCTGAAAGCAGGAACAGGTAATTGCCAATGTTCACCACCACCGACAGGGTGTTGTCCACCCACCGGAATACGGGCTCGTAAGGCGGGATGGCCATGAGCGCCGAGGTCAGGCTGATTTTCAGCACCAGAGCAAAAGGCAGGAGGAAGAACAGCAGCAGCCACAGGAACGGGATACCGAACACCACCCGGCGATTAAACAGCACTGCACGCACCCGCTCGGTCAGAGGGGCGGGTAAAGGTTTCCGTCTCATTGGCTCAGTTCCAGAGCAGGATGGGGCTGGAGGCTTCCCAGGATACGAATACCCTGTCGCCCCAGGTTGGCCGCTCGCCACGGCGCTCCACGTTCGCCATGGTCGCCTGAACGCGTTTGCCGCTGGCCAGCTTCACGTAGTAGGACGTGATGTCGCCCAGATAGGCAATATTGTCTACCGTTCCGCAGCTCCAGTTGTGCTCGCCGTCCGGCTTGTCGGCGGTGAGGTAGATCTTCTCCGGACGCAGGGCGATCAGGGCTTCGGTGGATTCCGCCTGTGTAGTAACGCCGCGGTCGATGAACACCGGTGCATCCAGCAGGCTGCTGGTCAGCGTGATGCTGTCGGCCTCATCCTCCCGGATGTGGGCCTCGAAAATATTCACCGAGCCAATGAACTCTGCCGTCATGCGGCTGTTCGGGCTCTCATAGATGTCGATGGGCGAGCCGATCTGGGCAATCCGGCCCTGCGCCATGATGGCGATGCGGCTGGCCATGGTCATGGCCTCTTCCTGGTCGTGGGTCACCATCAGGCAGGTTGCGCCCACGTTTTCCAGAATTTCCACCAGTTCCAGCTGCATTTCGGTACGCAGCTTTTTGTCCAGGGCGCCCATGGGCTCGTCCAGCAACAGAAGCTTGGGCCGTTTGGCCAGTGAGCGGGCCAAGGCAACGCGTTGCTGCTGACCACCGGAAAGCTGCTGGGGTTTGCGCCGGGCATAGGGTTCCATCTTGACCAGCTTCAGCATGGCGGCCACCCGGTCGCGAATTTCGCTTTTCGGCAGCTTGTCCTGTTTCAGGCCCATGGCAATGTTCTGCTCCACCGTCATATGGGGGAACAGGGCATAGGACTGGAACATCATGTTGGTAGGGCGCAGAAACGGGGGCAGAGCTGTAACGTCCTGACCGTCGAGCATGATGGTGCCGGCGTTGGGCGTTTCAAAACCTGCGAGCATGCGCAGCAGGGTGGACTTGCCGGAACCGGAACCACCCAGAAGGGCAAAGATCTCGCCCTTGTGGATGTCCAGGCTCACATTGTCCACGGCCAGCGTGCCATCAAAGCTTTTGGAGATGCCCCGAATGCTGAGTAACACCTCCGCTTGCGCGGAGGTGTTGTTGCCGTTTTCCACCGCTTAACGACCAGACTTCACGTTGGTCCAGGTGCGGGTCATCAGACGCTGGGCGTCCTGAGGCCGGCCTTCCATGATGTACAGCTTCTTCATCACCTCATCGGTGGGGTAGATGCTGGTATCGCTCAGAATCTCCGGATCAACGAATTCGTTGGCCGGCTTGTTCGGGTTGGCGTACCACACATAGTTGGTCACGTCCGCGATAATCTCCGGGCGCATGAGGAAGTTCATCAGCTTGTGGGCGTTCTCCACGTTCGGTGCGCCGGCCGGGATGGTCATCATGTCGAACCACAGCACTGCACCTTCTTTGGGAATGGTGTAGCGGATCACGTTGCCGTTCTCGGCTTCCTCGGCGCGTGCGGCGGCCTGCAGGATGTCGCCGGAGTAACCGGCAGCCACACACAGGTCACCGTTGGCCAGGTCGCCAATGTAACGCGACGAATGGAAGTAGGTGACGTTCGGGCGAATGGCCTTGATCACCTCACCGCCTTTCCTGATGTCGTCGGCGTTGTTGCTGTTTGGATCCAGGCCAATGTAGGCCATGGCGGCACGAACCATCTCTTCGCCGGAATCCAGCATGGCAATACCGCAGCCACCGGCTGCGAGTTTGCCGGTGACTTCCGGATCAAATACCAAGGCCCAGGAATCCGTGGGGGCGCTATCACCCAGGATTTCCTGGATACGGCCTTCGTTATAGCCATAGCCGTTGGTGCCCCAGAGATAAGGCAGAGCAAACTGGCTACCCGGGTCAACCTTTTCCAGATCGTCCATCAGATCCGGGTTGAGGTTACTCATGTTCGGCAGCTTGCTGTGGTCCAGCGCTACGAAGGCGTTGGCAGAAATCTGCTTGGCTACGTAGTGGTTGGACGGCACAACAAGATCGTAGCCGGAACGACCGGAAAGCAGGGCGGCTTCGAGGATCTCGTTACTGTCGTAAACGTCGTAGATCACCTTGATGCCGGTTTCTTCCGTGAACTTCGCCAGGGTGTCCTCGGCGATGTAATCGGACCAGTTGTAGACACGCACTTCCTCGGCGGCAAACGCGGAAGAGGCACACAGAGACAACGCAACAGAGGCGGCCAGCGCCTGTGGCTTACACAACTTCAACATTGGATGATGTCCCTCACTCAAAAGGGATAAATACAAAACGTGCAGGACGCACGCGGTGTTGTGCAGGTCTGCTGAGGGTGGCCGCAGGTGGCAGGGGATGCCGCCTTTCGACTCCTTTAAGGCTTGTCCTGGAAACGGTGGCACAGCACCAACCGTTCTCGCGCGATATTTATCACGAGATCGCGGAATGCGCTACGGAAATTTTCGCTGACCGATTCGGAGTTATGCGTATGCGGTGCGCGCTTTGCTTCAGAACAAAGGCGCTTTCCGGATATTCCGTTTCAAATCAGTCATGGATGCAGACTTCCTGACTCCGTGCAGACAGGCTCCGCCATTTCTCTTTGTCGCTGTCGCGTACCTGCTCCAGGTAACGAATAACATCCAGGAAATGCTTCCGGGTCGCACCCATGGCCTGAGCTTCTTTACGGTGCATGCCGGAAAGATAACGTAATGCCTGGTATTCCTCAGAGCCTTTGTCCGCAGACTCGCTGATAACAGCCAGGTGGGAAGAGCAGAAAATATGGGCGTTGCGTTTATTGAAGTCGACCGGCTCAGCCCAACTGCCGGTGCTGAAAGTGGCTAGAATCAGGGTCAGGCCTGCGAGAGTTTTCATGGAACGTGGCTCCCTTGCGTGGCGGTAAGTGGCGGCGCTGCTCGGATGCAACCTCTGCATGCTATCACATCGGAAAAGCAGGGTTTCCCCGGGACGGGTTTTGGGCGGCTGTTGTCTTAATTGCCCGGATTCCGGGCAAAATACGGTATGTGCGTATCTTGCCAAATGCTCAGGAAACCGGGATAAAGGAGTGTTGAAACCCCTGCGCCGGCTCCTCGGCACCAGGCCTGTTTGCGTTGTGGATGGCTTCCCTTATGGCTTCTGGTTCTACGAGTGCCGACTCGTTCCTTCAGGCACACCCCGAACTGCAGTTTGTTGATCTGCTGATCCCGGATATGAATGGCATTGTTCGCGGCAAGCGGGTAGACCCGTCTGCGCTGGCGAAGGTCTTTGAGCGCGGTGTGGCCATGCCCGCTTCCATCTTTGCCCTGAACATTCAGGGCACCACGGTGGAAGAAACCGGCCTCGGCCTGGATATTGGCGAGGCAGACCGTGTCTGTCTGCCCATTGAAAATACCCTCACTATGGAGCCCTGGCAGAAGCGGCCCACTGCGCAACTTCTGTTGACCATGTATGAGCTGGACCGCGAGACACCGTTTTTCGCAGATCCGCGGGTGGTCTTGCAGAACATCGTCAAGCGATTTGAGGAACTGGGGCTGACCGCCGTGGCGGCCTTTGAGCTGGAGTTTTACCTTATCGACCAGGAAAATCTCGCCGGTCGACCTCAACCACCCAAGTCGCCCATTTCCGGTAAGCGTCCTGCGGGCACCCAGGCCTATTCCATTGATGATCTGGACGAATACGCGGAATTTCTGGCGGACGTGCTGGATGCAGCCCATGAGCAGGAATTGCCGGCGGATGCACTGGTGGCCGAATCGGCGCCCGGGCAGTTTGAGGTCAACCTGCACTACGTCGATGACGCGGTGCAGGCCTGCGACCACGCAACCCTGCTCAAGCGTTTGATCAAGAACATGGCCTACGACCATGAAATGGACACCACGTTCATGGCCAAGCCCTATCACAGCCAGGCTGGCAGCGGCATGCACCTGCACGTAAGCCTGGTGGACGGCGAGGGCCGCAACGTGTTCGCAGGCGATGCGGAAGCGCCCAACGACATGCTGCGCTGGGCCGTGGGCGGGCTGGTGGCTACCATGAACGATGCCATGGCGCTGTTCTGTCCGAACATCAATTCCTACCGGCGGTTCAGTCCTGAGTACTATGTACCCAGCGCTGCGACCTGGGGCGTGGATAACCGTACCGCATCACTCCGGCTGCCGGGTGGTGATCCCGAAGCCCTGCGTATTGAACACCGCGTCGCCGGTGCGGATGCCAACCCGTACCTCCTGATGGCAGCCGTGTTGGCGGGCATTCATTACGGCATCTCCAACAGGATCGAGCCACCACCGGTTACCGTGGGTAATGCCCATGAGCAGCACGAGGCAACACTGGTGAACAACCTGCGGGATGCTTTGCGGGAGCTGGGCCAGTCCAAAGTGATGGCGGATTATCTGGGGAGCCAGTTTCTGGATGTGTTCGTGGCCTGTAAGGAGCATGAACTGAATGAGTTCGAGATGACCATCTCGGATCTCGAATATCTCTGGTACCTGCACACGGTTTGATAGTTTGAGTGATCAGAAAAACGGCGCCTTGAGGGCGCCGTTTTGCGTTTTCCGATTTGTTCCCTTCAGTGCCGTCACCGTGTTGGTTAAAAGCCGGTCGAGCTAGATCGGAATTTACATTCGTTTTGGTTCACTCTAAATATGAGCATGCTTATAATGGTCTGGCTCAGTAACGTTGGGCTACGAGTTCATGCACTACGTTTTCAGGAACCGGCAGATCATGCGAGACATTAACAGACGAGAATTATGCACATGTTCCGGCAAGATGGCCGGGCGTGCGAACAAACGGTTTATCCTTCTGGTGCTTGTTCCTTTGGTCGTGCTGCTGATCGCTGGCGGGTTCTACCTCCTCGGAGGACGGTATGTGAAAACCGAGAATGCGTATGTGCATGCGGACATGGTCTCGGTCGTTCCCGAGGTGTCCGGTAAAGTCTCCCGGGTGGCTGTGCAAGAAAACCAGGTAGTGAAAGCCGGTGGTTTACTGTTTGCCATCGAACCCGAGCGATACCGCATTGCCGTGCAGAAAGCAGAAGCCGAGCTGGCAGATGTGCAAACCCGGATAGAGACCATGAAGGCCAGCTACCGGGAAAAGCAGCAGGAGCTCAGCGTGGCCCAGAGCAACCTGGTCTTCGCGCAAAGAGAATACAAACGGCAGGTAGAGCTGGCGGACAAGCACGCCGTATCCGATTCTGTTCTTGACAGGTACCGTCATGAAACGGAACTTGCTCGACAGCAGGTTGAACAGGTCCAAAAGGGGCTGCAACGTATCAGGGCGGGGCTGGGCGGTGACCCCGACATTGCCATTGGCGACCACCCCCTGTACCGGAAGGCGCAGTCTGCGCTGAACATCGCCCGACGGGATCTGCAAGACACTCACGTATTCGCTCGCTTTGACGGTATCGCCTCAAAAACGCCGGTGGCTGGCCAGTACGTCAATCCCAGTCGCCCCGCGATGAGCCTGGTTTCTTCCACCGGGGTGTGGGTTGATGCCAACCTGAAAGAAACCCAGCTAACCCATGTCGAGCCGGGGCAGGCGGTAGCGCTCGAGGTGGATGCCTACCCGGGTAACATCTGGAAAGGCCGGGTCAGCAGCATTGCCGGCGCGGCCGGTTCCGAATTCTCGATCCTGCCCGCCCAGAACGCGACTGGCAACTGGGTCAAAGTGGTGCAGCGTATTCCTGTGCGTATCGAGCTGGACGATCCCTCCGCCGGACCGCGACTGTTGTCCGGCATGAGTGTTTCCGTGGCCATCGACACAGGCTGGCATAATCGCGGGCCGGCTTTTCTTGCGCCCCTCACAACGTGGGCTCAAAGCCTGGTGGGCCCTGCGAAGGCTTCCGAGCGACCCGGGGCGGCGGAGTGAGCGAGCGGGCTGCGGACTCCGGAGTTGCCAATCGCGGCCTGATTACCGTGTCAATCATGCTTGCGACAATTATGCAGGCTGTCGACACCACCATTGCCAATGTTGCCTTGCCTAACATCCAGGGCAGCATGTCGGCGACGTCCGAACAGGTTGCGTGGGTTCTGACATCCTATATTGTGGCGGCGGCGATCATGACGCCGATGACCGGTTTCCTGGCGGCCAGAATGGGGCGCAAGAAACTGTTTGTTACCGCCGTTGTCGGTTTTACCCTGACATCTATGCTCTGCGGCCTCGCTTCCTCCCTGGACCAGATTGTGGCATTCCGATTGCTGCAAGGCGTCTTTGGCGCCGGGCTGGTGCCTTTGTCCCAGGCGGTTCTGCTGGATACCTACCCGAAAGAAAAGCACGGTTCTGCCATGGCGATCTGGGGTGTGGGGGTCATGGTGGGGCCTATCCTTGGGCCGACTCTGGGGGGCTACCTGACCGAGTATTACAACTGGCGCTGGGTATTTCTGATAAATCTACCCTTCGGTATTCTCGCGCTGGGCGGGATTCTGATGTTCGTCAGAGAAACCGAGAAGGTCAAGCGGCGCTTTGACCTGTTCGGCTTTGCGCTGCTCTCTCTGGCAATCGGGGCGCTTCAGCTCTTGCTGGACAGGGGGCAAAGCCTGGACTGGTTCTCTTCCCTGGAAATCATGATCGAATCGCTGGTCGTGGTGGTGTGCCTATATATGTTTATCGTGCACATGATGACCGCAAAAGAGCCGTTTCTGGAACCCGGCCTGTTCCGGGATCGTAATCTTGTTATCGGCCTGGTGTTTATCTTTATCGTGGGCGTGGTGCTCTTGGCCACGCTGGCCCTGTTGCCGCCTTTCCTGCAAAACCTGATGGGCTTCCCGGTTATCACGACCGGTGAAGTACTTGCGCCACGTGGCATGGGCAGCATGGTTGCCATGGTTGTCGTAGGGCGGTTGGTTGGCCGGGTGGATGTCCGCCTGTTGGTGGGCAGCGGCCTGATATTGACAGTTATTTCGCTGTTTCAGATGGCGCAGTTCAATCTCGATATCAGCCCCTGGGCGCTCGTCCAGACCGGATTGATCCAGGGCGCCGGCCTTGGCCTGGTTTTCGTGCCTCTCAGCACCATCACCTTCTCGACGCTGGCCCCTCATTACCGTAATGAGGCGACCGCCATGTTCAGTCTGATGCGGAACATCGGGAGCAGCATCGGTATTTCCGTTATGGTGGCCCTGGCGGCCCGGAGTACTCAGACCAACCATGCGGTGCTGGGCGAACAGCTCAACCGCTTCAGGGAGCCGGTACAATCAATGCTGGACGGGAGTACCGACCAGACCCTTGCCATTCTTAATGTCGAACTCAGCCGGCAGGCTGCCGCAATCGGCTATCTTAACGATTTTCAGATCATGGCCTGGATGACGCTGCTGGCGATACCGCTGCTGATGCTGTTCCGCCAGCCACGATAATGCTCCTGGCGCTTGGAGGTATGAGTGCTTCGCTGTTGGCCTGGGAACCGGCCATGTCCTCAAAATCTTTTACGGTGAGGTTTAGACTCTACCTGGTCATTCCAGAACCAGCCAGGTCGCTTTCAATTCGGTGTACTTGTCAAAGGCATGCACGGATTTGTCCCGGCCATTGCCAGACTGCTTGAAGCCACCAAAAGGCGCCGTCATGTCGCCACCATCATAGTGGTTGATCCACACGCTGCCAGCCCTGAGGGCTTTTGCAACTTTGTGAGCTGTATTGATGTTGGATGTCCATACGGCTGCGGCCAGGCCGTAGATGGAGTCGTTGGCAATGTGGATGGCCTCTTCTGCCGTATCGAACCCGATCACCGACAGCACCGGCCCGAAGATTTCCTCGGAAGCAATGCGCATCTGGTTATTCACCCCATCAAACACTGTGGGCTGAACGAACAGGCCGCCGGTGTCTTCCATGATGCGCTGTCCACCTTCCACCAGACTCGCGCCCTCGGACTGACCGATGCCAATGTAGTCGATAATGCGATCCAGCTGTCCCTGGTCAACAATGGCGCCACAGGTTGTTGCCGGGTCCAGAGGGTGACCGGGGCGCCAGGTTGTCAGGGCTTCCCGAATCAGCCCCACAAACTCTGCGCGAATGCTGTTCTCTACCAGAAGGCGACTGCCTGCAGTGCACACTTCGCCCTGATTGAAGGCGATTGCGCTGGCAGCCTCAGCCGCGGCTTTTTTCAGGTCCGGCGCATCGGCAAAGACAATGTTGGGGCTCTTGCCACCGGCCTCCAGCCACACCCGTTTCATATTGGATTGGCCAGCGTAGATCATCAGCTGCTTGGCCACATTCGTGGAGCCGGTAAACACCAGGCAGTCCACGTCCATGTGCAGGGCGAGGGCCTTGCCCACTGTGTGGCCAAAGCCAGGCAGCACGTTAAAAACGCCGGCGGGAATGCCGGCTTCTTCGGCCAGGGCAGCCAGGCGAATGGCGCTTAGGGGCGATTTCTCGGAAGGTTTGAGAATCACTGAATTGCCGGTGGCCAGAGCTGGCGCGATTTTCCAGGCCGCCATGATCATCGGAAAGTTCCAGGGCACGATGGCAGCCACAACCCCCATGGGCTCACGGGAGATCATGCCGATCTGGTTGTGAGGCGTGGGGGCAAGTTCACCGTACACCTTATCGATGGCTTCGGCAGTCCAGCGGATTGCCCGGGCGGTGGCCGGCACATCTACGGTTCTGGCGTGGCTAATGGGCTTGCCCATGTCCAGGGTTTCCAGCAAAGCAAGCTCGTCGCCGTTGGCTTCGATAAGGTCAGCGAATCGCAGCAGCACCGCCTTGCGTTTTGCGGGAGCCAGCTGGCTCCAGATGCCTGCCTCGAAGGCGGAGCGGGCAGCTATAACGGTCTGGTCGGCATCGCTCTGATCACAGCTGGCGATGGCGGCCAGCTCGCGCCCGTCAACGGGGCTGACTGAGGTAAACGTCTCACCACTGGCCGCCCATTGATAGGCGCCGTTCAGATAGGCGCGGCCTTCCAGCGTGAGGTTTGTGGCCAGGGCCTGCCATTCGGTCTGGCTGGTTGGGGTGGAAGTGCTGACGGGTTGATTCATGGACGCCTCGCAGGCTGAAGAATTGAGCAATCATAGCAGCACTTTCACGCCCAGGCGCCGCCTGCGGTATAGGTATAAGAACGTGTCTTTCCGAACGCCCGGCGCTGGCATAGACTTTCTGCGGCGCGCAACGTTGGTGCCGGTTCCTGAACGTCTCTATCACCCTGTCTGGCGTCACATAATGATCGAGTATCCCCCGGTTCCCTCGTATTACGCAGCTTCCGCCAACCCGGCCCCTTTGCGCACGGCGCTGCGAGGACCTTGCGAGGCGGATGTCTGTGTCGTCGGTGCCGGTTATACCGGCCTCTCGACGGCATTGTTTCTGGCGGAAGCCGGTTTCCGTGTGGTGGTTCTGGAGGCCGCAACCGTTGGTTGGGGTGCTTCGGGGCGCAATGGCGGACAGATCGTCAACAGCTTCAGCCGCGACCTGGACAGCATTGAACGACAGACCTCTCAAGACCACCTGAAGCTGCTGTCTGAGATGGCCTTCGAGGGCAGCCAGATCATTCGCCAGAGGGTGAAGAGTTACGGCATTCGCTGCGACCTGAAAGAGGGCGGTATTTTTGCCGCCCTCAACCCAAAGCAGCTTACGCACCTCGAATCCCAGCAGGCGCTGTGGCGCCGATTCGGGCATGACCAGGTGGAACTGCTGGATCGGAACGCTATTCGCTCCAGGGTTGGTACGGAACGGTATGTCGGCGGCGCCATTGATCACACCGGCGGCCACATCCACCCGCTTAATCTGGCTCTGGGCGAAGCGGCCGCCCTGGAATCCCGCGGCGGCGTGATTCACGAGCATTCATCGGTAACGAGCATCGTCCCCGGTAAAACCGTAATTGTTAAAACCGAGCAGGGGGAAGTCAGGGCACAGTATGTGGTTCTCGCGGGCAATGCCTACCTCGGTGGCCTGGTGCCGGAGCTCGGGGCCAAATCCATGCCATGCGGCTCGCAGATTATTGCTACCGAACCGTTGGAGGAGGCCGTTGCCAGAGAGTTGCTGCCGAACGATAACTGCGTAGAAGATTGCAACTACCTTCTGGACTACTTCCGGCTGTCTGGTGATAAACGCCTGATTTACGGCGGCGGTGTGGTCTACGGCGCCCGGGACCCGGCCAATATCGACCGGCTGATTCGCCCCAATATGTTGAAAACCTTCCCGCAACTGGCGAACGTGAAGACTGACTATGCCTGGACCGGCAATTTCCTGCTCACCCTCTCGCGCCTGCCCCAGCTCGGCCGTCTGCAGGAGAACGTGTTCTATTCCCAGGGTTGCTCCGGCCATGGGGTCACCTTTACTCATGTCGCTGGCAAGGCCCTTGCGCTGGCGATTCAGGGCGAGGCCGAACGTTTTGACGCGTTCGCCAGCCTGCCCCATTACCCGTTCCCGGGTGGCCGCGCATTCCGGGTGCCGTTGACGGCTATGGGTGCCTGGTACTATGCCCTGCGGGACAGGTTGGGCGTTTGAGTTCCCGGAAAACTGTGAAACGGTACCCGTTTCATCAACGTTTAAATTTGTAATCAGTCGGCCCGCTAATCGCTCCCGGCCCAGAGCCGGGATTTAAGTGAATTGTGAAAAGCTTTTTTAAAGCAATGCCTTATGTTCGGAAGTCCGGGCTCTGTGCTGTAACCTTCCATCACAACGTGTATCCCTCCGTAAACGCCAATTTTCTGACGTAATTCCGCCGCATAATCCGGAACTGCGCCGCATATAACCGAAAACTGCCGCTGTAAGATTCGCTCAAATTCGTCAAATAATTGGTGCGAGAAAATGTCATATTGCGGCAAAAAACTAACGAAGCAAGGACTGCTGATGTTACCTGCGGTTGTTATGCTTTCGGGCTGCGGTCTGGACATTTCAAGTGACGAAGACACCGCCACACAGTCTTCGGTCACTGCGGAGCCGACGGTTCAGATTGCCGGCGCAGCGGTCAAGGGCGTCATTCAGCAGGGCCTGGTTGTTGCCAACCGCCTGATTGCGGACAAAGACGGCTACTACGCGCCCCAGCGCCAGGCAGCAAAGCCCGTGTTGACGGCGGACGACGGCAGTTACGAGTGGCAGCTTCGCGGCAAGGCCGAAGGCTGGGCATTGGTTGAACTTACCGCCGATGGCGGAACCCGAATGATCTGCGATGTGGTGCCCCAGTGTGATCAGGCTGATGGCGCGCCGGTGTCGTTCGGCCAGACCATGCCTCTGGACAGCAGTTTCAGCCTTCGTGGTGCCGGCGATCTGCGCATGGAAACTGTTAATCTCACTCCGCTGACCCACCTGGCCGTAACTCTGGCCGAGCGCAGCGGTGACGGCCTTTCTCCGGTTGCCATTTCCAGTGCCTACACCACGGTGGAAAACTGGTTCGGCCTTCCGGCCGGCGCCCTGCGCCTGACCCCGCCGGACCTTACCAACCTGGATGAAATGACCGGCGTAACCGCTGACGCCATTCAGGTGGCGATTGCCAACGCGGCATTCCTGGCTCTGGTGAATGACAACGCCCAGTGGGATTCGATCTCTGATGTACTGGCTGATGTTACTTTACAGGTCAGTGCTACCGGCCAGATCAGCGTTATGGGCGACGGCACCAACGTAGCGTTGGCGGATCTGGTCAGCGCCGCAGCGCTGCAATCTTCCGAGCTCCAGAATGCAGTGGATTCAAGCGTCATTAGCCAGAGATTGGCAGTTGTTGAACACCGCAATGTACAGCGCTTCAAAACCATTGCCGATGTTAACGAAGAGAGTGATACCGATGTTGCCGACTCAGGTGACACCAATGACACCTCAACCGACACCAGCACCGATACCTCGACTGATACCTCGACCGATACCTCTACTGGCTCAACTGACGAGCAGGTTGCCGGTACGACTGAGCCCGATACGTCAGGTGACTCGACTTCAGGCGGTGATACAACCACCGATACAACCACCGACGAAACCGTAGCGGACACAGGAACAGACACGGACACCAGCGAGCCTGTCACCGAAACGACGCCTGAGGAAACCGCTCCTGCAAACACAGCACTGCTGAGCTGGACCGCGCCGCTGACCCGCGAAAATGGCGAAAGCCTGGCCATGGGCGAAATCGCAGGCTTCGAAGTGGTCTACGGCACCAGCGCTGAAAACCTCGACCAGAGCCTGGCCATTGGTGACGCCTCTGTCGACGAGCTGATGGTTGACGAGTTGGCTGAGGGCACCTGGTACTTCGCTATCCGCACCCTTGACACCGATGGTAATCGCAGCCGGTTGTCTGACGTGGTCTACAAACAGATCTGATTTGGCGTTAAAAGGCAGCGACGCCCTCTGGGGGCTTCGCTGCCAGCCTGCTACTATGTGCTGGTCCATTGCTCTATTCCAGGTACATCATGGCCGGTTCAGACTACGATCGCGCTCTTCTTGAGGTTCTCCCCGATGCCAGAGACGGCCTTACCCGCACCGAACGAATCGTTCTTTACGTACTGCATGAAACCCAGCGCGAGCTGAAAGGTCGTAATGTTCCGACTGCCATGCTGTATGGCAGGGTGCTCGAATATGTCGATATGAGCGAGGCAGAGCTGCACCTGTACCTCGACAGGCTGGGTGTGAAGGGGGATGGCCTTTGACGATCGATTTCAGTCCTCTCTACCCCAAACTGGTCAACCTCATACTCGACACTATTTTCGTGGTAAACGAATCCGGCGAGATTGTTTTTGTCAGTGAAGCCTGCCACCAGTTGCTTGGCTACTCACCCGAAGAAATGATCGGAACGTCACTGGTCAAATACATACACCCGGAGGATCTGGAGCGCACTCTGGCGGCAGCCCGTCGGGTAATGAGTGGCCATCACCACGTGGACTTCGAAAACCGCTACCTCCACAAAGACGGCCACGCAGTTAACATCCTCTGGTCTGCCCGATGGGCGGAAGAAGACCGCCTGAGGATTGCCGTAGCCCGCGATGTCACCGCGTTGCGGCGGGCCAATCAGACCCGCGATGCGCTTTACCGTATTTCCGAGGCGGCCCACGAGGCGCAGACGCTACAGGCGCTTTGCACCGGCATCCGGTCTGTTGTCGAGGAGCTTTTCCCGGAATCCTGCCTTCATCTCGGCTTCAACGATCCTCACACCGAAACGCTCACATTTCCTGATTGGGGGAATGAGGGCCGGTGTATGGATTCGGAAACTTTGCTGGCCAGAGCGGCCACTGGCAGCGAAAACTCATTGGCGTTGCCCATGGTTGTCGAGAAGGCGGTGCTCGGCCTGCTGATCATTGAGCGAGCCGCAACAGCCACAGTTTTCAACGCGGCCGACCAGTCGTTATTGGAATTTATCGCGGCTCAGGTAGCTACCGTTATTGAGCGCAAGCGCGCCGATGAAAACCTTCGCTTCCTTGCCCATCACGACGGCCTTACCGGCCTGACCAATCGATCACTGTTCTACGACCGTCTGGAAACGGCCCTGAGATCCGCAAGCCGTAACGAAGGCCGACTGGCGTTGCTGTATCTTGACGTGAATGAGTTCAAGAAGATCAATGACACCATGGGTCACGAAGCGGGGGATCAACTGCTTATCGAAATGGCTCAGAGGCTCAGGGACTGCACCCGTGAGGCCGATACTGTCGCAAGAATGGGTGGGGATGAGTTCACGGTACTGCTCACCGATGTCCATGGACGCGATTCCGTCGAAAATGCGATGGCCAAGATTCGGGAGATCCTGACGTTGCCCGTTGCGCTCGGAGGAGCGACCGTTCGCGTTTCCTGCAGCATGGGTGCCGCCATGTACCCGGAAGATGGCGAGACCGCGAGTCAGTTGGTCAGCAAAGCCGATTCGGCCATGTATGGGAGCAAGCGCCAGATGTAGCCGTGCTGGCTGCATGCGTCGAGTACGCAGCAGCCAGCGATCATGCCAGCAATTATTTTGCGGTAATGGTCGACATCACCAGCTTGCCATCCTTCTTGATCGGGCCGTCTTCCTTGGCGCCGAGGGTGTATTCGAAAATACCGGTTTTCATCCCGCCGTCTTCGCTGTGAACCATCAGCATCAGCATGTCGCCGGATTGCACTTCCTCGGTCAGGATGGCGGCGACGTCCATGTTCATGCCTTTGCGCAACGGCGCGTGGGCGACAACAGGGCCCGGCTTCATGGATTCGTCGGTGCGGTGAACCACCAGCCATCCATTCTGTTCGGCAACCACTTTTCTGGCGGATACAACGCCGTTGGCAACAGACTGATCGTTGGTCCAGACACCGGCCTTGTGTTCAGCGGCCAATGCCGAACCGGTTGCGAAAGCGCCAGAAACCAGGGCGGCCAGAAGTGCGGAGGTGTTTGCGTGCTTGATCATTGCGTTCTCCTGAGTGTCAGTGTTTCCCGCCCGTCGGGTTGTTATTGGGCGGGTTAACTGCAGCTACGGGAACGGATGCGCAAAGTTTCAGGCACGGAAAATCTTTTTGGCGCCTGCCTATGGAGTGTTTCCGTCGGTGGGGTAGAGGTAACCGTGAATCGCCGGTCCGGTGGGCTGTCCGGTGGGCGAGCCGCCCTCGGGCTCGACGCTGATACCGAACGTGGCCTCCTTGAGCAGGGCAGGGTCGTAATTGCGCAATGCCCCTTCATCCAGCGCAAAATCGTTGCCCAGAACGCCCACGGAGCGAGGGTTTGGGCCCAGCTCGTCGGCCTTGATCCACAACTGATAGGATTTTCCCGGCCTTGGCTCGGCGGTCACCGGCCGGATGTTGAGCCGTTGCTCCTTCAGGTCCACCGTCAGCAGGAAGGCCGGCTGTTCATCGTTGTTCTGGAAAACCGCTACAAACGACTGGGCTTGAGGCTCGGGCTGCGGCTGGAACGCCAGAATGGCCACGAGAACCAGGGCGGCCGCCGAGGCAATCGCCGTGCTCAAGCGCCAGCGGTTCAGCTGGCTGCGCAGAGCAACCACGTTAGACGTTTCGGCAGCTTCGCGAGGCGTCGATTCCACGCGGTCCAGAGCCTTCTCGATTTTTGCGAACAGCGCCGGTGAGGGCTGAACGGGCTCGGTTTCCTCGGCCAGCTTACCCAGGCGCTCTTCCCATTGCTGAATCAGCGCATCTACCTCCGGGTCCTCATTGCGCCGGCTTTCAACATGCGCCCTCTCCGAGGCTGGCAATGTGCCCAGAACGAACTCTGCAACCAGCATGTCCAGGTCGTCGCGTTCAGTCATGATTCGAGGCACCTTTTAAGCTGTTTCAGGGCGCGGTGAAGCCAGGTCTTTACCGTGTTGACCGGCTGTTCAAACTGGCTTGCCAGGTCCTCCCGGGACCATCCATTGAGGTAGGCCAGGCGCACCATGTCCTGCCGGTCTTTTTCCAGTTGGTCTATGCAGTGATTCAGTTGATTTGCCGCCCGCTGGTCTTCCAGCTGTTCCTGAACTGATGTCTGCCGGCCTGGCATCTCATCCAGCTCGTCGCTGTTCGTGGTGCGTCCGGTGGGGTGTTTGCGCAGCTCATCAATAGCACTGTTACGGGCAATCGACACCAGCCAGGTGATCGGCGAGGATTTACCATCCTGAAATTGCCCGGCTTTCTGCCAGATCTTGAGGTAACTGTCCTGGATAACATCGTTTGCCCATTCTCTGTCTCTGAGGATACGCAACACGGTGCCCAGAAGTTTCGGGGCAGTTGCGTCGTAGAGGAGAGCGAAAGCCTGGCGGTCTTTTTGAGCGACGCGGTGAATCAGCCGGGCAACACGCTCAGTGCCGTCGGATGGCGACTGCGGGCCGGTTCCTGCGCTGGCATTGTCTGGGAGCTGATGGGAGTCAGGCTTCATGGGGCCTCGGGCACTGGTGTCTGATCTGCAGGTTACGTGTTGGTTCGCGGTTGCTCAACATGAAATTGCAGTCTGGCTAACACCCGGTGTGACAGGTTGGGCTGTTGATACCATGTCTGATCATGTTTTTCTTCCGGCTATTGCACCGGGTGCATCAATCCGAACAGGTAAGAATCCTTTTCGATACGCATCGAGATTACCTTTGTTTGGTGGTGTGAGCTATTTGTTTGCTCAGTGGCATAGATGGCTGAGGAATGCAGAGAGTGGCGGGTGATTGGCCAAGGCATTCGGGTAGACCACCATGAGTTCCTTTGCCAGTCCGGGGTTACTAACGGGGATGGCTCGTAGCGAGCCCGCGCCGACTTCCTCCCTCACGGTCGCCTCCAGCACCAGCGAAATACCGAGACCAGCCTTTACCGCCTGTTTGACAGCCTCTGTGCTCCCTAGCTGCATGGACACCTTCGGAAACGGTCCCTTTTCACCAAAAAAGTTTGCCAGCAGCCGGCCTGTACCTGTGCCAGGCTCTCCGCCAAGCAGCGTCATTCCTGCGAGGATGTCCCGATCTATGCTTTGAAGATCTGCGCATGGGTGATCGGGTGGAACAATGAGTACCATCTGTTCTTGCCGCCAATCCTGCGCCAGAAATCCGGGTTTGGGCTTCCACCACTCCATTATGGCTATGTCGAGTTCACCGATCATCAGTTGCCGAGCGATTGAGGGGTTTTTGTCAATAACGAGGTCTAAGTCTGGCGAGGCTGTATCGTCCCTGAAGGCCCGAAGATAGGGCTGGAGCATGTATATGCCGATGTTTGAGCTCGCCCCTATCCGAACACCCGCCCCCTGAACCGCTTCACGGGCATGTTTGTCGAGGCGCAATATACTGTTTGCGAATGGTACCAGTGCCAAAGCTGCCCTGGTGGGCTCGCAGCCTGATCTTCCCCTTCGAATCAACAAAACTTCCAGGTCTTGTTCAAGTTTCTGGATATGCTGGGAGAGAGTGGGTTGGGCGATTCCAAGATTCTCCGCGGCGGCCTGAAAACTCTGATGCTGGACCACCGCGATAAAGCTCTTGAGCCAGACCAGATTCAGCATGGAGAGTCCTTACGTAGCGATGGAGAATTGATCGCATCCCGCGGCCGTTCACCCCTCAATGCCTGCAGAATGTTCTCGGCCGCCCGTTGCTCTATGGCGAGCCTTACACTTTGTACGGCCGAGCCAATATGAGCGGTAAATAATGTGTTCGGATGGGCAAGTAACTCCGCATTGATCTCGTGCGGACGATCCGATCGCGCCCAGTCCTCCATTTCGAACACATCGGCGGCGTAGCCACCCAACTGTCTGGAAGCCAGTGCCGCCAATACGGCTTTCTCATCCACCACGGAACCCCTGCATGGGTTGATCAGATAGGCACCCCGCTTCATCAGTGCCAGGCGTAAAGGGTTTATGGTGTGAAAGGTATGGTCGTTCAGTGCCAACGCCAGTATTACGATATCGGATTGGGCTAGAAGCTCTTCCAGCCCTGTGTGCGCCAGACCCAACTTCGTCTCCTCATCAATAGGCAAGCCTTCGGGTTGTGAGTAGAGCAGTTCCGCACCCCATCCTTGCAGACGGGCTGCGATGGCCTTGCCAATGGCACCCATTCCAACAATGCCAATGGTGGCGCCCTCGATTCCCAGCCCGTAGAACTTCGGTTGCCACCCTCTGAACTCTCCGGAACGTACAAATTCGTCCGCTGCCTTTACCTGCCGGGTGAGGCCAACGGCAAGTCCGATGGTCAGTTCTGCGGTGGGAACGGTTAAAAGATCCGGAACGAATGAAAGCCACACCCCACGGCGAGTGCAGGCGTCCACATCAAAGTTGTCGTACCCTTTCAATGCTGCGCCCACGATCTTCAGGTTCGGGCAATCAGCCAGAAAGTCATCGCCGATCCTGTCCGGCATGAAGGCCATCACGGCATCGGCTGTGGCTACCCTAGACTTCACCGAATCTGGCGGGAGCGTCCGGTTTGACTGATTGGTTACCAGCTCACAATGTGGTTTGAGGGCAGACAGGACTTCATCGTGTACCCGGTGAGTTATCACAACTCTTGGTTTCATTCGTTTTCCTTACTTGAATTTCTTACGGAGGAAGCCGCTCAGGCTGTCGACAATCGTGACCATCAGGAGGATAACAATCAGGATGGCACTGACTTCCTGGTACTGCATGATTCGCAGTGAGCCCATGAGCTCGAAACCGATGCCTCCTGCTCCCACCATGCCCATGACGGTCGAGGCGCGGAAGTTATACTCCCAGCGGTAGATGGATACATCGGCGAACTGCGGCAGAACCTGGGGCAGAACTGCGTGCCAGAGAACCTGTAGACGGGTCGCTCCGGCAGCATCAGCGGCTTCCACCGGGGCTTCGTCCACATGTTCAATGGCTTCCGCAAAGAATTTGCCGACCATCCCGATAGAGTGAAGGCCGAGGGCAAGAACGCCCGGTAGCGCACCAAAGCCGACTGCAGCGACAAAGATAATCCCCATGATCAGTTCGGGAACTGACCGCAGGCCATTGAGAATGGTGCGTGTTATATGGAAAACAACCGGGTGTGGCGACGTATTCCGGGCCGCAAGGAAAGCCAGCGGTACCGAAGCGGCAACCGCAATTGCAGTGCCGGCAATGCTCATGGCGAGAGTATCGACCAGTGGCAACACCCAGTTCATCACATTGGTAAAGTCGGGCGGCAGCGATTCACCCAGCAGGACGCCAATCGCTGGCACGCCGTTGGCCAAGGTTTTGAAATTAAGCAGGCCCACGTACCAGCTGGCAATGATAATCACCGCAAGAACCAGACCTGCCTGCAGGAGTTTTCTCCGCCAGCCCCGGGCATGCTCATTCAGCACCGGAGCTGACGGAGCCGACGACAGAGTCGCCGGTTCCGTCGGGGTATAACTCATGGAATTCCTCACATCTTGGCGAAGTCGAGGTTCAGGAGGCTACCCATGCGCCGGATTACGTCGTAATCCGAATCGGAGATAGCTGCAAAGCCTTCAGCCTTGAGGTTGCTCAGGATTTCCTTGTCGTCGATGCTGATGAAGGCATTTCGAACCTTTTCTTTCAGCTCAGGGGCGAGATTTGAGCGCATGGCCCAGGGATACTGGGGGAACTCGCCGCTATATCCTAGAACCTTCACATTGTTGCGGTCGATCAGGCCACGATCCATCACATGCTGGAAAATTACCTCGGAGAGGCCGCCGGCTTCTGCGTTGCCATTTGCCACATTCACTGCAACAGAGTCGTGGGATCCTACGAAATGTGCCTCATAGTCACGGCCGGCTTCCAGGCCTGCAGATTCCATCAGGACAGTTTTGGGAATCAGGTGGCTCGATGTAGAGGCCCGATCACCATAGGCCATTTTTTTGCCCTTGATGTCGGCATAGGATTCAACCCCTGAGTCTGCGTTGGCAATGATGATGGAGCGGTACGTTGGCTTGCCGTCCACAATCATGGCTGCAAAGGGTTCGATGTCGCTCTTGCTCTTGGCCATCACGTAGGACAGAGGGCCGAAGTAAGCCAGGTCGATACGTCCAAAGCGCATGGCCTCGATCATCGATGAATAATCGGTAGTAACGATCAGCTCAACTTCCTTGCCAAGCGTGCTTTCCAGATAGTCTTTCAGCGGTTGATTGCGTTTGATCAGTTCAGAGGCGTTCTCATCGGGCAGGAGAGCGACTTTCAGAAGATCAGGGTCTGGATCCGCTGCGAGTGCCTGCGGATTCAATCCTGTCACCAAGCAGAGTGCAATCAAGAGGTTCAGTAACGCTTTCATCGGGCTATCTCCAGTTTCGTCGGTTGGGGGTTAACGGTTGTATTGCCGGGAACCGGGACGGTGCGGGGTTTGGTTTCGTAGTTCCCGTGGTAGATCTCATGCAGGTGGTGTTGCTTCAATTGGGCGGGTGGTGCATCGAACACAATCCGGGCATTCGCCAGGCCAATGATTCGGTCTGCAAAGCGTTGGGCGTATTCCAGCTGATGCAGTGAAATAACAGCGGTAATACCGTCTTCCTGGCAGATATCCCGCAGTAACCCCAGTACCTTTTCCGACGTGGCCGGATCCAGACTGGCAACGGGTTCATCCGCGAGAATCATTGAGGGCTGTTGTGCAAGCGCACGGGCGATGCCAACTCGTTGTTGCTGGCCACCAGACAGCTGGTCAATCCTGGCCAGAGCTTTGTCGGCAAGTCCAACGCGTTCAAGGCAGTGAAGGGCAAGTTCAAGATCGTGCCTGGGCAGTGGTAATAGGCTGCGCCAGGTGCTGTGATAGGCAAGCCTGCCCGTCAGTACGTTCTGGAGTGCAGTGTGGCGCTCAATCAACTGATGGTGCTGGAACACCATGGCGGTGCGGCTTCGATGCAGCCGCACCGTTTTGCGGTTATCAAGGCCACCAAATTCGGCCGACACGACCTTGCCAGCCGTTGGCTGCACCAGGTGGTTGAGTGACCTCAGCAGCGTGGATTTGCCCGCACCGGAAAGGCCGAGCAGGACCGTAAATTCGCCCTTGTTGAAATCAACGGTGGTGGGCCGTAGAGCAAGGACATTGCCGGGGTAAGTCACCCCCATGTCCTCAATGCGAAGCATCATGTCGGGGTATGAAGCAGGCGTCATTGGATCACCTTTTGCAATGAATAAGCTCGCTTGATTGCGACTTACAATGCAACGCTAATCCTGAGAGGTGACAATGCAGTGTCAGTGACGTGACACCTTAATGACCATTTGCGCCAGCCTGAGGAGATTTACTCTGTCAGGTTTTCCTGCTTGCGCCACCGCACCGGTGGCATGCCCGTCCAACGCCGGAATGCCCTGTAAAACGTACTTACCTCGGCAAACCCCAGCGCTTCGGCGATTTCCGGGAGGGAAGCGTTGGAATCACCGACCGCGTGCAGGGCCTTTTCACGGCGCACGTCGTCTACCAGCCCATCGAAGGTCTGGCCCTGTTCCCGGAGCCGCCGGGCCAGGCTGCGTTCGCTGATGCCCAGGGCCCCGGCTGCGTCTGCCCGGCGGGGCAGAACCGGCCCGATGCGAGCGGTGAGCCATCTGCGTATTTCCGGCACTGAGGCACTGTTGATGGAGAGGGCGGCGAGGCGGGCATTGGTGTAGCGCTCGTGCACCTGGGCAAGCTGGGGGTCCGCCTGGGGCAGGGGCTGGTCCAGAACGGCATTGTCGATCTGTACACCGCTGAAGGCCTGCTCGAACTCCACCGGGCAATTGAATACAGTCTGGTAACCGGCCAACGGTCCCAACCGGGGTTGGCTGAATTGCACCCTGGCCGGTTGCATCCGGGTGCCCGTAACCCAGCTTCCAAAGCCGACCACCGAAGCCAGCACCGCCTCGATCTGGTGGGGACTGAATGCCAGCCGGCCCTGGCGGGGATGGTAAACCAGCCAGGTCGCGGCATTGCCGGCGACCACCTGGAAACGCCCGCCATCGGAGATCAGCCGCTGGAAACGCTGCACCATCACGATGGCCTCCCGCAGTGTTGCGGCAGATTGCAGCGCAAACCCCACGCCACTGATGCTCATCGGGGAGAACTCCGCTCCCACCTTCAAACCAAAGCCCGGGTCGCCGGTGCAGCGTTCGGCGGCGTGCCAGAGCCGGGTAATATCGTCGATCGGCCAGCGTTCCAGTTCGCAGGCGGCTTCCGGAATGCCGGCTTCTGCCAGCAGTTGGTTGGCGTTTAAAGACAGCCTCTCGGCAGCACCGATGACGGTGTTAACCCAGCCAATGGAAACCGTGGCCTCTAACGTCAATTTTGTTGGCCTCTGAAGTCAATTTTAAAGCCATGGTACCGGTATATCTTTAAACCTGACAACTCATTGCAATCGGGTCGGATGCGATATGGCTAAGGTGATTTCCTCAGACATTCTGGTGGTCGGCGGCGGGCTGGCCGGTATTGTCGCGGCTCTGGAAGGCCTGCGCGCCGGCAAGTCCGTAACCCTGGCAGACCGGGATACGGAAGAGCGGATGGGTGGCCTGGCACTGTGGGCCTTTGGCGGCATGATGCTGGTGGGTACGCCACTTCAGAAACGCATGAAAATTGCCGACACACCGGAGATTGCCCTGGAAGACTGGCTCAGCTTTGGCGAGCTGGCCCCCGACGATGAATTGCCCCTGCAATGGGCCCGTTACTACGTGGAGCATTCATGCTCCGAGGTCTACGACTGGCTCAGCAACGAAGGCATCAAGTTTTTGCCGGCTGTGAACTGGGTTGAGCGTGGGCGCTTTGGCGATGGTAATCGTTTGCCCCGCTACCATGTGGTGTGGGGCACTGCCCGGGAACTGGTCCGCTGCCTGATGACGGCGCTGCACCGGGAGAACACCAGCGGCAAGCTCACGCTCCTGCACCAGCATCGCATTACCGAACTGGACCACGAAGCGGGAAAAGTCAGCGGCGCCCTGGCCATCAACGAAGCCACCGGTGAGGAAGTCCGCTTCGCGGCGTCGGCCGTGGTTCTGGCCACTGGTGGCATCAACGGCAGCCACAAGGAATGCCGGGCCAACTGGCCGGTGGATCGCCCACAGCCCACCCGCATGTTGAATGGTGCCCACCCCTATGCCGATGGCCGCATGCATCACTGGGTGGCCGACACCCTCGGAGGCCGGATTACCCACGCTGGCGAAATGTGGAATTACGCGGCTGGCTTCCCGCATCCGTACCCCCACTTTCCCGGCCACGGCCTGTCCACCATTCCCTGCAAGTCGGCCTTGTGGCTGAACCACCGTGGCGAGCGGATTGGCCCGGAACCCCTGGTGACCGGCTTCGATACCCACTGGCTGTGCCAGCGCGTGGCGGAACAGGAAAAGCCCTGGACCTGGCATCTGCTCAACTGGCGCATCGCCGCCAAGGAATTTGCCATCTCCGGCGCCGAGCATAATGCCCGCATCCGGGATAAACAGTTCCCCCAGTTTGTGAAAGAGCTGTTGCTGGGCAACCACGCCCTGATTCGGCAGATGCAGCATGAAAGCCGGGATTTCCTGGTGGCAGACAGCCTGACGGATCTGGCCGGCAAGATGAACGCATTGACCTGCTCCAACGACATCAACCCGGCAACACTCAAGGCCACCGCCGATGCTTTCGATGCCAATTTCGCGGCAGGCACCAGTCTCCATGACGATCCCCAGATCCGGATGATCCAGCACGCCCGGGAATGGAAGCCAGACCGCCTGCGCACCTGCAAACCGGAACCGCTCCAGAAATCCGGCGCTGGCCCGTTTATCGCTATCCGCATGCAGCTGATTACCCGCAAGAGCCTGGGTGGCCTGCAAACCGATCTGCAGAGCCGCATCCTGAACGCCCATGGGCAGCCTGTCGAAGGCCTGTATTGTGTAGGCGAGGCCGCCGGCTTTGGTGGCGGCGGTGCGAACGGAAAACGTTCCCTGGAAGGCACCTTCCTGCCCGGCTGCATCATGACAGCCCGGGCGGCTGTGCGGGCCATCGTAGCCGGAGGCTGAATCCTGTGGGCAAAACACATAACCAAAACCCCGAACCCGGAAAGCTTGGAGAACAACAATGACAAACGGCGCTCAAGCCCTGATGAAAACCCTGGTGGATGCCGGTGTTGAGGTCTGCTTCAGCAACCCCGGCACCAGTGAAATGCACTTTGTGGCTGCCCTGGATGACGAGCCCAAAATGCGGGCTGTGCTTGCCCTGTTCGAAGGCGTCGCCACCGGCGCCGCCGACGGCTATGCCCGCATGGCCGACAAACCTGCCGCCACCCTGTTGCACTTGGGCTGCGGGCTGGGCAACGGCCTGGCCAACCTTCACAACGCCCGCAAGGGCAAGGTGCCCGTGCTGAACATTGTGGGCGACCACGCCACCTACCACGTGAAATACGATGCCCAGCTACAGTCTGATATCGAGACCGTTGCCCGCAACGTGTCCCCGGGGTTTGTGCGCACGGCCAAGAGCACCGAAATCCTGTGCCAGGACGCCGCCGAAGCCATTGCCGCCGCTCGCACCGCGCCCGGGCAGGTGGCCACACTGATACTGCCGGCCGATGTGTCCTGGGGGGAGGGCGGTGTGCCCAGCGCGCCCATGGCACCGCCGACACCGGAGCCGGCAGACGATGCCACGGTAGAGGCCATTGCCAAGGCCATCCGCTCCGGCAAGAAAACCGCCCTGTTGATGGGCGGCCATTCCCTGCGAGAGCCCAGCATGCTGGCGGCTGCCAAACTGGCCGCCCACAGCGGCGTTACCCTGCTGGCGGAAACCTTCCCCACCCGCATGGAGCGGGGTGCCGGCCTGCCTTACATCGAACGAATCGCCTACCTGGCAGAACTCGCTACGGTGCAGCTTACCGATATAGAGCAGCTGATCCTGGTGGATTCGAAGGCGCCGGTTTCCTTCTTCGCCTATCCCGGAAAGAAAAGCTACCTGGTGCCGGATACCTGCCGGGTACACACCCTGGCCGCCCCGGACCAGGATATTCTGGCCAGCCTCAACAAACTCAATGACGCCGTTGGCGCCAGCCAGGCGCAGCCGAAGCTCCAGCCAGAGAAGCGACCGGGCCGGCCCCGGGGCAAGCTGACTGCCGAGAAAGTCTGCAAAGCGGTAGGCGAGTTGATGCCCGAGAACGCCATCATCGTTGACGAGGGCATCACCTCCAGCCTCATGCTCTCGGTCATGACCGCCGGCGCGCCCCGCCACGACATGATCACCCTCACCGGCGGCGCCATCGGCCAGGGTCTGCCCAATGCCGTGGGTGCAGCCGTGGCCTGCCCGGACCGGCCGGTCATCGCCCTGATTGGCGACGGCACCGCCATGTACACCATCCAGGCCCTATGGACCATGGCGCGGGAGCAACTGAACGTCACCTCCATCATCTTCAACAACGCCTCCTATTCAGTGCTCAATATCGAACTGGAGCGGGTCGGCGCCGAAGAGGCCGGGGAGAAAGCCAAATCCCAGCTGGACTTGCGGGGCCCGGTGATCAACTTTGCGGAAATGGCTAACGGCATGGGCGTTCACGGCGTGCGGGTACACACCGCTGAGGAAATGGCAAAGGCCCTGGAATACGCCCAGAGAATGCCCGGGCCGCACGTGATAGAGGCCATGATTCCCGAGTCACTCAGTGGCGTGAAACGCCGTGTACTGCCCTGGATGCTGCGGGCACTACCCAGCCTTCCGGTATCAGTTTCCCGGGCGCTGAAGCGCAAGCTTGCGCCTTAACAGGATTGGCGAACGCCTACATTCAATTGGGTGAAGAAAGCGGGCCTGTCTACTGCGGAGGAGACAGGCCCTTGGCTTACTGGGGCTCAACGGTCCCGCTCAGCCGGGTGTATCAGAGCTTGGAGAGCTCCGCATCGAATGCTTTGGCACCCGCATCGGTAAACTCATAAGCTCCACGAATATACTTCAGCGTTGCCATTTCTGTATCTGTAACGCCTTGTCCATCCTTGGCGGATTTGAACAGGTCTTTTGCTTCGTCGACTGAGATTTTGCCCTCGCCCCGACCCGTGGTGTGTTTTACCGCCAGATCAATGAGCTCTTTCTCATATTTGTTGCCATCAATTGTCACATAAGCCATAAGAATATCCTTCCGTGAGGTACTGGATCGTTCTTTCCGGAACGTTAATGCTTATGCCGGAGAATGTGCCGAGGATCGGCACATTCCTTAATTTAGCCCCTTGGTCAAAAAATGCACAGGTTATTCGTAATGAGATCCTGAAGTGCATTCTTGCCGGATCCTCAGTCAGACCTCTCCAGATCTTGGAGCGCGATGGTGTATTCACTTTTCACAGCATCAAATCCAATCCGATAGGTCGCCGGGTACCACGCCGGGTAGCTATACCGCTGGGGTTGCTTTACCGGTGAGGTCATCTCCGGAAGCGACTCCAGAAAAGCCAGCGATACCATCGGCTCAACGAACATCAGCTCGCCTTTGTAATAGCCGTAGATGAAATTGTGGCTGAACGGTTGGTCATGGAATTCATGCCCGGCAGGGTCCAGGCCGTGCATTCCCATCTTGTCCACGGCCGTATCTGGAGGGATGACATAACCAGCCGGAATCAGCTGCGGGTCTGGTGCCGCCATGGCCAATTCACGGCCTTCGCCATGGAAGGTAATCGCTTCACGCTCACCATTGCTGATCAGGTAGAAATGCACGTCGAAGTGGGGAACGTTGTAAACCCCTTCCGGGATATGGCCAGCAGGGTTCCAGTCAAGGAGAACGTGATCGTAGCCGGTTTGCGGGCCGGCGTCCGGCATGGGTAATGAGAACTCCCAGACCATTCTCTCGCCCTGAACAGCAGGCAGTCCCTGAAGCGCCTCTTTGGTCATAATGATAGACACAGATTCAGGTTCGTTCATCCCGTTTGTCGTGACTTCCACGCGTACTGTGCCGTTACCGACGGCGACCGGGACTCCGGTGAAAACCTGCAGGTCGGCCGCGATGGCGACATTGGCATAACCAAAGCAGGACACCGTAGCGACGGAAAGGCTGGATCGGAACAGACAAAGAGCAGTTTTCATCTCATCACTCCTCAATGACAGAGACCCTGCGGCAGAACTAGTTAGGCTAGAAAGCGATTCACAAGGCCGTTAGGCCATAGCCCTTCGGGCTGACTCAGAGGAGATCGGATTTGGCAGGTTAGGCTGACAGCAGTAAAACGCGCTTCCTGTCTGCACGCTTCTCCCTACTACCACCAGAACGGGATTTGGCTGGATCTGATTACTATATCAGTTGGCCTGGCTATCGCTACTGAAAAGTTGCTCCGGGATAGCTTTGTCTGCCAGTGCCTCAGCAATGTACTGGTAGCCCCGCTTGCCAGGATGATAACCGTCACTGGCAAGCAGCGCCGGATCCGTGACCACCGGGTACTTCAGGTGCTTGAAGTCTTTGGGAAACTGCTGTGCAAGGCGGATATAGAGCTTATCCAGCTGCCGGGCCCGCCATCCCATCACATGCCGAAGCGGCGAAGGCAGTGCCGTGAACAGATGCATCGGCGGCACGCTCAAAAGCAGAATAGGCCCCGAATACCGTGGTGCCAGCATTTGGCGCAATGCCCGCAACTGCCGGCGGAAACGAAACCGGGGCGTGAAGCCCGTGGTGTCGTTCACCCCCATGCTTAACAGCACGACATCTGCCTCTGGCAACTCGGCGGTTTCCAGCTTGTGAATCAACGCCCCGAGCCGGATGCCGTTGACCCCGAAGGTATGCCAGGCAATGGTCTGGCCCGTGCGCTCGCGGATTTCCCTTGCCAACTGGCTGGCCAGGCCCTGATCGTGGGTTCCAACACCGACACCGGCCGCCGTGGATTCGCCAATTACCAGGACTCGCCTGGCGGGAGCACCTTCACCGTATTGACCGCACGGAGAGCCTCCGGCCTCCGGCAACCTGGGCGTTGTGCGGCGCGCCTGCTTGCCCTGGTAGAGCAGTACCGGAAAGAGCAGGGCAGTAGTCAGCCAGAAAGGGAGATGCATGGGGGCTCCGATTATACCGTCAGGTTAGTGAGCGACTGACTTGGAAAACAGATTGATCACTGCAACACCGGTGATGATCAGCGCCATACCAATCACAGTGGCGGCATCCAGAGCCTGCCCGTAAATCAGCCAGCCGATAAGTGCCACCAGCACAACGCCCATCCCCGCCCAGATGGCATAGGCCACGCCTACGGGAATTTCCTTCAGGGTCAGCGAGAGGAAGTAAAAGGCAATTGTATAGCCGGCAATCACCAGCAGGCTGGGCCACAGTCTGGTGAACCCTTCACTGGCTTTCAGGCCGGTGGTGGCAATCACTTCCGCTACGATGGCAACGCCCAGAAAAATCCAGCTCTTCACAACTTACAGCCCCCATTGTTGAACAACCGCCCGGCAAGATCGAACGGCACTCTGTGGCTGCGGAGTCTATCAAAAACCAGGCCGATAACGCGCGGGCTCATCCCGGCCAGAGCGGTGGCCATTGGCCGTGGAGCTTGTTGTACTGCTCAATCGGCTCGCTGCGGTAGCCGCCGGCATAGCGCTCTTTCACGCTGGGATGCACCCAAGTGCGGTTGGTCTCGGTCGGGGGTATCTCGCGCACCAGCTTGCCCAGCAGCTTGTACTTGCCCTTGTACTCATTGTGCTGCTCGGCGTTGGCGTGGGTTACGGCGGGCAGGGAATCGTTGAACACCAGGGCGTGTTTTTGCGCTTCTTCTTTCAACCACAGCAGGGGGATGTCCGCCAGGGTGCGACCCTGCTTGTCTGGCTCGTAACCTCCGCCGACGTCTGAGTGCACCCCGGCAAACCACACCTGAGCCAGATCGGTGCCGTCTCGCGGCTCCCAGAGCGTGGGCTCGAAATCCTCCCGCTGCTCGTCCAGCGAGAGCGCGTGGCGGGCGACGCGAATATTGCTGCCGATCTTACAATCGTAGAACAGGTCCCGATCCTTGATCAGTCCGAAAAAAGTAAACGGCAGGCCCAGGGCGCCCACGGTATCCCACACCCCAACAAACCGAATGGGCGTGCGCTGCTCCAGCGAATATTTCGCCTTCCAGGCCATGGAGTGGTCGCCGTTGGCTTTGTGCTTCTTGGTTTTGTAGAGCTTGAAGGCCTCCTCGATCCGGCTGCCGTGTTCTTTTCGCAGAATGCTGCAGTTATTGATCATCCCGCAGAGGCTGCGGGCCGTGTAGGCACCGCGGCTGAACCCGAACAGGAAAATCTCGTCGCCGGGCTCGTAGTTGTGCACCAGAAACCGGTAGCCGTCCATCACGTTCTTCTCCAGCCCGTACCCGGTGGCGCCGGCGCGGAGTGAATCGTGGTAGGAGCCAATGCCCCAGTCGTAGAACACCACCTGCTCCACCCCGTTACCGTCGGTAGGCCGGATGGCGCGGGCAAATTGCAGAACGTTGGTGGGAAAGTCCTCACCCAGGACTTCTTCCGGGCGGTTCCAGGTGCCATCAAAGCAGACAGCAATGCGTTTCATGGGAGTGACCTCCTGTCGTTTTGTTTCCCCGTGCCCCGCCAGTTGAATGGAGAGCAACCTTGCCCACCCTCCGGCGCATGGAAACGACCGGTACATCCTGTTTGGTGGGCATAGATGAGTATCTCAGGTATGTGAGTGGGAGGGTAGTGCCGAGGCGCCGGGCGCTGGAGTTATACGCACGCGTTCGCAGAACTCCAGATGTCACATGAGAAATGTCGGTAACTATCTGATAGGGTTGGAAAGATGGAAAAGGATGGGTGGAGTTATACGCCCTCGGTAGGAGCAGGAGTGTCTCAAAAGAGGGCGTATAACTCCGGCGGTAACCGTGGTAATTGGCGCTCAAGATGCTGTTTTACGAGAGAAATCCGCCTTTTCTTGAGCGCGTTTGAATGGAGTTTTACGAACGGGTGATATGCGAACGCATTCGTATAATTAGCTGTTAGGCGTTTAGTGCTACCTTGTACCCATCACCATTGCGGGAGCGTGGAAAATGACTAATGAGAAAGTTGTTACGAACTTGGATGCTGCGAATTTCAGCAGCAAAGGTGATGGTGGAAAATTCCAGTTCAAACATGCCCGAATCGGTGCGATGCTCGGCCTCAAGAAACTAGGCTGCGGCCTTTTCGTCGTCCCTCCAGGCAAATGTGCGTTCCCTTACCACGCCCATTCAACGATGGAAGAAATGTGCATCATTCTAGAGGGGGAAGGAACTCTGCGTCAGAACGACACTGAACAGCCAATCCGCGGTGGAGATGTAATCGGCTCGGGTCTCGGTGATGCCCATCAAATCATCAATACATCCGATTCAGACTTGCGGTATGTCGTTATCTCCAACAATGAAAACGTGGACGTCGTGAGCTATCCAGATTCAGACAAGATTCTCGCGGTCTCGGGTGCATTCGGCAAACCGCTTTGGCACATAACGAAGCGAGAGTCTGGTACTGATTACTATGACGGCGAGAGCGAGTAGCAAGCCTGTTCGGCGTCCTTTTCGACGCGCGCCTAACAAATCGCTGCAGCGGACATTTGACCCGCCACCCATTTTTGCTGCCGCAAAAACGGGCGTCGCCTCAAATGCCGCTGAGCTCAGGCGTTAAATTTCGGAAGCTACCATGAAGTGTTGGGCCAAAGGTGTATCGGAATGCAGCTCAACCCAGTCGAGGGAGCATTACATCTCCAAGGGGTTGTTCAGCGATAAAACGCTATTCGTGGAAAATGCTCCGTTTCTCGGTGGTGAAAGTAAGGAAATCGCAAAGGCTTCGCTAACAAAAAAGTGTTTGTGTAAGAAACACAACGAGCAACTGTCAGTGTATGACGACGAGGCAATCCGCTTTGGTGAGGCACTGAAATACTGTCTGGAGCTATCCGCCAAGCGCAGAAATTCGACTGCAAAGAAGTTCAGTCCACACAGAAAAGATGTCGATGTAGATCGCTTTTCTAGATGGTTGCTAAAAACCTATCTGGGCCTGTTCGAGTTTTTTAAGTATCCGTCCGCGATCGCACCAGAGACACTCGCAGCGTTGGTTTTTTCAAAGCCTGCGGTTACTGACTTTCTGAGGCTTGAAGTTTCTATGGCAGTGTCAGAAGAATTTCAGATAGTTGAGGTCGTATCGATTGCGCCATTAGAGAAGGATGGGAGAACAATCGGCATGCAGGTGCAGCTGTACGGTGTTCGATTGAACTGTTTTTTTAGCGACAAGCCGGAGTACAAACAAAAGCCGCTGAAGATCAGATTTAGCGAATACAACCAGGGTAAATCCTGTGAGATACGTTTCAGATGAATTTAACAAGGCGCGTAAGGCGGACGGCCGTCAGCCGCCGCTTCGCTTGGCGTGTGTGCCGGGCATGGCACAGAACTAGGGAGGTGAAAGTCCTCCTGCCAGGTGTTCGCAGAGCCGAAGGCTAGGAGAAGGGCAAGGGCGTCATCGCGAGGTGGGGTCTGGAGGAAGCCTAATCCAAAGCGGCGGGGCGACGAACAGGAACCCGATACGAGGTGTGGTACATCCGGGGCGAGCGGGCACGTGACCGCGAAGCCCTCCTTCTGCGACCGGGATGTACTTTATAAATCGGGCGCTCACGCCGTGAAAGCTCTGTGCCTTACCCCGGGAGGTCTGCCGCGTGTGGACGGACCCACTGAGAGACGAGCGATCGTCTCTGATCGCGTGGCAGAAATCAGCAGAGGGCATAGTAGGTTCGCCCGTGAACCGAAGGCCCGAACAGAGACAGGAGTCGAGAGTCCGTGCAGGGAAACGGGATGGCATCCGCAAAGCAGCTAGCGCTGCCCCTGGAGTCTCCAGGGGATGAACCCGTTGCCGGAAATCGGGAAGACTCGCACTCCGTTCAACCCTCACCGTGGATGGCGCGTGTATTGAGCAGGGACAACCTCAATCGCGCCCTGAAACAGGTTCGACGTAACAAAGGAGCGCCGGGCATCGACGGCATGACCGTGGATGAACTGCCGGATTATTTGCGCCAACACTGGCCGGAGATCCGGCAACAGTTACTCCAGCAGAGCTACCGACCAAAACCGGTCCGTCGGGTCACCATTCCCAAAGCCAACGGCGGTTCCCGCCCTCTGGGCATCCCGACGGTGCTGGACCGCTTTATCCAGCAAGCAATCGCTCAGATTATCCAGCAGGATTGGGAACCCCGCTTCCACCCACACAGCTACGGCTTCCGTCCGGGACGCTCTGCGCATCAAGCCGTCCGATACGGACAGCGCTGCGCCCGGGAAGGTCGCAGCTGGGTGGTAGATCTGGACCTGGAAGCTTTCTTCGATCGGGTAAATCACGACCGCTTGATGGCACGTCTGAAACGGCACACGCCGGACCAGCCGCTGCTCAGGTTAATCAACCGGTACCTGAAGGCAGGTGTACAGATCGACAGCCGCAAAGCCCCGACACCCGAGGGCGTGCCGCAAGGCGGGCCACTGTCTCCGGTACTGGCGAATGTGGTGCTGGATGAGCTGGATTGGGAGCTGGAACGGCGCAACTTGCACTTTACCCGCTACGCGGATGACTGCCAGATCTACGTGGGCAGTCACCGTGCAGGAGAGCGGGTGATGGTGAGTCTGACGCGCTTTATCGAGGACTCGCTGAGGCTCACAGTGAATGCACGAAAGAGCGCGGTAGACCGGCCCTGGAAGCGAAGCTTCCTGGGCTTCACCCTCAGCCGGAAAGGGCAGCGCTTGAAAGTGGCTGACAAAGCCATCACCAAGCTGAAAACCCAGATCCGGATACTGAGCCGCCGAACACGGGGCCACTCTCTGGCCCAGGTGATCGCAGATCTGAAAGAGACCCTGCTTGGTTGGAAAGCGTACTTCGACGAAGCCGAAGTGCTGAGCCCGCTGCGAGATCTGGACAAGTGGATACGGCGGAGAATGAGATGTTACGTGTGGAAGCAATGGGGCCGAAGAGGGTATCGTGAGCTGAGAAAGCGGGGCGTCTCGGTCAAGTTGGCCTGGAACACCGCGAAATCCGCTCACGGCCCGTGGCGTCTGAGCCGTTCACCGGCCTTGGCGCAGGCATTGCCGGCCCGAATCTTCCGGAGCTATGGGCTGCCGGAACTGGCGGCTCGGTAGAGGATTGAATCAAGTCACTGAATCGCCGCGGTACGTGATCCGTATGCCCGGTGATGTGGGAGGAGGGGCTTCGTGAGGAGCCTCCCTATCCCGATTAGGTGTATTTATGAGCAGTCAGAAGAAAGCTCTCGAAGCTATCAAACGATCAGCCGGCACCGAAGCGGGCGAGTACGGAATTGATGGGTTTGTTTCGCATCACTTGGAAGAGCTTCCCGAGAGTTATTGGCAGAAGCATCTTGGAATCTCTGCACCATCCAATGTGCAAATAATTGGGCTACTGGTCCTCAGACAAAAATGGGACGACGAAGAGGTATACGACTTTACTCTTCCTGATGAAGTGACGGATTACGTGGTTAGTGTGTCATTCGACGACGATGGGCAAGTCGAAGAAATCGTCATGGAGAGTTAGCCTCCACCTAAACAAATGTTAAATGTACGAATGAACTACGACGAATATATCGAGGAAGTTGAACGATTCTCAGATGATGAGGTGGTTGCTCGTCTAGCAAAGCATCTTTCAGAGTGGAAGCAGGACGATACTGATGCCACCAAGCTAGCAGATTCAATTGAGCGATTCTTTGGTAATTCCTGGATTGAGAGAAAGGAAACGCATAGTCACCTGTATCACCTCTGGTCAACGTTCAAAAAAGAGGCCATAGAAGGCATCGGCGGACTGACTATGAACGAGAGACTGTATTTTTTTGGCCTATTTGAGCGGTTTGACAATTCGCAGTCAGAAACAGCCCGTAAGGTGATTTATGCCAAGCTCTGCGCAAAGACTTAACAAATTGCTCAAGTTCACCGCTTGTCCGGCGCGGGGCTCGCAGACGTTCTGATGTTGCCAATCTCAAGGGAATGATATTTTGTATCTTAATGAATATGTGGCTGCTTTTGGGGAATATCCTCTCTTCTACACTGCTGCGACTGCTTTCTATGGTTTAGTGGTGCTTGGACTGATTCAAGCAAGTAAATGGGATTGGAAGGCAGGCATATTCGCGCTGGCTTTGTCGTCAGGTTTAATCTTGGCTTGTTTGACTACGTTGCCTAGTGAGGTATTAGGTGAGGGCGGGGGGATAGCTATGCCAATGCAGGCACTTGATTATTTTATCGCCAGCTTTGGGGGTTTTTTAGGTAGCATGATTGGGCTCGGAGTTTTTTTGGTGCAAAACTCGGGTTGAATCAATCCACCTGCTTCGTTTTTAACAAGCCGCGTAAGTCGGACGCCCCTGACGGGCCGCCGCTTCGCTCCGCGTTATGGATAAGTAGCTATGGATTGGAAGACGTTCGTTGCGCAAATTATCGATACTTTGGCATGGCCAGCGGTCGTGCTCATCGTTATATACCAACTGCGCGACAAGATCGCGGAGCTTCTCCCTCGGCTAAAGAAATTCAAGCACAAGGAAACGGAGATCGAGTTCGCTGACGGTGTGACCGAGTTGGTTCAGGAGCGTGAAGCAACCGGGGGTGCTGCAATTGAGTTGCCCAGGTCAGATGAGTTTAGAGATGAATTCGATTTTCTGGTGCGTTTGGCAAATATTTCTCCTAGGTCTGCGGTAATTGAGTCATTCCGAATTCTTGAAGCAGCAGCGGCGAAAAAGGCAGCAAGGCTCTATCCTCACGATGAAGGGCGGTCAGTCCGAAGTCCTCTTCAGCTTCAAAAGATGTTGAAGGGAGAGGTCTTTGATTCGCAGCAATACCATCAGTTCAATCAATTAAGAAAGCTGCGCAACGAGGCAGCTCATACAGAAGACTTTGACGTCCGGGGTATGCACGTCGAGGCTTACATTGATATTGCATTGTCCTTGGCGGCTCGCTTGGAGGGTGACAATCCATAACCAGTCATTCCAGTTCGTTCCGGCCCTAGCGGGCCTCCACCGGACGGCCTTTTCTGCGCTTCGCTACGCAAAGGCCGCTGAACAAAAGCGTTAGGCGCTGCTGCCCACCTTTATATTTGGACTTCGCATGAAGCATTCTGAACGGCACAGAACAAAACGGATCGGCTGGCTGCGTGCTGCAGTTCTTGGTGCAAACGACGGGATTGTATCTACTGCAAGCCTGGTCCTGGGTGTGGCGGCGGCAGGGGCGGACTCCAAGGCTGTGTTGGTTGCAGGCGTTGCTGGTCTAGTTGCTGGCGCTATGTCTATGGCAGCAGGTGAGTACGTGTCAGTCAGCTCTCAAGCCGACACCGAGGGGGCCGATCTTGCTAGAGAGAAGGCCGAGCTGGCTGATGCGCCTGAACAAGAGCATGCGGAGCTTGCCGAGATCTACGTCAGGCGCGGGTTAGACCGGGCGCTCGCAGACACAGTAGCAAGTCAACTGATGAAACAGGATGCACTGGGCGCGCATGCCCGCGATGAACTTGGCATTTCAGAAGTCTCTACTGCCCGTCCAATCCAGGCTGCGTTTGCATCGGCAGGCACATTCTCGTTAGGTGCGGCCCTTCCCCTATGCGTCGTCCTGTTGTTTCCAGCGTCGTTGCTTATGTGGGCCGTCCCCGGCAGTTCACTGCTTTTCCTTGCCTTGCTAGGCTCATTGTCAGCGAAAGTCGGCGGCGCTCCTGTTTTTAAGGCTGCCTCTCGGGTTACGTTTTGGGGGGCATTGGCAATGGCTTTGACGGCTGGGGTCGGTGCGCTTTTCGGGGTGGCCGTATGATGTGCTGGCGGTGCATTTTTCCGCCTAACAAGGCGCTGCTGTCGGACAAATTTGCTGCTGCGCTCCAAATTTGCCGCAGAGCGCGGCGTTACAAGGCCAACTGAAAAGGAGTTCAGGTGGTTTCCTGCTATCTGAAATACGTCATTGATCCATACAAAACCGCCGAGTTCGAGCGCTACTCGAAAATGTGGATACCCTTGGTTCAGAAGTTTGGCGGTCAGCATCATGGGTATTTTTTGCCTTCAGAGGGTGCCAACAATATCGCAATTGCATTATTCACGTTCGAGTCATTGGCAGCCTATGAGAAATACCGAGAGGCCTCGTTCAAAGACTCGGACTGCCAAGCCGCATTCAAATACGCCGAAGAGACTCGTTGTGTAATAAGCTGTGAGCGCAGTTTTATGAGGCCAGTTTTTGAGTGAGCTTGTGACAAGTACATTAAGTCTGGTCCGTCCCTATGGGCCGTCCACCGGACTTCCGAGTCGGGCGCCCTTTACGCAAGCATTAATTTCTAAAGACAGGGATCAGTCCATGTATCAAGAAGATCTGAAACGTGGGCGAGAAAACTGGTATTCGGCTTTTTTCGCAGCTCACATTGAGCACCTTGCTCGGCCTTATCATCAATAAAGGAGTCAATTTTGAGAAAGGGAATCTTCGTCGTATTTATTCCTCTGCTGGTTGGCTGTGCCACCTATCAAGAACCCATCCCTACAACACCAGACACTGGCGAAATCGTCGAGCCGTTTTTTGAACAAAAGGCCGTTGGTGAGGATTCTCTCATGACGAATCAGGCGCTGAAGTCATACCGCGAGGGATATGTCCATGCCACCGAGCACAAGGCTTTTGCTCAATCAGATGTGGGATCCTGGTCTTGGAAGTCAAATAGAACCTCAATCAAGTACGCGATAGAGAACTCGTTGATAGATTGTCAGAAAAATAACAAAAAACACGAAGCTGAATATCCGTGCAAGATTATTAATGTTGACGGGAAATGGGTCGGGGAGCGCTAGATCAGCTATATTTTCTCATCACTGCACGACAAAGCCGCGCATGCTGGCGGCGTTATGAATTAGCAGGGAGAACTCGATGCTCGAATTAAGGCCCAATTGCGAGTGCTGCGACAAGGATTTGCCACCGGACTCCAGTGAGGCAGTCATCTGCACATTCGAATGCACGTTCTGCCAATTGTGCGCATCAGGTATTTTGGGTAACCAATGCCCCAACTGTGGTGGTAATTTTTCACCCCGTCCGATTCGCCCTGCGTCACTGCTTGGTAAATATCCAGCGTCAACCAAACGTGTCCTTAAGGCCGGCGGCTGCAGCGCCAATTCATAACCAGTCGCAGTGGTACGCGGCCGTTTGCCGGCCTTATCACGCCTCTGCCCGTTCCCGCCGAATCAACAGTGCCAATGCCAGCGCCGCCAGTGATCCCATCACAGCGGCGAAACTGATTCCGGTTGTCGTCAGGCTGGTCACGGTTGCCATCACGCCCAGGCCGATCACCGGCACCGAGATAGCGATATAGGCCACAACAAAGAAGGCGGACGTTACGGCGGCCTTCTCCGCAGTGGGGCTGGCTGAGGCGATTGCGCCCATGCCGGCCCGGAATGAAATACCCTGGCCCATGCCGGCAATCACGGCCCCGGTTATGAACAGGGCGAGGGATTGGGTATAGACGCCCAGTGCTATCGGAATCACGCCGAGCATCAGAGACACGCAGCCCAGGGGAAGGCGCAGCCGCAGCGGCAGGGCGCCTTGCAGGAACTGGCCAATGGTTGAGGCGATGAAAATGCTGCCGGCAACAACACCGATCAGCAACCGGTTGTCATAGCCCAGGACCTTGCCCATCATCGCCGGGGCGATGGAGGTGAAGAAGCCGCACATGGCGAAGCCGGCAAAACCGGCAATGGCGGCGGGAATGAACACGCCGCGAACTTCCGGTGGCACGCTCAGGCGCTGGATGGTCAGTTTTGGTCGAGCGGGTTTCGAGACGGTCTCCGGCGCTGCCCAGATGCAGCATACGGCCAGCAGGGCCATGGCCGAGTGCACCAGAAAGGTCAGGTGCAGTGGCCAGGGCAGATACTCGGAGAGCGCACCGGCAAGCATGGGCCCGAGGCCAAGCCCGCCCATGTTCGCCGCCGTGGCAAAGAAGGTTGCCTTTTCCCGCCAGTGAGGCGGAGCCAGTTCCAGGACGGCCACCGTGGCCGTGCCCGTGAAAATCCCTGCAGACAGCCCGGACAGCACCCGGCCGGTGAGTATCATTCCCAGCCCATTGGCTTGCCAGAACACCAGGTCGCTGATGATGGAACAAGCCAGGCCCGCGAACAGCATTGGCCGGCGGCCGATCTGATCAGACCAGCGGCCTGTCATGACCAGTGCGGCGATCACACCAAAGGCATAGGCGGCAAAGATGATGGTGATCATCAGATCGGAAAAGCCGAACCTGTCCTGGTAGATGGGGTAGAGCGGTGTCGGCATGGTGGTGCCGATCATGGTCACACTGAAGGTAAAGGCCGCGCCCAGGAATATGAGTAGCGGAAGCCAGGGGTTCTGCTTGGAGGGGGCCATGCCAGAGTTCCAATGAACGGTGATTGAAGAGTCGGTTACACTATCAGATGCGTTGGGCGGAATCGAAGCATCCCGATATCAGAGACAATCGTTCAACCGCTCTTCTCAAGGTTCTCCAGTTTTACACGAGGTAGACTTGATCGCCTGCGTGGATGGCACCTTCGGCAAGGATATCACCGTACACTCCGAGGTTCTGGTCGGCATCACGCACAATACTGCGCAGTATGCTTCTATCCTCGGAAAAGCCCCGTTGTTTCCTCACCACGGCTCCACAACGTGGGGCGGCTTCACCGAGCTTTATGGTGACGTCACCAATTACCAGCGAGCGCCCGAGCCATTCCTGTTCGGCTAATCCAGATATCTCCGGCAACGTCTCAATGATCAGGTTGGGCCGAAACCGTTCTACGTTCCAGTCGGGGCCGGGGTGGATTGATCGCATATGATTGAGGCTGGCGGTGGTGATGATGTGAAACGGGGACACCAGGAAGAAAGTCCCGAGTAACGAGACATAGGTTTGCATCTCGTCAGGCAGATTATCCAGATCAGGCAGTGGCTCGCCGGGCTCCCTCGCGAAGGTCGCTTTCAATTCAGTCAGCCAGGAATGATCATCGCGCTTGAAGCGCTGATAGAACTCCGCGTCACTTTTGGGGCGTAACGATTGCAGCTTGCTCTTGTGGCCTACCAGTTGGGATATTTTGTCATTCACATCGCGATCAGAGCTTAGTTTGACCTCGCCATCCGGAAAGAGAATTTCGACGGTTTCCGCGTTACCAACGGCCTTGCAGCGGCACTGCAACAACTCCGGGCGGAACTTGCAGCTCTGAATCTCCTGGCGGGCGACGTCCTGAACAGCGAGAACCCGATCTCCGGAAACACCCATTGATCCGATATCTGCCCGTGTTAACGATTCGCCAGCCATTCCTTTTACAGGGTATCGCCAAATGGACGAGACGGTCCCAATCCTGATCATCGCTTCCTCCTTATCCGCAATCAAAGTAAATCAGGGAGAAGCCATGGCCCATACGTCATATGACCCATGCACCAAACTACTTCGAGGGGCGTGGCGTTGAGCTACCAGTCGCTAATGAGCTTAACGTTACGGGAAGAGAGCGTTGCAACCAGGAGGCAAATGTCTAAGCTGAAGCTAAGAATCAACGGTTACAAATAAGCCCTCAACGGGGCATCAACTGCGTGCCGCACTGCTGTGTTCAGCTTCAAGCACGAAAGGAGAGAGCGTGCATCAATCAGCCGCCGAGTGGATTGTGTCGCTACTGAGGGAAAGGAACATTCCCTTCCTCATTTGTGGCGGGCTCGCCGCAAGGGGATATGGCTCTCAGCGCGATCTGCATGACATTGATCTCTTTGTCCCTGGGGAGCACTTTTCGTCTGTCGTTCAGGCAGGGCAGCCGTTTATATCCAAAGCGGCTGCGCCCCGCCAAGAGGAGGGCTGGGACCTGACCTACGTTCAGTTCAAATATGAGGGTGTCAAAGTGGAGGTAGGTAATGCCGACGGTGCACAAATCTTTGATGCAGGCAACGAGACCTGGGTTCCGCTCAATATAGATTTTTCTCGCTATGCGACGGTGCAGTTGCTGGGTCTGAATCTCCCCCTTATGTTGAAGGACGACTTGGTCCAGTATAAGACCTTGCTCTCACGTCCAGTGGATATCGAGGATATCCATGCTATCCGAGCGAAGGCATAACTTGGCCATGCACGTGCCCCCAATGAGAAACAGATCCCGCTCAATCAGTACTTTGAAGTGCTAGACTCCAAACGGTCTGAATGACAGCGCGTGGCTGCCGCCGCGGGCCCTGCTAAAAAAACACTAAGAGTTTCAACATATGAAAGGCCTGTCGATTCCAAGACCCGGCTCACAGGGCGGCATCCTCTTGTTTCTGCTTTTATGGTTCCTGGTCTCCGGCAACGCTGTCTCCGAGTCGGCGACGATCAACAAACGGGCCCAGCCCGGTTGGGTCACCAATATGGAGATCCCACCGTCCGAACCTTCCGGAGGAGTGGGATTAGGCGGAGTGGAGTACCTGCTCTACGACCTTCAAACCGATCTGCGGGACGCAAAGACTCGTCAGTACTTTCGAATTGCCAGCCAGATCCGCAATGAAGAGGGCCTTCGGGAGCTGTCCTCGCTTTCCGTTGTGTTCGATCCCGACTATGAATCATTGTCCTTCCACAGCCTCAGGATTCACCGCGGTGACCTTGTCATCGATCGTCTGGATGAAGCCCAGTTTCAGATTCTCCAGCGTGAGTCCAACCTTGAGCGGCAAATATACGACGGCTCGCTAACGGCTCACCTGATACTGGAGGATCTCCGCGTCGGTGACGTCGTGGAATACAGTTATAGCCTGGAGGGTAACAACCCCGTTTTTGATGGTCGTTTTTCTGGCCATTACTCGTTGCAATGGCAGGTACCGGTGCTTCGGCACCGGCTACGTTTTCTGGCCGACGAGGGCAGCCCGCTGCACATTCAGCCCTCGTCTCCGAATTTCCGATTCACCCGCACTGCTGAAACTGGAACCGTGGAATATGTCCTGCGTCAGGAAGCGACGGAGGCCCGGCCAGTCGAAGGTGGTACGCCCAGCTGGTATCGCCCGGTCGCCCTTGTGAGTGTGAGTCAATTCCAGAGCTGGGAAGATGTGCAGCAATGGGCCGCTCCCTTGTATGCCGTGTCTACCCCGGTATCGGAGGAGGTCCGGGAAATCGCCGAGACCATCGCCCAACAGCATCAGGCACCAGAGCAACGCCTGCAGGCCGCTCTGGATTTTGTACAGCGGGAAATTCGTTACGTCGGCATAGAGATGGGCGCGCATTCCTATCAACCCCGCCCCCCTGAAAAAGTTCTGCAGCGCCGCTTTGGTGACTGCAAAGATAAAACGCTGCTGCTCAATACTCTCCTTGGCCAAATGGGCATTACGGCCCACCCCGTTCTGGTTAATACCGACCTTCGGCACAAAGTCGCCGAGTCCGCTCCCTCGCCTTTCGCGTTTGACCATGTTATTACCCAGGCTCACATCGGTGATTCACTCTATTGGGTGGATGGCACCAACACTCATCAGAGAGGCGCTCTGAATCGCCGGACCCTGGCCGACTTTGGCGCTGGCCTGGTTCTTGACGGGCAGAATAACGGCATCACGTCCCATTACCCCGATTCGTCGACGCAGACGACACCCCGACTCGATATTGAACAAAAACTGTTTCTGCAAAAGGATCGCGATCGGCCTCTCGCGTTGCACATCAAAACGCAGATGAGTGGAGACGAAGCAACGACCATGCGTGGCCGCGTGGCGCAGGGCGGTGATGAGTTTCAGCAGGAATACATCCGTTATTACGAGTCGCTCTTTCCTGAATTGGAAGTCATCCAGAAGCCTGCCTACGTCGATCGGACCGGAAAAAACCAGATTGTCATCGATGAGCGTTATCGAGTGGCAGATTTATGGAGCACTGATGAGGGGGGCTTCACACAAACCCTTTGGTTGGAAGCAGATCAGATAGACGATTTTGCCGTGCCACCGAAGGATCAGAATCGAAGCGATCCCTATCATCAATACCACCCCATCACCGTGCAACAGAAATGGGTCGTGCAGGGCCTCGATGAAAGCTGGTCTCTGCCCGCTGAACATGAGGTTGTGGACAACCCCTATTTCCGCTACGAGCGAGAGGTTTCCTTCAATAGCTATCGATTGGAAGTGACCCATCGATACCAGTCGAAGACTGACTTTGTGCCGGCGCAGGACATCAACCGCTACAACTCGGATATCGAAAAGCTGAAGACTCTGAGCTACTACGGACTGCAGGAACCGATGCCGCAGCTAGTAGCCGAGGAGGAAGATCATCGCATGATGATCATCAGCATTTTAGCCGGTGTGCTCTTTCTTCTGGTTTTGCTCATTATCATCGATTACATCATCGATCGGCGTCGTGAGAAAAAGCTCAATCTGGAAAGCCACTATTATCCAGTCTCATCCACCAAGTTCATTGCCCTCAGTGTAATTACGCTCGGCCTTTATCAGGTCTTCTGGGGGTACCGTAATTGGCGCTACATCAGCGAGCGTGATTCCCGAAGCCTGTGGAGCTGGGCACGTGGGCTGTTTATCCCGATTACCTGCTACGGTTTGTTCGCCCACGCGCGAAACAATGCTGTGGGCAGCTACCATTTGCCACTAGCCGCGCTATCGTGCGCATTATTAGCGATAGCGTTTTTCGTGCTTTCACTGATTCAGAGTGCAGACCAGACCCCGGCGCTCTTGATGCTGGTCACATTGATACTGGGGCCGCTCTGTCTGTTGCCTTTGCAGAACTATGTAAATCGACTTCCGGAGAACCGTGAGGCATTTGCATTCAACTCCCGTTGGCGCCTGCGGCATGCAGCCGCTGCACTCATTTTCTCGCTCATCATGGGCCTTATGGTGGCTGAAGAACTACGCATCATTCCATCTGACCAAGTCGTTTCAGGCGAGGAACTCCCAGCTGATCTCAAACTGTTTTTATCCCGGCAATCGGTTATTGGTCCGCAAGAAGAAATCCTGAAGTTTTATTCCGACGCGCTTTGGGACTTCAGGCAGGATGGCAATGCGCTCACCAATGAGGGTGTTTTTTCGTATTGGCAGGACAACACTGGTGGATTCCAGTTCGTCAAGGCAAGGTATGAGGATATTGCTGATTTGGAGGTTAAAAAAGGCGGTGCTCTGGAATCGACAATGCTCAAGGTCTTCCTGAAGGACGGCTCCTTTTTCTGGCTTGTACTTTCGGTCGACGGCGACGAATCTTTTGTTCAGAGTCTTGAGTCACGGCTGGCAACTTGATGGAGGAAGCCGTGGAGAGATTCAAAGTATTCTCGTATCGTTGAAGATTGCGAAATAGTTATCCTGCTTGGCGGTACGGCTGTCTTACAACCACGGTCTTGCTTTGGTTAGCCTCTGCGCCCAGTTTCACGATTGTTGAATCAGGAGGACTTTCCGCAGCGGAAAGCCCCCAAACTAAAACGCCTTGGCACTTATTGGTAGGCCCCCGCACTGTATATCAACTCGTAGCTGTGGCTGTAAATTTCCAGGATGTTGCCAAACGGGTCTTCCATGTAAATCATGCGGTAGGGCTTTTCGCCGGGGTAATAGTAGCGCGGTTTCTCCATGCGCTTTTTACCGCCCGCAGCCACAATCCGCTCTGCCAGTTCCTCTACGTTCGGGTCTTGCACGCAGAAGTGAAAAACCCCGGTTTTCCAGTACTCGAAATTGTCCTCCGGGTTGGTCTGGTTCTTGAACTGAAAAAGCTCCACTCCGATTCGATCGCCTGTTGACAGGTGAGCGATACGGAAGCTGCCCCAGCCTGCGCCGAATACATCGGTGCACATCTCTCCGATGGCGCTGTCGTCCTCTTCGATCTCGGTTGGTTCCATAATCAGGTACCAACCCATCACCTCTGTGTAGAACTTTACGGCTTGCTCAAGGTCGGGCACGGATATGCCGATGTGTGAGAAATTTCTTGGGTAAACGTTGTTCATGTCCTGTCCTCCTCTGTTGAGACTGAGAGCAGGTTACATTCGCTGATCGATCATTTAAAATTATCATTTATTCTCGTAAAAATTATGGAATGTAATGATAAATACGACCTGGCTGCGCACCTTTTGCACACTGGTGGAAGTTGGTCATTTCACCCGTACGGCTGAGCGCCTTCACATGACACAGTCGGGCGTTAGTCAGCATGTGCGTAAACTCGAGGAGCAACTGGGCGCCGAGTTGCTGGTGAGGCAGGGCAAGCAGTTTTCTCTATCCGGTGCAGGAGAGAGGCTGTACACCGAGGCGCAGAGCATCCTCTTCGCATTGTCGAATCTTGAACAGACAGTTGGAGAAGACCCGCCCTTTGAAGGTAGTGTGCGAATCATGTCCCCGGGCAGTGTCGGGCTGAAGCTCTATCCACATTTGTTGGCGCTTCAGAGCAAACACCCGAAGCTGATAATCGATTACCGGTTTGCGCCAAATCCCGATGTGGAAACTGCCATTGCCGGGTCCGCTGTTGATCTCGGATTCATGACGTCAAGATCGACGCTGGCCGACGTAAGCTGCTCGCCCGTCGCCCAGGAATCGCTGCTGTTGGTAACACCGGCCACCGTCCAGGAACCGGATTGGGACACGCTGATGAACCTCGGCTTTATCGACCACCCAGATGGCAGTCATCACGCCAGTTTGCTTCTTGGTGCCAATTACCCCGAGTTTCAGCACAGTAACCTGTTTCCGAAGAAAGGCTTTTCAAACCAGATTGGTTTGATTCTGGAGCCGGTCAGTATGGGGTTGGGATTTACCGTTCTGCCTGCCCATGCCGTTGAAGCCTTCGAGAAGCGTGAGCACATCAGAGCTCATCGTCTAGCTACCCCGGTGAGTGAAACGCTGTATCTGTGCGTTCCACGGCACCGGGCACTTGCGGCGAGAATGCGGACTATAATTGCGGAAGCCAAAAAATGGCTTTGAACCGACCTGGAATTCGGCACGTTGCACCACTCGCGTGAGCTGTGATGTTGCCATTAACTGCTTAGTAAGGGATTGAGATGACAGCGCATTCTGGCTCTTGCCTGTGTGGCACCGTGACATTTGAGATTGAAGGCGATTTCGAGAACTTTTACCTGTGCCATTGCCAGCACTGCCAAAAAGATACGGGTTCTGCGCATGCAGCCAATCTGTTTTCGCAATCCGCCAAATTGACGTGGCTGGCCGGTGAGGATGCCGTGACGTCCTACACGCTTCCGGGTACTCGCCACAGCAAGAGTTTTTGTAAGCTGTGTGGTTCCGCACTGCCAGGCACTCAGCTTGAAGGGTTGCTCGTGGTTCCAGCAGGGTGTCTGGACACCGAAGTCTCCATCAAGCCAACGGCGCATATTTTCACGGCGAGCAGGGCAGCCTGGGATGAGGCGCTCGAAGAGGTACCCGTGCAATGACGGAACTCACACAGGTGGCAGGCCTGTCTACGGAACAGCTTCCAAACATCGAACGCCATCTTGACCGCTGCTATCTCCAGCCCGGGAAGTTACCTGGCGCGCTGACACTGGTCGCCCGGCGAGGGGAGATTGCCTATGTGAAAGCCCAGGGGCTGATGGACGTGGAGCGCAACAAGCCGGTCCGCCGGGATACGGTGTTCCGCATCTATTCCATGACCAAGCCGATCACGTCTATCGCCATGATGCAGCTTTATGAGCAGGGGCGGTTTTTACTGGATGATCCCGTACACAAGTATATTCCTGCCTGGAGACACCAGCGGATTTATAAAAGCGGGGTTTATCCCAACTTCCTGACCACGCCTGCATCCAGCACCATGACGATTCGCGACCTGTTCACGCATATGTCAGGCCTGACTTACGGATTCATGCAGCGCACCAACGTTGACGCTGCCTACCGCGAACTCAGGCTGGATGGCAGCCGGAGTATGTCGCTGGAAGCCCTGGCCGATCACCTGGCAGAGCTGCCGCTGGAGTTTTCCCCGGGCACAGCCTGGAACTATTCGGTCAGTACGGATGTGCTGGGGTATCTGGTGCAGTTGCTGTCGGGCAAGCCGTTTGATGAGTATCTGCGGGAGCATATCTTTGAGCCTCTGGATATGACTGACACCGGCTTCCATGTTCGGGATGATCAGCTTGACCGCTTCGCTGCCTGCTATCAGTACCAGGCCGGAGGTCAGTTCACGCTGCAGGATGACCCCGAGACCTCTCCCTTCCGGCGCAAGCCCCAGTTCATGTCCGGCGGTGGCGGGCTGGTTTCCACCATCGACGATTATTTCCACTTCGCCCAGGCCCTGTGTCAGGGTGGCGAGTTCCGGGGGCGGCGGATTATTGGTCGAAAAACTCTGGAATTCATGTGCCGTAACCATCTGCCCGGCAATCAGGACCTGCCGGGCCTGTCTGTCGGTGCATTCAGCGAGACACCGTTTGCCGGGACTGGCTTTGGTCTGGGTTTTTCGGTAAAAACGGACGTCGCCAAATCCCAGACCAACGGATCGGTTGGTGAATACGGTTGGGGTGGCCTTGCGAGTACCAACTTTTTTGTCGATCCCGTTGAGGAACTGGTGATGATTTTCATGACGCAACTGATTCCGTCGTCCACCTACCCGATCCGTCAGGAGCTGCGGGCGATCGTTAACGGAGCGCTGCTATGAACACAGATTCAACACCGTATCCAATCGGCACCCCCGGCACGCCCTGGGGCGATGCAGAGCGCGCCGAGTGGTTGTCACGGCAAACCCGTCAGCGCAGTTACGAGGCGGAGGTGTTGAGTGTGATCGAGCGCCTTGGCGCGCGGTTTGATGTGGAAGAATACGGCGGGCTGGATTACGGCCCGGATTATTATCCGCTGATGGCGATTCGCAGCCGCGACTGGAACAACGACCTGCCCGTGGTGCTGATCACCGGCGGCGTTCACGGTTATGAGGCCAGCGGTGTTCATGGCGCGCTTGAGTTCCTTGATAAGCACGCGGAGGATTATGCCGGGCGCGTGAACCTTCTGGTTGCGCCCTGTGTCAGCCCCTGGGCGTACGAGCGCATTCATCGCTGGAACCGGAATGCGATTGATCCGAACCGCTCGTTCCATGACGGCAGTCCCGCGGAAGAGTCGGCCGCCCTCATGCGGTTGGTTGCGCCGGTTCGCGAGCGTACGTTGATTCATGTGGATCTTCACGAGACCACCGACACTGACGAGTCGGAGTTCCGCCCGGCGCTGGCCGCCCGCGATGGCAAGCCTTTCGAGCCGGCCGGCATTCCTGATGGCTTCTATGTGGTGGACGATAGCGAAAACCCGCAGCCGGATTTCCAGCAGGCACTGATCAAGGCGGTGGAGCAGGTGACGCACATTGCACCGGCCGACGAGAAAGGCGAGATTTTCGGCTCACCAGTCGTTGCCCGGGGCGTGATCCAGTATCCGCTCTCGCAGTGGGGCCTGTGCGCTGGCATGACCCGCGCTCCCTACCGGACCACCACCGAGGTGTATCCCGACAGCCCCCGTGTAACCCCCGAGCAATGCAATGCCGCGCAGGCCGCGGCGGTGTGTGCTGCCATCGACTATGGGCTTACTCACTCTCAATAGGCCAAGCAATAAGTGGGAAAGCTGACTAGCCGGACTCGGATAGATAGGGCTGCGCCAGGGCCTCAAGCTTTTCTTCTCTGAGTTCGCCGATGGCATTCCATATGTGCTCTGCAAGTTCTGGGTGTCCCGCTTTGAATTCCCGCGAGAGCATCAGGTAGTAGGGCTTGGTTTTGAGAGGCGGATCAATCCGGACAATGCCCGGGAGCTGCCTGGCGTTCTGGCGTAACAGAAAATCGGCGGTGACCGATTGAAGCGCAACGGCATGAACGCGTCTGGCAGTCAGTAACTGCAGGCTTTGCCTGGAACTCCGAACCTTGATTACGGAAACGCCCAGGTTTTCCAGATCGTTCACGATTGAATAGCCCAATGGGGCGCCAACTGACAGGTCCGTGTCTTCGAAAGCCTTGCCGTTCCAGCCTAGCTCAGTATCTGGCAGGGCATAGAGATTGTAGCTGATGGTGGTTAGTCGGCGGGAAGGGTCAACCTGACCGTCCCGCCAGGGGTATTCGCCAATTCGGGTGCGGGCAGCATTGTAAGAAGCATTGAAGATACCATCCACCTGGCCGGTTTCGAGCATGGCCAGGCATCGTTTCCAGGGGTATCGGCTGAACTTGATCCGCAAATCCGGTATCCGCTCTTCCAGCAACTTGACCAGCTCCACCGCTGCGCCGGGTCTCTCCAGAACCTCCTGGGTGTCGCCCATGTAATAGGGGAATTGCGTTTTATCTTCGTAGGCAACATGCAGGACGGTTTCTGCATGGCCAATTCGGGCTGGACTCCAGAGAAGCAGAATGGATAGCGCGAGAGCGAGAACTGCATGAAGACACGCTTTCATGGGCATGCTCAAAAGAGTGAAGAGACAGGAATAGCTTAGTTTGTGGCGAGGAATTTTCAATACATCTTTCCATTGAGACCAGCAGCTCTGGCATCGGGCTGGAATGTATAAGACCATGCTATCCATACTTTCGAAAAGAGGCCATTACGGCCCGGGAGACCTGATCAATGAAGTACAAGAGTCTTGGGTTTTTGTTGGCGGTTGGCGCTTTGACGGGCTGTCAGACGTCCTCTCATGTTTCTTCCGCAGCTATGGATGGAGACGGCATTACCTGTAATGAAATCTACCAGGCATTTTCAGCCTATGAGAGCGACCGGCAATCCGCTGCGGCCTGGGCCCAGCTGGGCACCCTGATCAGCCCCAGTGCCGGGAACTACGCGGATATGGGCGTGAAAACGGCTGCCAAATACTATGATCAGATCAAGGCGGCAACGAATATTTCTCTCGCTGTTCGCGGTTGTCAGCCGGTGCAGTGACGCACGGCCGAATGCAAAACGGGTGAATCAGTTCTGCATGCGAATATCGTCTTTCCACCGAAAGCCCACGCCACCGGCCTGCCATACGCCGTCTTTGTTGAACGGGTGGGGGCCGGCCATGTTGATGTATTGGGGCAGCCCGAAATGGGGCGAAAGGTTTCGTGGCGCCTTGATGGTGACCCGGTCCATGATGCGCAGTCCCTGTTGCTCTGCCGGAAGATGCGCTTCTGGCGCGGCGCGGTGGGCGACGGCCCAGTTATCGATAAATAACAGATCGCCGGTTTCGTATTCGTAGCGAATTCCGTAGCCACCCTCGAAGGAATCGTTCAGCAGATCGTTGTAATCGTTGAACAGTTCCTTCATGGCGGCCTCGTCCAGCAGGTGGAAGCTGTCCGCGGGTGCGGGCAGGGTCTTCAGCTGGTCGAGGGTCAGACCTTCTTCCGGCAGGCGCTCCAACACGGCGCCGGTCATGCCCAGATGCAGCCAGATACTCTTGCGACCGGACATCGGGTGGGTGTGAACCACGGGGTGGGTCACACTGGATGCGGAGTTTACCGACACCAGTCGTTCCCAGAAATCCTGTTTCTCCGGAGGGAGTGCGTCAAAGGCCGCACCCTGGTGCGCGAAGTGGGTACCGCCGCCATTCTCGGGCGCACGGGCCATGTAATAGGCGCTGTGCGAGAAGGTGGCGGCTTCGAAACTGCCGTCGTTGTGCCATTGCGGGCCAACGCCGAGAATGCCCTGGCGGCCATCGTTGGAGCAGCGGAAAATGTGCCGGTTGCGGCCGGGTGTCGCGGGGTGCACGCCGTGGGTGGAATGGATCTCGCGCCCGCCCCACCATTTGCAGGCTTCAATCAGTTCATCGGGGGAAAGGCCGGCCTGATGCTTGAATACGATGAACCCGCGATTCGCCATTTCCTCTTCCAGGGCCTTGATAGCCGGCTCTGGCAGCTGGTTGCGCACGTCGGCTCCGTAGATCTCAACGCCGATAGGGTCCAGTGGCTTGAGTGTTAAACCTTCCTGTTCGAGCAGTGCCACGTTATCAGGGTTCAGGGGCGCTACGGTGGAGGTGGGTTCGCGGGTCTTTTCCAGGGTCTGTGCCATAGCCTTCACTACCATGCTGCTCGCTTTTTAGACAGCCTAACCCGTTGGGTTTCCGGATTTCAAATACGATGTCCGTTCCGCCCGATTTCGGAACTGGCTTCCTGCGGGTCGGCGCAGGCAAGACCAAATCCCGTTTGCCTTCGTAGATGCGGCCTCTAGACTGATAGTGGTAACCAAAAACCGAGAGGAATGGCCGTGACTCCCAAATCCCTTTTGCGCCGCACAGCGGCATTGATAGCGTTCGTGATGTCCGGATCGGTAATGGCTGCTGATCCCGTGGTCGTGTCTTCCAAAATCGACACCGAAGGCTCGGTACTGGGGCAGATGGTGTTGCAGTCTCTGGAGGGGGCCGGTATTCCGGTTGAAAACAGACTCCAGTTGGGTGGCACCAGCATCGTCCGCAATGCGATCAAGGCCGGCGAAATCGATATCTACCCCGAGTACACCGGCAATGCTGCGTTCTTTCACGATCAGGCGGATCGGGATATCTGGAAAGATGCGGATAAGGCCTACCAGGAGGCTGCTCGCCTGGATAAAGAGGCACATAACATTGTCTGGCTGGAACCCGCCGAAGCAAACAACACATGGGCTATGAGCGTGCGGGGCGATCTGGCGCGGGAAAATAACCTGGCCACACTCGAAGATCTTGCGGAGTACATCAATGAGGGCGGTGCCTTCAAGTTTGCGGCCAGCGCCGAGTTTGTGGAATCCGCCAGTGCCTTGCCGGCGTTCCAGGAGGCCTATGGCTTCAAGCTGGAATCCGACCAGCTGTTGATTCTTTCCGGTGGCAACACGGCGGCCACATTGCGCGCGGCGGCCCTGAACAACAACGATGTAAACGGTGCGATGACCTACGGCACCGATGGCGGGCTGGATGCGCTGGATCTGAAGGTAATGGAAGATACCGCAGGCGTTCAGCCGGTGTATCAGCCAGCGCCGATCGTGCGTGGCGAGGTGCTGGAAGCCTACCCGCAGATCCGGGAAGTGCTGACGCCGATCTTCGAGTCGCTGGACCTTGAAACGCTGCAGCGCCTGAATGGCCAGGTGGCGGTGAACGGGGTGCCGGCGGATACCGTCGCCCGGGATTACCTGGATTCGCTGGCCCGGGACTGACACTTGTCGATTTTCAGTTCCCGTTCCACCGGTTTCATGCCCAATCGAGTCCTGCCTGTGCTGGGTCTGCTTGCCCTGGCTCTGGTCTGGCTCCTGGACCTGGGAGTCATTCAACCCAACCGCATCGTTCCGGGTACCGGCCACGGTCTCCTGTCGGCAGTTGGCGGGCTCCGGGCTGGTCTGGTGTCACTGGTTCTGGCTGGCTGCGTTCTGCTGTCTCTTCTGCCGTTGCGCCGCCGGTACCTGCCGCTGCTGGGCCTGGTAGGCCTCTCCCTGGCGCTGTTGCCCCTGTTGCTCGAGGTCTTCGCGGGCCGGCACCTGCCGGAGGACGCACCTTATGCGCGATCATCCATCGGAGCCGGTTTCTGGTGTTTGCTATTTTTGCTGTCGCTGATGCTGATCGAAATCCTCGGGCGCCTCGGGAGCGGACGAGGGCTTCAGCTGATGATACTGGCCGTCATTGTTGGCAGCTGGCTGTGGATCCTTCGAGGCGGTGGGCTGGAGAGTCTGTCGCTGGTTCGGGAATTCAACGCCCGCCCGGACAAGTTCGAGCAGGCCCTTTGGACTCATCTGGCTCTGGCCTTTGGCGCGGTCGGTATCAGCGCCGGTCTGGCTTTGCTACTGGCCATGAAGATGATTCGTAGTATGGCCTGGCGCCGTCCTATCCTTGGCGCGGTCAGCTTTCTTCAGACTATTCCCAGCCTGGCGGTATTCGGGTTGTTGATCGCACCGCTCAGCGCGCTGGCGGCTGCCTTTCCGGCACTGCAGGCCATGGGTATTCGTGGCATTGGCTGGGCTCCGGCCTTGTTGGCGCTGGTGGCTTACAGCCTGCTGCCCATGGTGCGCAACACCTTCGTCGCGCTTACCGAGGTGCCCGAAAGCCTTGCCGATGCCGGGCGGGGCATGGGAATGAACGAGCGACAGCTGTTCTTCAAACTCAAGTTGCCACTGGCGCTTCCCGTGATTGTGGAAGGCGTACGCATTACCACCATCCAGGCCATTGGCCTGACCGCGGTTGCCGCGCTGATTGGCGCCGGCGGTTTTGGCAGCTTTATCTTTCAGGGCCTGGGGCAGGCGGCGATGGATCTGGTATTGCTTGGTGCGCTGCCCACCATTGCACTCGCGCTGCTGGCGGATGCTCTGCTCACCATGCTGGCGGCCAGTCTCAAGCCGACACCGGCGACGGCCTGACAGGAGAGGGATAAGCCCGGATGATCGAACTGAAAAACGTTTCCCGCCGCTTTGGCGATGCTGTGGCGGTGGACCGGATAAACCTGACGGTCGAAACCGGCGAAGTGTGCGTGCTGGTGGGCAGCTCAGGCTGCGGCAAGTCGACCACCCTGCGGATGATCAACCAGCTGCTGCCCCACAGTGAGGGACAGATCCTGGTGGACGGTAACGATGTTACCGCCATGAACCCCGAGCAGCTGCGGTTGAACATGGGCTATGTGATTCAGGGCACGGGGCTGTTTCCACACTGGACGGTGGCCCGCAATATCGCCATGGTACCCCAGCTTCTGAAATGGCCACGGGAGCGGATCGACGAGCGCGTGCATGAGCTGCTGACGCTGCTGGATCTGGACCCAGCCACCCACGCCAACAAATATCCCCAGCAATTGTCCGGCGGGCAGGCTCAAAGGGTGGGCGTTGCCAGGGCGTTGGCCGCCAACCCCAATATTCTGCTGATGGACGAACCCTTCGGTGCGCTGGATGCCATCACCCGGGAGAACCTGCAGCTGGAGATGCTGCGTATCCAGAGTCAGCTGCGGAAAACCACCGTCTTTGTAACCCACGATATCGACGAAGCCCTGCGGCTGGCGACCCGCATTGCCGTGATGGATCAGGGCCGGATTATCCAGCACGACACGCCGGAGAACATTCTCCGGCGACCCGCCTCCGTTTTTGTAGAAAACCTCGTGGGCAAGCAGGACCGCGGCCTGAAACTGATGAGCCTGCACACCGTGCGGGATCTGATGGAGGCTTACCCTCAGCCCAGAGAGCCGGAACCCGGCGCCGACGGCCTCAAGGAAGACGACAGCCTGCGAGTGGCTCTCTCAATCATGCTCTGGCAGAACTGGAGCCAGGTGCCGGTGTTCAATGCCGATGGCCAGGAAACCGGAACCATCACCCGTGAACGCATTATCCAGGAAGGTGCCTGATGCGGGTTTGGCTGCCGCCTGTATTGCTGGCTGCGCTCCTGTGTGCCCTGAGCGTGGGCATGCCGGCTCTCGAACCGCTTTTCGAGTGGGTGCAGCCCGATAAACAGAATGTGATCTACGAGCGGGAGAGCTTTCTCTTTCTGCTCCAGAACCATCTGTTGCTAGTGGTGATTTCCGCCCTGGTTGGAACCGTCGCTGCGGTTGCCGGGGGTATCTTCGCCACACGCCCGGCTGGACGGGACTTTCTGCCGCTGGTTAGCCAGATTGCCTCGATCGGCCAGACCTTCCCGCCGGTGGCAGTGCTCGCCCTGGCGGTGCCGGTTCTCGGGTTTGGTGAAGCGCCGATTCTGGTGGCGCTGATTCTGTATGGCTTGCTGCCCATTTTGCGCAACACCCTGGCCGGTTTGGAGGGTGTCGATGCCACGGTAAGGCAGGCGGCGCTGGGTATGGGCATGTCGCCTTTTCAGGTGCTGTTGCAGGTGGAGTTGCCGCTGGCGGGCAGGGTGATCCTGGCCGGTATCCGGACCTCGGTAACCATCAATATTGCCACGGCCGCCATCGGCTCGACCATTGGTGCCCGAACCCTGGGGGATCCGGTGATCGCCGGTCTTGTCAACGGCAACACGGCCTATGTGTTACAGGGCGCGATTCTGATTGGCCTGCTCGCGCTGACGGTGGATAGCCTGTTCGAGGCCGCTGAGCAGGTATGGGACCGCCGGTTTCTGCCCCAGACTGCAGGCTGATCGCTGGAGCTGGCCATCCGCTGCTTTAAAAATCCTGCTTTGATGTTTAGTCTGACGGAGATGGACAGCGCAAGGAGCACAGCGGAATGAAGTTTCCTTCGAGCACGTCATTTGCACTCCTCGGCGCAGCATTGATCGCGATCAGCTATGGTCTCGCGCGCTTTGCGTTCGGTCTGTTCGTTCCCCCGATCCGGGAAGACCTGGGGTTGGCGCCGGATGTGATCGGTGTGATCGGTGCGCTGCCGCTGATCAGTTTCGTATTTGCGACCCTGGTTGCGCCGCTCTCGGCTGATCGTCTCGGCGCCCGCAATACCGCCATGGCCTCCGGTATTTTTGGGGTTCTCGGGCTGGCGTTGATCAGCCAGGCCGTGGGGGCCGTCTCCCTGGGGGTTGGTGTTGTCCTCTGTGGTATCTGCACGGGCCTGATGATGCCAGCTCTCACAGCCGCCATGCAGGCGCTGGTGAGACGTTCGATGCATGGCCGGGTAAGCTCGGTGATGAATGCAGGCACCAGTATCGGTGTCGTCGTTGCTGTGCCGACGATCCTGTTCCTCGCCGGGGCCTGGCGCTATGCCTACGCCTCCTTTGCCGTGTTGGCAGTAATTGGCGTTATTGCTACCTGGTTTTTCATTCCCTCCGTATCCCGCGTCGTGCCAGCCAACGCTGCGCCGGCGCAGCCAGTCAGTGCGGATCAGTGGTGGCGGCTGTTAAGACTTTCGCTGTTCGCGTTCATGATGGGTTTCGTATCTGCCGCCTACTGGATTTTCGCACCCGATCTTGTGGTTAATCTGGGGGCTATGCCATCCGATGCCACGGCCTGGCTGTGGTTGGGGGTCGGTATTGCTGGCCTTGGCGGCGCGGTGGTGGCCGATCTGGCCGACCGGAACAACCCGCCGGTTACCCAGGCCCTGATGCTGATGACACTGGCCGCTAGCCTGGCGTTGCTGGCGGCCAGCCCGGACAACCTGTTAATTTCGGCGTTTTCCGCGCTGGTGTTTGGTCTGGCCTATATGAGTCTGACCGGGCTGTATTTGATGACTGGCATTCGCCTGTTACCGGGGCGGTTGTCCATGGGGCCCGTGCTGCCATTCATAGCAGTATCCCTGGGCCAGGCGGCTGGCTCGCCGGTGGTTGGTCTGTTGGTTGGCGGTGTGGGTTACGCGGATGCCTTTGCCATGTTCTGCGCGATCGGGATCGTCGTGGCCATGCTGTCGCCGTTTTATCCGCGGTATCTGGAATACGAGCCAGAGGAAGCGACGGAAGAAGATACCGGTCTGCAGGCCGCCTACGACTATCAGCTTCAGGACGAGGAGGGCGAGCCGCTGTCGCCGGTCACCGGCAAGACCGAGAGTTATTAGGGCGGATAACCGAGAACGTTACTCCTCGGATGTATCCCTCGGCGCCGCCCAGCTTGTGTAGCCCAGGTCCATAACCCGGGCGACTTCCCCATCGGGTATCGCCGAGAGGTCGCCCAGCTCTAACGTGTCGTAGTGGAAGGCGTAAAGTCTGGAAGTGAATTCGGCCACGGGCAGGGAGGCTTCACCGCGAAACTCGCCATTGCCGTGGGTGGAGCAGGTAATGCCCTGGCCCCAGTTCTGGCCGCTGTCGTTGTTGGGGTTGAAAAAGTACACCCGCATCTCGTTCTTCGGGCTCAGGGCAACGCGCAGGATATTGATGGCGTGCCTGCCCACAAAGCGGGCGGCGCTGTCTGTTACAGCAATCCCTGCCGGCTGGGCGTGAATGACCGGGATGTTGCCGTTGTAGAAGGGGTGGTAGCTCGCGTAGAAATGCCTGATAAAGCCCTCGTAGTCCTTCACCTCGCCGGTTTTTACATCGGTTACCGCTCGGAAGCCGTGGCTGACCCACCAACCGTAGAATTCGGGGTTGATCCAGCGGTGTGCGTCGTCGTCCCGGTTTTCACAGCGGCGCCACATCTCACCGTAGATGCGATCGAGGTGGGGAATAAGCACTAGCGATACCGGGTCCACATCCACCGGTGTGCCCTCCACCAGACCGGGCTCCAGGTCCCTGGAAGACACCTCCTGGCCCTCGAACCGGCTGAGTACTTCGTTATCCCTCGCCGCCCAGGTCAGCACCTGGAGCAGATAATCGGCCTCGTTCGACGCCCACATGGATAGGCCAATGGCAGACTGGCAGGTGGGGTTGTTGCCCTGACCAACGCCCAGCGGCTGGCCCAGCAGGTTGATAACCCCGGCCAGCAGGAATACCCGGGGTGGCCGGGCATCGCCAAACGCTTCTCTCAGAGCCTGATCGGTTTCCGCAGAGGGCTTGAGTTTGATTTGCCGCCACAGGGCCTGGGCCACAGAGGGTGTAAACAGCGATCCGCGCTCCAGCATCATGGTCAGGCCATAGACGGCCTGGCAGGTTTCCGGGTAGATGGCCTCGTCAATCAGGGCATGGACCAGGTCGGTGTAACAGTAGAGATCGTCCAGCCCGGTCATGGTCAGTCCCAGTGTGTTGGGGATGAGATCGTCCTGGCCGCTGGCGCGCAGAAACCGCAGCATCACCGCGTGGTAGGGAGAGGCCAGGCCGGTGTCGAACATGCTGCGGGCAAAGTAGGTGGCTTCGGAGGAGAGTGCCACGTCGTCCATGTCTCTCAGGCGCTGTTCGTATACGGCAAGGCCCGGGTCCTCGGCACTGGCAGGTGTGGGCGCGTACAGGGCTTTCACCAGGCGGGTAGCATCAGTGTTACGACGGGTTTTGATACTCGGGTCGTAGAGGCACTTGGCGATCTGCCCGATCATTTCGCAGATGCTGTCCACTTGAACCGGGCCCTGGTCCAGCAATCGCCAAACCTCGGCCACCAGGCTGTCCAGCAGGCTTTCATAGCCAAGATGGGAGATCAGATAACGATAGAGGTCCTGAACGATAGTGCCGAGCTGCTTGGGGCGTTCCCGGTCGGCTTCTGTGAGCGGGCCAGACAGAAGATCCAGGTTCAACGCCATTACCTGGGTGAGAAAATGGCGCGCCTGCTCAGCGGAAATCCCGGGATGGAAATATTTGCCACGAGTGACGGCCAGCATGCGCAATTCGCTGATCGCCTCCACAATAGTGGTAACGGCACCCGCTTCCCTCAGCGAGTGTTTGGCGAGCGCTGGTTGCAGCAGGGCTGGTCGGGCCCAGTCGCTGGTGCCGAAAATGCCGGCGGATTCGAGCGACCGCACGCGCCGGTAGATGGCGTCGAAGCCCCCCGGCAACGTCATCAGCATCCGTGTGCGCTCAAGTAGACTGAGGCTGGGGGCTTTGGGGTCTGCTTTGCGGGCGCGGGCAAAGTCTGCCAGCGCCATATCGAACTGCATCAATGCCGGCTTGAGCGCAGGATCTGCGTCTTGGCGCTCCATAGCGTTGGCTCCCTTGAGATATTACCCGCCCTGGCGAAAGCGTTGAATAAAGGCTTCAGACTCCGCGATTGATTGTTCCATATTGCGAATCAGGGAATCCACATCCTGACGGATGCTCACCAGTTCGTTTTCCAGCGAACCGATCGCCTGGGCATTCAGATTATGCTTAAGGTACAGCACCTGATCCTCAAATGCCTGCAACACCGGCTCCATCCTGTCCTCGGCATCGTGCATCCTGCTAATCAGTTGGCCGTACTGAACGCGGGTCTCTTTCAACTGTTGTTCACTGTTGCGGCGCAGTGACGCGCTCTCATACAGGCTGAGCTCGTCTTCCCATTCATCGAACAGGTCCTCGGCGACTTCTTCTACCTTGTCGATCCGGTCTCTAACCTCTTCGGCACTCGACAGGCTGTCTTCGTAGGCATCACTGATTTCGGCATATTGTTCCTTGAGCTCGGTGTCAGGTGTGTCCACCACACTCTGGAAACGCTCAAGTGACGAACGGAAGGTTTCCTGGGCGTCGTTCTGGCTGTCCCGGGCATCTTCGACCCGATCCACCAGGATGTCCCGCTTTTCATACCCGAATTTTTCCATGGTTTTGTAGTACACCGTGGAGCACCCGCCGAGGAGCGCCGTGCTGAGCAATAGCACCCAGAAACGTTGAAGGCTGGTTTTTGTTATCGAGTGGTCTGTTGCGGGGCTGGGCATAGGGACGTCTCCGGTTGCATGCTAATCAGAGAAGTGAAGCATGGCGGTAGAGCGCTGACAAGCACGGATTCGGCCCAGTTTGACCCGAGCGGAAAACGACAAACCCCGGCAAGAGCCGGGGTTTGTCAGAACAACCAAAGCAGGGGCCGTGGTTATTTCTTAAGTCCCATCTCCTCGATTGAAATCTCCCGCATCTTGAACTTCTGGATCTTCCCGGTGACTGTCATCGGGAACTCATCCACGAATTTGTAGTTCTTCGGGATTTTGAAGTGGGCGATCTTGCCTTTGCAGAACGCCTGGAGGTCCTCTGCAGTGACGGGCGCCGCTTCGGGTGCCAGTTTCACCCAGGCGATCAGCTCTTCGCCGTACTTGTCATCGGGAATGCCGGTTACCTGCACTTCTTCGATGGCCGGGTGGGTGTAGAGGAACTCTTCGATTTCTTTCGGGTAGATGTTCTCACCACCGCGGATGACCATATCCTTGATGCGGCCAACGATCTGGACGTAGCCTTCTTCGTCCATTGTGGCCAGATCGCCGGTGTGCATCCATCCGGCGCTGTCGATGGCCTCGCGGGTTTTCTCTTCGTTGTTCCAGTACTTCAGCATCACGCTGTAGCCACGGGTGCACAGCTCGCCGATCTCGCCACGCGGAACCACGTTGCCTGTGCCGGGATCAACGATCTTGGTTTCCAGGTGCGGCTGGGTGCGGCCCACGGTGGTAACCTGCTTCTCGAACGGATCCAGGGAGCTGGTCTGGGTGGAAACCGGGCTGGTTTCGGTCATGCCGTAGGCAATCTGAACCTCTTTCATGTTCATCTTGCCGTTGACCTTCTTCATCACCTCTGCCGGGCAGATGGAGCCCGCCATGATGCCGGTTCGCAGGCTGGAAAGGTCGTAGGTCTCGAATTCCGGCTCGGCCAGTTCAGCAATGAACATGGTGGGCACGCCGTACAGGGCGGTGGCCTTTTCCTGGTGCACGGCCTGCAGAACAGACTTGGGCTCGAAGCCTTCGCCCGGATAAATCATGGTAGAGCCGTGGGTGATACAGCCCAGGTTGCCCATGACCATGCCGAAGCAGTGGTACAGGGGCACCGGAATTACCAGGCGGTCTTTCTCAGTCAGGAGCTGGCTCTCGCCCACAAAGTACCCGTTGTTGAGGATGTTGTGGTGGGTGAGGGTAGCGCCTTTCGGGTTGCCAGTGGTGCCGGAGGTGAACTGGATGTTGATGGGGTCATCGAACTGCAGTCCGCCCTGGCGTTTAACCAGATCGTCCTGGGATACGTCGCTTGAGAAGCCCAGGAATTCCTTCCAGGTCCACATACCGTCGTGCTTGTCCTCGTGCACGTTTATCACGGCACGCAATTCCGGAACGTGGTCGGCCTTGAGCTTGCCAGGGGCGCTGCGCTTCAGCTCCGGTGCCAGCTCGTAGATCATCTCGCGATAGTTGGAGGCTTTGAAGCTGTCAGCCGTCACCAGTGTGGTGATGCCGGCCAGGTTCAGGGCGTATTGCAGTTCGTGGACACCGTAAGCCGGGTTGATGTTTACCAGGATGGCGCCGACTTTGGCGGTGGCGAACTGGGTAACGGTCCACTCGTAGCGATTGGGAGACCAGATGCCCACGCGGTCACCGCGTTTTACGCCTATGGCCATGAAGGCCCGGGCGGCTTCGTCGACTTTTTCAACAAACTCTTTGTAGGTCCAGCGAATGTCCTGGTGCAGGCACACCAGGGCTTCGTTGTCCGGGTATTTCTCGGCGGTGCGGTCGAGCATCTCACCGATGGTCATGCCCAACAGGGGCACTTCCGCGGTTCCACTGGTATAGCTTGGTAGAGTCTTGCTCATATCTCTGCCTCCATTGTTTTTGTATTCGAGGGCGAGCAGGGCGGTTTGCCTGCTAGCGACTCTGACTGTGATATTCGGGGTTCGGTTGCATATCGCTGGCAATCGCCACCCGGTTGGACATGTTGTAGAAACCGATCAGGTTGCTGAGATCCCAGATGCCGCGGTCGCTCAGACCGGCATCCCGCAGGGCCTGGATGTCGTCTTCGGTGACGGTGGCCGGCGAGCGGGTAAGGTGGGATGCAAAATCCAGCATCGCCCGCTGGCGCTTGTCGAGTTTGGCGCTGCGGTAGTTCATCACCATGTGCTCTCCCAGCTGGGGATCGCCGCTCAGCACCCGCACGGCAGCGCCGTGGGCGACCAGGCAGTAGAAGCATTTGTTCTCGGAGGAAACCACCACGGCCACCATTTCCCGCTCCAGCTTGGAGAGTTCACCTTCGCCGAGCATGAGCTCGTTGTACAGGCGGGTGAAGCCGTCCAGCTGTTTGAGGTTCTGGCTGTAGGCGGTGAGTACGTTCGGGATCATGCCCAGCTTTTCCTGGCAGATCTGGAAGTACTTCTGGGTGTCTTCCGGCATGTCGCTGATCTCGGGAATCGGCAGATCCAGCGCGACCACATTCTTGTTGCTCATAACTACTCCTGGTTTTAACAGTTACCGCCCATTGCCTGGCCGACTTTTGAACCGTTGTGACGGTTCAGCTGGCTACAGATCCAGTCGCCTGTGGCGACCAGCTTTTCAAGATCGACGCCGGTCTTGATGCCAAGGCCGTTAAGCAGGTATAGCACGTCCTCGGTTGCGACGTTGCCCGAAGCACCCTTGGCGTAGGGACAGCCGCCGAGGCCGGCGACGGAGGCATCGATAACGCTGACGCCTTCTTCCAGCACTGCATACAGATTGGCCAGCGCCTGGCCGTAGGTGTCGTGGAAGTGCGCGGCCAGTTTATCCATAGGCACATGCGCAGCGACGGCTTCGAGCATGCGCTTGGCTTTAATGGGCGTGCCCACACCAATGGTGTCGCCCAGGGAAATCTCGTGGCAGCCCATGTCGTACAGGGCCTTGGCCACGGTGGCCACCTGCTCCGGGGCAATGTCACCTTCGTAGGGGCAACCCATCACGGTTGAGACATAGCCGCGCACGGGGATTCCGTGTTTGCGTGCTTCCTCGACGACCGGCGCAAAGCGCTCGAGGCTCTCGGCGATGGTGCAGTTGATGTTCTTTTTGGTGAAGGATTCAGACGCGGCGCCGAATACGGCCACTTCGTCGGCCTTCGCCGCCAGCGCACCCTCGAACCCTCGCAGGTTCGGGGTGAGGGCGGAGTACCGAACGCCGGCCTTGCGGGCTATGCCGGACATGACTTCGGCGGCGTCGCCCATCTGGGGCACCCATTTGGGCGAGACAAAGCTGGCGGCCTCGATGTGGCTCAGGCCGCTGTCTGCCAGGCGGTCGATCAGCCCGGTTTTGATGGCCGTGGCGATCACCGGGCCGGGCTCGTTCTGGAGTCCGTCACGGGGGCTCATCTCAACCAGGCGAACCTGTTTGGGAAAGACCATCAGCCTGCCTCCTCTTGTTTCGCTTCAGGGTCATTCACCTCAATGGCAATCAGTTCGGCACCTTCGGAAACCTGGTCGCCTTCGGCGAAGAAGATTTCAGTGACCACGCCGTCGGCCGGGGCCTTGATGGCGTGTTCCATTTTCATGGCTTCCATGATCACCAGGCTCTGGCCCGCGGTGACCTTGTCGCCAACCTTGGCCTGCACGGCCACGATGGCGCCGTTCATGGGCGCGGCCAGGCTGCCTTCGCCGGCCATTTCCTCGAAGCCGTAGCTTTCCTTGTAGACGATGCAGTTGAAGGTGTCGCCTTCATAGAACAGCACCAGCTGGTCGTTGTGCAGGTTGCCGTGGATGCTGATGCGGTGGCCGTTGATGACCGCCTGCAGGTAATCGTCGTCCAGGCGGGCGGTGAGGTTATAGACGCTGTCACCCACGAAGACCTGATAGCGGTCGTCTCGCTCAAGCACTTTCAGATCGTGAATCTCTTCACCCACTTGGAGTTGCAGCGGTTGGGCAAACTCCGAGTTCATGCGCCAGCTGTTCTGGCGGCCGAACGGCGACCAGGGGTCGGTGCTGACCACTTCCCGGGATTTGCGCTGCTCCAGAACAAAACCGGCGGCCAGTACCAGGGCTTTGTGGGTATCCAGCCTGGATTTCGGGAACAGCAGTTCACGGTGATCGTCGATAAAGCCGGTGGTCAGGTCCGCTTCCCGGAACGGCTGGGCGTCTGCCAGGGCATGCAGGAATCGGATGTTGGTTTTCACGCCGGCGATGCGGTAGTGCTCCAGGGCCTGGACCATGCGGTTGATGGCCTGGTCGCGGGTTTCGTCCCACACGATCAGCTTGGCGATCATCGGGTCGTAGTGAATGCTGATGTCGTCGCCTTCGGTAACGCCAGTGTCTACCCGCACGTGGGCGCTTTCATCCGGGGTGCTCAGGTAGCGCAGGTTGCCGGTGGCCGGCAGGAAGTCCTGGTCCGGGTCTTCGGCGTAGATCCGCGCTTCCAGCGCGTGACCCCGGGTTTTCACCTGAGACTGCTCCAGCGGCAGGGCATCCCCCCAGGCCACTTTCAACTGCCATTCCACCAGATCCTGGCCGGTGACCATTTCGGTAACCGGGTGCTCTACCTGAAGGCGGGTGTTCATCTCCATGAAGAAGAATGAACCGTCTACGTCGTACAGGAATTCAACGGTGCCGGCACCCACGTAGTTGATGGCCTGGGCGGCTTTTACCGCCGCCTCGCCCATGGCTTTGCGGGTGTCTTCGCTCAGGCCCGGGGCTGGTGCTTCTTCCAGGACTTTCTGGTGACGGCGCTGCACGGAGCAGTCCCGCTCGGCCAGGTACACGCCCTTGCCATCCTTGTCGCAGAAGACCTGAATCTCAACGTGCCGTGGCTGGGTCAGATAGCGTTCGATCAGCATGTCCGGGTTGCCGAAGGCGTTCTTCGATTCCCGTTTGGCTGCGGCGAGCGCGTCGTCAAAGTCTTCCATACGCTCAACAACGCGCATGCCCTTGCCACCGCCCCCGGCGACGGCCTTGAGCAGCAGCGGGAAGCCGCATTTTTCGGCCTCGGCGCGGAGGGTTTCTGCGGACTGGTCGTCGCCGTGGTAGCCCGGCACCAGCGGCACGCCGGCCTTTTCCATGATGGCCTTGGCCGCGGACTTGGAGCCCATGGCAGCAATGGCCGAGGAGGGCGGGCCAATAAAGACAATGTTGTTGGCTTCACAGGCTTCGGCAAACCCGGTGTTTTCCGAGAGGAAACCGTAGCCCGGGTGAATGGCCTGGGCGCCGCTCTTTTTGGCAATCTCGATGATCTTTTCGGCCCGCAGGTAGCTCTCGGAGCTGGGTGCAGGGCCGATGTGGAAGGCTTCGTCAGCCATGGCCACGTGCCGTGCATTGGCGTCGGCCTCGGAATAGACGGCGACGACGCGAATGCCCATGCGGTGGGCGGTTTGTATGATCCGGCAGGCGATTTCGCCCCGGTTGGCGATCAGTATCTTGCTGAACATTGTTATTCTTCCTCCGGAACCCAGTTGGCCTTACGCTTGTTCAGGAAGGCGCTGAGCCCTTCCTGCCCTTCTTCACCCACCCGGATATCCGCGATGCGGTGTGCGGTGTCGTCAATCACGTCGTCGTTGATGGGCTTGTGGCTGACGGCGAATACCAGGTCCTTGGCGGCTTTCATGGCCTCGGGCCCGTTCATGGCCAGTTGCTGGAGCATCTCGTTGCAGCGGGCTTCCATGGCATCGACATCATCGCAGACGATGTGCACGAGGCCGTATTCCTGAGCCTGCTTGGCGGTGAATACTTCGGCGGAGATGAAGTACCGCCGGGCCTGGCGCTCGCCGATGGAGCGCACCACGTAGGGGCTGATCACGGCCGGAATCAGGCCGAGCTTCACTTCGCTGAGGCAGAAGCTGGATTTCTCGGTCGCGATGACGATGTCGCAGCAGGCGGCAAGGCCCACCGCGCCGCCGAAAGCGGCGCCCTGGACCAGGCCGATCACGGGCTTGGACAGGTGGTTGAGTACGTTCATCAGCCGCGCCAGTTCCCGGGAATCGTCCAGGTTCTCCTGGCGGCTGTTCTCGGCCATGCGGCGCATCCAGCCAAGGTCGGCCCCGGCGGAGAAGTGCTTGCCTTCGGAGCGCAGGATAACAACCTTCACGCTGTTGTCGGCATTCACCTCGGTGAGGGTGCTGATCAGCTGCTGGATGATCACGTCGTCGAAGGCGTTGCGTTTGTCTGGGCGGTTGAGAACCACCTCGGCAATGCCTTCGTCGCGACGTTTGAGCAGAACTGCGGATTCGTTGTCTGTCATGTCAGTCTCCCCGATTACATCCGGAACACGCCAAAGCGTGTCGGCTTGGCGGGTCGGTTAAGGGTGGCAGACAGGCTCAGGGCAACCACCTCCCGGGTCTGGGCCGGGTCGATGACGCCGTCGTCCCAGAGGCGGGCACTGGCGTAGTAGGGGTGGCCCTGGTGTTCGTAGGTGTCGATGATCGGCTTCTTGAATTCAGCTTCTTCCTCGGCGCTCCATTCCTGGCCCTTGCGCTCCATGCCTTCACGGCGAACGGTGGCCATAACGCCGGCGGCCTGTTCGCCGCCCATCACCGAGATGCGGGCATTCGGCCACATCCACAGGAAGTCGGGGCTGTAGGCGCGTCCGCACATGCCGTAGTTGCCCGCACCAAATGAACCACCGATCAGCACGGTAATCTTGGGCACGTTGGCACAGGCTACGGCCATGACCATTTTGGCACCGTGCTTGGCAATGCCTTCGGATTCGTATTTCTGGCCAACCATGAACCCGGTGATATTCTGCAGGAACAGCAACGGGATGTTGCGCTGGCAGCACAATTCAACAAAGTGGGCGCCTTTCTGGGCGGCTTCGCTGAACAGGATGCCGTTGTTGGCGATGATGCCCACCGGGTAACCGTGGATATGGGCGAAGCCGGTGACCAGGGTCTGGCCGTAGTAGCGTTTGAATTCGTCAAACTCAGAGCCGTCGACGGTGCGGGCGATGACGTCACGCACGTCGAACTGTTTGCGCAGGTCGGTGCCGACGATGCCGTAGATTTCCTCGGCGTCGTACAGCGGCGCCTTGGGCTTGCGGATTTCCACATCCGTTGGCTTGCGACGGTTCAGGTTGGAAACGCTGCGCCGGGCGATTTCCAGGGCGTGGGCGTCGTTCTCGGCGTAATGGTCGGCAACACCGGAGATTTTACAGTGCACGTCGGCGCCACCGAGGTCTTCGGCGGTCACTACTTCACCGGTGGCGGCTTTCACCAGCGGCGGGCCGGCCAGGAAGATGGTGCCCTGGTTGCGGACGATGATGGATTCATCGGCCATGGCGGGCACGTAGGCGCCACCGGCGGTGCACAGGCCCATAACGACGGCGATCTGCGGGATGTCGTCGGCAGACATGCGGGCCTGGTTGTAGAAGATGCGGCCGAAGTGGTCACGATCCGGGAAGACTTCGTCCTGGCGGGGCAGGTTGGCGCCGCCGGAGTCGACCAGGTAGATGCACGGCAGGCGGTTCTGCAGGGCGATTTCCTGGGCGCGCAGGTGTTTCTTCACGGTCAACGGGTAGTAGCTGCCGCCTTTTACGGTGGCGTCGTTGGCGATGATCATGCATTCGGTGCCGGAGACGCGGCCCACGCCGGCGATCACACCAGCAGCCGGGACTTCTTCATCGTAAACGTTGTATGCGGCGAACTGGCCGATTTCCAGAAACGGGGAGCCGTCGTCCAGAAGGCGGTTGATGCGCTCTCTGGGGAGGAGCTTGCCACGGGCGATGTGGCGCTCCTGGTAGGAGGGGCCGCCGCCTTGCTGGATGGTGGAAACTTTGTCGCGCAGGTCGGCTACGGCCTGGGCCATGGATTCCTGGTTGGCCTGGAACTCTTCGGACCGCGGATTGATTTTGCTTTGGAGTATGGTCATTTTCCCTGCCTTCTTATTCGGGGGCATCCGGGCGTGACGGGTGTTCCTCCCGGGAACCGCTACGAGCACATCCATGTGCGCTTGACTGCGGCCATCCATGGCCGCAGACATTCCCGGGAGGAACACCCGCCACGCCCTCGGCGTACCGAGGGAGTTATCTTCCGTAAATCGATGTGATCAGCGGCTGTTTACTTGTTCAGGTACAGCTCACGGCCGATCAGCATCCGACGAATCTCGGACGTTCCGGCACCGATCTCATACAGCTTGGCGTCCCGCAGCAGGCGGCCTGTCGGGTATTCGTTGATGTAACCGTTACCGCCGAGCAGCTGGATGGCGTCCAGGGCGATTTTGGTGGCCATTTCGGCGGAGTAGAGGATCGCGCCGGCGGCGTCTTTACGGGTGGTTTCCGCGCCTCGGTCGGCGGACATGGCAACCATGTAGACATAGGATTTGGCGGTGTTCATCCAGGTGTACATGTCGGCGACTTTGCCCTGGACCAGTTCGAATTCACCGATGGCCTGGCCGAACTGCTTGCGCTCGCGGATGTAAGGTACGACCACGTCCATAGCGGCTTGCATAATGCCCAACGGGCCGCCAGAGAGAACCAGGCGTTCGTAGTCGAGGCCGCTCATCAGGACCTTGGCGCCGTTGCCAACACCACCCAGGACGTTTTCCTTGGGTACTTTGCAGTCCTGGAAGACCAGTTCACAGGTGTTGGAGCCGCGCATGCCGAGTTTGTCGAGTTTCTGGTGGCGGCTGAAGCCCGGGGCGTCGCGTTCTACGATGAAGGCGGTCACGCCCCTGGAGCCGGCGGAGGTGTCGGTCTTGGCGTAGATAACGTAGGTGTTGGCATCCGGGCCGTTGGTGATCCACATCTTGTTGCCATTAAGGACGTAGTGGTCACCAGCGTCTTTGGCGGTCAGTTTCATGGAGATGACGTCGGAGCCGGCGTTGGGCTCGGACATGGCCAGGGCGCCAATGTGCTCGCCGCTGACGAGCTTCGGCAGGTATTTCTGTTTCTGTTCTTCGGTGCCGTTGCGGTGAATCTGGTTCACACACAGGTTGGAGTGGGCACCGTAGGAGAGGCCAACGGAGGCGGAAGCACGGCTGATTTCTTCCATGGCGATGACGTGCGCCAGGTAGCCCATGTCGGAGCCGCCGTATTCTTCGCTCACGGTGATACCCAGCAGGCCCATGTCGCCCATTTTCCGCCACAGGTCCATGGGGAACTCGTTGTTGCGGTCAATTTCCTCGGCGCGCGGTGCGATTTCGGATGCCGCGAAGCCGTTGATCTGCTCGCGGAGCATGTCGAGGGTTTCGCCGAGGCCGAAGTTGAGCTCTGAGTATTGTGATTTCATCGTTGGCTACCTTTGATTTTCTGTCATTTGTGTTCAGCGGTCTGCCTGGCTTCGTCGTTTGCCGGGGCCTGCTGTTTCTTTTTCTTCTGCAGCTCGGCCAGGGCTTCTCGGCACCGGGCTTCGGCTGTATCCATTTCCATTTCGGCCTGGGCAATGTCGTTTTTCTGCTGTTCCAGCTGAGCCCGTTTGTTTTCCAGGATGGTCAGCATCTTCAGCAGTTGTTTTTCATTGCCGCTGAGGGTTTCGTCCCACAGGTCGAACAATTCTTTGGTTTCCGCCAGGGAAAATCCCATTCGCTTACCGCGGAGAATAAGCTTCAGACGCACGCGATCCTTTGAACTGAAGATCCGTGTCTGCCCGCGCCGCGTGGGCCTGAGCAGTTCCTGATCCTCGTAGAAACGAATGCTCCGGGTTGTCACGTCGAACTCTTTGGCGAGCTCGCTGATGCTGTATGTCTGTTTAATGTCCATTGGGATTTCCTTTTTAGACTTAGGTTAGATAAAGTTTACGTAAACGTAAAGTAGTTTTAGGGTCCGATTTTTAACAAACAGAATCCTGAAAAGGGGAGTGAACGATGGAATTCAAAAATGTGGCAGCCATTGTAACAGGCGGGGCTTCCGGACTGGGCGAGGGTGCGGCTCGCGCACTGGCCGCTTCCGGCTGCAAGGTCGCTATCCTTGATCTTCAGCAAGAGCAGGGTGAGAAGGTGGCTGCGGATATCGGCGGCATCTTCCTGAAATGCGATGTGAGTTCCCCGGACAGCGCCGAAGCGGCCATTAATGCCGCCCGGGAGGCCCACGGCCCCTGCGGTATCGCCGTGAATTGCGCCGGTATTGCAACGGCTTCGAAGATTCTGGGCCGCGAGGGCGTGATGCCCCTGGAGAACTTCAGCAAGGTAATTCAGGTGAACCTGATTGGTACCTTTAACATTCTGCGCCTGGCCGCAGCGGACATGGCCCAGCGTGAACCCAATGCCGATGGTGAGCGCGGTGTGATTATCAACACCGCTTCGGTCGCTGCCTATGAGGGACAGATTGGCCAGGCTGCCTACAGTGCCTCCAAGGGCGGTGTGGTATCGCTTACCCTGCAGTCGGCCCGTGAGCTGGCTCGCGAGGGCATCCGTGTAAATACGATTGCACCGGGCCTGTTCATGACACCCATGATGGCAGGAATGCCCGACGAAGTTCAGGAAAGCCTGGCAGCCACGCTGCCGTTCCCGAAGCGTCTCGGTAAGCCGGAAGAGTTTGGCATGATGGTGGACCAGATGGTGCGCAACCCGATTCTCAATGGCGAAGTGATTCGTCTGGACTGCGCGCTCCGCATGGCGCCCAAGTGAAGCATTCAATTGCAGGAGACAGTCATGACCGTGTCTGTTGATAAAGAAGAACTGGCGATGTTCCGGGATTCCGTGATCAAAGTCCTGGATAAAGAAGTGACGCCACACTACGAAGCCTGGGAAAAATCCGGGCTGGTTCCTCGCGAGCTCTGGAACACCCTGGGCAACGCCGGGATGCTGTGCGTGGATGTGCCCGAGGAGTGGGGCGGTATCGGTGCGCCTTTCCAGTTTTCCGTGGTGGTGGGTGAAGAGCTTGCCCGCATGGGGTTCGGCGCGCTGTCCACCAACGTGATGGTGCATTCGGATATTGTTGCTCCCTATCTGAGCCACATGGGTAATGAAGAGCAACGGCAGCAGTGGCTGCCCAAGCTGGTTTCCGGCGAAGCCGTTGGCGCCATCGCCATGACCGAGCCCGGTGCCGGCAGTGACCTGCAGGCGATCCGCACCAGTGCGGTGAAGGATGGCGATGACTACATCCTGAACGGCTCCAAGACCTTCATCACCAACGGTCAGCACGCCGACATGGTCATCGTCGCCGCGAAAACCGACCCGAAGGCCGGCGCCCGCGGCATCAGCCTGTTCCTGGTGGATACGTCATTGCCGGGCTATAGCAAAGGCCGCAACCTGGACAAGATCGGCCAGCATTCCGGGGATACCTCCGAGCTGTTCTTCTCCGACATGCGCATCCCGGCTTCCGCGCTTCTTGGCGAAGAGGGGCAGGGGTTTGTTTACCTGATGAAGGAACTGCCCCGGGAGCGGCTGGTAATTGGCGCCCTTGGCGTGGCTGCCGCCCGTGGCTCCCTGGATCTGACCATCGCCTACGCTCAGGAACGGGAACTGTTTGGGCAGAAGCTGGCCCAACTGCAGAACACCCGATTTGAAATCGCGCGCATGGAAACCGATTACCGGGTGAATAAGGCGTTCGTGGACCAGTGCATTGACCAGTACGACCTGGGTGAACTGGATGCGCCCACTGCCTCCATGGCCAAGTACAGCGCCACTGAAATGCAGTGCCGCGTGGCCGATGGCTGCCTGCAGCTGTTTGGCGGTTACGGCTACACCACGGAGTACCCAATTTCCAGAGCCTTTATCGACGCGCGGGTGCAGCGAATTTACGGCGGCACCTCGGAAGTCATGAAAGAAATCATTGCCCGCTCTGTGCTGGGCAAAGCCTGATTAAGTGAGGAAAACCATGAGCAACAACGACGTAGTGATTGCAGGATCAGCGCGTACCCCCATGGGTGGCATGATGGGCTCCCTCAGCTCCGTGCGCTCCCCGGAACTGGGCGCCATCTCCATCAAGGCCGCCATTGAACGCTCCGGCCTTCAGCCGGCGGATGTGCAGGAAGTGATCATGGGCTGCGTACTGCCCGCCGGCCTGGGCCAGGCCCCGGCCCGCCAGGCTTCCCGTGCTTCCGGCATCCCCGACAGCTCCGGCTGCACCACCATCAACAAGATGTGCGGCTCCGGTATGCAGGCGGTGATTATGGCCCACGATCAGATCAAGGCCGGTACCAACAACATCATGATCGCCGGCGGCATGGAAAACATGAGCCAGGCGCCGTACCTGCTGCCCAAAGCCCGTAGCGGCATGCGCATGGGCCACGGCCAGGTGATGGACAGCATGTTCCTCGACGGTCTGGAGGACGCCTACGAAGGCGGCCTGATGGGTGTCTTCGCACAGCGCACCGCTGATAAATACGACATCAGCCGTCAGGCCATGGATGAATTTGCCATCGGCTCCCTGCAGAAATCCCTGGCAGCCATCGAAAACGGTTGGTTCCGCGACGAGATTGTTCCGGTCACCGTTTCCGGTCGTGGCGGCGACACCGAAGTCGACACCGACGAGCAGCCGGGCAACGCAAAGCCGGAGAAAATCCCGCACCTGAAGCCGGCTTTCGCCAAAGACGGTTCCGTGACTGCGGCCAACTCCAGCTCCATCAGCGACGGTGCCTCCGCCCTTGTGCTGGCCTCCGCCGCCGAAGCCGACGCCCGTGGCCTGACACCCCAGGCCCGTATCGTGGCCCACGCCACCCACGCCCGCTTGCCGGCCGAGTTCACCCTGGCGCCTATTGGCTCCATCGAGAAGGTGCTCAAGAAAGCCGGCTGGACCGTGGACGACGTGGATCTCTTCGAGATCAACGAAGCCTTCGCGGTGGTGACCCTGGCGGCCATCAACGAACTGAAACTCCCGGCCGATAAGGTCAACGTCCACGGTGGCGCCTGTGCCCTGGGGCACCCGATCGGTTCTTCCGGTTCGCGGATTATCGTTACCCTGATCAATGCCCTGAAGCAGCGTGGCCTGAAGCGCGGTGTGGCTTCGCTGTGTATTGGTGGTGGCGAGGGGACTGCGGTTGCCATTGAGTTGATCTGATTTGTCAGACTGGTCCTCATTGTAGCCTGCTTGTTTAGGGGCGGGCCTGCGGGGTGGCCGGTGGATTTTTCTTGGAAAAAGCAACTCGCTTTGCTCAGACATCTTTTTCCGGCGAAAAATCCACCGGTCACCCCGCGCCGAGATGCCCCGGAGATATCGCCAAGTTAATGACCCTTTGATATCAGTCATGCGCCCCAACGGCTGATTTGCTAGCCTTCAATGCATTGAAAGTCCCCGGCATTGGAGAAAGAACCCCCGTGCGAAAACGCCACGAGTTTATTGAGGAATCCCGCAAACAGTGGAGTTCCGAGCCTGCGTTTGTGGCTTCGATGGCTGCAGCGGCTGTGGGGCTCGGGAACCTGTGGCGGTTTCCGTACATGGTGGGGGAGAACGGTGGTGGCGCTTTTGTGGTGGCTTATCTGCTGGCGCTGATTGTGGTGGTTTTGCCCATCATGATTCTGGAAGTGTCGGCCGGGCGTCTTTCCAAGGGCAGTACGGTTCAGACCTACCGGCAGGTGAACCGCTTCGGGGTGGTGTACGGCTGGTTCGTGGTGCTGATCACCGTTGCCATCACCAGCTATTACCTCGTGATCACCGGCTGGACCCTGGGTTATGCAGTGGATGCGGCAACAAACAACCTCCAGGTTTTTGATGACTTTACCGCGGGGTACAACTCGCTTTGGTATTTTTTCGCGGTCACTGTGGTGGGGGCGATCATCCTGGCCAAGGACGTAACAGCGATCGAGCTGTTGTCGAAGATCCTGATGCCGGTATTGATCGTTGTGATGATCGGGCTGGTGATTCTGGCCAGCCGCACATCCGGCTGGGAGCAGACCAAGGATTTCTTTTTTCAGGTGGACTGGAGTCGCCTCACGGACGGCAAGCTTTGGGCGTTTGCCTTCGGCCAGGCGTTCTATTCTCTGGCGATTGGCCAGGGTTACCTGGTGACCTATGGCAGCTTTATTCCCCGGCAGACCCACGTGCCCCGGGCCTGTCTGATTGTTGCAGGTACCGAGACCAGTGTGGCGCTGCTGGCGGGCTGGATGATCTTTCCGTTTGTGTTCAGCCTGGGTATGGAGCCGACGGAGGGCAGTCAGTTGGCGTTTGTGACCATGCCGCGGGTGTTTGAGGATATGGCTGGTGGCTATTGGGTCGGTACGCTGTTTTTCAGCCTGTTTTTTATGGCGGCATTCAGCTCCAGCCTGGCCGGGCTGAAGGTGATGATTGCCGCAGTGGCAGAGGAGTTCCGCCTCAGCAATGGCAAGGCCGTCAGTCTTGTCACCCTGATCATGCTGGTGCTGGGCACGGCGTCGGCGCTGAGTTTCACACCGCTGGAATGGAACATCGCCGGTGAGCCGGTGCTGGATGTGATCGACCGGGTGGCCGGGGGTAATGTGATCATCTTCTCCGGGGTGTTGGGCGCCGCTTTGTTCTGCTGGTTTATTCCGCCCGAGAAGATCCGGACAGTGCTGGGTACCCAGAGCCGTTGGTGGGAGTGGCGGATCTACCTGATTGGCCGCTATCTGCCGCTGGTGATGCTGTTCTGGATTGTGGTGACCTACGCCCTGAACCAGGTGGGCATTACTCCGGCCTGACCTGGAAATCTCTCGGTTCGATCTTCAGCTTTTTCAGGCGCGAGGTCAGCGTGGTTGGTTTGACGCCAAGCATGGCGGCCGCGCCGTCGTCACCAAAGACCCGGCCACTGCTCATGGTAAGGGCCCGGGTGAGGTTCTGTTTCTCCAGCTCCCGCAGCTCCTGTTCCGTCATCAAGTCACCGCTGTAATGTCTCGCCGGGGCCACTTCTGCCGGGGTGGTTCGGGCTGCGGATTCCGGACCTGGCAGGTCCAGATCCAGCCGACCGTCTGAGGTGATTACCTGGCGCTCGATCACGTTCTCCAGCTCCCGCACGTTGCCGGGCCAGTGGTAGGCTTTCAGGGTTTCAACGTCACGCTCTTTCAGGGCCAACTGCGGGCGGTTGAACTTCTGGCAGGCCCGGTTCAGAAATTCCTGGGCGAGGATGGGAATATCCTCCAGGCGCCGGCGCAATGGCACCGACTCGATGGGGAACACGTTCAGGCGGAAATAGAGATCTTCCCGGAAAGTTTTCTCCTGGACTTCCGATTTCAGGTCCCGGTTGGTGGCGGCAATCACACGAACATCCACCGCCCGGGTGTTGTTTTCGCCCACACGCTCGAATTGCTGATCCTGGAGTACCCGGAGCAGCTTGCCCTGAAGTTCCAGCGGGATTTCACCGACTTCGTCCAGGAAGAGCGTGCCGCCATCGGCGAGTTCGAATCGGCCCACCCGGTCGCTGACGGCACCGGTGAACGCGCCTTTGATATGGCCGAAGAACTCACTCTCGAACAGATCCTTGGGGATGGCCGCACAGTTCACCCGAATCAGGGGGCGGTCTCTGCGGCTGCTGGACTGATGGATGGCACGGGCGATCAGCTCCTTGCCTGTGCCGGATTCACCGGTGATCAGCACGTTGGCATCCGTGGGCGCCACCATACCGATGCGCCGCACGATCGCTTTGATTGCCTCGCTCTGGCCAAAGATTTCGTGGAAATGATACTCGGCACTGAGCTCCTCCTGTAGATAGGCATTCTCCATTTCCAGCCGGTGTTTGAGGGTTTCCACCTCTTCTAGCGCTTTCTGCAGCTCTTTCTGGGCTTCCTGGCGCGCAGAGATATCCCGGAACACCACCACCGCGCCCACCGGATGACCGTTGTCCAGAATCGGTGTGCTGGTGTATTCCACCGGGAAGCCGCTGCCGTCCTTGCGCCAGAACCAGTCTTCGCCCACGCGTTTCACGCTGGCATCCCGGAACGCGGAGTAGATTGGGCAGTCCTTGAGGGGATACAGGCTGCCATCGGCATGGGAGTGGTGCACCACGCGGTGCAGAACCCGCCCCATAAGCTCGTCAATTCGCCATCCCAGCATCCGCTCGGCTGCAGGGTTTGCGAAGGTGCCTCGCCCCTCGGCATCCACCCCGTAGATGCCTTCGCCGACGGCATGGAGGATCAGCTGGTTTTCCCGCTCCATGTCCTTGAACAGCTCTTCCACCCGCCGCCATTCAAGCAGGCCGCCCCGATGGTAGTGGTTGGCGTCGTGGCGTTCCCGCAGGGTGCGGAGCTGGCGACGATCCCTCAGTAACAGCAGCACATTCTGTGTTTCCGCCTCGCCGACCCGGGATGAGGAGATTTCCAGTTCCACGGTGTGGCCGTCCCGATGCTGGAGAAAGAAGTCGCGGCTCCAACCGTGACTGCGAAACAGGGTTTCCTCGGTGAAGGCAATCAGTTGGGGACGCTGGTCGGTGAACAGGTGGGTGCATGGCGTTCCGACGAGAGATTGCCGATCGGTGCCGATCATCCGGCCCATGGCACTGTTGGCAGACAGAATCAGATCCCTGCCTGCATCTACCAGCAGCGCAGCCTCTGGCAGGTGGTCGATCCAGTTTCCGGTAACGTCCTGGGCATTGATGGCTTCGGTATTCATGGCGATGTCCTGGGGTCAGTCCGGGAAGACAAAACAAACCCTGTGCCAACTACGAAAAATCGCAGTAAAGACTACGAGAAATCGTGAATCACGAAAGTTCGTAGTCGTTCTGTTTGCAGGCATTTGGATATTATTTAAATAAAAACAGTCAGTTAAAAAAATAACCGGACTTGGCACAAACCCTGCGATACCTATCTCAGAACGCGGAGCCGACCCGACCATTTTCAGCCTCGGGCCCGAGCCGCACCTTTGTTGCACCGTGAGAGTGCAGAAATAACCCAAAACTTAGGTCCCAAACCCAGGAGAGTGCGCCATGACCACGAAAAGCCTTGGAAACCCGTTTGACGGTGACAAGTCCCTGATTCATGCCAAGACCTGCGGCTGCCCCGAGTGCAAACCCGGCGACAGCACCCCGTCGATTTCCCTCGATCTCAAGTCCTCTGCCGGCCAGCAGGCAGTTGCTGACGAGCATCTGGATTCAGAAGCGATGATGGATCGCGCCATCGAAGGCGCGGTGGTCCGCTCGGTGTTTGGTCACAACGAACACAGCCGGCGCGCCTTCATGAAAATGATGGGCGCGGGCACTGCAGCGGCGGTTCTGGGTAGCGTGTTCCCGATGGAGAAGGCCAAGGCCGCGGTAAAGGAATCCCTGGGCAAGCTTGAGAAGACCAAGCTGAACGTTGGTTTTGTGCCGATCACCTGCGCCACGCCCATCATCATGGCCCACCCGATGGGCTTTTATGAGCGTTATGGCCTGGATGTGACCGTTACCAAGACCGCAGGTTGGGCGGTGGCCCGGGACAAGTCCCTGGCTGGCGAATACGACGCCTCGCATATGCTTACTCCCATGCCCCTGGCGATGACCATGGGCGCGGGCTCCACACCGGAGCCGTTCATCATGCCGGCCGTTGAAAACATCAATGGCCAGGCCATCGTGCTGCACGTCGACCACAAGGACAAGCGCGACCCGAAACAGTGGAAAGGCTTCAAGTTTGGCGTGCCGTTCGAGTACTCCATGCACAACTTCCTGTTGCGTTACTACCTGGCCGAGAACGGTATCGACCCGGACAAAGATGTGCAGATCCGTGTGGTCCCGCCACCCGAGATGGTTGCCAACCTCCGCGCCGGTAACCTGGATGGCTACCTGTCACCGGATCCGTTCAACCAGCGTGCCGTTTGGGAGAAGGTGGGCTTCATCCACATGCTGACCAAGGACATCTGGGAAGGCCACCCGTGCTGCGCCTTTGCCTGCAGCAAGCAGTTCGCGACCCAGAACCCGAACACCTACGGCGCCCTGTTGCGCGCCATCATCGACGCGACGCAGTACTCCAACAATCCGGATAACCGTAAGGAAATCTCCGAAGCCATCGCACCCAAGAACTACCTGAACCAGCCGGTACCGGTGATTCAGCAGGTGCTGACCGGCTACTACGCCGATGGCCTTGGCGAGGTAAAAGACGTGCCGGACCGCATCGACTTCGACCCGTTCCCGTGGCACTCCATGGGCGTGTGGATCCTCACCCAGATGAAGCGCTGGGGTTATATCGAGGGTGATGTGGACTACAAAGGCATTGCCGAGCAGGTCTACCTGGCGAGCGAGACCGGCAAGATCATGGAAGAACTGGGTTACACCGCTCCGGACAAGACTTACAAGACCCACACCATCATGGGCAAGACGTTCGATTCTGATCGTGCCGAAGAATACGCACGCAGCTTCGACATCGGGAGGGTGTAACCATGGCTTCCCTGAACGTCCGGGCAGCACTGCTGTCGGTGTCGTTCCTGATTCTGGCCCTGGGGCTCTGGGAAATGGCAACCCAGCCCCCGGAGGCCCAGACAGGACTGACCGAATACGAAATGCTGATGGGTGGGGTAGAGCAGGAATCCCGGGTGCCGCCGCCCTCGGCGGTGATCAAGCTGGCCTGGGCGGAGTTGTCCGATCCGTTCTATGACGCCGGCGCCAACGACAAGGGTATCGGCATCCAGCTGGCCTATTCAGTGTACCGGGTACTGACCGGCTACCTGGCGGCCATGGCCATTGCACTGCCCGTCGGGTTCCTGATCGGCATGTCGCCGCTGATGTACAAGGCCCTGAACCCGTACATCCAGGTGTTGCGGCCGATCTCGCCGCTGGCCTGGATGCCACTGGCCCTGTTCATCATCCAGGACTCTGATGCCTCGGCGATCTTCGTGATCTTTATCTGCTCGATCTGGCCCATGCTGCTGAACACCGCCTTTGGCGTGGCAAACGTTAGGCAGGACTGGGTCAACGTGGCCCGCACCCACGAACTCGGGCCCCTGCGAACCGCTGTTACCGTGATCCTGCCGGCCGCCGCACCCACGATCCTGACCGGTATGCGGATCTCGATCGGCATCGCCTGGCTGGTCATCGTGGCCGCGGAAATGCTCGTGGGCGGCACTGGCATTGGCTATTACGTGTGGAACGAATGGAACAACCTGGATCTGGCCAGTGTGATCTTCTCCATCCTGATGATCGGGGTGGTGGGCATGCTGCTCGACCTGGCCCTGGGCAAGGCCCAGAAACTGGTGGAATACAAAGAATGAGCGGTCCGGCACCGGTTTCCGGTGCCGGCCTCAACCCTCCGAACGGAGACCTGTTATGAGTAAATCATTCCTGGAAGTAGATGGTCTGTCCAAGGTTTACCCGGACGGCCAGGGCGGTGAGCTGACCGTCTTCGAGGATATCCGCTTTGCCCTGGAGAAAGGTGAGTTCGTTTGCATCATCGGCCACTCCGGTTGCGGCAAATCCACCATCCTGAACGTGCTGGCAGGCCTGGATGAAGCCAGTGCCGGCAACGTGCTGATGAACGGCAAGGAAATCAAAGGTCCCGGCCTTGAGCGGGGTGTGGTGTTCCAGAACTACAGCCTGCTGCCCTGGAAAACCACCCTGAACAACATCGTCTTCGCCGTACGTGCCCGCTGGCCCGAGTGGTCCAAGGAAAAGGTGAAAGAGCACAGCGAACGCTACCTGAAAATGGTTGGTCTGGACCACGCGCTCAACCGCAAACCGTCCCAGCTGTCCGGCGGCATGCGTCAGCGGGTAAGTATCGCCCGGGCCTTCGCCACCCAGCCGGAACTCCTGCTGCTGGATGAGCCGTTCGGTGCGCTCGATGCGCTCACCCGGGGCGTGATTCAGGACGAACTGGTGAAAATCTGGGAAGAAACCCGCCAGACCGTGTTCATGATCACTCACGATGTGGATGAGGCGATCCTGTTGTCCGACCGCATTTTCCTGATGTCCAACGGCCCCAATGCCCGCATCGCCGAAAGTGTGAAAGTGGACATTCCGCACCCGCGGGCCCGGGCCACCATCTTCCAGAACCCGGCCTATCACAAGACCCGGGACTACCTTGTGGACTTCCTGGTGAACCGCAGCGGCTCGGCCCTGCCGGAAAAAGACGGTACCCCGAAGATCGTGGAACCCGCCAAAGGGGTTGCCCAGGCAACGCCAGAGTCTGACGAATCTGAAACTGCCGCTCGCGCGGTGAATGCCTGAAATCTAAAGCCAAGAGAGGAAACAGCCATGATGAACAAAGAACTGATGACCGCAAAAATCCTGGAAGCCAAAGTTTCCAAGGGCATAACCTGGGAATCCATCGCCGAAACCATCGGCATGTCCCCGGTATTCACCACCTCAGCGGCCCTGGGTATGAACAGCCTGACCGAAGACAAGGCTTTTGCCCTGTGTGAAATCCTCGGTCTCGACAAGCCGGTGGCAGAAGCGCTGCAGGTCTGCCCCAAGAAAGCCTGGGACGGCGCCGTTCCGCAGGATCCGCTGATCTATCGTTTGTATGAGGTGGTGGGTGTGTACGGCGATACCATGAAAGAACTGATCCATGAAAAATTCGGCGACGGTATCATGAGTGCCATCGATTTCACCATGGACATCGAGAAGGAAGAGAATCCCAAGGGCGACCGTGTTGTCGTGACTATGAACGGGAAGTTCCTGCCTTACAAAGCATGGTAATCCCAGATACTGTAACCTCGGAGGTCCGGTCCTTTTAGCCTGTTGGTTGAGGGGCGGGCTTGCGGGGTGGCAGGTGGAGTTTTTCTTGGAAAAAGAACTCGCTTCGCTCAGACACCTTTTTCCGGCTAAAAATCCACCTCCCACCCCGCGCCGACGTGCAGCACGGGTTCACCAGCTTAAAGACTTTTATGCTTTTGTAGGTTGGATTAGCCGCAGGCGTAATCCAACGGGTTTTGTCGGATTACGCTCCGCTAATCCGACCTACGAACTCCCCTCCGCGTTAAATCTTTCGTCTTTCATTCGGCATATCGTTTCTGCCCGTCGGTAGGGGGTGGGGGTATCTTTTCTGATAGGGAAAAGATGTCTGAGCGCAGCGAGTTGTTTTCCCCGAAGAAAAGATACCCCCACCCCCGTACCTGCCCGCAAAACCTCAGGCTACCGAAGACAATCTCCCAGGTTCAGGCCGAACGAGACCGGGCCACAGATCCAGCCGCGAGGGCAACCTCGGCAACCGTGTGAAGCTTCTCCAGTTGCGATTGCAACATGGCAATCGGCCGGGTGCCCTCCAGGGTGAGGGCGATATTCAGATGCTCGCCGGCGGTTTCCACCGCCATGGTGGCGATCCGGAACCCGCGGATGCGGACCACCTGGCAGAGCCGCTCCAGTGCGGCCGCTTCGTGGGTCATTCGGCAGTTGATGGTGTAGCTGGGCGTTGAAGGCTGGCTTTGCGGGTTCATGCAACTTGCTCCTTGCTGGCTTTGGCGGTGCGGGCGGTTTCGTCGATCATGTCCGTGTTGCTGGCGCCGGGTTTGACGATGGGCCATACGTTTTCATCACGGCTGATGGCCACGTGCAGCAGCATCGGGCCGTTGAAGGCCAGGATGGTTTCGATGCCGCGACGGATCTGGTCGGTGCGCTCGATGTACAAGGCCGGGATGTCGAAGGCCCGGGCCATGGCAACGAAGTCCGGATTGTCGTCCAGGTTTATCTGGCTTTCCCGGTTGTTGTAGAACAGTTCCTGTTGCTGGCGGACCATGCCCAGGCACTGGTTGTCCATGACGATCAGTTTTACCGGCAGGTTGTAGCGGCGGATGGTGGCCAGTTCCTGGGCGTTCATCATGAACGAGCCATCGCCGGTTACGTTGATGACGGTGCTTTCGCGATCCGCAAACTGGGCCCCAATGGCGGCAGGCAGGCCGAAGCCCATGGTGCCGAGGCCGCCGCTGGTCAGGTGGTGGCGTGGGTGATCGAACTCATAGTGCTGCGCTACCCACATCTGGTGCTGGCCAACGTCGCAGGCGATCACGGTGTCGTCCGGGGCAATCCGGGAGAGTTGGCGGATAAACGCTGGGCCAGTTATTGGGGCCAGGGGCTCTTCGTTGTCAGCGGCGTGGAAGCCGCCGGTGGTGTACCAGGTGCGGCACTGTTTCTGCCACTCGCTGATGGCCAGTGGGTCCGTCTGCAATGCGCCCGCCAGTGATTCCAGAATGGCGTTCAGATCGCCGCGGATGGCCAGATTGGCGTCGCGCAGTTTGTTGATTTCGGCTGCGTCCGCATCGATGTGGATCATCCTGGCGTTGGGCGCAAAGCCGTCCAGTTTGCCGGTGGCCCGATCGTCCAGGCGGGCGCCGATGACCAGCAGCAGGTCGCACTCGTCGACGGCTTTGTTGGCGGCGCGTGAGCCGTGCATGCCCAGCATGCCCAGGTTGTAGGGGTTGTGTTTGCCGGGGTTGCCGATGCCTTTCAACGTTACAACTGCGGGCAGGGCGGAGGATTCGGCAAAGGCCCGGAAACTGTCCTCGGCGTGGGCCAGGCTGATGCCGCCGCCGCTGTAGAGCAGGGGCTTGCGGGCGGCGCGCAGCATCGCCAGGGCTTCTGTCAGGTCTGTCGAACCCGTTTCACAGGGCTCAGGTTCAGGGGAGGGCGCATCGGCCGCTTCGGTCAGCAACAGGTCTTTGGGGATATCAATCCAGACCGGCCCCGGCCGTCCACTCTGGGCCAATTCGATGGCCTCTTCCATGATGGCGGGCAGGCTGTTTGCATCGTCAATCAGGTAGCTGTGTTTAACGATACCCAGGGTCATGCCCAGAACATCGGTTTCCTGGAAAGCATCGGTGCCGATCAGGCCCGAAGGAACCTGGCCGGTAATGACCAGCATGGGAATGGAATCCCGATGGGCGTTTGCAACCCCGGTGATCAGGTTGGTGGCACCGGGGCCGGAGGTGGCAATGCACACGCCCAGCTTGCCACTGGCCCGGGCATAGCCGTCTGCGGCCAGAGCGCAGCCTTGTTCGTGGCGGCACAGCACGTGCTCCACGCCCACATCGTCCACCAGCGCGTCGTATAGCGGCATGATGCAGCCGCCCGGATACCCGAAAACCGTGCTGATGTTGTGGCGGTGGAACGCTTCAAGAATGTGCTGTGCGCCGTTCATGGTCGTTTTTCCCTTTTCTTTTGCCGTAAAAAAAGAAACCCCCGGGACCTTTCGGTGCCGGGGGTTTCTGGTGTCTTGTCAGGTTTGTCGCTATCTCACCCGCTTGTCCACGCAGAAGCCCCCGGACGGTACCACGACCACCAGGACGAGCTTCACAAGGACAATCACTGCGTTGAGATTCATAAAATCGACAGTCTGCTCTGAATTCGTAAAAAGATTCTGTGTAGAATCTACCCCACGTTTTTAGCCGGATGCAACCGTTAATTACCGGTTTTTTCTGCCACCCTTCGATTCAGGAACAGTGAGCATTCAATGACGAAAGCAAAATGGGGTTCTCTGGGACTGTCACTTCTGATTGTGATCGCACTGGTGATATGGATGGCGACCGGCGAGGTGAAGGTGGCCAGTGACGAGGCTCCAGAGCGTCAGGAAAGCGGCGATGGTCAGCTCACAACGGTGCAGGTGGAAACCCTGGCGGCGCGGCTTCATGAGCCTGGCTTGATGCTGCAGGGTCAGCTGGAACCCTGGAGTTCGGTGATGCTGAGTGCCCAGGTGCCGGGCCGTGTGGAATCCCTGGCGGTGGGTCTTGGAGAACAGGTTCGGGAAGGGCAGACGCTGCTGAAAATTGCCGATGAAGGTCGGAGCGCTGAGGTTTTGCGCTGGCAGTCACGGGTTCGGAAACTGGAAGCGGATCTTTCAGCCGCTCGCCGGCTGCGGGCTAACAATCTCGCTGCGGAATCCGAGGTGCTGGCTCTGGAAAGCGAACTCGCTGCGGCCAGTGCCGAGCTGACAAGCGCCCGCCAGGCCATCAGCCACCTCACTCCGGAAGCGCCTTTCGACGGCACCATTAATCGCAAGTCGGTGGACACCGGCGATCTGGTGCAGGTGGGTTCACCTTTGTTTCAGCTGGTGAGGGTGGATCGCCTGAAAGCCACGGGTCAGATTCCCCAGCAGTCGGTGGGTGATGTGGCACCGGGCCAGGCGGTTCGTGTGGACTTGCTGGATGGCAGCCGTCTTTCTGGCGTGGTGACCTTTGTAGCCAGTGCCGCCTCTCCTGAAACCCGAAGTTTTGCCGTGGAAATCGCGGTGGAGAATCCGGATCGCAAACGAGTGGCGGGCGGCAGCGCCAGCCTGCGGGTGGCATTGCCTGAGGTGAAGGCAATGTTTATTTCGCCCGCCTACCTGTCGCTCGGGGATGACGGTCGTCCCGGAGTGAAGTACGTGAACGGTGAGAACCGCGTCGAGTTCGGTTCAGTGAAGCTACTGAGCGTCTCCACCGAGGGCGCCTGGGTTACCGGCTTGCCGGACGAAATTCGCCTGATTACCCGGGGCGGTGGTTTTGTGAGCACCGGTGAACAGGTCGTACCGGTCGACGCCGCTGAAGACAGGGGCTAGGCCAGATGCGCGCACTGATCTTTGCAGCCATTGATCGCAGCCGTACCACGTTACTGACGCTGTTGTTCCTGATTCTCGGCGGTATTGCCGCATTTCAGACCATCCCGAAGGAAGCCAATCCCGACGTCACCATTCCGATGATCTATGTCTCCATGACTCTGGACGGCATCAGCCCGGAGGACGCCGAGCGTCTGTTGGTGCGGCCCATGGAGCAGGAACTGCGCTCACTTGAGGGGATCAAGGAAATGCGGGGCACGGCCTCCGAAGGCCATGCCTCAGTGATACTGGAGTTCGATGCCGGATTTGATCCGGACAAAGCGCTGCAGGATGTTCGAGAGAAAGTGGATACGGCTCGCACCAAGCTGCCCCAGGAAGCAGATGAGCCCAGGGTGAACGAAATCAACGTGTCCCTGTTCCCGGTGTTGTCCGTCGGTCTGTCGGGGCCATTGTCTGAGCGCGAGCTGATCACCATCGCCCGCCGGTTCCAGGATGCCATCGAGTCCATTCCGGAAGTCCTGGAGGTGGAGATTGGTGGCGACCGTGAAGATCTGCTGGAAGTCGTGGTGGACCCCCAGGTCCTGGAAAGCTACGGCATCGACTTTGACCAACTGGCTTCCCTTGTAACCCGCAATAACCAGCTGGTGGCGGCTGGCTCCCTGGATACCGGCAACGGCCGTATGGCGCTAAAGGTGCCCGGTGTTATCGAGACCATCGAGGATGTGATGTCCATGCCGGTGAAGGTGGACGGCGACACGGTCGTTACGTTTGGCGACGTGGCCATGCTCCAGCGCACCTTCAAGGATCCGACCGGTTTTGCCCGCATTAATGGCGAGCCGGCGCTTGTGCTGGAAGTGTCCAAGCGCTCGGGCGCCAACATTATCGAGACCATTGCCCAGGTTCGTGAATTGATCGACCAGGCCAGGCCTCAACTGCCGGACTCGCTGGAAATCCGCTACATCATGGACCAGTCCGAGGAAGTGCGGGACATCCTCAGTGATCTGCTGAACAACGTGCTCACTGCTATCGTTCTGGTTCTGATTGTAGTGATCGCCGCCATGGGGCCGCGTTCTGCGGTGATGGTGGGGCTGACGATTCCAGGTGCTTTCCTGACCGGCATTCTCGTGATCTGGAGCATGGGGCTCACGCTCAATATCGTGGTGCTGTTCAGCCTGATTCTGGTAGCGGGCATGCTGGTGGATGGCGCCATCGTGGTCTCGGAGCTGGCGGACCGGAATCTGTCGGAAGGGCAGACCGTTAAAAATGCCTGGGCCGAGGCAGCCAGTCGCATGGCCTGGCCCATCATTGCTTCTACGGCGACGACCCTCGCAGTCTTTGTACCCCTGCTGTTCTGGCCTGGTGTGGTAGGGGAGTTTATGAAGTTTCTGCCGCTGACAGTCATCATCTGCCTGATCGCTTCCCTGGCCATGGCGCTGGTGTTCCTGCCCGTGTTGGGCAGCACCAGTGGGGGTCGGCGGGCGCGGCAGGGTCACTCGTCGGGACGCCTGATGGAGGGCTATCGGCAGGTACTGGCATTGTTGCTCAGGTCACCGGGGCTAACGTTGATTGGTGTGCTCTGTGTGATTGCAGTGATCTATGCCGCGTATGCGCGTTTTAATCATGGGGTGGAGTTCTTTCCCAGTGTGGAGCCGGATTCGGCCCAGGTGCAGGTGAGGGCAAGAGGCGATCTTTCGGTGTGGGAAAGAGACGCGATAGTCCGTGAAGTGGAGCAGCGTCTTCGGGGCATGCCGGAGGTGAAGGCGCTGTATGCCCGTTCGATGGTCAGTGCCGGTTCGCAGTTGGCACCGGATGTGATCGGCGTTCTTCAGTTCCAGTTTACTGACTGGTTCACCCGGCGCCCCGCCAGTGCCATTCTCGAAGATTTCCGCGAAATGACCTCGGATATTCCTGGTATTGAGCTGGAGTTCCGCAAGCAGGAAGGTGGACCCGCTGAGGGCAAGCCAATAGAGCTGCAAGTGAGCAGCCGGGAGGCGAACAGTCTCAACGGCTACGTGGACGAAATCAAAGACCGTATGCGGGAGCTGGGTGGCTTCGTGGATATCGAAGACGACCGTAGTCTACCGGGCATCGAGTGGCGGCTGCAGGTTGACCGGGAAGCCGCAGCCCGCTTTGGTACCGATGTGCTGGGAATTGGCAGTGCTGTGCGCCTGGTCACCAACGGTCTCGTTCTCGCCACTTATCGCCCCGAGGATGTGCGGGATGAAGTCGACATTGTGGTGCGTGTACCCAACAACTGGCGGGAACTGGACCACCTGCAACGGCAAACCATTCACACCCCTCGCGGCCAGGTACCGCTGTCGGAATTTGTGGACCTTCGACCCGGTGACAAGACCAACAGTATTGTCCGGGTGGATGGCCAGCGTACGGTGACGATTAAGTCCGATCTGGGCCAGGGGCGCAGGGTGGATGAGTTGCTGCGCTCGTTGCAGGCAGAAATGCCGGAGCCACCGGAAGGCATTTCGGTGAAGTTTGCCGGCGAGAACGAGGATCAGCAGCAGGCTTCCAACTTCCTTGCCACGGCGTTTCTGGTGGCCATCGGGCTGATGCTTCTGATATTGGTGACCCAGTTCAATTCCCTGTACCAGACCTTCCTGATTCTTTCCGCCATTGTCCTGTCCACGGCCGGAGTATTGCTCGGGTTGCTGGCGACCGGTCAGTCGTTTGGCATCGTGATGGTGGGTATGGGGACGATTGCCCTGGCGGGCATTGTGGTGAATAACAACATCATTCTGATCGACACCTACAACCAGATGCGCAAGGATGGAGTTGAGTCCTACGAGGCGGCCCTGGAAACCGGTTGTCTGCGTTTGCGGCCGGTGTTGCTTACGGCAATCACCACGGTGTTGGGCCTGACGCCCATGGTCCTGGGGGTCAATGTGGACCTGCTGACGCCCTCGCTGGGCCTTGGTGCGCCATCAACCCAGTGGTGGACCCAGCTGTCCAGCGCCATCGCCGGAGGGCTGACCTTCGCGACCGTGCTGACGCTGTTGCTCACGCCAGCATTGCTGGTTCTGGGGAGTCGGGCCAGTCAGGCCTTCGGGAGGCTGACTGGCCGGTTCCGCAGCGCTTAGAGCTTGATGCGGTTTGCCAGTTCCTGGGCCCTGTTTGCCATGGCCTCGAGCTCTGGCACGGTGCGCAGGTTGTTCTCAGCTGCCTTGTGCATGGCCTCTGAGGTTTCGGCCACATCCGTGACATTGCGGTTGATGTCTTCACAGACACTGGTCTGTTCTTCGGCCGCTGTAGCAACCTGGGTTGTTGCGTCGTTGATGCTGCCCATGCGCCGGTTGATTTCGGCCAGGGTGGCGCGTACAGCTTCAACGGCCTCACTACTTTCCTGGGCTACAACGCCTGAGGCCTGCATGAACTCGGTGGCATCCCGCGAAGCCCCACTGATGGCGCCGATGATCTGGTCGATTTCCACGGTGGCTTCCTGGGTCTTTGCCGCGAGGTTCCGGACTTCATCGGCAACCACCGCGAATCCCCGACCTGCGTCGCCGGCCCGGGCCGCCTCAATGGCGGCGTTCAGTGCCAGCAGGTTGGTCTGATCTGCAATTTCCCGGATAACCTGCATGACGTCACCCACTTTTTTGCCGTCGCTGGCGAGCTGGTTGACGGTATCGGCCGAGCTTCGGATCTGGTCGGTCAGGCGGCGCATGCTGTCTACCGCCTTGTTGATCTGAGAATCCGCCGTAGCAGTCTCATCCGATGTCTGACTGACTTCGGTGGCCACGGAGGCAGCGTGGCTGGCCACGTCCTCGGCGGTGGCGGACATTTCGTTCATGGCAGTGGCGATCTGTTCAATGCGCTGGTGGGCAAGGTCGGACTGGCTGACGACACTGTCGGCGTTCTGGCGGATCAGGTCGCCGGTTTCGTTCAGTTGCCTGGCATTCTCGCTCAGCTGGGTTCCGGTATCGCTGAGGAAACGGTGTAGGCTTCGGGCGGCGTCGGCAAGTTGCCCCAGCTCGTCGGCACGCTGCATCGTGACCGGATCGGACAGGTCGCCGTCCCCAAGACGGGAGATCTGTAGCGTGAGTTTCTGGGCGGGACGAACCACACCGGACAGTAGAATCATGATCAGGGCGATGGTGCCCAGAACAATAGCGGCAATCAGAAGACCCGCCACCATCCAGCTACGCTCAGTGACAACGGTGTTTAGGGTTTCGGCCCTGGCGAGGCTGTCTTCTCGAACCGCCGTTGCCGCATCTACGATCAGTCTGGCGGGTTCACGGTCTATTCCCTGGACCGCTGCATCGCCCGCGTTCGGATCGAATCCTGACCGGGTGAAGGCCTCGAATCCTTCACGATAGGCTCGTCCCATAGCTCGATGTGCCTGTTTGAAATCAGACATCAGCGTTTTTGCCTCGGGCTCCTGAATTCGGGGAATGAGTTCATCAAGCTGGCTCTGGATCGACGCTTCACGCTCCTGGAACCGGGTCCAGTATTTTTCGAGCTGGTCTGCGTCCGATCCGCGGATCAGGACGTTTTTCCACTCCTGGACCTGGGTCTTGAATTCAGAAAGCACATCCTGGGCTTCGAGGGCGCTCACCATTTGGGTGCTGACGAGATCGTTGAAGTTATCTTTGACTTTCAGAGAGAAATTCAGGTAAACCACTGCCACCGCAGCGACGATAAGGTTCGCCGTCAAAACGACCAGAAGAACCCGGTTGAGTATGCTTTTCGAGTACCAGTTCATTGGTAAGTCCTGAATTCGATCGGGGTTAGAGGTGTGTCGTTAGTGTATACGTGCAGTTAGTTGATTAGGTTATCAAGTATGGTATCGGCCGTTCGGTAGTGCTCTTGACTGAATTTGGCTCTTTTGAATATGAAACTTTTATGACACCTTCCCTATGAGTAATCCACTGACTGTTCTGTTTCGGGACGACTACCTGCTGGTCGTCCACAAGCCCGCGGGGCTGCTGGTTCACCGGAGCCCCATCGACAAGCATGAAACCGAGTTTGCCTTGCAATATGCCCGAGCGCTGAATGGTGGGCAGCATGTTTACCCGGTGCACCGCCTGGACCGTCCAACCTCCGGCATTCTGGTGTTTGCCAGGGACAGCGATACGGCCCGTTCGCTCGGCCTGGCGATGATGGCCGGTGAGGTAGGGAAAACCTATCTGGCGATGGTGCGTGGCTGGCCGCCGGAACACGGGGAGATTGATTATCCCCTGAGAGAGGAACCGGAGGACCGACGGCTGAAAGGGGAGGAACAGCCGGTGCGGGACGCTCTCACTCACTACCGCACGCTGGCGACGACCGAGATACCGGTCGAGATCGAGAAATACCCGAGCAGTCGCTATGCCGTTGTTGAACTGAACCCGAAAACCGGCCGAAAGCACCAGTTGCGCAGGCACATGAAACACATCAACCACCCGATCATTGGCGATGCCAATCACGGCCGGGGCCGCCACAATCGCTATTTTGCAGAGCGATTCGGCCAGGGGCGGTTGATGCTGGCAGCAACCCGGATGGCATTCCGACACCCTGTTTCGGGTAAACCAATGACCATTAGCGCCGCGCCGGAGGCGAGTTTTCTGGAGGTGTTATCGCTATTCCCGGGATTTGACGGGCAGGATCACTCGGGAAAATAGCGCTTGATAAACTCTGGGTAGGGAAGCGGTTTGCTGTAACGGTAGCCCTGAAGGTAGTCGCAGCCTTTCTCGAACAGCCAGCTTTCATGGGCTTCGCTCTCCACACCTTCGGCAACGACAGAAAGGCCAAGCCCCCTGGCCAGACCAATGATCGACAGGGTAATTGCGCAATCGTTCTCGTCATCCGGGAGGTTATTGATAAACGAACGGTCGATCTTGATCCGGGAGAAGGGCAGGCTCTTGAGCCGGGAGAGCGATGAGTAACCGGTGCCAAAATCGTCGATGGCGAGCTCGGCGCCAGCCTCTACCAGTTGCTCCAGAACACGACCAATCACACTGAAATCGCCCTGGATGGAGTCTTCCGTCACTTCAAACTGCAGTGCACTGACCGGCATCCCCTGGTTTCGGCAGATCTCCTTTACCAGCTCAGGTAGCTCTGGGACCAATACCTGCTCGGCTGACAGGTTGACCGAGACCGTAGGCATCGGGATGTTCCGGTCTTTCGCGTCGCGCCAGTGCGCGCAGACGTTTCTCAGCACACACGCTCCCAGCTCATACATCAGCCCGGCGCTTCGCGCCACATCCAGGAATTCAATCGGAGACAGCCAGCCACGTTGTGGATGCTGCCAGCGAACCAGGGCCTCTGCGCTTTCCAGCTGAGTTCCCGTGCGGTCCATGATTGGCTGGTAGAAGACATCCAGGCCATCGGTTTTGAGTGTTTCCCGAAGTTCGCTTTCCAGCGCAAACCGGGAGCGGGCTGTCATCTGGATTTCCGAATCGAACAGAGTGGATCGGTCCCCGCCCTGCCGTTTCGCATGGTACATGGCAGCTTCTGCACCTCTAAGCAGTTCTTCTGGCTCATGGCAATCGCCCGGGAAGTGGCAGATGCCCATGCTGGCACTGACATTCAGATCCTGGTCGGATACCCGGATCGACTGGCGGATACGGCCCTGAATTTCACGGATCACGTCATCCAGAAAGCTCGGCATGGTGTAGTTGCGAATGACCAGGGCAAACTCATCCCCGCCAATGCGAGCCAGGAAGTCTTTACCCGCCAACTGGATTTCTTGCAGGCGCTGGCCAATATCGGCAATAACCTGATCCCCTGCCTGCGGGCCCAAACCATCGTTGATGGTTTTAAGGCGGTCAACGTCGATCCAGAGCAGGGCCAGACTGCCGGTCCCCCGACGTTTGATCTTACGCACCAGATGGTTCAGCCGGTCGCGCAACGAATCAATGTTAGCGAGGCCGGTGAGGGAATCGTACCGGCTGACGTATTCCAGGGCCCGTTTGGACCTCAGCCATGCCTCGTGTGTGTTCATGAGGCTGATGGTGTCAGCGATGGCGGCGGCCAGGGAGATATCCGGGACTGACCAGTCGCGGCGCACTCCCGATTCGAGGCAGACAACCCCGCTGAGCTGTTCGCCATCGAAGATAGGCGCGTCCAGCATGGAGTGGATGTTCTGCAAGGAAAGATAGTCGCGGTCGAAAGAACGGGTACGGACATCAGTGTGGGCATCGTCCACTGCAATGACCCGCTCTTCGGTGATGGCGCGGAAGTATTCGGGGTGGTCTGATCGGAACAGGTTGAACTCTGCGCCATTCTGCGCGACGCAGCTGTTGCGACCGGGCAGCTCCTTGTCGTGCAGCCACTCGCAGGTGATCCGGTCCCGTTCCGGAGGGAAAAGCCAGACACTCGCCCGTTTCACGCCCAATAGCCGGGTGCACAGCTCCATGAGGGCTGCCAGCTTCCGGGGGCGGGGCATCTCGATAAAGCTGATATTGTGGCTCAGCTCCATCAAGGCCTTGTGATGAGTCACAAGGACTTCACTGTCACGCATGGCCGTGCTCAATGTGTTGTCCCTTTACTTGAAATACGAACGGCCCCAAGTCTCGGTTCGGTGGAGAGTTAAGTTGATCCCTGAGCTTCCTAAAGAATATGGCAGCTGTTTTTATAAGTGTCCAACTTCAAACGGTATTTGCCAGTGAATCCCTGGCGTTTCGGTCTTCACTGCTGAGACTGTTTCGACTGAAATCGCAAAGCAGCGGCCACGGATGGTCGGCTTCCAGCGTGAAGGCGATATCCAGCAGCGTGCGTTCACCTCCGTGACGCCCCATGAACTGGACGGATACCGGCAGTTGATCAGGCGTGTGGCCCATGGGCAGCGAGATTGCCGGTGCGCCCGTGGCGTTCGCCAGAGGGGTGAAGCTGACATACTTGCGCAGTCGCTCGAACAGGGTATCAAAAGGCACATCGGGGCTCAGGTGGCCAAGGGCGGGTGTGGTGTGGCCAAGTACAGGCGTGAGCACGGCATCAAAACCGGCCATGGCATGTGCATAGTCGTGCCAGGAACGCTTGAGCCGCCAGAGCGCGGTTGGCAGGCGCCAGAACTGTCGCCGGAACATCCTGTCGAGGCCGTTGGTCAGGCCGTCTGTTTGGTGTTTGTCGAAGGCCGGGGAAAGCAGTTTTCTGCCGTTGGCCCTGACGCCGAAGGCCAGCAGTGACCAGTAGAGGGCGAAGTCGTCAGGGAAGGCGCTGTGCGCCGGTACGGGAACAGGTTCAATCTGGTGTCCCAGTTTTTCCAGCCTGAGCGCGGTTTCTTCGACGGTCTGTCGGGTGATGTCGTCGGTTTTGTGGCCATTGATGGAGTCCAGCACCAGACCAATTCTCAGGGGTCGGCCTGACGGGCCCTCAATGCGGCCAACCGCCGGTAGCTTTGGATTGCGGTAGTAAGTCTCGGCCTGCTCGAAAAAATTGGCGGTATCCCGCACCGAGCGCGTCACCACACCCTCGCTGATAATGTTGATCGGCAGGGAGGCCGCCGCCTCGTTGTCTATCAATCGTCCTCGTGTGGGCTTAAGGCCGACCAAGCCGCAGCAGGCGGCCGGAATTCGTATGGAGCCGCCGCCGTCATTGGCGTGGGCAATGGGAACCACGCCGGCCGCCACCAGTGCTGCCGAACCACCTGAGGAGGCTCCGGAGGAATAGGCCAGGTTCCATGGGTTACGCGTTGCCGGGGCATGAGCAGGCTCGGTTGTGGCGTTAAAGCCGAATTCCGGTAGTGTGCTTTTGCCCAGGCACAGAAAACCCTGGGCAAGCAGCTGTCGGGCAAATGGACTGGTGTCGGACGCAGGAACGTTGGGCACTGCCAGGGAGCCGTGTCGTGTAGTCATGCCCGACACGTTGGTGTTGTCTTTGATCAGCGTGGGAACGCCGCGGAACCGGGGAAAGGAATCGGTTTGTTCGGTTGCATCCAGCTTTGATGCAGTCTGGAGGGCCTGATCGTAATCCGCCGACGCCACGCCATGGATCAGCGGCTGGGAAGCCTTTGCGCGGGCGATGGCGGCGCGGGTGAGTTCCGTGATCGAAATCTCCCGGCGGCGGACCCTTTCCGCAAGGGTGGTGGCATCATCGCGCCCCATCGCGTCGTTGCAAAAACCATGGCAAGAGTGCGGGGTTCCTGGGGCGCTCATAACAAAAACTCTCCATGAAAATGATCCACTTACTCTACTGCATTTAAAAACGTGATGACATGTCATTTTAGGTAGGCTGAACGGTCTGGCGCCTGCGCAGGGCCTTTTCACAGACCTTTTCAGAGCATAAGCTGTCGGTCTCAGCCAGTTTTAAGCGATCCCGATGGAATTTACTGAACCCCTCGTCCGCCACTTTCTCGGCATTTTCTTCCTGATGATCGGTCTGCAGTTCGCTGGCCGCAGCATCGGGCTGTCTCAGCGTATGCACTTTTCGCACATCAACTATGGTGAGCGCGGAAGTGCGCCCTGGTGGCATCGACATACCTTCAATGTGTTTCGTGCGCTCATTCTGGGCATCTGCGTGGCGCGGATTTTTGCCGACATCGACGGCTGGCTGGGGGTTTTCGGGCATCTCTATTATTGGCCAGTGTTGCTGGCCGGCATGCTGCTGCTGATGGTCTCGTTCACCGTCGTGAATTACCTGCAGGCCTATATGCACGAGGACTGGCGCTCTGGCATAGACCCGCGCAAGGATCAGCGCAAACTGGTGACAAGCGGGCCATTTGGCCGCACCCGGAATCCCTTGTTCCTGGCCGTAATGGCTGGGCAGCTCGGTTTTTTCCTGGCGTTACCCAGCGTGTTTTCCCTCGTATGCCTGGTGGCGGGTGTGCTGGTTATTACCCGCCAGGCCCGGGAGGAGGAGAAGGCGCTGGCGGATAAATTCGGGGAGGACTACGAGCGTTATCGGGTGCGGGTACCCCGCTGGTTCTGACGCGATAGCGGAAGCAGGCATTACGCCGATTTTTTTCGCGCTTCCTTGATCACATCGTAGGCATGACTGATTTCGCGGGTGCGTTCCTCCGCCATCTCCCGCATGCTCTCTGGTAATCCCCGGCCCGCGAGTTTATCCGGGTGGTTCTCGCTCATCAGCTTGCGGTAGGCCTTCTTGAGCTCAGAGTCGCTGGCAGAAGGCGATACCCCAAGCACCTTGTAGGCGTCGCTGATCTGATCGGCCGAGGAAGGTTGGCCAGCGCCTGCCCGGTTGGTGTGGGCGCCACGGAGCATGGCTTCCAGCTGGTCCACCTGGCTCTCGGGCAGCCCCAGCCCGCGGGCGATTTTTACCAGCATTTCGTGTTCGGCAGGGTGCACCTTGCCGTCCGCAGCCACGGCCGAGACCTGGACCTGCAGGAACATCTGCAGAAACGCGGGTTGGCGTCCGCTGGCCTGGAGGAACCGGTTCAGCTCGGCATCCAGATCGAAGTCTGGCTCCTTGCCCCGGTTGAAGGCGGCTTTGGCCTTCGCCTTCTGGTCTTCATTCAGGCGGAAGCGCACAAACATGGCTTCGGCCATCTGGATTTCATCCCTGGATATCACGCCGTCTGCCTTGCACAGGGCGCCCATCACCGCAAAGACCGAGTCAATAAAGCCCGACTGGATGCTCTGCAGCTTGCCAATCAGGCGGCGCTTGAGAAGGTTCAAGAGAAAAGCGCCAATTGCCGCACCTATCAGAAAGCCCGGGAATTTGCCAAAAGCGTAGCCAATCAGACCGCCAATTATGATTGCAAACAGCATTACTAAGTCCTTAACAGGAATGAATCAGCCCATAGAATATACGTGTTTTTCAGCCCGGCTTCATGAACAGGCTTTCATCGACGTGATCAATCTGCCCGGGCTGCAGGTGCTGGCGGGCATAGCGCTTGTATGTGCCTGAGCGGACAAAGAGCTCGAAAACCTCGCGGTCGATGTGCCCGTCTTCAACCATGCGGGCCATGATGGTAAGGGATTCGGTGAGGGGTTTGCCCTCTTTATAAGGGCGGTCTACGGCAGTCAGTGCCTCGAACACATCCGCCACCGCCATGATCCTCTCGGGAATGCCCATCTCGGCTGCTGTCAGGCCGTAGGGATAGCCCTGGCCGTCCATGCGCTCGTGGTGTGTGCCCGCCAGCTTCGGGACATTCGCCAGCCGGTCGGGCAGTGGCAGCGCGTCCAGCATGCAGATGGTCTGCACAATGTGTTCATTGATCTTGAAGCGCTCCTCATCCGTCAGCGTGCCCTTTGCCACTGTAAGGTTGTGCAGCTCGCCTTTGTTGTATGCGTGTTCCGGCAATTCCATGTCGAAGCCCCAGCGGTTCCTCGGGTCGTCTTTTCGAACCGGGGGAATGTGTTCGCCCCACGGCCGGAGATGTTCCGGTTTGTCGGCAAGCAACTGTTCGATGCAGGGCAGCGGTGGCTCTGGATGATTCCCGAGAGCATCTTTCTCGTCTGGCGAGAGGCCGAGTCGGTCACTGAAATGGCGCACCCAGGTTTGCTCGCCAATGCTGCGGATCTTCGCAATATTTTCTTCGGCCATGAACTCACCGCCCTGGTTAGCCGTTGCTATCAAACGGAATTCTTCCTGCAATCGGGCCTGGGTAGCCTGGCGTTCCTGGTCGGCGGCTGCTTCCTCGTCGCCTGAAAGCACGCGGTTCAGGTACCGGATCTCGGCATCCCGGTGCAGTACTTCGAAACGGGTGCGGATCTCGTGGATGCGGTTGTGAATGGTTTCCAGTTTGACCGCCTTGTCGACCACATACTCCGGACTGGTGATCTTTCCACAGTCGTGGAGCCAGGCGGCCAGATGGAATTCCTGCAGTTGCTCTTCGGTCATGGTGAACGAGTCAAAGGCCCGTTCGTTGCTGGCGATGGCTTCATCCACCAGCATCTGGGCCAGCTTCGGTACCCGCTCACAGTGGCCGCCGGTGTAGGGTGATTTTGCGTCAATGGCATTGGCCACCAGTCGGATGATGCCCTCGAGCAGTGCCTGCTGGCTTTCGATCAGTTCCCGGGTTTCGATGGCAACGGCGGCAGAGCCGGCAATTTCATCCACGAAGACGATCAGATCGTCACTCAACTGGGTGTGGTCGCCCACCTCCATCTCGATCGCCAGGACGCCGATCAGCTGTTTCCGACGGTTGCGAAGAACGGCGAACACCGGGTGCCCCGGGATGTGCTGCCGAAGCAAACGGATGATGTCGTTGTCATCGTGATTCGCTTGCACATTCGAGATGGTGTCCGGCAGTTGCAGATCCTGTTTGACAGCAAGAGAGAGCTGGTTCTTCTGGCTCGTGAACAGGTAAATACCGCCCCGCTCCTGTCCGACTATGTGGATAATCTGTTCGAGGATGTCCCGAAGCAGATGGTTCAGATCCTGGCCCCGGTTCAGCACGGTGGCGATGCTCTGGAAACTGCGGATGGTTTTCGCCATGTCGTCCAGCGCCACACTCAGTTGGCGTGCTTCGCGGATGTGCGAATCGGATCTGACCGGGGTGTCAAAGCGGAACCGCGACAACCGGCTCACCTGATCGGTCAGGTGCTCCAGTGGGCGACCTACCTGCCGCCCGAGGAACCATCCGATCACCAGCAACACAATAGCAATGAGTCCGGCGATAACCGTTTGTCTGGCCAATGCCGCCCAGACCTCGGCCAGCAGTTCGTCCGAGGGTATTGCCACGGCGATGGTCAGCCCCTCCTGTTCCAGTGCACCGAGGGGCTCGGTCATTGCATACCAGTCTTTTCCGTCAACGCTGAAGCTTGTGACAGAGCTGCCCTCCTTGCGATCCCCGACCCGATCCAGAGCTTTCGAAATCGCCGGTCCGGGCTCTTTTGCATCGCCCGAATCGGCCAGCACTTCCCGATCCCGGTTAACAATGGCTATACGCGTGTTCGGTGTCTGGCGGAGTTCTGCCAACTGGGTACTCAGATCTGTCACGGTCACATCGATGCCGAAAATCGTACCCTGCTCCCCGGTTTCTTCCGATGCCCGACGGGAAAGCGTGATGCCGGTTTCCCGGGTGGTAAAGAACGCGTAGGGCGCGGAAAGCTCTGTGGCATCCGATGCCTGGGCAGCATTGAACCAGGGCCGGGTACGCGGATCGTAGTTGTATTCTGGTACCGGGCGTTCTTCAATCACTTGCATGTCGGCATTGAAGAAATACCATTGACCCGGTGTTTGATTGCCCCCGTGGGTAATCGTCTGCAGCAGAAAACGGGTTTCGTCGGGGGCATCAGGAAACTGCAGTATTCCGGAACTGCGAACCTTGCGCAGGAGAACAAAGTCTCCGTTCTGGTAACCGGCATAAACGGCGCTGACAATGTCGCTGCTGGTGAGTATGTCGGCCAGAACCGGCAGCCGGTCAAGGCGCTGGGGCAGCGTATTGGCGCCTGCGAGGCTGTCGTGGCTAAGCACCGCAAGGGCGGTAGATGGTGGCGCGGTGATGGCCTGTATCCGGTCGTCAACACTGATCGCCAGTTGGCGGGCGGTGGCGCCAGCTGCGGACACCTTGGCTGCCTCCATGCCCCGGAAACTCTGACCGATCAGCACAATGGTGAGAACCAGCATGCCAAGGGTAATGGCCGATGCAATCAGAAGGGCCAGCGAAACCTGGGCCGACTGGCGTTTTCGATGCATGGATGATCCTTACGGGTGTAGATTGGCGTAAGACGGCAGGGTAAGACCTGCCTAGTGAAAGACTAGACGCTGCCCGGCACTTTTTCAGTTTTTTCAGGGGGAATCGGTAGTTATGACTCAGGACCTGTTTGGCGAACAGCCACCGGAACAGACAGTCGAGCCTCTGGCGGATGGCGCGGTGGTACTGCGGCAGTTCGCGCTCCCGAACGCCGAATCACTCATGGCCGGCATTGAAACGGTTACCTCAGAAGCGCCGTTCAGACACATGAAGACCCCCGGTGGCCATGCCATGTCTGCGGCCATGACCTGCTGCGGGGATCTTGGCTGGGTTACCGATAGACGGGGTTACCGGTATCAGGCGGAGGATCCGGAATCCGGCCGGCCTTGGCCCGCCATGCCTGCGGCTTTCCGGGAGCTGGCCAGAAGCGCCGCCGAAACCGCTGGTTTTGAGGGATTTGAACCGGACGCCTGTCTGATCAACCGATACCAACCCGGGGCAAAAATGGGGCTGCATCAGGACAAGGACGAGCAGGACTTCACGCAGCCCATCGTGTCGGTTTCTCTGGGCCTGCCGATGGTGTTCCAGTTTGGTGGTCTCAAACGCAGTGAACGCCCCATCCGCGTGCCACTTGCCCATGGTGACGTTGTGGTCTGGGGCGGCCCGGCCCGGATGCGTTATCACGGCGTGCTGACCCTCAAAGCTGGGGATCACCCGCTAACAGGCGGGTACCGTTACAATCTGACGTTCCGTCGGGCCAGGTAAGGGATTACTGCAGCCAGGCGACCAGAAGCCCGGCTGCCAGAGAGAGCACCATCGGCCCCCCTACCAGCAGTCCGATCTGGCGATTGCCGACAAACCCGGCCAGCGCCGATTTCACGAGGTTGTTGGTGGCAGCGGCGATCACAATGCCGATGACTGCTGTTCCCATGGCCAGGCTGTTGTTGGACATGCGGGTGAGGGAGAGGGTGATGGCATCCACGTCCGCGATACCGGAAGTGGCCGCGAGAAAATAGATGCCGGCATCACCCAGCCAGTTGCCCAGAAACTCGCCCAGCAGGAGGATGCCCGTTAACAATGCGCCAAAAACCAGGGCCGAGGTCAGATCCAGCGGGTTCTGGTTGAGCGATGGCTGGCTGACCTGGAGGTGTCGGTCGTTTTTTCGCCAGATAAAGAGCGCAGGGATATAGAGCAGGGCGGTCATCACGACCACAGGCCAGATCAGGCTTGGCAACAGAGCCGGATTGATCACAAGGCAATAGACCAAAATACGCGGGAACATGGTGCCGCAGGCAATCAGGATACCGGTGGCGAACTGGGCGTTGAGCTGCGGAGTTTTCGAGGCCTGGCGAGCGAAATGCAGTGTAAGAGCAGTGGAAGAGCTCAGCCCAGCGAACAAGCTGGTAAAAAGGATTCCCGTGCGGGTGCCGGCCACCCGTATGGCGAAATAGCCGACAAAGGAAATGGAGGCGATCATTACAACCATCCACCAGATTTCCCTGGGATTCAGAACGCCGCCGGGGCCCATCTTCTCGTTGGGGAGCAACGGCAGCATGACCACGGAAATCAGCAGGAGCTTGAGTCCGGCATCCAGTTCATGTTCCTTGAGCTTGTTGACCCAGCCGTGGATCTCTTCCTTGTTGTCGAGGATGATCGCGGTGACAACAGCCGCTGCGGTTGCAATGACCGGGTCCACTGCCACCGCCACCGCGCCGAAACAGAAGGTCAGAACCATGCCGACCATGCCGGTGATACTGAAGTTGCGGATATGCTCCAGCCGCTCGCTGTAAGCCACGATGGCCATGGCCACGACACTGACCAGAAGCACCGGAAACGCCCACTCCGTGATTTCCCGGGCCAGTAACGCGGAAATACCGCCAAGCAGGCCCACCAGAGCAAAGGTGCGGATACCGGCAATCCGCTCGCCGGATTTCTGATCCCGCGCGTCCCAGCCCCGCTCGAGGCCGATGATGGCGCCAAGCAGAAGAGCAACGGCGAGATTCAGGGTGGTCTGGTTTCCAGCGAGAAACTGGGCGGCAACGTCGTCCATGGGGCGATGCAAGCTCCTGTAAATCAATGATGTTCTGATAATAGCAGTAGAGGGCGCCGGTCGTTAGAGGTCTAAGAAGTTATCCCTAATCGCCTTACTTTCCGGGCAGGGGTCTGGTAAGCTTCGCGGCCCTGATTTTCGCAGTGAACTGATTTTCATCAACCGAGCAGCAAAAACGAAACCGTGACGATCCTTCCGCCCTAGCGCTCAGCTTCCTCTTCCTCTGGTTAATCCCCTGAGAAATATGTCTGTAGCCAACACCTGTCACGTTGGGTGCAATCGACGGTTTTGTCTCAGTTTTTATTGTCTCCCGCAATCTGGAACCCGACATTATGGTGAATTCCCTAAAGGCCAACTGGCTTTCGAACATTCGTGGCGATGTCCTCGCCGGTATTGTCGTGGCGCTGGCACTGATTCCGGAGGCCATCGCCTTCTCGATCATTGCCGGTGTCGATCCCAAAGTGGGTCTTTATGCCTCTTTCTGCATTGCAGTGATCATTGCCTTTGTGGGCGGCCGCCCCGGTATGATCTCGGCCGCCACGGCGGCCATGGCGGTGCTGATGGTAACGCTGGTTAAAGAACATGGTCTGCAGTATTTGCTAGCGGCGACCCTGCTTACCGGCGTGCTTCAGCTGATTGCCGGCTACCTGAAGCTCGGCAGTCTGATGCGCTTCGTGTCTCGCTCGGTGGTGACCGGTTTCGTTAACGCCCTCGCCATCCTCATCTTCATGGCCCAGTTGCCCGAACTGACCAACGTCACCTGGCACGTTTACGCAATGACAGCCGCGGGTCTGGGAATTATCTATCTGTTTCCCCTGCTACCCGTTGTGGGCAAGGTTCTGCCTTCGCCCCTGGTGTGCATCGTCGTTCTGACGGCCGTTGCCGTGGTTACCGGAATGGACATCCGGACGGTTGGGGACATGGGAGATCTGCCGGATACCCTGCCCGTATTCCTGTGGCCGGACGTGCCTCTGAACCTGGAAACCCTGATGATCATCCTGCCGTACTCGATTCCGCTGGCCATTGTGGGGCTGTTGGAATCCATGATGACGGCCACCATCGTGGACGACCTGACGGATACCACCAGTGACCGTAACCGGGAATGCAAGGGTCAGGGTATTGCCAACATCGGCTCCGGCCTGATCGGCGGTATGGCCGGCTGTGCCATGATCGGCCAGTCCATTATCAACGTGAAGTCCGGCGGCCGGACCCGGCTTTCCACTCTCACGGCTGGTCTTTTCCTGCTGGTCATGGTGCTGCTATTGGACAGCGTGTTGGTCCAGATCCCCATGGCAGCCCTCGTAGCGGTGATGATTATGGTGTCGATTGGTACCTTCTCCTGGGATTCGATTCGCAATCTGCGTGAGCATCCGCTTTCCACCAACATCGTGATGCTGGTAACCGTTATTGTTGTGGTCGCCACCCATAACCTGGCCTTCGGTGTTCTGGCCGGCGTGCTGCTGGCGGCGTTGTTCTTTGCCAACAAGGTGGGCCACTACATGCTGGTGACCTCCGAGCTGGATGAAACCACCGACACCCGCACCTACCGCGTTGTGGGTCAGGTGTTCTTCAGCTCCTCGGAAAAATTCATGGAATCCTTTGATTTCAAGGAAGCAGTCGATAATGTGGTGATCGACCTGAGTCGCGCGCATTTCTGGGATATCACCGCAGTGGGTGCCCTGGACAAGGCCGTGATCAAGTTCCGCCGTGAAGGCTCGGAGGTTGAGGTGATCGGGCTGAATGAAGCCAGTGCCACGATCGTTGACCGCTTTGGCGTGCACGACAAGCCGGACGCCGTTGACCAGCTGATGGGGCACTGACATGACACAGACCAGGGAATCCAACGGCGATCGCAGTCAGAATAAAAATCACAAGGATCATGAAGGCGAGGTTGAGATGTTACGAGTAGTTGCCTGTATTGATGGCTCCCAGGCCGCTCCCGCAGTTTGCGATTACGCCAGCTGGGCCAGCAAGCACATGGAAACGCCCATGATGCTGTTGCACGTGCTTGATGAAGAGCGTTACCCGGCAGAGCCGGATCTGGCCGGAAGCATCGGCCTTGGCAGTCGTGAACAGCTTCTGGAGGACCTCGCAGAGCTGGATCGAAAACGCGCCAAACTGGCTCTCGAACACGGGCATCACATGCTGGATGAAGCCCAAAAGCGGGTTGGCGAAGCTGGCATCTCAGACGTGGTGCAGAGACAGCGACATGGGGACCTGACCGAGTCCCTGCTGGCGCTGGAGAATCAGACCCGGCTGCTGGTCATGGGGCTGCACGGTGAGAGCAGCTCGGAGCGTGACACCCACATTGGCAGCCAGCTGGAGACGGTGATTCGCAGCATGCATCGCCCGATTCTCCTGGTGCCGGATGAGTACACCCAGCCTCGCAGTGCCATGCTGGCATTCGACGGCAGTGCCACGGCCTTCAAGGGTGTGGAATTGCTGGCCGGCAGCCCGGTTCTCAAAGGCATGCCACTGCATCTGGTGATGGTTGGAGCGGATACCAATGACCGTTGGGAGCAGCTCAAAAAAGCCGAGAAAGTGCTGGCGGGGCTGGAATCCGAGATCACTCTTGCGATCCGCGCCGGTGATGTGGAACCCACATTGCACGCCTACCAGGAAGAACATGATATCGACATTCTGGTGATGGGCGCCTACGGGCACTCCCGCATCCGTCAGTTCCTGGTGGGCAGTACAACGACCACCATGCTTAAAACCGCCAGGAAGCCCCTGGTGGTTCTTCGCTAAGCGTCGTTACCCGCCGCTACGCCGGACGCCCAGGCCCACTGGAAATTGTGGCCGCCCAGGTGTCCGGTGACATCCACCACCTCGCCGATAAAATATAGGTTTGGCCGTTCCAATACCGCCATGGTTTTGGAGGAGAGCTGGTGGGTGTCTACGCCACCGAGAGTGACCTCGGCTGTTCGATAGCCTTCGGTGCCAGACGGTTTAATTGACCACTGTCCCAGAGTGTCTGCCACCTGTTCAATATCGCTGTTCTTGTAGCCCTGCAACGGGCCGGTCCAGCCGTGGAGTTCGTTAAAGGCCTGGGCAAACCGTTTTGGCAGGTGCTGGGCCAGGTAGTGCCCAACGGTGGATTGTGGCCGGGTTTTCCGCAGATTCAAAAGGTCGTCCTTGATCTGACAGGCCGGCAGCAGGTTGATGGCCAGGCTGTCGCCCGGCTCCCAGAAACTGGAAATCTGGAGCATGGCCGGGCCGCTGAGCCCGCGATGGGTGACCAGCATGGGTTCCCGGAAATGCTGGTCGTGGCATTGCACATCGACAGGGCAGCTGACACCGGACAATGGCGCGAGCTGTTCCTTCAACTCCGGCTGCAGGGTAAAGGGCACCAGGCCAGCGCGGGTAGGAAGTATTTCAAGGCCGAACTGCTCGGCTACCCGGTAGCCAAACGCCGTGGCGCCCATGGTAGGAATCGACAGGCCTCCGGTAGCGATCACCAGGGATTCACAGGAGAGGTCACCGGAGCCGACGCGCAAGCGGTAGCCGCTGTCGGTTTCGGTGATGCGGTCGACCGCTGTCTTCATTCTCACGTCCGCGCCTGCCCACTCACATTCGGTCAGCAGCATGTTGAGGATGTCCTTGGCGCTGTCCTTGCAGAACAACTGGCCAGGGGCTTTTTCCTCATGCTCAATGCCGTGGCGGTCTACAAGTTCCAGAAAATCCTGGGGCGTGTAGCGCTTTAGCGCGGAAATGCAGTAGTGCGGGTTATCCGAGAGGAAGTTGGCCGGCGTACTGTTCAGGTTTGTGAAATTGCAGCGTCCGCCGCCGGACATCAGGATTTTCTTGCCGGGTTTATTGGCGTGGTCCAACACCAGCACGCTGCGGCCGCGATAGCCCGCAGTGGCCGCGCACATCAGGCCTGCTGCGCCAGCGCCGATAATAATGACATCGTAGTGTGAAGGCATGGGGTAACCACAAACCGGGTACGAACATTGAGTGGGCGAATTATACGGATATGGGGGGCTGGCGTCTGTGGTGCCGGGGTAACCACGTATGAAGTGGCGGGATGAGAAGGAGTCGGAGACCGGGCCCGTGGGGCCCGGTCTCCTGTGCAGTTACCCGTTTTTCAGGGTTTGCATGTCGATCACGAAGCGATACTTCACGTCGCCTTTTTTCATGCGCTCGTAGGCCTCGTTGAGGTTATGTATGTCGAGCATCTCGACGTCGCAGCTGATGTCGTGCTCTGCGCAGAAATCCAGAACTTCCTGGGTTTCCGGCATGCCACCGATCAGCGACCCGGCCAGAACGCGGCGCTTGAATACCAGGGCGCCAGCCTCTACCGGTGGCTCTACCGGCTCCAGCAGGCCAACCAGTATGTGAGTGCCATCGTGCTTCAGGCAGTTGAGGTAAGGGTTCAGATCGTGCTGGACCGGAACGGTGTCGAGCATGAAATCGAAGGTTTCAGCGGCTGCGTCCATCTGATCTTCATCGGTGGAAATCACTACATGATCGGCGCCCTGATTTTTTGCTTCGGGAACCTTGCTCTCAGAGCGGGTGAAAATGGTCACTTCCGCGCCAAGTGCCCTGGCGAATTTAACCCCCATGTGACCAAGGCCGCCCATGCCGATGACACCGACCTTGTGGCCGGCTTTGACGCCGTAATGGCGCAGCGGCGAGTAGGTGGTGATGCCGGCGCAAAGCAGAGGTGCAGCGGCCTTGATATCCAGCTTTTCCGGAATGCGAACGACAAACCGTTCGCTGACGGTAACACGCTCGGAATAGCCACCAAAGGTGATGGAGTGATCGTGGCGGTCCTGCCCGTTGTAGGTGGAGGTCATGCCTTCGCTGCAGTACTGCTCCAGACCTGCTTCACAAGCTGAGCAGGTACGGCAGGAATCCACCATGCATCCGACGCCGACGACATCGCCTACGTTAAAGCTTTTGACCTCGGCGCCAACGGCCGTGACCCGGCCCACAATTTCATGGCCGGGGACAACCGGGTACTCGGTGATCCCCCAGTCGTTCTGTGCAAAATGAATGTCGGTATGGCAGACCCCGCAGTAGTCGATCTCGATCGCAACATCATCGGGACGTGGCTCCCGGCGGTCTATGGTATGAGGTGCCATGCCGGACGTTGGTGACTGTGCTGCAAATGCTTTGGTCGCTGTCATCACTTCGCCTCTGTTTAAGAATTGAGGGTGAGTTTACGAAACTGACCGTCAGAGCTATCACCGGCGACCATGTCGGTTTTTTCATTTGCACTCTGCAAGTGTGCCTCACAAATGAATGGCGCCTTCCATAAAGAAGGCTGCCTGGCCGGCAATGTCGACGCGATCCCCCTTTAACTCGCAGCGAAGTACACCGCCCCGGGCAGAAATCTGCCGTGCCTCAAGCTCGGTTTTGCCCAGTTGTTCTGACCAGTAAGGCACCAGCACGCTGTGAATGGAACCGGTAACCGGGTCCTCATCAATGCCGGCGCCAGGCGCGAAATAGCGGCTGACAAAATCGCAGTTGTTGCCAGGTGCGGTGATGATCAGCCCCTGGTTGCCCAGTTGCTTTAATTTGCGCAGGTCCGGTTGCGCAGACCGCACAGCGTCTTCGTCCTTCAGGACCACCATGTAATTGGTGTCGTTAGGAACAAAAAACGCTGTATCAGGCGCGCTTTCCAGAGCTTCCCGAATCAGGGCCGGCGTGGGCTGTTCCTCGTAGGCCAGATTCGGGAAATCGAGTACCAGCCAGCCGTCGTCGGATTGCCGAACGGAGAGCAGGCCGGTTTTGGAGCGGAAACGGATTTGCTCTTTGTCCCAGCCGAGTTTGTTGAAGATGACCCAGGCGCTGGCCAGGGTGGCATGGCCGCACAGTGGCACCTCTGTGCCCGGAGTAAACCAGCGGATATGGAAATCCGCGTCTTCGCCGGCCTGAAGAGGCACGAAAAAGGCTGTTTCGGAGAGGTTGTTCTCCGCGGCAAGCGAGAGCATGAGGTTATCTGGCAGCCACTGGTCCAGCGGCATGACCGCGGCCGGGTTGCCACCGAACGCTTCGCTGGTGAACGCATCAACCTGATAGATGGGTAAAGTCACGGTCTCTTCTCCTATTAAAAGCGCTGGCCTGTTTGGAAATATCATCTGATTTCGAGCCTATTGTAGGAAAAGATCTGACTGCCGTAACAGATTCAGATAATCTGGTTTTGAACCGGTACAGAATGCACTTGGTGAGATCTGTACTGGTCATATCGGAAGCAATCTGTACTGCACCGAACAGCTCGGGTTCTGGTGCAATAGATCATTATCACGATGAAGCTTCGCAGGCGAGGGCGGGCAATGGGCATTCTCTACAACCAGGTCGCGGATCAGCTTCAGGGGCTGATTCATGAAGGTGTGTACCGGGACGGCGAACGGCTACCGGGCGTGCGACAGTTGAGCCGGCAGTTCGGCGTTAGCATCTCGACCATCCTCCAGGCACACCAGACGCTGGAGGCGCGGGGTTTTCTGCAGGCCCGTGAACGTAGCGGCTACTTCGTACGGCTGCCCACTGTGGACGCCCCCGAGCCTGTTATGCGCCGACACCGAAGCCGTCCGGTTCCAGTCAGTGCCAGGGAGATGACCCTGGACCTGTGCGCCGACGAACAGAAGCGCATGGTGCCGCTGGCCACGGCGATCCCTCATCCGGATTACCTGCCGCTCCGCCAGATCCAGCACAGCACGCTTTGGGCGGCACGCCGGGGCCTGGAAACCCTGGACTATGCCTTTCCCGGCAAGGAATCGTTCCGGCGGCAGATCGCCCAGCGGATGGCGACCCTGGGGGTGCCGATAACGCCGGATGACGTGCTGGCCACCAACGGTGCCCAGGAGGCGATCATACTGGCGCTGAGGGCGGTAACCCAGCCCGGAGATATTGTGGCCGTGGAATCGCCGTCTTTCCCCGGCATTCTTCAGGCTCTGGAAGTGGTCGGGCTGAAGGTCATTGAAATTCCAACGCATCCTTCCGAGGGTCTGAGCCTTGAAGGCCTGCAACTGGCCCTGGAACAGTGGCCCCTCAAAGCCTGTGTGGTCGTGACCAATCACAGCAACCCCCTGGGTGCGCAAATGTCCGACGAGCGCAAGAAGCAGCTGGTCTCCATGCTGGCGGCAGCGGCTGTTCCGCTGATCGAGGACGACATCTACGGCGACCTTCATCACACCGGGGACCGGCCGAAACCGGCCAAGGCCTTTGATCGGGCGGACAATGTGATTTATTGCAGTTCGTTTTCGAAGACTATTTCACCGGGCCTCCGGCTGGGCTGGATGGTGCCGGGGCGTTACATGGCCAGCGCCAGGCAGCACAAGTACTTCGTGAACCTGGCCACGTCTTCGATTCCCCAGATGGCGGTCGCGCATTTTCTGGAACAGGGTGGTTATGATCGCTATCTGCGGTCAGCGCGCCAGCATTATCGTGAGTCCACGGAGCGGATGCGAACTGCCGTGGCCCGGGGTTTCCCTGAGGGTACCGCCGTGAGCCGTCCCCAGGGCGGCTTTGTGCTTTGGGTTCAGTTACCCGACGGTGTTTCCGGCACCGAGGTTTACCACAAGGCGAGGGCGGAGGATATCAACGTGGCGCCGGGGCTGATGTTCTCAACCGCCGACAAATACGACAATTGCCTGAGGCTGAACAGCGCCAACCCCTGGAGTGAGCGCATCGAGCATGCCGTGGCCAGGCTGGGAGTGCTGGCGCACGACGTCCAGTCTGCGGCGCGTTAGTGCCGCTCAGTCCTTCTCGCCACGCAGGTCCAGCGGGTCGAGGAGGCCGGCGGCAATGGCGGTGCCGGTCACATCCGGCAGGCGATCGGCGCCCAGGCGTTTCATGACTCGTGCCCGGTAGAGATCAATCGTCTTGACACTGACATCCAGCTGTTCTGCGATCTCCCGGCTCGTGTAGCCCTGGGCCAGTGGCAGGAACACATCCCGTTCACGGCGGGTGAGAGTGGCCAGCAGGGCTTCGGTCGCCTCATCGCCCTGCATCTGTGGAGCGGACTGCTGATGTTCCTGCAGCGCCTGTTGGACGCTGTCGAGGAGCAGTTGTTCATTGAAAGGCTTCTCGATGAAATCGAAGGCCCCGGACTTGAACGCCCTTACCACAATGGGAACGTCGGCGTGCCCGGAGACAAAGATAATCGGCAGGTCCAGCCCCCGTTTCTGAAGCTCCTCCTGAACGTTCAGGCCGCCCAGCCCGGGCATCCGCACATCGAGAACCACGCAGCCCGCTTTCTTGTTGCCAACCGCATCCAGGAATTTCCGGCCGTCGCTGTAGGCTTCCACGTTCAAGCCGACCGATTCCAGCAACCACTGGGTGGATTCCAGCATGCCGGCGTCGTCGTCAACCACATAGACGGTGGTGGCTTCCGGTGTCGCTTGATCACTCATCTGGCTGCATCTCCGTGTTCGGGTTTCTGTTCTTATAGCCCGGGCTGGCCGGGAAACGGCAGATCAGGGAGAGTCCGCCCGTTGCTGCCGGCCTGGCGTCCAGGAAGCCTCCAAAGCCTTCGATAATCGAACGGCTCATCGAGAGCCCCAGGCCAAGCCCCTGGGGCTTGCTGGTATAGAACGGCTGGAACATCTGGCGAATGCCTTGCGCGTCGAGCCCCGGGCCCTCGTCGATGACCTCAATCAGGGTTTCGTTCTGATCGTTAATGCAGGTCGTTATGGCAATCTGCGAGTGTGGGCCCGGGTTATCCTCACCGCGAGCCTCGACAGTGGCTTCGATACCGTTACGGATCAGATTGATCAGCACCTGTTCCAGCAGCACCGGGTCGGCGGTGATGACGGGCGCGCAACAGGCCAGATTCTCGCGGATCTGCACCTTGTTTTTCTCGGCCTCCCACTGGCAAAGGCGGGCGACATTGCTGACGACTTCGTTCAGCGCGATTGGTGCGGTGCGCTTCTGGCCTTTGCGTAAGAAGGCTCGCAAACGTTTGATGACCTCCGAGGCCCGGTTGGCATGGTGAACAATCTTCTGGAGGCCGTCGTCCACTCGGTCGAGGCACTCGGGATTGGTTCGGGCGCTCTTAAGATAGCGCTGGCTGGCGCTGGCAAAGTTAACGATGGTGGCCAGGGGCTGGTTCATCTCGTGGGCAATGCTTGAAGCAAGCTCCCCCAGAGTGGCAAGCCTGGCTGTGTGGGCGAGTTCGTCGGCCAGCCTCCGGTTGTTCTCCTCGGATTCTACCCGGGCGGTGATATCCCGGGATACGCTGATGACCTCAATGACGGCGCCAGTGTAGGTTTCCCGAATGGCCCTGCTGGCAATCTCGAACCAGCGGCGGGAACCGTCCCGGTGAATGATCTCCAGGGTCATGGTGGCGTAGCCGTCATCCCGTAGTTGGTTGCGGGTTTCGGCCAGCTTATGAACCACCTGATCGCCCCGGAATATCTCTTCCAGGGGCTTACCCCTCAGTTCTTCCGGCCAGTAGCCCAGCAGCCGCCAGGATGCGGGCGTGGCATCGATAAACCGTCCGTCCGGGGCATGGCGGGATATGAGGTCGGTGGTGTTCTCGGTAATCAGCCGGTAGAGACGGTTGGAGCGGGTCGCTTCTTCCCGGTTGATGATTTCGTCTGTAGCGTCTCTGGCCCGCGCCAGAACCGTCGAGCTCCCGATATCGGGCACGAACGTCCACACCAGGAAACGCTCGGTGGTGTCTGCCGGGATTCTGGCTTCCACATTCTCGATCGATCGTTCCTGGTCCAGGGACGACTTCACGAGCGCCTGAACGTTGATCGGCAGCAGATGGAACAGCGAGGTCAGGTTGGCGTTCTGGCAGAGATGAAGGCTGGCCAGGTTGCCCTCCAGAACGCTGCCTGTCGCATCCAGGATCAACCCGGGTTGCGGGTCGGCGTCATGCAAACTAAATACACTTGGAGTGGAAAAATCGTTCATGGCTTATCGTTATAGTAAATTAACTATAATACGTTAGTATAGTTTCTAGTGTTTTTGCTATCCAATACTATTCTGACCAGCCCGAAGTATAGCTAGTTTAGCGATATTCCTGAATACGCCATAAGAACAACAGTACTCAAGAGGACCACGCAATGACCTCGATATTTGATCAAGGCCTGGCGCCCGTAGACGCCAACTACGCCGTTCAATCTCCCGTCGATTTTATCGAACGCACAGCTGCCGTATACCCGGAGTACCCCGCCGTCATTCACGGGGCGATCCGTTACACCTGGGCGCAGACCTACGAGCGCTGCCGCCGCCTTGCCTCAGCCCTCAAAGGGCGCGGCATCGGACGTGGTGATACCGTTGCCGTCATGCTTCCGAATATTCCCGCGATGGTGGAAGCCCATTTCGGGGTGCCCATGATCGGTGCGGTGCTGAACACACTGAACGTTCGCCTGGACGCTGAGGCCATCGCCTTCATGCTGGAGCACGGTGAGGCCAAGGTTGTGATTGCAGACCGGGAGTTCGGTGAGGTGATCAAGGACGCCGTCAGCCGGCTGGACACCAAGCCGCTGGTGATCGATGTGGACGACCCCGAGTATGGTGAGGGTGTTCAGGTCAGCGATCTGGATTACGAGGCGTTCCTGCAGGAGGGCGATCCGGCATTCCAGTGGAGCTTCCCGGAGAACGAGTGGGATGCCATCTCGCTGAATTACACCTCCGGCACTACCGGCAATCCAAAAGGTGTGGTCTATCACCACCGCGGCGCCTACATCAACGCTATCGGCAACCAGACTGTCTGGTCCATGGATATGCACCCGGTCTATCTGTGGACTCTGCCGATGTTCCACTGCAATGGCTGGTGTTTTCCCTGGACCATCACCGCCATGGCCGGTACTCATGTTTGCCTGCGCCGCGTTGATCCGGAGAAGATCCTGCAACTGATCCGTGATCACCAGGTCACCCACATGTGTGGCGCCCCGATTGTTCTTAACGCGTTGCTGAACGTGCCGGAATCCGCCAAGGCCGGCATCGATCACGACGTGAAGTCCATGACAGCCGGCGCGGCACCCCCCGCCCAGGTTATTGGTGCCATCGAGGAAATGGGCATCCAGGTGACTCACGTTTACGGCCTGACCGAAGTCTATGGTCCGGTAACCGTTTGTGCCTGGAAATCCGAGTGGGATTCGCTGCCACTGCATGACCGTGCCCGAAAGAAGGCCCGTCAGGGCGTTCGCTATCATACTCTGGCAGGCACGATGGTCGGCGACCCGAACACCATGGAGCCAGTGCCCAAAGATGGCAAAACCATCGGTGAGATTTTCCTGCGCGGCAATACGGTGATGAAGGGCTACCTGAAGAACCCCAAAGCCACCGAAGAGGCCTTCCGGGGTGGCTGGTTCCACACTGGCGACCTGGCGGTATGGCACGAAGACGGCTACATGGAGATCAAGGACCGGCTGAAGGACATCATCATCTCCGGTGGTGAGAACATTTCCACCATTGAGGTTGAGGATACCCTATACCGCCATCCGGCTGTGCTTGAGGCGGCTGTGGTTGCCCGGCCTGACGAGAAGTGGGGCGAAACTCCCTGCGCCTTTGTGACCCTGAAGCCGGAAGCCGGTGAAGTCAGCGAGGAAGACATCATCAACTTCTGTCGCGAGCATCTGGCCCGGTTCAAGGTGCCGAAGACCATCGTTTTCTCGGAACTGCCCAAAACCTCCACGGGCAAGATCCAGAAGTTTGTGCTGAGGGACCAGGCCAAAGAACTGGACTGATTCCCCGATTGGCTGCGCCGGCCCCGGCGCAGCCAAATTAAACCCGAAAAAACAACGCTGTCAGGCACACGCGCCGCGTGAGCCCGGAGACCTTTTTATGCAAATGTTTCACCGAAAGAACGGGGAAGAGCAGCCGTTCTGGCCGGCCGGTCCGTTCAAGGTTCGTCTGCCGTTCGTTCATTACCGCTGGGAGTTCGCGGAGATGGTGCAGGCACTGATCATGTTCGTGGTCAGCCTGGCCATGATTCCCCTTCTTGAGAAATATCTGGGTGTGCCCTACGACGTGGCTCTGGCTTATGTGGTGATCTGTGGTATCGGTTTCATGCTGCCGGCACTGCTGGGTGTTCCCCTCGTGCCGGGCTGGATTACGCCAGGGATTCCTGTGGTTCTGCTGTTCCTGAGTGACTATGAGCCGGGCCCCGAGGCGATTCAGGCGCTGTTCGCGCTGCAGTTCCTGGTGTTCATTATCTTCCTGGTTCTGGGTATTACCCGCCTGGGCAGCAAACTGGTGGAGCTGATTCCCCGTTCCATGAAAGGCGGGATTATCATCGGTGCCGGTATCGCCGCCCTGATGGGTGAGATTGAGGCAGGCGGCCGTCTCGCCAACACGCCGATCTCCCTGATCATCGGTGGCCTGGTGTGCCTCTACCTGATGTTCTCGGTATCGTTCAAAGGTTTTGTGGAAAGCAATTCAATCGCCCGCAAGATTGCCAACTACGGCATGGTGCCGGGCATGGTGATTGCGATCCTGGTTGGCTTTGCCACTGGCGAATACGAGGTGCCCAATGTGGAGTGGGGCATCACCAAACCCGCGTTTGATGAGCTGTGGAACTACCTGCCGTTCGCCGTCGGATTCCCGGATGCCAACGTCTTCCTGTACGCCATTCCCACGGCGGTGATCGCCTACGTGATTGCCTTCGGCGATATCGTGGTCGGCCAGTCATTGATGAACCGCGTTGATCATCTGCGCAAAGACGAAGATATCGATAACAGCATCGACCGGGTGCATCTGGTAACCGCTATCCGCAATGGTGGCCACGCGTTCTTCGCACCCTATCCGGGGCTGGCGGGCCCGATCTGGACGGCTGTCACTGCCACCATGGCCGAGCGCTACAAGTACGGTCGTAACGCCATGGACTCCATCTACAGTGGCGGCGGTACTTTCTGGATTACGGGTTTTATTGCCCTTTTCGTTCTGCCGCTGGTGAGCTTCTTTCAACCGGTGCTGCCGATTGCCCTGTCACTGACACTGCTGCTGACCGGCTATATCTGCCTGATGGTAGGGCTGGAGCAGCTGGAGAATAACACCGAGCGTGGCATTGCCGGCACCATGGGCGTTGTTCTGGCCGTCTATGGCGCTGGCTGGGGCCTGGCCACCGGCGCCGTCCTCTATTTCCTGATTGAGCGAACCAAATTGCTTGGCTTTACCGCCGACCCGGAAGCCCCGGGCGTGAAAGCCGCGGAAGAGCACTAAACCTGCGTCTTCCGGCTCTGCACCGGAAGGCGTTGACCCCCTGTGTGTCCTTGGGAGGCCTCGTGCCTCCCTTTTTTATGCCTGAATTTTCCCTGAACATGGTCGTTGACAGATTGTCATTTCGTGACAATTTGTCTGATTTTTCCGCCTGAAGTATTCCTTCCGCGCGGTTTCCGGGTTTAAACTGCCAGGACTGATGAATTTTTGTCCGCTGTTCACTACTGATAACAACACTACAAAAACAGGAGGCAGTCATGACCATCAGCTCCACGCCCGAGGGTGTGTCTGTCGAGCCGAGACATTTGCGGTTCGATGTCAGCGAGGATCTGAAAACGCTCTGGCATGGCAATGATGCTTTCCGGACTGCGTTCTTCAACGCCCTTTCCCTGCAGTTCCCTGATGGCGAGCAGCAGTTCATTAATGCGGTACGGCTCTATCGGGACAAGATCGAAGATCCAAAGCTGAAGGCGGAGATCCGCGGATTTATTGGCCAGGAAGCCCTGCACAGCAGGGAGCACAAGGATTATAACGAAGCCCTTAAGGCCCGGGGCTACGATATTGATGCTCTGGACCAACGGTTCCGCAAGCATATGGAGTGGGTGGGTAAACTGCCGCCAAGCCGCCAACTGGCAGGTACCTGTGGGGCCGAGCATTACACCGCCGTCCTGGCCAACGCCATCCTGAGCCACCCGGAGTGGATGGAAGGCGCTACGCCGGCCATGGCGAAGCTCTGGCGCTGGCATGCGATTGAGGAAACCGAACACAAATCCGTCGCCTTTGATGTTTACCGGGAATGTGTCGGTAATGAACGGCTTCGCCGGATCGTTTTCCTTTTTGTCACCTGGAATTTCTTCAAGTACACCTTTCTGAATACCTGTAGCCTGTTGAAGGCTGATGGCAAACTCTGGAACTTGGGCACCTGGGTTGGCGGGCTTAATTTTCTCTGGGGTAAGCCCGGAGTGCTCCGCAAGTGTCTGCCGGAATTCCTGGCGTATTTCCGTAAAGGCTTTCACCCCTGGCAGCAGGACAACCGCGAGCTGCTCGAGCAGAATCTTCGTGAGCTGAATCTGACATCGGTTGCACGATAGGGCGGGCCGGGTTGCTGAAATTCTGATCGCGGTGTGTAAAACTGGGCGGCATAAAGAATAACGACAATAAAGGGGGCTTCCGGTCGAGAAGCTGCCCGGAGCTGGAGGCCCACCATGCGAGTTGGTTTGATCGTCGATTCTGCGTGCGATTTACCCTATGAGTTCAGTCGCAAGCACGACCTGTTCGTCCTGCCGGTAACCGCTGTAATCGATGGCCAGACCTATATAGACAAGCATGATCCGGTTCGGACCCAGGAGTTTTATCAGAGCGGCCTGTTACAGAAAGGACATCAGGCGGAAACCCGCGCCTTCACCGCAGAGCAGATCCACGACCTGTTCATGGAGAAGATTGTCACTCAGTTCGATGTTGCTATCTGTGAGACCGTCACGAAATCCCGAAGCCTGATTTTCCAGAATGCCACCGAGGCTATGAACAGCGTCCTGGCGAATTACGAAGGTGCCCGGGAGGCCGCCGGTCGTGATGGCCGGTTCTTTATGCGGGTGATCGACAGCAAACAGATTTTTGCCGGCCAGGGCCTGCTGGCAGCTCACACCCTCAAGCTGATTGACCAGAAAGTGTCCAAGAATGCCCTGCGCCATGAGGTGGAAACCTTTAGCGACAAGATCTATACCTGCGTGATTCCGAGGGATCTGCACTACATCCGTGAACGGGCGAGGCGTCGTGGTGACAAGAGTGTGTCGGCGCTGGTTGCCTTCCTTGGCAAAGCACTGAACATTACGCCGGTTATCTTTGGGCAGGGGGCTGAAGGCCAGCCTGCGGCCAAAACCCGTAGTTTCGATGTGGCCGTCGAAAAGGTGATGAACTATGCCGCTGCCCGTGTCGAAGCCGGGCTTCTGACACCCTATGTGAGCCTCTCCTGTGGTCTGACCTGGACCGAGATCGAGGATTTGCCGGGTCTCAATCGACTGCGCGATGCTTGCGAACGCAATGGTGTGGAACTGCTGCTCTCCCAGATGGGGATTACCAGCAGCATCTACGTTGGCCCCGGCAGTCTTTGTCTTGCACTTGCTTCGGAACCCCATACCTTCAACGATTTTCAGTAACTCCTTCTCAGAGTGCGTCGCTGAACCAAACTGGCCCGGCCGCGCCTTCCCACCTGTAGTTTTGGCAAACCTGCCAGCGTTTGGTTCGTGTTAGCCTCTGGCCTTTGTGTTTCATTTCAACAACAGGACAACTGACGCCATGACCAAAGGCAAAACGGATCTCGCCGACCAACTGCTTGAGCAGCATGTGAAACATGAGCTGGCTTCGCTAAAGGGTGCAAAGCTGCGCAAGTTCCTGGGGCAGGAACTGGATGAGCTTTGGCATTATGCCGGCGAGATAACCCTTGGCCGGATAACCTCGGAAGAGCAGGTGATGGGCGTTATCCAGCGTATCGTTATGGATATGGAACTGGATGCCGGCATTCCGGAACTGGCCGCGGAGATGGCCACCGAGGTCCTCAATGCCGATGTGCAATCAGAGACCACCCTGGGCGAGATCATCACCCGCGAACAGGCCACGGGCTTTCTGGAAGAAACTCTGGAACTCCGGCAACAGCGGGAACGGGTAATCAGCGAGATCATGGCCCACCCGGTCTATCAGGAGCTGGTGTCCAATGTGGTTTACCACGGCCTGGTGAACTACCTGTACGAGGACAACCTGATCACCAAGTCCGTACCGGGCGTTGGCTCGATGATGAAGTTCGGCAAGCGCATGGCCAACAGGGCCGTTCCGGGACTGGATGAAACCTTTGAGCGGCGACTGAAGGCCTGGCTGTCGGACAGCCTGCCCGGTCTGATCAGCCGCAGTGAGCAGTTCCTGCACAGTGCTCTGTCTGATGACGAGCTGCGGGACAGCGTGATGGCCGCCTGGGTATCGCTGGAAGACCGCACTATTGAGGAGCTTCGCGAGGGCCTCGGGGAGGTGGAGCTTCAGGAGTTTGTCGTGCTCGGTTATGAGTTCTGGTTGCAGTTCCGGAAAACTCCTTACTTTGAGGGCTGCGCGAGGGCCGTGGTTTCCTACCTGTTCGTGAAATATGGTGACCGCCCTCTCACGGACCTGCTGGGCGATATGGGTGTGAGCCGAGAAGTCGTCATGGCAGAGATTGATGCCTACGCAATTCCGGTTATAGACGTGTTACGTGAAGAGGGCTATGTTGAGGCCCTGATTCGTCGGCGGCTTGCGCCATTTTACAAGTCCGCCGCCGCGCGTAAGATTCTCCAGCAGGAGGCCTGAGTCTGAGATTGTCGGCAGGGCCCCGGGGAAGGTTTCGTTCAGGATTTTGAGAGGGCATGACGTTGATATCGGATCTGTTCTGGGCCTATCTGGTTGCCATTACCTTGCTCACCATCACGCCCGGTGTGGATACCCTGCTGGTGATGCGTAATACCGGCCGGGGCGGATTGCGGGATGGTTGCGTGACCAGCGTCGGCATCTGTAGCGGCCTGTTCATTCATGCCACGCTCTCGGCGCTGGGCATTTCCCTTCTATTGGTGGAAACCGCCTGGGCATTCTCTGCATTGAAGTGGGCCGGTGCCTGCTATCTCGTGTGGCTGGGCATCGGTTCGTTGCGCCAGGCCCTTCGCCGGGGTGAGGCGCCCGCGACAAAGGCGGAAAAGGTTGCCCGCCGGAAGGTCGCGGTGGTGGTGTCGTTTCGGGAGGGTCTGCTGTCCAATGTTCTGAATCCGAAAACCGCGCTGTTCTACATGGCTTTGCTACCACAGTTTGTGGATCCGGCGGGTAACGCCTTTCAGCAGTCCCTGATGCTGGCCGGCGTGCATTTTCTGCTGGCAATGCTCTGGCAGTGTGGTCTGGCCTGGGTGGTGGTTACGTTTCGGAGTCTTGGTGTAAACGCGCGCGTGAAGCGAACGCTGAACGGCCTGACGGGAGGGTTTTTCGTGGCCATGGGCGCCAAGCTGGCCAGCACCTGACGCAATCACAGAACTTCAGGCAAAGAAAAGGGAAGCCTCGGCTTCCCTTTTTTGTTCCGGTTCCGGATGCTTACTTTTCCAGATACTGAAGCTTGTTCGGCTTGCCATCCCACTCTTCAGCGTCTGGCAGCGGATCTTTCTTTTCGGTGATGTTCGGCCATTTGGCGGCCAGATCGGCATTCAGCTCCACAAACTGGACCTGATCGGCCGGCAGCTCGTCTTCCGAGAAAATGGCTTCGGCCGGGCACTCTGGCTCGCACAGGGCACAGTCGATACATTCGTCCGGGTCGATTACCAGAAAGTTCGGTCCCTCGTAGAAGCAGTCTACCGGACAGACTTCCACGCAGTCTGTGTACTTACACTTGATGCAGTTATCAGTAACGATAAACGCCATAGTCAGATCCCTGGTCCAGTGGTCGGTCAGTCTCATCAGGAGCGCCGTCGGGCGCTACCGTTATATTTTGGTGCGCGATATTGTAGGGAGCGACCCGCACAGCCGCAAGCGTTCGACTGCTATAACCTTATTACACAGATCAATTCTTCGCTATTTCTTCATCAACGCCTTCAGTTCGTAAAGCTGATTCATGGCATCCCGGGGGGTTAGTCCGTCCAAGTCCAGGTCCTTAAGGGCATCCTCTACGGCACTGGGCTCAATGCTGGCGAACATATCGCCCTGGTAGACGGGTTCGCTAACCTGCGTTGCCGGTTTGGCGCGGGGCGTGTCTTTTTGAGGTTCGCCACCCGTGGCTGCCGGTACCTTGGGAGAGGCGGTGCCTTCCAGGTGGGAGAGCTGGGTTTTGGCGTTGCGGATCACATCCTGGGGCACGCCGGCGAGTTTGGCTACCTGAAGCCCGTAGCTCTGGCTCGCCGGGCCATCGTGCACATTGTGCAGGAACACGATGCTGTCATCGTGTTCGGTGGCTGTGAGGTGCACGTTGACGGCATGCTGCAACTCATCGGCCAGCTGGGTGAGCTCGAAATAGTGGGTGGCAAACAGAGTGTAGCAGCGGGTTTCCCTGGCCAGATGCTCCGCGGTGGCCCAGGCCAGTGACAGGCCGTCAAAGGTGCTGGTGCCACGGCCGACTTCGTCCATCAACACCAGGCTGTGCTCGGTGGCGTTGTGCAGGATGTTAGCGGTTTCTGTCATTTCCACCATGAAGGTGGAGCGGCCGCCAGCGATGTCGTCTGAGGAACCCATACGGGTGAAAATCCGGTCCACCGGGCCAATAACCGCGCGGTTGGCGGGCACGAAGCTGCCGGTATAGGCGAGCAGGGCAATCAATGCAGCCTGGCGCATGTAGGTGGACTTACCGCCCATGTTTGGGCCGGTAATAACCAGCATACGACGCTGGGTATCCATCAGAAGATCGTTGGGTACGAAGGGCTCATCCAGCAATTGCTCGACGACCGGGTGGCGGCCTTCTTCGATGTCAAAGCCCGGGGATTCGCTGAATTCCGGTGCTGAAAAACGCAGGGAGGTTGCCCGCTCGGCAAAATTGCTCAGCACATCCAGCTCCGCCAGTGCCTGAGCAGCATCCTGGAGCGGCGCCAGTTGACCGGCCACGGTTTCCAGCACTTCGTCGTACAGGCCTTTCTCACGTGCCAACGCCCGGCTCTTGGCACTCAGGGCCTTGTCTTCGAATTCCTTCAGTTCCGGCGTAATGAAACGCTCGGCATTCTTCAGGGTCTGGCGGCGAATGTAATCCACCGGCGCCTGATCGGACTGGGCCCGGCTGATTTCAATGTAGTAGCCGTGAACCCGGTTGTAACCCACCTTCAGGGTGCTGATGCCGGTGCGGTCCCGCTCCCGTGTCTCCACATCGAGCAGATACTGGCCTGCGTTCTCGCTGATGTTGCGAAGCTCGTCCAGCTCCTCGTCGAAGCCTTCCCGAATGACGCCGCCTTCGCGGATCACCACTGGCGGATTTTCGATAATGGAGCGCTCGAGAAGTTCCGCCAGTTCCGGGTATTCCCCGATGGTGGTGGCGAGTTTGACAATGTGATGCGAATTCACCGGTTTCAGGGTTTCCTGAAGATCCGGCAGTGCCTGAAACGCATCCCGCAGGCGGGCGAGGTCACGGGGACGGGCTGAGCGGAGGGCGACCCGGGCCAGGACCCGCTCAATGTCGCCGACGGCTTTAAGAAGATCGTGTACCGGTTCGTAGTGAAACCCGTCGAGCAGCGCGGACACTGCCTGCTGACGCTGCTGGACGATGTCCACATCCCGCAGTGGGCGGTTCAGCCAGCGCCGAAGCTCGCGCCCGCCCATGGACGTTGCGGTGCGGTCCATGACCCAGGCCAGAGTGTACTGGTGCCCGCCCATCAAGTTGGTGTCGATCTCCAGATTGCGTCGGCTGGCGGCATCCATTATCACCGCTTCATCCCGACGCTCGCGGGTCAGCTTGCGAATATGGGGCAGGGCGGTGCGCTGGGTTTCCTTCGCGTACTGCAGCAGGCAGCCGGCAGCACAAACGGCGAGGTTCAGGTCCTCGCAGCCAAAACCGGTGAGGTCCCGCACCTGCAGCTGCTGGGTGATCACGCGGCGAGCGGTATCGGATTCGAACAGCCAGGGGCCCTGGCGCCGAATTCCGGTAAAGCCCTCCAGAACTTCCTGGTAAGGAAAATCTTCGCTGATCAGGATTTCCGCCGGGCGTACCCGCTGGAGCTCCCCTTGCAGGGCTTCAAGGTTTTCCAGCTCGGAGACGGCAAAGCGGCCGCTGGAGATATCGAGCGAGGCAAAACCGAACTGTTCCCGGTGGTTATAAATGGCCACCAACAGGTTGTCCCGGCGGTCTTCCAGGTAGGCATCGTCACTCAGGGTTCCTGGTGTGACAATCCTTACCACCTGCCGGTCGACAGGTCCCTTGCTGGTTGCCGGGTCACCAATCTGCTCGCAGATGGCGATGGATTGACCTGCCCGAACCAGCCGGGCAATGTAGCCCTCAGAGGAGTGATAGGGGATGCCGGCCATAGGGATCGGATTGCCGCCTGATTGGCCCCGGGCGGTGAGGGTAATATCCATCAGCTCGGCCGCTTTCTTGGCGTCTTCGTAAAAAAGCTCATAGAAATCCCCCATGCGGTAGAACACGAGTTCGTTGGGGTGCTGACCCTTGATCTTCAGGTACTGCTGCATCATGGGGGTGTGCTTGGAAAGATCGGTCTGAGCTGCTGACATGAACGGGTCCGGGTAGCCTTGCTTTGGATGAAGGCGTGAATTGTAAGAAAATAACCGCCGTGATGAAACGAAGGAGGTCATTATGCTGGCCAGCGATCAGGAATTGGAAGAGGCAGGCAACCGTCTCGGTGAACGACTGCTGGGAACCGGCCGTACAGTTGCTACAGCGGAGAGTTGCACTGGCGGCTGGGTTGCCAAGGTACTGACCGACCGGGCCGGGTCCTCGGCTTATGTGCTGGGTGGCCTGGTCACCTACAGCAATGAGGCCAAGCAGGGGCTTCTGGGCGTAACCCGGAAATCGCTGGATGAACACGGTGCGGTCAGCGAACCGGTGGTACGGGAAATGGTTGCCGGTGCCCTGGTGGCCACAGATGCTGACGTTGCCGTTGCGATCAGTGGTGTGGCAGGGCCCGGCGGTGGCAGCGAGGACAAGCCTGTGGGCACCGTCTGGTTTGCCTGGGGCAGCAGTCCGGCCTCCACCGTGGCAGTGGTAAAGCACTTTGGGGGCGATCGTGATCAGGTTCGCCGGCAGGCCGTTCTTTTTGCCCTTCAAGGGGTTAACGATTTTGTGGGCGAAGTCTGACGGCTTTCACATCCGGAGGGGTTGGTCTCTTCTGCGGGTTATGTTTTAATACTGTTCAAATATACAGGGAATTGGCTGTTCAAGCTGTACGGATTCCCGATTCACTATTTCGCTGCCAGCCTTTTCCTGAGGGTGGCGGCCCAGGCGACAGAGGGTTTGCACTGATGGAAGACAACCGCAAGAAAGCATTGAGCGCAGCACTTGGACAGATTGAGCGCCAGTTTGGCAAGGGCGCCGTCATGAAAATGGGCGATCATCCTCGCGAAGCCATTCCTGCGGTCTCCACCGGTTCCCTCGGCCTGGACGTTGCCCTGGGTATTGGCGGTCTTCCATATGGTCGAATTTGCGAAATCTACGGTCCGGAAAGTTCCGGTAAGACGACGCTCACCCTCCAGGTAATTGCCGAAGCACAAAAAGCCGGCAAAACCTGCGCATTTGTGGATGCCGAGCACGCGCTCGATCCGGTTTACGCCGAAAAGCTGGGCGTCAATGTGGACGACCTTCTGGTGTCCCAGCCGGATACCGGTGAGCAGGCCCTGGAAATTGCCGACATGCTGGTTCGTTCCAATGCGGTAGACGTGATCATCGTGGACTCCGTGGCGGCCTTGACCCCGAAAGCGGAAATCGAGGGTGAAATGGGCGACAGCCACGTTGGTCTGCAGGCGCGACTGATGTCCCAGGCGCTTCGCAAGCTGACCGGTAATGTCAAACACGCTAACTGCCTGATGATTTTCATCAACCAGATCCGTATGAAAATCGGGGTTATGTTTGGCTCGCCCGAAACCACCACCGGTGGTAACGCGCTGAAATTCTACTCCTCCGTTCGCCTTGATATCCGCCGCATTGGTGCCGTAAAAGACGGTGACGAAGTGGTCGGTAACGAGACCCGCGTGAAAGTGGTCAAGAACAAAGTATCGCCGCCGTTCAAGCAGGCCGAGTTCCAGATTATGTACGGCAAGGGCATCTACCACATGGCCGAAGTCCTGGATATGGGCGTCAAGGAAGGCTTTGTCGACAAATCCGGGGCCTGGTACGCCTACAATGGCGACAAGATCGGCCAGGGCAAGGCCAACGCCTGCAAGTTCCTGGAAGAAAACATGGACATTGCCAACGAAATCGAAGCCAAGGTTCGGGACAAATTGATGCCCAAGCCTGAACCGAAGAAAGACGCTAAAGAAGAGCCCGCAGAAGCCAACGGCGAGCTGCTCTAAGCTTGATGTAGGGAGGACGTATGGATGACATGAAGAAACTTTTGATTGTTGCCCATGCGCCTTCCCCGAACACCCTCCGCCTACGAGAAGCTGTGGAGGAGGGGGCCCGCCATGAAGACATCGAAAACGTTGAAGTAACCGTTCTGGCACCGTTGGATGCCGGTCCCGACGACGTGCTTGCCTGCGACGCCATCATTCTCGGTACCACTGAGAATCTCGGGTATATGAGCGGTGCCCTGAAGGACTTCTTCGATCGAAGCTACTATCCCTGCCTTGAGAAAACCCAGGGGTTGCCGTTTGCCTACTATATCCGCGCTGGACATGACGGCACCGGTACCAATCGGGCCATCGAGAGCATTACCACGGGGCTACGCTGGAAATTGATGCAGGAACCCCTGATCTGCAGGGGCGAGTATCGGGATGAGTTTCAGGAGCAGTGCCGTGAACTGGGGATGTATGTGGCCGCCAGCCTTGACGCCGGTCTGGCGTGAGACTTCAGGGCTGCCTCAACTGGCGAACCGGTTGTAAAAGCCTTCAATCCGCGACAGGGCATTGTCTACTGTGCGTGAGTACCCTTTCTTGTCCAGGCAGTAACTGAATTGGACGCTGACGCGATAGCCGGTCTGGAAGGGCTGGCACTCCACGACCCGGGCACAAACCCGCGATTCGCTGATGTACTTGCCGTCAAAATCCATGAACAGACGGGCGCCCGGTTCTACTGGCCTGGGGCAAAGTACTGCCATTCCGTAACGGTTGAGGTCCAGGCAGGTAACCGGCGTGGGGTGTTTGCCACGACCAAAGAAGCCACGTTCCCGGAGCTGGACCTTCAGGCAGGAGGCGGGGTAACGATCCTTGATTCTGCGCTCTGCGGAATCACTGGTCATACGCTGGCGTCCGTTGCGTGCATTGTCTTTATGGTTGGGAGAAGAAGTGTAGTTCCGGAAAGGCTGGTTGAAAAATGAGCGGCGGCGGAATTGTGAACTGCCTAACAAAATCCCGCGCACTGTGCGCAACTCCAGAAATCTTCGTGCTGAACGCGACAGAGCCGACCGCAGAATCTACAATGACCGGCCAATGTGTTAACCGTTACAGGACCAAACCTTGAAGTCACTGCCTCTGCACCAGCTTTACAAAGCCTGTGTTCTGAAAGATCTGCCGTTCAAAACCACCAAGCAACTGGAGCCCCTGGCTGAAATCGTTGGCCAGAACCGTGCCCAGGAGGCTGTGCGTTTTGCTCTGGCAATGCCCCATGGCGGTTACAACGTCTATGCCGTTGGCCGTAATGGCCTGGGTAAGCGCACCATGATGCTGCGTTACCTCGAGCATCATGTGGATACGGATCAGCAGAGCCATGACTGGTGCTACGTGGCCAACTTCGAGGAGCCGCGCATTCCGAAGCTGTTGCAGCTCCCGGCCGGGAAGGGTACCCAGCTCAAACAGGATATGGAAAAGCTGATGAGTCGCCTGGTCAAGGTTATTCCACAGACCTTTGACAGCGACAGCTTTCTTGAGCGCTCCGAACAGTTGAAAAACGAATACGGCAAAAAGCAGGAAGACGAGCTGGAGAAGGTTGCGGCCCAGGCCAAGCGCAAAAAAGTCAGCCTCACTGTGACAACCCCGGGCGGTTATCGGTTGGTGGCCATGAATGGCGACGAACCCCACACTGCGGAATCTTTCCAGGCCCTGACCGATGAGCAGCGCGACAAGTTCGAAGATGCCATCAACAAGCTTGAGAAAAAGCTCCGGCAGGCGCTTCGCAAACTGGCGGACTGGGAGCAGGAATACGCTGATAAACAGCAAGCCCTGAACCAGGAGACCCTCGAGAGTATCTCAGGCCATCAGATCGATGAGCTGATCGAGAAATACAAGGATCTGCCGGACGTGGTCGCCTTCTTTGAAGCGGTTCGGGCGGACCTGGTTGAAAATCTCGAGATCTTCCTCGATGACAACGAGGAGCAGGCAGCGATTGCGTATGCGTCCCTCGACAAGAAGATGCCCCGCCGTTACCTCGTCAATGTTCTGGTGCATCAGAAAACCAACGAAGTGCCGATGGTGGTGGAGGATAACCCCACCTACCACAACCTGTTCGGTTACGTTGAGAACGTCACCTACAAGGGCACCGTGTTCACGGATTTCTCCCTGATTCGCCCGGGCAGCCTGCACAGGGCCAACGGTGGCTATCTGTTGATGGACGCCATCAAGGTTCTGGAGCAACCGTTCGTATGGGATGGCCTCAAGCGTGCTTTGCGTTCGAAGTCCATACAGATAAATTCCCTGGAACGGGAACTGACGCTGTCCGGAACCATCTCAATTGAACCAGAATCGGTGCCCCTGGACGTCAAGATTGTTCTGTTCGGCGACCGTGAAACCTGGATGTTGTTGCAGGAATACGATTCCGAATTCGCCGAGCTGTTTCGAGTCACGGCGGATTTCGAGAACGAAATGTACCGGTCCGATGACAGTCAGCTGCTATATGCCAAGTTCATCGCCAGCCTGGTGAGCGAGAAGAAGCTGCTTCACTGTTCGAACAAGGCGGTTGCCCGGGTGATTGAACACAGTGCCCGTATGGCCGAGCATCAGGATCGACTGTCCCTGCATGCGGCCGATATTGCCAACCTGCTGCGGGAATCCGATTTCTGGGCCCGTCAGGCCGGTGCCAAGCTGATCCAGGACCTGCACGTTGAGCGCGCGCTGGAAAGCGCGAAATACCGCAGCAGCCGGATCCGGGATCAGTTCTATGATTCCATCCGTGACGGCACAACGCTCGTAACTACAAGTGGCAAGTGCGTTGGCCAGGTTAATGCACTCTCGGTGCTGTCCACGGGTGGATTTGAGTTCGGTCTTTCCAACCGTGTCACCGCTACCTGCTATTATGGAGATGGCGCGGTCATGGATATTGAGCGAGATGTAAAGCTTGGCGGCAATCTGCACTCCAAGGGCGTGATGATTCTGAGCTCCTGGCTAGCCTCCCATTTTGCGGTTAACGATCCGATGCACCTGTCGGCCAGTCTGACCTTCGAGCAGAACTACGGTGAAGTGGACGGAGACAGTGCCTCACTGGCAGAACTGTGCGCGTTGATTTCGTCCCTATCCGGTATACCGGTTCGGCAGGATCTTGCGATTACGGGGTCGGTCAACCAGTTTGGTGAGGTTCAGCCCATTGGGGGCGTGAATGAAAAAGTGGAAGGCTTTTTTACCACCTGCCAGCTCAAGGGTGGGCTTTCAGGCAGCCAGGGGGTCATTGTGCCATCCACCAATGTGCAAAACCTGATGCTTGACAGCGAAGTGGTGCAGGCAGTGCGCGGGGGGCAGTTTGCGGTGTACGCGGTCGCCCGTGTAGAAGAGGCCATCACGCTGCTGCTTGGAAAGCCTGCGGGCAAGGCCGATGACAAAGGCAGGTACCCGAAGCAGAGCGTTTTTGGCATTATCCAGCAACGGCTAGAAAAAATGCGGGAACACGAGCGCCAGGAACATGCCCGTGACGACCATAAAGACCCGTCAATTCACTGACCGGCGATCATAAGAAAACGGACAGGAGAGAACACACCCATGACTGATATCCAGCAAACCGTGTACGTTGTTGAGGACGATGAGGCAGTCCGCGATTCCCTGGAGCTGCTGCTGAAATCCGACGGCAAGCCGGTAAAGACCTATGAGAGTGCAACCGCTTTCCTGAAGGACTATTCCGACAAGATGGCAGGCTGCATTGTGCTGGATATTCGCATGCCGGGCATGGACGGTATGGAGCTCCAGAAAAAGCTCAATGAAAAACACTCCATATTGCCGATTATCTTTGTGACGGGCCACGGTGACGTTCCCATGGCCGTCGACGCCATGAAAGAGGGCGCTGTGGACTTCATCCAGAAGCCCTACCGTGAGGAGGCACTGCTGGAGAAAATTGAGGCAGCCCTCAAACAGGACCTTGAGCAGCGCAAGTCTCTGGACGAGAAGCAGGAGATCATTCGCCGCATCAAGAGCCTGACCCCTCGGGAACACGAGATCATGGACCGGATGATTGCCGGCCAGGCCAACAAGGTGATTGCCATTGAGCTGGAAATCAGCCAGCGCACGGTAGAGATCCACCGTTCCCGCGTTATGCACAAGATGGGAACCCATTCCCTGGCACATCTCGTTCGTATGGTCCTGTCCGTAAAGGACCTTATCGACGCAGGGTGATCCCGGCGGCATCATACGGTTACTTTTCTAACCGGCCCGACATTTATGACTGAAGCTGTCAGCGAGAACTCGGAGGTGACGGTTCTGCTCGTGGATGACAATCCGCAGAACCTCAAAGTCCTCTATGAGACCCTGAAAGACAAAGGTTACCGGCTACTCATTGCCAACGAGGGCGAAAAGGCCCTCGACCTTGCCCACCGCCATCAGCCCGAAGTGATTCTCCTCGATATCATGATGCCGGAGATGGACGGCTATGAAGTCTGCAAGCGCCTCAAGGCCGCCCCGCAGACGGCAGACTGTGCCGTCGTCTTTTTGTCTGCGCTGGACGACCTGCAGGCAAAAGTGAAGGGCTTTTCACTTGGAGGTGCCGACTACATCTCCAAGCCGTTTCAGTCCCAGGAAGTGATCGCTCGCGTAAAAACCCACGCCAGCGTTATTCGCCTTGAAAGAGAGTTGCAGGCCCGCAACCGGGAGCTGCAAAGTGATCAGGCCCGGATTCTGAACTCGATCAGCGAAGGCATTTACGGCCTCGATGAGAACGGCATTATTGAATTTGCCAATCCGGCGGCTGCATCAATTGTTGGCTGCCCGGTGGAAGAGCTGATTGGTCGTGATTTCTTCGAAACCCACTTCGCGACTGCCGGTGACAATCCGGACGGACTGCCGGTGAAGGCGACCTGTCAGCAGGGTGTGGCCGAGAACCAGCGGGATATACGAATGCTAAGGGCCGACGGAACCGGCTTTCCGGCGGAGTACCGCTCAACCCCGAAACTGGACTCTGACGAGCTTCACGGTGCCGTTGTTGTATTCCGGGATATCACCGCCGAACTGGACAATGAAAAGGCGCTGGAGGATGCCCGGCAACTGGTTCAGGAACAGCGCGACCAGCTTGCACATACCTCGCGCCTGACCACCATGGGTGAAATGGCCGCCGGCGTTGCCCATGAGGTGAACCAGCCGCTGACCGCCATCACCAATTATGCCCGGGTCGCCAAGCGGATGATGGCAAAGGAAAGCCCTGATATGGGGCTGCTCCAGGAGACCCTCGACAAGATCGAGGCACAGTCCCATCGCGCCAGTGAAATCATCCGACGCATTCGTCGATTCATGAAAAAACCGGCGACGGGCAAGGAAGTACTGTCTGTGCCCGCGTTGCTGGAAGACACCCGGCAGTTTGCCGAGGTGGATATGCGTAACAACAAGGGCGCCATTGAGCTGTCCGTGCCTGAGAACATGCCTGAGGTTCTGGCCGATCCGGTTCAGGTACAGCAGGTCGCCCTGAATCTGATTCGCAACGCTCTGGAAGCGACCAGCAGTATTGATTCCAGCGCGCCGGTAGAAGTGAGTGCCAGTGTGCAGGGTGACACCTGTGTTCGAATCCAGGTGCGGGACCATGGCATCGGCCTGTCGGAAGATGCCGAAGAGAAACTGTTCCTGCCGTTCTTCACGACCAAGGACGAAGGGATGGGCATTGGCCTTTCAACCTGCCGTTCCCTCATGCAGGCGCAGGGTGGCGACATCGGTTTCGAGCGGCCGGAAGGCGGTGGTGCCTGTTTCTATTTCACGTTGCCCGTTGCCGGCGCCCAGGGTTCCCCCTGCGCACCGGATGGCAAGCCCTCCTAGAGCCAGTCGATGCGCCCGGTCAGATGAGGCGCATCGCCTTTGGCATTCAAAACCTGATAGTCCCAGCCCGTTTCTCCCGTTTGCCAGTTAAGTTGGGCTGTGCCGGGTAGAAACAGCGGCTTCTTGAACTGACAACTGACGCTCAGAGCGCCACTTTGCCAGCCTTCCTGTTGCTCCAGCAGTGCGAGTGCGTGGGCTTTGGTCCACATGCCGTGGGCGATTGCCCGTGGAAAGCCGAACGCTTTGGCGCTCAGGGCATGCATGTGGATCGGGTTGCTGTCGCCGGATACCCGGGCGTATTGCCGGCCAATCGATTCGGGTGCCTTGAAGTTTTCGGTGTTCGGATAACGTTCCAGCTCTGGAGGTGCTTTTTTGCCGGACGACTTGCTCTCGCCATCCGGTTGTCGGAACAGCGTCGTGCTCGCTTCTTCCCAGGCCAGTTTGCCAGCCGAGCGAGCCTCGGTGATGAGATCAAACTCCACACCCCGGTCACTTTTCACGGTATTCCCCAGTCGTACAGATAAATCCAGGTTCTCCCCGGTGCCGATCGGCCGGTGCTGGGTAATGGTGTTTCGCAGGTGCACCAGGCCCAGCAGCGGCAGGGGGAAGGCCTTCTCGGTGAGCAGTTTCAGGTGCAGTGGAAAAGCCAGCACATGGGGCCAGGTAACGGGCAGATGACTGCCTGCCGCGAAGCCACAGACCTGCTGGTAGCGCTTGAGGTTCTTGCCGGCAGTACTGACGCCAAGCAGGCTGGCAGACAACTCCGGGATGCTGACGTCACCGCCGGTTTGCTTTTGTTTCGGCAGCAGTGTTCTGCCATACATGGGCAATAAAGCGGGTGGTGTCGTGTGGTAAACGAGGGTCTCTGGCATGGATATTCTCCTTTATAGCCTCGACCGGAAATGCCGGCGCTGCCTGAGTAAAAGCGTAGTAGCAGAGGATATGCTTTTTTTTACATTTTGGTACAACTCGGCGTTCGTGGCCTGATATGCTCTAATATAAGACGATTGTCTAACAGGGTGCCTTTTCCGGGCCCTCTGGATCTGACAAACCTCTGGAGTGTGGCAAACCCTGCCAGATCAGGCATTGACCTGGCGAGCCCCGGCGACTGTCCGGCCGGCCAAAGTAGACGTCAACAAATAAGAAAACGGGATCTTATGCAGGAACTTCGTGACGCGGGAGTGATGTTGCGCCTGATTTATGAGGCGATGAAAAAGAAGGGAATCGATACCAACGCGATTTTCAGCCGTCTGGGTGTGGATGAAAATTACGTTTATACCGAACAGCTTCGAACTCCCCACAGTGCGCAGATGTACTTCTGGCAGGCTGTTGAGGATGTTTCCGGCGATCCGGATGTTGGCCTGCATCTGGGACAGTTGCTGCCAGCGTATAAGGGGCAGGTGCTGGAATACCTCTTTCTGAGCAGCCCAACATTCGGCGAGGGCCTGCGTCGGGCCCAGAACTATCAGCGTTTGCTGAGTGATGCTGCAAACACCGATTTCTTCATTGAGGGCGACGATGCCTGCATGGTCCTGGATGCAGCGTCTGATGATGTGCGTCGTTTACGGCATTTCAATGAATGTTTCGTGCTGGGGTTGATTACCTTTTTCCGCTCCATCACCGATGGCAACTTTTACCCCTCACGCATTGAGTTCGAGCATGAGCGTTCCGAGGGTCAGGATCATGTCCGCGAGGTGCTGGGGTGTGACGTCACCTTCGGTGCGCCGGAAAACCGGCTGTACTTCCCGGTCAAGCTGCTGTCACATGCCTCGCCGCATGCCGAGCCGGAGCTGCTGGATCTGCACGAGCGGTTTGCCAGCGAACAGGTTGCCCGGTTGGAGAAGAAAGACATCGTTGGTCAGGTGGAGCGCATTGTCGCAGAGCTCCTCGATAGTGGAGAGGTCACCCTCGATGCCGTGGCCGAGCGGCTCGGCATCAAGCCGAGGACCCTGCGTACCCGGCTGACAGAGGCCGAGACCAGTTTCAATCAGGTACTCGCGGATTTTCGCTATCGCCTGGCCCGTCAGTTGCTGGCAACCACCGATGAATCCATTGATGAGATTGTCTACCTGACCGGCTTTTCTGAGCCCAGCACTTTTTATCGCGCATTCAAACGCTGGTCCGGAATGACGCCTATCGAATACCGCAAAACCGCCCAGGGCAAGGACGCCATGGTCGATGCCATGTAACAGAACGCTTTTTCTGAAAATATTTAAGAAAAAGCGTTGACATAACAGGGCGCCTCTTTATAATGCGCCCTCGTTGTCACAGAGCAATCACACCCTTGATTGCCAAGCCTTTTCGAGGCGAGCTGTGATGACCCGCACGGAGCGGTAGTTCAGTTGGTTAGAATACCGGCCTGTCACGCCGGGGGTCGCGGGTTCGAGTCCCGTCCGCTCCGCCATTTTTACCCCTTGTTTTACCTTTCACGTTACCCGAATTTTCCAGTTGGCTTGCTGCCAACGCAAACCTTCATTGTCATCGTTCTGTCATTGAGTGCTTCTAGGCTATTTCTGAAAATTCAGAAATCAGGAAGGCTGTGATGCGGGATTACGAAGAAGAGTTGATTGAAAACCAGTTCGAAGAATATGAAGACGATGATGGCTGGGACGACGCCATGGAGTTATAGGCAAGGGATGAAACCATCACCGATGTCACCCATGTCTGATCTGCTTTCGGTGTTCCCCGGGGCTTAGATTGAACCAGCGCCGGTAGGCCTTGTGAAAGGCCGCAGGATTGGCAAACCCCAAAAGCCAGGCAATCTCCGCCAGTGATGTCTCTGTCTCCCGAATATAATCCCGCGCCAACTGTTTTCGCGTTTCATCCACCAGTTCCCTGAATCCGGTGCCCTCGGCGGCCAGTTGTCTCTGCAGCGTCCATGGCGCAACCCCCAGTTTAACTGCAATGGTTTCCAGGCTGGGTGTCTCGCCCCGAAACAGGGGCGTGAGGAGGTTTTTTACCCGGTCGCCCGTGGTCCACCCCCGTCGTATCTGCTGAAGTTCCCGTTCGCAGAGATCGGAAAGCCTTTCATGCATGGCCGGCTGAGCCTGCTGGCTGGTGCTTTCCCAAATATCCTGCCGCACGGCAAGGCTGTTCTTCGAAGCCCCAAACTGCACGGGGCAGCGAAACCAGCTCTCGAACAAATCATCCTGGCCGATTGATCGGTATTCGATAGTGACCTTCTCCAGAACGTCGTAACGGCCTGTAACGGTCCGGAGAAACTGGGTCCACGCAGCAAGAACGGAGTCCACCACGAAGTAGTTGAAGCCGTTATAGGGGCGAATCGAGTAGAACTTTGCTTGCCGGGTTTCCGGTTGGACAGTTGGAACGCCGCGGCTATTGCGGCTGGTTAGCAGAGCGTAGCGAATCAGAGTGGAGAGTGCCGCGCCAGCGGTGCCGGCGGTTTCTCCGGCCAGCCCTGCAATACCCGCGTCGACAGGGCGTGATAGCGCTCCCATCCTCAGCCCGAGAGTCGGGTTTCCGGTCTCGTTGATCGCGGCATGCCCCAGGCGCATGAACCGCGGGATGCTGATGCGCGCTTCCGGTGATGTCAGGGTCTGATGGTCAAGCTGGAAACGGGATGCCAGTTCTGCGCTGCTGGCGCCTTCGGCTTCGGCGGCCCGCAAAAGAGCCGACACATAGAGAACACTGATGTCCCCGAGTGAGTTTCGGTTTTTTGACGGGCTGGAGAGGTGGGCGTTCATTGAAGCCTTTGTCTGACATGTTATGCAAAGATAATAAAATGTTATCCCTGGATATTGTCGATCGCAAGATGCGCGGGTAGTTTAAGGCTCAACAATGAACGGAGCCCTGTCATTTACAGGCGTTCCGCCCAAGATCACGATGAGGAGAGCAAACATGACCGCGAGCACGACGCCAGGCGTTGCCAAGTACCCGAACCTGCTTGAGCCACTGGACCTTGGTTTTACCAAACTGCGTAACCGCACCCTGATGGGCTCCATGCACACCGGCCTGGAAGAGGCCAAAAATGGCTTCGAACGCCTTGCGGCATTCTATGCAGAGCGTGCCCGAGGCGGTGCTGGCCTGATCGTGACTGGCGGTATTGCTCCGAATGTGGAAGGGGGCGTTTTCCAGCACGCCGCCAAGATGACCACCGAAGAGGAAGTCGAGAAGCACAGGGTCATTACCGATGCGGTGCATGGAGCTGATGGCAAGATCTGCATGCAGATCCTCCACGCTGGCCGCTACGCCTATTCTCCGGAGCTGGTGGCACCCTCGGCCATTCAGGCGCCAATCAATCCGTTCAAGCCCCGGGAACTGGATGAAGACGGCATCGAGAAGCAGATCCAGGACTATGCGGAGTGCGCCGCACTTGCACAAAGCGCCGGTTATGACGGCGTTGAAGTGATGGGGTCAGAGGGTTACTTCATTAACCAGTTCATTGTGTCTCACACCAACCATCGGACTGACCGTTGGGGTGGCAGTTACGAAAACCGCATTCGTCTGCCCATCGAAATCGTTCGCCGGGTTCGTGAACGAGTGGGCGAGAACTTTATCCTGATTTACCGCCTGTCCATGCTGGATCTGATTGAAGACGGCAGTACCTGGGAAGAGGTGGTGCATCTGGCCAAGGAAATCGAGAAGGCGGGTGCAACCATCATCAATACGGGTATTGGCTGGCATGAGGCCCGCGTACCTACCATTGCCACCTCAGTTCCCCGGGGCGCATTTACCAAGGTGACCGCGCGCCTGAAAGGTGAAGTGAGCATTCCTCTGGTCACCACCAACCGGATTAACATGCCGGACGTGGCCGAGAAGATTCTGGCCGAGGGCGATGCCGATATGGTGTCCATGGCCCGGCCGTTCCTCGCAGACGCCGATCTGGTTCTAAAGGCGGCGGAGGATCGCGCGGAGGAGATCAACACCTGCATCGGCTGTAATCAGGCCTGTCTTGATCACACCTTCAGCGGCAAGCTGACGTCCTGCCTGGTCAATCCCCGCGCCTGTCATGAAACCGAGTTGACCTACGTGAAGACTGCGAAGCCGAAATCCATCGCGGTGGTTGGTGCCGGCCCGGCAGGACTGGCTTTCGCTTCCGTGGCGGCAGAGCGTGGCCATAAGGTGACATTGTTTGACGCCGGCAGTGAGATTGGTGGCCAGTTCAACGTTGCCAAGCTGATTCCGGGCAAGGAAGAGTTTTACGAGACGTTGCGCTATTTCCGGGTGATGCTCGACAAGCATCAGGTCGATGTACGCCTGAACACCCGGGTTAGCGCTGATGACCTGAAAGCCGGTGGCTTTGACGAAGTGGTTCTGGCCACGGGCGTAAAGCCGCGTACGCCGGAAATCGAGGGTATCGATCATCCCAAAGTGATCGGTTATCTGGACGCGCTGCTGGAGCGCAAGCCGGTTGGCCAGAGAGTGGCCGTGATCGGTGCCGGCGGTATCGGTTTCGATGTCTCCGAGTTTATCGTCCACAAGGGCACGTCGGCTGCTTTGGATACCGATCACTTCATGCGGGAGTGGGGTGTGGATCTCAGTGTTGATCATCGTGGTGGCATCCAGGGCGTTGAGCCGCAGGTACCGGAGCCGGCCCGGGAAGTCTATCTGCTTCAGCGCAAGGCCTCGAAAGTGGGTAAGAACCTGGGCAAGACCACCGGCTGGATTCACCGGACTTCCCTGAAAAACCGTCAGGTTCAGATGGTGCCCGGTGTGACCTATCGTAAAATCGATGATGAGGGGCTGCATATAACGGTCACGCCGAAAGGCGCAGAGCAGGGCGAAAATCGTGTGCTGCCCGTGGATACCATTATCGTCTGCGCGGGCCAGGAGCCGCTGCGCGAACTGCAAAGCGAACTCGAGGCAGCGGGCCTGCCAGTTCACCTGATTGGTGGCTCGGATGTGGCGGCTGAACTCGATGCCAAGCGGGCCATCGACCAGGGGAGTCGTCTGGCGGCAGAGCTCTAAGCGCTAACACGATCACAAATCGTTGCAGTTTTTCCCTGTGCAGAAACGATTGTCTGGCTAGACTAATAGCTTTGAGTCTGTCGAGTCGTTGAACTTTGGAGAACGTGCAATGGTGTCTGCCGACCAGGCAACCGATGGTTATTCGGCGGTATTTTTTGTGGAAGGAAGCCAGGTGGCTCGCGAAATGCGGGCCACGGAATTCGGCGCTTTCCTGGATGGCTACGTTGGGCTGTCCGATCTTGCCGAAACCGATGTCAGGGCTGTTCTGGTTGAGTTGAGTCCCGATCTTCGGGTTCAGGCACTCGTGTTCTTCCGAATCTGGTTTGATGAGGAGGGCAGGGCAGACAGTCACTGGAACCTGCCGATTGAAGAGCTCGCCAGGCAAGGCGCCAAGGGGCCGGACATGGGCGGTGGTCCGATCCGGCTGGTTTGCCGGAGCCAATGCCCCGATCCCAAGTTCAAGGAGGATCTTTGGGACCCGGACATGACCCCGGGTAATAATCATTTCCAGGCCATTCGCAAGGCAGTAGAGGCCAATAGCCTTAAATTCCGCAAAGTTGAGCCGGTACAGGAAGAGAATATTCCGGTTCTGAGTGAGCAGGCAGAAGATTCTTCGGAGCGCGAAGAGGCCGCAGCCGCCGCCGACCGTTCCCGCCTGGCGCAGTTGATTCGTGAGCAACGCCTGCGGATCAAGACCCTCCAGAGTGTCCACCGCGATGCGCTTTCGGATATCCAGCGAGAGCACCGGCTGGAGGTTCAGGGGTTGCGCCGTGATATTGCGGATCTCGAGCAGAAATACGAACGCCAACGCCTCAGCAATGAGCAGCTCAAGAAGCGGCTTTCCGAAAGAAACGAGCAATACCTTTCCATGCAGGAGCAGATGGCCGCTGTAGGTGAGGAGAAACAGCGGGAGGATTCAAACGCGGGTGCCGAGCTCCTGCTCCTCAGGGAGCAACTTGAGCGGCGTCAGCGGGAGCTCGAGCTGAGAGACGAGAAGATTGTCGCCCTCGAGGAAGAGAACCACGAGCTGAGAAACCGCGAACCTCCGGAAGACTCCATCATGGACCACCTGCAGCGCCAGGCGGTGTTCCTGGTGGCCTACCAGCCAGGCGTCGGTCACATAACGTTGCCCTTCAAGGACATTGAGACCTACTTCAGTAACCCCACCGCCTATGCTGCGGAACGCTGCGGCATGAATGAGCCTGCCTATCGTGAATGGCTGGATCACTATGAAAATCCTGTGTGCACCCACAAGGGCAACGATGGCAAACCCTGTGACGAGCCAATCCTGCGGGTAAGCCAGCCCTCGGAATTCCGCCCGGGCGTTGATGATCGGTGCGAGAAACACCAGGCCTGAGGTTGGAACTTTTTCAGTATCGGGGTGACTTTCGTTAAACTGTACGCCAGATTGTCACCGGGGTAACGGTTTCGTTGGTCCCCGCCGCATCCCGACATCACAGGAAACTTCATGGATCAGTTCAGGAACATTGGTGTAATCGGCCGAATGGGCAGTGTGAAAGTGGTTGAATCACTGCGCCAGCTCAAACAGTACCTGATCACCAACAATTACCACGTCATTCTTGAAGAAGACACAGCCAGCATGCTGCCAGGGCATGGCCTGCAGGTGGCCAGCAAAAAGCTTCTGGGCGAAATTTGTGATCTGGTCATCGTGGTTGGCGGGGATGGCAGCCTTCTGGGCGCCGCCCGGGAGCTGGCCAAGTCCAAGATACCTCTGCTTGGGGTGAACCGTGGCCGGTTGGGCTTTTTGACTGACATTTCGCCGTCCGATCTTGAGGAGCGCCTGGGCAAGGTCCTGGAAGGCGAATACATGGAAGAGACGCGGTTCCTGCTGGATGGCAATGTTGAGCGCAACGGCCAGCCCCTGGGGTTTGGTACGGCCCTGAACGATGTCGTTCTGCACCCGGGCAAGTCCACCCGAATGATTGGCTTCGACCTCTTCATTGACGGCCATTTCGTGTACAGCCAGCGTTCGGATGGCCTGATTGTCTCCACGCCGACCGGGTCTACCGCCTATTCGCTGTCTGCCGGCGGCCCGATCATGCACCCGAAGCTGGACGCCATTGTTCTGGTGCCCATGTTTCCCCACACTCTCAGTAGCCGGCCGATCGTTGTCGATGGCAAGAGTGAGATCAAACTGGTGATCGGGGAGACCAATGAAACCTATCCGCAAATCAGCTTTGACGGCCAGATGAACATTGCCTGCGCGCCTGGCGATATCATTCGCATTACCAAAAAGCCGTTCAAGATCCGGTTGATTCACCCCACAGACCATAATTTCTACGCCACCTGCCGTGACAAGCTTGGCTGGGCTAGTGAAATATCAGCGAGTTGATCATGGCTGCTACAAAATCGACCGCAAACCGCGGTTACGACATCATTGGCGACATTCACGGCTGTGCCAATACCCTGGCCAGATTGCTGGACCAGATGGGGTATCGGAAGATCAACGGGGTCTACCAGCACCCCCGTCGTCAGGCGATCTTCATTGGCGATATTATTGATCGTGGCCCACGCATCCGTGAAGCCCTGCACCTTGTGCGCGATATGGTGGAACATGGTTCGGCCCGAATTGTCATGGGCAACCATGAGTACAATGCCCTGGGTTACTGTACGCGGGCGCGCCCGGGCAGCGGAAAAACCTTCCTGCGTGAGCACAACGCGCGTCACGACCGCCTGATCCGCGAGACTCTCGAGCAGTTCGAAGCGCACCCCTACGAGTGGAACGAGTTTCTCGAGTGGTTCTACACCATACCGCTGTTCATCGACGACGAGGATTTCCGCGTTGTGCACGCGTGTTGGGATGGCGACCTGATCGAGAAATTCAAGCAGTCGCAAGGTGGTGCGTGCATTGATGAGGATTTCCTGCACGCCTCTGCTGCCATCGAGTCTTTTGCCGGGCAGGTCATGGATACCCTTCTGAGGGGGACGGATCTGCGGCTCCCCCGGGGAATGACCATCACCGGTCGGGATGGCTATGTGCGCGAGTTTTTCCGAACCAAGTTCTGGGCCGACGACCCTCATACCTATGCCGATGTTGTCTTCCAGCCGGACCCGTTGCCACCGGAAGTGGCAAGCCGGGTATTGACGGAAAACGAGCGGAAACAGCTGATCAGTTATCCTCTTGATGCGCCCCCGGTCTTTGTCGGGCATTACTGGATGGAAGGCGAACCGGCGCCGCTCAGATCCAATGTCGCGTGCATCGATTACAGTGCCGTGAAGTACGGGCGGTTGGTCGCTTATCGAATGGATGGTGAGCGGGCACTTTCCCGGGACAAATTTGTCTGGGTTGATGTGGAAAGACCGGAGCAATCGGACTATCCCACCAGCGAGGACAGTCTTGCACGCTAGACCGAGCGTTGTGGCTGAATCATTTCCGGAGGCGGAGTAAGCGGTGTACCGAGTCAAGCAGTTGGATACCACGGTAAACCTGGCCGGCTTCAGCCGTTGGCTGAACGGTCAGGGTGTGACCCACCGCATCACGGAAGAGGGCGGGTTCCAGGTGCTCTGGCTGGAAGATCCTGCCCATGCCGAACCCGTGCTCTCGGCCCTGGACCGTTTTATGGCGGAACCGGAAATCAGGGAAGCGGTGGATCGCCAGAACAGTTCGCCGGTGTTTGTTGGTGGCCGCTGGCAACCTTCACCGCGTCATGCGCCGCTGGTGCTGGGGATTATCGTGTTTGCTGTAGCCATGGTCTGGCTCACGGCCATGGGGCAGAATGAGCTGGCGGCCAGCCTGATGGTGATCGACCCCCGGGATTACGACTGGAGCACCATGGCTGGCCGCATTGAAGCGCTGACAGCGACGCTGGCAAGCGGCCAGGTCTGGCGGCTGCTGACGCCGGATTTTCTGCACTTCAGCTGGACCCACATCATTTTTAATTCGGTCATGCTCTGGTTTCTGGGTAGCCAGATCGAGTGGTTTGATGGTCGCGCCCGGCTCATCACGCTGTTTGTGATCACCAGTCTGATTTCCAACGGCCTGCAGTATTTTGTCTCAGGCCCGCTGTTCGGTGGGCTATCGGGCGTGGTTTATGGGATTCTGGGCTATTGCTGGCTCAGCCAGCGATCGGCACCGAGGTTTCAGTTTCCACCTGCGTTGGTAACCTTTGCCGTTGCGTGGATGGTCATCGGGTTTACCCCGCTGCCGGAAATGATCGGGCTCGGGCGTATGGCCAACGAGGCGCACCTGGGCGGTTTTGTTGCCGGCCTGGCCCTTGCGGTGGTTTGGCCCGAAAGAGGCAGAAGGGGAACATAAAAAAGCCCCGCCAGAGGCGGGGCGTTAAAAGAGCTTTTAGCTCCTGATGAGAGAGACCAAATGATACGACCGTCGTCATTTGGCGAAGTAATGATAATCATTATCGTTTGATTCTGTCAAACGGTTCCGCCATATTTTTAATGAACGTTTTTTCAGGAGAGCGGGATGACCTACGAAGAACTGATCGAGCGACTGGATCCCAATGTCTACCGGAGCCTCCGGCAGTCAATTGAACTCGGCAAATGGCCTGATGGACGCAAACTGACGCCCGAACAGCGTGAAATCAGCCTGGAGGCGGTGATCTACTACGAGAACCTTCACAGCATTCCCGAAGAAGAGCGTACTGGTTACCTTGATCGGGGCAGCAAAGCCGGTACCGCCTGCGATCCCTCGGTGCAGCGCAAGCAGGATAAAGACGATATGGACCCCAGCCAGTTTGTCGAGGTCAAGTCTTGAGCGAACTGATTGATGTAACCGGCCGGCTCCGGAAAATGCCGGCGGAGGCCGGAAACCCGGTGGCCTATTCCATTGCCGTTGGCGATACCCGTATCCCTCTGAATGATCTGATCGGCAGGCCTTTGCGCCTGGATTTTGATGGCGTGATTCGCTGTATTCATTGCGACAGGAAAACCAACAAAAGCTTTAATCAGGGATTTTGTTACCCCTGTTTCCGCAAGCTTGCCGCTTGTGACAGTTGCATCATGAGTCCGGAGAAGTGCCACTATCATCTTGGTACCTGCCGTGAGCCCGAGTGGGGTGAAACCCATTGCATGGTGGAGCATGTGGTGTACCTTGCGAACTCGTCGGGTCTCAAGGTTGGTATTACCCGGGCATCCCAGGTGCCAACACGGTGGATTGACCAGGGTGCTGTTGACGCTATCCCGATGGCGCGAGTTGCAACGCGATACCTCGCAGGCCTTGTGGAAGTTGCCTGTAAGGCTCACGTCGCCGATCGGACCAACTGGCGGGCTATGCTCAAGGGTGATGTCCCGGAACTCGATCTGGTGGATGAGCGGCAGCGGATGCTTGGGCTGATTGCCGAAGACCTTGAGGCGCTCAGGCAGACCCACGGTCGGGACGCCATTCGGGAAGTTGACGAGCAGGGGCTTGGCCTGAGCTATCCTGTCCAGGTCTGGCCAGCCAAGATTAAAACCCATAACCTCGACAAATCGCCGGAAGTCGAAGGCGTACTTGAGGGCATCAAGGGGCAGTACCTTATTCTGGATACCGGTGTGATCAATATTCGGAAGTTCACCGGTTATGAAGTCCGCTTCCGGGTCATGGAAGGCTGAGAGCGCCTTTCCCGGCAAATCTTGTCATGCCTGTGGGTACTGAATGCCAGTGCCCGCCGGCCGCGAATTCTGGAGAAAACCCATGCGTACCAGCCAGCCACAAACCATTTATCTGAGCGATTACAAGGTACCTGCGTATCTGGTCGACACTGTAGACCTGCGATTCGAGCTTTTTGAGGATGGCGCACGGGTGCACAGCACCCTCGAACTCCGCCGGAACCCGGAATCGGATGAGACGGCGGCGCCTCTGGAGCTCGATGGTGACAGCCTGACGCTCGAATCTGTCGCTCTGAACGGCGCTGAGCTGGCCGCGGGTGATTATGAAGATCGGGGCGACCAGTTGGTGGTTCGCTCGGTGCCGGAACAGTTCACTTTGACGGTCGTCACCTGGATCGAGCCGCAGAACAATACCCGTCTGGAAGGGCTTTACAAGTCCTCGGGCATGTTCTGCACCCAGTGCGAGGCTGAAGGGTTCCGCTGCATCACATTCTTCCCGGACCGCCCGGACGTGATGGCGCGTTTCCGCACTCGCATAGAAGCCAACAAGGACGCCTATCCGGTTCTCCTCTCCAATGGTAATGATGTTGAAAAAGGCGAGCTGGAAAACGGCCGTCATTTTGTAACCTGGGAAGATCCGTTCCCCAAGCCCTGTTACCTCTTCGCCCTGGTGGCCGGAGATCTGGTAGAGAAAAGGGACACGTTTTCCACGTGCTCGGGCCGCGACATCGATCTGCGCATGTATGTGGAACCCCGCAACGCCGAGAAATGCGATCACGCCATGGACTCGCTGAAGCGTTCCATGCGCTGGGATGAGGAAGTCTATGGTCGTGAATACGACCTCGATATTTTCATGATTGTGGCGGTAGACGACTTCAACATGGGCGCGATGGAGAACAAGGGGCTCAACATCTTCAACTCGTCCTGTGTGCTGGCCAGCCAGGAAACCGCTACGGACATGGCGTTCCAGCGCATTGAGGCCATTGTCGCCCACGAATATTTCCACAACTGGTCAGGTAACCGGGTCACCTGCCGCGACTGGTTCCAGCTCAGCCTGAAAGAGGGCTTTACCGTGTTCCGGGATTCCCAGTTTTCGGCAGACATGGGTTCTCCTACTGTGAAGCGGATTGAGGATGTCACGCTGCTGCGTACCGCCCAGTTTGCTGAAGACGGAGGCCCGATGTCGCATCCGGTGCGGCCGGCTTCCTACATGGAAATCTCCAACTTCTACACCCTGACCATTTATGAGAAAGGTGCAGAAGTCGTACGTATGATCCATACCCTGCTGGGGCCGGACATGTTCCGCAAGGGCAGTGACCTGTATTTTGAACGTCACGATGGCCAGGCCGTCACAACCGATGATTTTGTCAAAGCCATGGAGGATGCCTCCGGTCGGGATCTGAGCCAGTTCCGTCTGTGGTATGAACAGGCCGGTACGCCGGTTTTGGTCATTTCGGACGACTTTGACGCGGAGACAGGCGTGTACCGCCTGACCATTGAGCAAAGCATTCCGGATACCCCGGGCCAGACCAACAAAAAGCCCCAGCACATCCCGTTTGCGCTGGGTCTGCTCGGACAGGATGGCCAGCCCCTGCCGTTGCAGCTTGAACCCGGAGATTCGGGTGCGCCGACGGAGCGGGTGCTTGAGCTGACCGAAGCCGTCCACACTTTCGAATTCCATGGCGTCGAGTCCAGACCCGTGCCATCACTTTTGCGGCACTTCTCCGCGCCGGTTCGGGTTCGCTACAACTGGACCCGCGAACAGCTGCTCTTCCTGATGAGCCATGATCCGGACGGGTTCAATCGCTGGGATGCGGGCCAGAGACTGGCGGTCGATGTTATTCAATCGCTGGTGAATGCGTCCGATGATGCCGAAATCGACCCGAGACTGGTTGAGGCCTATCGCAAACTGATTTCTGACGCCGATCTTGATCAGGCACTGGTTGCGAAAATGCTGCAGTTGCCATCTGAAGCCTACCTGATTGAACTGACAGACAAGGCCGATGTGCCGGCTATCCATCGTGCACGCGAGGCCGTGCTACGGCATCTGGCGAGTGCCCTGAAAGGCGAGTTGCTGGGCTGTTACCAGCGGCATCAGGGCAGTGGTCCTTACGAGGTGACACCGGATGCTATTGCCCGCCGTAGCCTGCGCAACACCGCGCTTGCCTGGCTGCTGATGATTGATGATGAGGAAGGTCGGAGTCTGGCTGTCAGCCAGTTGAACGCTGCTGACAATATGACCGATCGCATGGGTGCCTTGAGAGCACTGGTCAATTCGGGCTTTGAGTCTGATCGCCAGGAGGCGCTGGACGACTTTTACGATCGGTTCCACGATGATCCTCAGGTTGTTGAGCAATGGTTCTCCGTCCAGGCGGCCAGTGATCAGGCCGGGCAGCTCTCTGATATCCACAAGCTTCTGGAGCATCCGGCGTTCGACTGGAAAAACCCCAACAAGATCCGGTCTGTGGTTGGCGCGTTTGCGGGCCAGAATCTGGCAGCTTTCCATAACCCGGACGGATCCGGTTACGAATTCCTTGCCGATCAGGTCTGCCGCCTGGACGACAGCAATCCGCAGATTGCAGCGCGTCTGGTAACGCCGCTGACCCGTTGGAGAAAGTTTTCGCCTTCATACAGCAACCGGATGAAATCGGCCCTGGAGCGTATCCGGGACAAAGCCGGATTGTCCCGGGATGTCTACGAGGTGGTGCACAAGAGCCTTGCCGATTGAAGTCAGATACAAAATCGCACTTTCGGTCGATAGACTTTAGTCTGGGATCGGTTAATCTGGAATAAGGTCTGTAATTCCATCAGACGACAATAAAAAAGCCTCCAAAGAGGCTTCCAGACGCACTTAAGGTTTCACAATGATGTATAACAAAAATGCGATTCTCGGCGGCCTCTTGGCTCTCTCCGTGGCGTCATCGCCTGCGTGGGCGGCTGTTTCCGCCAGTGAAGCGGCCCGCCTGGGCCAGGATTTGACACCCTTTGGCTCGCCCAAGGCCGGCAACAGCGCCGGAACCATTCCGGCCTGGACCGGAGGCCTGACAGAGGCGCCTCCCGGCTATGAGGGCAGCGGCCAGCACCACATCAATCCTTTTCCGGACGATGAAGTCCTGTTTACCATCACGCCTGCCAACATGGATCAGTACGAGGAGTACCTCACTGACGGTGTGAAGGCGTTGCTGGAAACCTACCCGACAACGTTCCGGGTGCCCGTTTATCAGTCCCGTCGTACCCATGCGGTTCCCGATTGGGTGGCTGAGAATACTCGCGAAAACGCGGTGAATGCAGAAATTGTTGGGCAGGGCGAAGGCCTGGATGGTGCGTTTGGCGGCTATCCGTTCCCGATCCTGCACGGCAATGACGAGCAGAAAGCCTGGCAGGCGGTGTGGAACCATCTGACGCGCTGGCGCGGTGTGTCTGTAACCCGGCGCTCCAGCGAGGTGGCAGTCCAGACCAACGGTGACTATTCGCTGGTTACCTCCCAGCAGGAAGCCTTCTTCAATTACTACAACCCGGAAGGCGGTCAAGAAGATCTGGATAACGTGATCTTCTACTACCTGTCGTTTACCCAGTCACCACCCCGCCTGGCCGGTGGTGCCATACTGATCCACGAGACCCTGAACCAGATCATCAATCCGCGGAACGGGTGGGGCTATAACGCTGGGCAACGTCGCGTACGACGGGCGCCAAACCTTGGTTACGATTCGCCGATTGCAGCGGCCGACAACCTTCGTACTGCAGACGATACCGATATCTTCAACGGGGCCCTGGACCGCTATAACTGGAATTACGAGGGCAAACGGGAGATCTACATCCCCTACAACAACTACCGGATTGGTGAAAAAGGTCTTCCTTACGAGGAAATCCTGGGTATCTCACACCTGAATCCGGATCTCACCCGCTGGGAACTTCACCGCGTTCATGTGGTTGAAGCTACGCTGAAAGACGGGGAGCGCCATATCTACGGCAAACGTCGGTTCTATATTGACGAGGATAGCTGGAACACCGTTCTGCTGGATCAGTACGACGGTCGCGGCGAACTCTGGCGTGTAACCATGGGGCTGCCCAAAAATTATTATGAACTTCCGGGTGTGTGGACGGTTCTTGACGTCTATCATGACCTTCAGGCCCGTCGTTATCATGTGCTCGGTCTGGATACGGAAGAGCCAAATACCCGCGTGTTCACCGACGAGGTTCCGAACAAGCGCTACTTCTCGCCGGCTTCCCTGCGCCGCAGGAGTGTTCGCTAACGCGCTGTTGGCCGAGGGATGCGTCCCCCCGCCCACAGGAAGTGGCGACCTGACATACCGGCAATCGCGAGGTTGCCGGTATGTTCACAGTTATTCCCGGCTCTGCCGGTCAGAGACACAGTTCAATACAACATAATAGGCAATCTGAATGGCTAAAAGGTTGATGTGCAAGACTCTGGGCGCTGCCTGCCTTGGACTTTCCATGGTCTGGTCTGCCCCTGCAGCGTTTGCGCTTGCAGATATCATCGAAACCCCGGCCCGGCCGACGGATCTGGCCCCGGACAATCTTCTCACCGATGCGACCCGGGTAGGGGATCGCATTGTGGCTGTGGGAGAACGCGGCCATATCATCTATTCGGACGATGAGGGAAAAAGCTGGGTTCAGGGTGAAGTTCCTGTTTCTGTAACCCTGACAGCGATCGATTTTGGCTCCGACACCCATGGCTGGGCAGTGGGCCACAGTGGCGTTGTGTTGCATACCAGTGATGCCGGGGCAACCTGGAGCCTTCAGATTGACGGTATCCGGGCCATGGAACTGGCGATTGAGAGCCGGGAAGAGCAGATTGCCGCCATGGAGGAGCGCATCGAAGAAGCGCCCGAAGAGGAAAAAGAGGATCTCGAGTGGGCGCTGGATGACCTCTACTTTGCCCTTGAGAACATTCAGGCAGATATGGATATTGGTCCGGTCAACCCGCTGTTGGATGTCTGGTTTGAAAACGAGAACCGCGGTTTTGTTGTTGGTGCCTACGGCATGTTCCTGCGCACGATGGACGGCGGTGAGACATGGAAAGACTGGGCGCCAAGAATTGAAAACCGGCAGAACTTTCACCTTAACGGCATCACCCGCATCACGGGGGGCGCTCTCGTTGTCGTCGGTGAGGCCGGTCAGATACATGTTTCCGTTGACGGTGGAGAGACTTTCGAGCGCCGCGAGGCACCCTATGAAGGCTCCCTGTTCGGTGTGATCGGTACAGGTCAGGTGAACGAGATTCTCGCTTTTGGCTTGCGAGGGAACATGCTGTTCTCCTCGGATCTGGGCAAGAGTTGGCGGATGGTTCCCAATTCAGCGGGCGCGACACTCAACAATGGCGTGGTTGCCGATGATGGTCGCATCACCCTGGTGGGTAACGGCGGTGCCGTGCTGATGAGTACCAATGGCGCCGAAACCTTCCGGGAGCATTTCCGTAGTGATCGGGAAGGCGTCATGAGTGCGGTGCCTATCTCAGGAACAGACCTGCTGATTGTCGGCGAAGGTGGCGTAAGAATTACAGACGCCCGTGGCAGAAACCTTCAATAACGCCCTGATGTGGCAACAACCGAACGAACAATAGAGGGGCTTTTGAATGTCCAACCCTAAGCATGACAAGGGCGAGCACTACTTGACGACGCCCAAGGCGGAACCCTTTCTCGAGAGGCTGATTTTCAACAATCGGGCAGTTATTCTCATTGCCTTTGCCATTTTGACGCTTTTCCTCGGGTACAACGCCGTCAAGATTCAGCCCGATGCCAGTTTCGAGCGCATGATTCCGCTCGAACACCCGTATATCGTAAATATGCTTGATCACCGGGACGATCTGGAGAATCTCGGTAACTTCGTTCGTATCGCCGTTGAGTCGAAAGAAGGCGATATTTTTACCCAAGAGTATATGGAAACCCTGAAGCAGATCACTGACGAGGTTTTCTATCTCAACGGTGTGGATCGCTCCGGCCTGAAATCTCTCTGGACGTCGAACGTCCGCTGGGTTGAGGTTACCGAGCAAGGTTTCCAGGGTGGTACTGTCATACCGGACGGTTACGACGGCTCCCGGAAAAGCCTCGAACAACTTCGTCAGAACGTTCTGCGTTCGAACGAAGTGGGGCGGCTGATCTCTGATAACTTTAATTCGACAATCGTTTACGCGCCGCTCTATGAAAAGAATCCAGAAACCGGTGAGGCTCTGGATTACGGTGACTTTTCCCGTCAGCTTGAAGAAAAAATCCGCGAAAAATACGAAGAGCAGAATCCGAACATCAAGATTCACATCGTCGGCTTCGCCAAGAAGGTGGGCGATCTGATTGAGGGCATTGGCTCCATCGCATGGTTTGCGGGGATTACCATTCTCCTGACCACGCTGTTGCTGTTCTGGTACTCCCGTTCCATTACCGGAACCCTGGTTCCCGTATTTACGTCGATCATCGCCGTGTTCCTGCAGCTGGGCACGCTCCGGCTTCTGGGCTATGGCCTGGACCCTTACTCGGTTCTGGTGCCATTCCTGGTGTTCGCCATCGGCATCAGTCACGGTGTGCAGATTGTAAATGCCATGGCTGTGGAAGCGGCCAAGGGCTTCGACGCAGTGACCGCAGCTCGTCTGGCATTCCGGGCACTCTACATACCTGGCATGCTGGCTCTGATCTCTGACGCCTTCGGTTTTCTGACTCTGTTCTTTATCGAGATCGATGTAATCCGCGATCTGGCGGTTGCCGCGGGTATTGGTGTGGCGTTCGTTATCCTCACCAACCTCGTGCTGCATGTGCTGATCATGTCTTACATCGGGATTTCCAAAGGTGGCATCCGCCACGTTCAGAACCACGGTGAGAAGCAGGACCGGAAATGGCGAGTGCTGTCCTACTTCTCCCATCCTGGTGTGGCACCGATCTCGCTGCTGATCGCTGTGATTGGCCTCGGGCTCGGTCTCTACTACAAGCAAAACCTCAAGATCGGCGACCTCGACCAGGGTGCGCCTGAGCTGCGAGCGGATTCCCGTTACAACAAAGACAACGCCTACATCATCAACAACTACTCAACCAGTGCAGATGTCTTGGTGGTGATGGTTAAAACGCCGGAAGAGCAGTGCACCCAGTACAACGTGCTGCGTGCAATGGATTCCCTGCAGTGGGAGCTTCAGAACACGCCGGGCGTGCAGTCATCTGTTTCTCTGGCCGATGTTTCCAAGATGGTCACCAAGGCGTTGAACGAGGGTAACTGGAAGTGGTTCGAGATCTCCCGTAACCAGACCATCATCAATGCGTCCATTCGTGAGGCTCCTGCGGGGCTGATCAATACCGACTGCAGTCTGACGCCTGTCCTTGTCTTCCTCGAGGATCACAAGGCGGAAACGCTGGAGACCGTTGTTGATCGGGTGGAAGAGTTCGCCCAGAACAACAGCACTGAGGAACACAGGTTCCTTCTGGCGGCCGGTAACGCGGGTGTGGAGTCCGCGACCAACGAAGTAATCTCTGCTGCGAAGGACAAGATGCTGATCCTTGTCTACGGCGTGGTTAGTTTGCTGTGCTTCGTGACCTTCCGCTCGATCCGTGCGGTGCTGTGTATCGTGATACCTCTGGGGCTGACTTCGGTCCTGTGCGAGGCAATCATGGCGGTATCTGGCATCGGTATCAAAGTGGCCACCCTGCCGGTGATTGCCCTCGGGGTTGGTATCGGTGTCGACTACGGCATCTATATCTACAGCAAGCTGGAGAAATACCTGCTGGAAGGCAAGACCCTTCAGGACGCGTACTATGAAACCCTGCGCTCGACGGGTAAGGCCGTTATGTTTACTGGCGTGACCCTGGGTCTGGGCGTTGTTACCTGGATATTCTCGCCGATCAAGTTCCAGGCTGACATGGGCTTCCTGCTGTTCTTCATGTTCCTCTGGAACATGGTGGGAGCTATCTGGCTGTTGCCGGCTTTGGCCCGGTTCCTGCTGCGGCCGGATCAGATGCTTGCCAAGGCACGAGCGGCGAAATAACATTCGCACCGACCTGCAAAAAAGCCCGCCCTGCGGGCTTTTTTGTTGTCTGCTCAACCGGTTAGCGAGCTAATCCGTGCTTTATTTATGACGTGAAGTGGTCTATGTTTTACCGTGACCGTATGTCTTGCCCGCCCTACAGGCGGTCATCTAATTACAACGAGCAGAAAAAGGAAGAACTCACATGACACTGAAACTGAAAGCCTCCGCATTTGCTGTCGCTGCTGCAGTCAGCCTGGGTGCTGCTTCAACCTCTGTTTCCGCGCAGGAGCAGCGTTTCGTGACCATCGGTACCGGCGGTGTAACCGGTGTTTATTATCCGGCCGGCGGTGCGATCTGTCGTCTGGTGAACATGGACCGCAAAGAGCATGGCATTCGCTGTTCCGTTGAGAGTACCGGTGGTTCCGTATACAACCTGAATGCGATTCGCCAGGGTGAACTCGATCTGGCCGTAGCCCAGTCCGATTGGCAGTACCACGCCTACAACGGCACCAGCCAGTTCAAGGACGATGGTGCGAACAAGGACCTTCGGGCGGTGTTTTCCCTTCATCCGGAACCGTTCACCGTTGTTGCCAGCAAGGGCTCGGGCATCAAGACCTTTGAAGACCTGGAAGGCAAGCGGGTATCCGTTGGTAACCCGGGCTCTGGTCAGCGCGCCACCGCCGAGGTTCTGATGGATGAGATGGGCTGGACGCTGGACAAGTTCTCCCTGGCTGCCGAAATCAAGGCGGCGGAGCAGTCCCAGGCCCTGTGTGACGGTAACATTGATGCCTTCTTCTACACGGTTGGCCACCCCTCTGGCGCCATCAAGGAAGCGACCACTTCCTGTGACAGTGTCCTGGTTAACGTTGATAACGCTGCCACACAGAAGCTGATCGACGAGAACCCGTACTATCGTAAGGCGGTCATTCCTGGTGGTATGTACCGCGGCAGTGACGATGACGTTACTACCTTCGGCGTTGCGGCAACCTTCGTATCATCCACTGATGTGCCGGATGACGTTGTCTACGCGGTTGTGAAGGCTGTTTTCGAGAACTTCGACAGCTTCAAGCGCCTGCATCCTGCGTTTGCCAACCTGAACAAGGAAGAGATGGTCTCTGATGCCCTGAGTGCGCCTCTGCACCCGGGTGCTGCCAAGTACTACAAGGAAGCTGGTCTGATCGACTGATCTGCCTGCTGCACTCCGTCACGGCGGGCTTAAGCCCGCTGTGACGCCCTTTCAGAGATTGATTGTTTACGTACGGGACTAATTTATGGCGACGAGCGATCCGGCTAACGGAGCTGGTGCTGGTGGTAGCAGTAATGTAGACCAGATCCTGCAGACTGAAACCGGGGGCAGGGCGACCAGTGGATACGCCGCGGTTATTCTCTTTATCGTTCCCCTGGTGTGGTCGCTGTTTCAGCTCTGGATTGCGTCACCGCTACCCTATATCTTCAATTTCGCAATCTTTAATTCCACAGAAGCGCGCTCAATCCATCTTGCGTTTGCCGTTTTCCTGGCGTTTTCCGCCTTCCCGATGATCAAGGGGCGGCATGTAAATATCGTCCCCATCTACGACTGGATTCTGGCGCTTGTCGCTGCTTTCTGTGCCTCATACCTCTACGTTTTTTACGAAGAGCTTTCAACACGGCCCGGGGCGCCGATCATCCAGGATTTGTGGGTTGCGCTTATCGGTCTCGTGCTTTTGCTGGAAGCCACGCGCAGGGCGCTCGGCCTCCCGCTGACTATCGTCGCTGCGGTCTTCATCACTTATTCGATTGCCGGCCCCTATATGCCGGATGTGATTGCCCACAAGGGCGTGAGCCTGAGTAAACTGGCGTCTCACCAGTGGCTGGGCACGGAAGGCGTGTTTGGTGTTGCACTTGGGGTTTCCACCAGCTTCGTTTTCCTGTTTGTGCTTTTTGGTGCGTTGCTTGAGCGGGCGGGTGCCGGTAACTATTTTATAAAAGTCGCCTACGCCATGTTGGGGCATATGCGTGGTGGTCCCGCCAAAGCCGCAGTGGTCTCGAGCGGTCTGAGCGGCGTTATTTCCGGTTCGTCCATCGCGAACGTTGTCACAACCGGCACGTTCACTATTCCTCTGATGAAGCGAGTCGGCTTTCCGGCGACCAAGGCCGGTGCTGTAGAAGTTGCCGCATCCACCAATGGCCAGCTCACGCCGCCCATCATGGGCGCTGCCGCCTTCCTGATGGTCGAGTACGTTGGTATCTCCTATCTGGAAGTGATCAAGCACGCGATTCTGCCTGCGATGATTTCCTACGTGGCACTGATCTATATCGTCCATCTGGAAGCCTGCAAACTCAACATGCAGGGCATTGAGCGCCTCAACAAGCCAACCCTTGCCCAGCGTCTGTTGAACTGGGTCGTTATCCTGATTGGCCTGAGTGTCCTGACCCTGGCGGTTTATTACGGGGTCGGCTGGACGAAGACGCTGTTCGGCGAGGCGGCGATGTGGGTATTGGCCCCGCTGCTTGTGCTGATCTATGTGGGCCTGGTTGGCTACGCCACCCGATTCCCTGAGCTTGAGGAAGACGATCCGGAAAAGGACATGGGCGAATTGCCGCCTGTTGGCCCGACGGTAAAGACTGGCCTGTACTTCCTTCTCCCCGTTGTGGTGCTCGTGTGGTGCCTGACTGTCGAGCGTTTTTCACCGCAGTTGTCAGCGTTCTGGGCCACACTGTTCATGATTTTCATCGTCGTGACACAGCGCCCGTTGAAGGCCTTCTTCTACAAGCACGGTAATTTCCTGGGCGAATTCAAAGACGGTGTGTTCGATCTCGCGCATTCGCTCGCCACCGGTGCTAGGAACATGGTGGGTATCGGTGTGGCAACTGCCACCGCCGGTATCGTGGTGGGCACAGTCACCTTGACCGGCATCGGTTTGGTAATGACCGAGTTTGTCGAGTTTTTGTCCGGCGGCAACCTGCTGTTGATGCTGATCTTTACGGCAATCATCAGCCTGATATTGGGCATGGGCCTGCCAACCACTGCCAACTATATTGTTGTATCCACTCTTATGGCCCCGGTGATTGTCACTCTGGGGGCTCAGAACGGCCTGATCGTTCCCCTGATTGCCGTTCATCTGTTCGTTTTCTACTTCGGCATTCTGGCGGATGACACTCCGCCCGTGGGGTTGGCGGCTTATGCCGCCGCTGCCATATCCGGAGCTGACCCCATACGAACGGGTATTCAGGGCTTCACCTACGACATCCGGACAGCGATCCTTCCGTTCATGTTCATCTTCAACACGCAGTTGTTGTTGATCGGTCTGACGGGCTGGTTCGATCTGTTAGTAACGATATTCAGCGCCATAACTGCCATGTTGGTCTTTTCAGCGGCCACTCAGGGCTTCTGGTTTACCAAAAGCTACAAGTGGGAATCACTGCTGTTGCTGTTGATTACCTTCACCATGTTCCGGCCGGGTTACTGGTGGGACATGGTCTACCCGCCAACAGAGGATCAGCCGGGTGCGCAGATCATGGAGTACGTCGAGGATGTACCGGCTGATAAGCCCATTGTGCTGAAGGCATCCGGAATGACAATCGACGGCGACGAGGTGACGACCTATGTAAGGCTCGAGATTCCGGCTGGCGATTCGGCTGAGCAGCGTCTGATGGACGCCGGGCTGGAGCTCAGCCCGGACGGCGAAAAGATGGCCGTCGACTTCGTCGGGTTTGGCAGCCCGGCAGAAGATGCCGGTATCCAGTTTGGCTGGACCATCGACGCGGTGCAGGTTGACCTCGAACGCCCGCCAAAGGAACTGATGTTCATTCCGGCATTGGCGTTGCTCGGGCTTCTGGCGTTCGGTCAGTTGCGTCGGCGGGCCAGGGAAGAGGCCGCCGGCCAGCCGGCCTGATGCCGCGCCTGTTCGTGAAAACCCGGCATTAACCTGCCGGGTTTTTTTCTGTTAGACTTCGAGTCGAATCGGCCCGCGGTTTGTATCGCGCCGTGCCGTCACCATGTGGTCTCTGGTATAGATCACCGCTGAGTAACCAACAGGAGCTTTTCATGCCCGTCGTAACCTTGCCCGATGGCAGCCACCGCAGTTTTGCCGAACCCGTAACCGTTCATGATGTTGCCGCCGACATTGGCGCTGGTCTTGCCAAGGCCGCCCTCGCCGGAAAGGTGGATGGTCAGCTTGTGGACACCAGTTATCGAATCGAGAACGATGCCGAACTGGCGATCGTTACGGAGCGTGATGAAGAGGGCGTTGATGTCATTCGCCATTCCACGGCTCACCTGATGGCTATGGCTGTCCAGGAACTGTTTCCCGGTGCCCAGGTTACCATTGGCCCGGTGATCGATAATGGCTTCTACTACGACTTCAAGTACGACCGCCCGTTTACCAACGAGGATCTGGCGCGGATCGAGAAGCGCATGGAAGAGCTCGCCAAACAGGATCTTGCGGTCTCACGCTCCATCATGTCCCGCGATGAGGCGATCAAGCTTTTTGAGGATATGGGCGAGGAGTACAAAGTCCGTATCATTCAGGATATTCCCGGTGAAGAGGACCTCTCTTTCTATCGTCAGGGCGATTTCATCGACCTGTGCCGTGGTCCCCACGTTCCGAGCACCGGCAAGCTCAAGGCCTTCAAGCTGACCAAGGTTGCCGGCGCCTACTGGCGTGGCGACACCAGCAATGAGCAGCTGCAGCGTGTCTACGGCACCGCCTGGGGCAACAAAAAGGATCTCAAGGCCTATCTGCATCGCCTCGAAGAGGCCGAGAAGCGCGACCATCGCAAGGTTGGCAAGAAACTGGGTCTTTTCCATATGCAGGAAGAAGCGCCGGGTATGGTGTTCTGGCATCCGGACGGCTGGACGCTGTATCAGGAAGTTGAGCAGTACATGCGTCGCAAGCAGCAGGAGCATGGCTACAAGGAAATCAAGACACCGCAGGTGGTGTCCCGCACCCTTTGGGAGAAGTCAGGGCACTGGGACAAGTTCAAGGACGACATGTTCACCACCGAGTCGGAAAAGCACGACTACGCGATCAAGCCGATGAACTGTCCGTGTCACGTGCAGGTGTTCAACCAGGGCCTTAAAAGCTATAAGGATCTTCCGCTCAGGCTGGCGGAATTCGGCTCCTGTCACCGCAACGAAGCTTCCGGCGCACTGCACGGACTGATGCGTGTTCGTGGGTTTACCCAGGATGACGCTCACATCTTCTGTGAAGAAGATGCTATCCAGCAGGAAGTGTCGGCATTTATCGAAATGCTCCACGAGATCTACACCGACTTCGGGTTTACCGAGATTCTGTACAAGCTTTCAACCCGCCCGGAAAAGCGGGTTGGCTCTGACGAAGTCTGGGATAAGGCTGAGGCCGCTCTGGAAGAAGCGCTGAACCGTGAAGGTGTAGACTGGGAATTGCTCCCGGGCGAAGGCGCCTTCTATGGCCCGAAAATCGAGTTTTCATTGAAAGACTGTATCGGGCGGGTGTGGCAGTGTGGCACTATCCAGGTGGACTTCTCGATGCCGGGGCGTTTGGGAGCGCAGTACGTGGCCGACAACTCCGAGCGGAAAACCCCGGTTATGCTGCACCGCGCGGTTCTGGGTTCCTTCGAGCGTTTCATCGGTATCCTGATCGAAGAATACGAAGGCGCTTTCCCGACCTGGCTTGCTCCAACTCAGGTGGCGATCCTCAATATTACCGATAATCAGCGTGATTATTGTCAGAATCTGGCGAAAAAGTGGGATTCTTTGGGGTTTAGGGTTAATGCTGACTTGAGAAACGAGAAGATCGGCTTTAAAATCCGCGAGCATACTCTTAACAAGGTTCCCTACCTTGTCGTTGTCGGCGATAAAGAAGTCGATAACAACGCCGTTGCGGTGAGAACCCGCAAAGGTGAAGATTTGGGAACTCTATCGCTCGAAGCGTTTGAGCAGCTTTTACAGGAAGATGTTGAGCGCAAGGGCAAAACAAAGACGGAGATCTGATTATTAAACAGCGAGCGAATCGGGGTGGGCGTACACCAAAGGCGCCGATCAATGAGAATATTGACGCAACCGAAGTCCGACTTATCGATGCCGAGGGCAATCAGGTCGGTGTAGTACCAATTGAGGATGCCATTAAGCAAGCTGAAGAGGCATCTCTTGACCTGGTCCAGGTTACGGATTCCGATCCGATCGTCTGTAAGATAATGGACTACGGCAAGAAAATCTTCGACGAGAAGAAGGCCAAGGCGGCTGCCAAGAAAAAACAGAAGCAGACGCAGGTCAAAGAGCTTAAGTTCCGTCCAGGAACTGAAGAAGGGGATTATCAGGTCAAACTACGCAACCTGGTACGTTTCCTTGAAAACGGGGACCGCGGCAAAATCACCATCCGCTTTCGTGGCCGTGAGATGGCACACCAGGAAATTGGTATGCAGCTCATGCAGCGCATTGAAACGGATATTGAAGAGCTTGCCCAGGTCGAGATGCGGCCGAAAATGGAAGGCCGGCAGATGACCATGGTAGTGGCGCCCCGCAAGAAGAAGTGAACCTGATCGGGTGCTTGTCCCCCGCGCATGCGGGGGATTTGTCGTTCAGGAACACATTATTGTTTATTTAAAAATAGAATGCGGAGTTTTAAAAAATGCCTAAGATGAAAACCAAAAGCGGAGCCACCAAGCGGTTCAAGAAGACCGCCACCGGCTTCAAGCACAAGCAGTCCTTCACCAGTCACATCCTGACCAAGAAGAGCCCGAAGCGTAAGCGTCAGCTGCGCGGCACCAAGCTCATCGCCAAGTCGGATGTTGCATCTATCAAGCGTATGACCGCGTGCTGATCCAGCCGCGAGAATCATTCCTTAGAAAGTAAAGGTAGAAGGATAAAATTATGGCTCGTGTAAAACGTGGTGTGGTCGCACGCCGTCGTCACAAAAAGATTCTCAATCAGGCCAAAGGTTACTACGGCGCTCGTAGCCGGGTATTCCGTGTAGCCAAGCAAGCGGTTATCAAGGCCGGTCAGTATGCTTACCGTGACCGTCGTAACCGTAAGCGCGCTTTCCGCGCTCTGTGGATTGCCCGTATCAATGCTGGTGCCCGCGCTAACGGTCTGTCATACAGCCGTCTGATCGCTGGTCTGAAAAAGGCTAACGTTGAAATCGATCGTAAGGTTCTGGCCGATCTGGCCATGAACGAGCAGCAGGCGTTCGCCGCTGTTGTTGAGAAGGCCAAAGCGTCCCTGTGATAGCTTAGCTCTTTCATCGATTGCTGATCGATATGGGCGCCCCATGATTTCATGAAGGCGCCTCCTGATAGGGGAAGGGCACGCTCTTCCCCTATTTTTGTTTTTGAAGTTACGTTTTTAAGCACTTCCATTTCTGGTTTGGAGCAGGGTCAATGGAAAACCTGGAGCAACTGGTTCAGGACGGTCTGGCAGCAGTTGATAGCGCCGACAGCCTGCAGGCACTTGATCAAATTCGTGTTGAGTATCTTGGCAAGAAGGGTGTGATTACCCAGCAGGCGAAAACACTGGGCAAGCTGTCTGCTGAAGAGCGCCCTGCCGCCGGCCAGAAGATCAATGAAGCCAAAGGGCAGGTAGAGCAGGCCATCAATGCCCGCCGAAACGATCTGGAACGTGCCGCCATCGAACAGAAGCTTGCCAGCGAATCCATTGATGTGACTTTGCCGGGCCGAGGCCAGGACATGGGCGGCTTGCACCCGGTCACTCGCACCCTGCAGCGGATCGAACATTTCTTTGCGCGCGCCGGCTACACCGTAGAGCAGGGGCCCGAGATCGAAGATGACTATCACAACTTCGAGGCCCTGAATATTCCTGGCCACCATCCCGCCCGCGCGATGCACGACACGTTTTATTTCAACCCGGGCACACTGTTGAGAACACACACCTCTCCAGTACAGATTCGCACCATGGAAGCAGGCAAGCCGCCCTTCCGGATGATCTGCCCTGGCCGCGTTTACCGCTGTGATTCGGATATGACTCACACCCCCATGTTCCACCAGGTGGAAGGGCTTCTGGTCGAGAAAAACGTCAGTTTTGCGGATCTCAAAAGCACGGTTGAGGAGTTCCTGAGAGTGTTTTTCGAACGAGACCTTCAGGTCCGTTTCCGGCCATCGTATTTCCCCTTCACTGAGCCCTCTGCGGAGGTGGACATCGAATGGGGACGGGAAGCCGATGGCAGCATAAAGTGGCTGGAAGTCATGGGTTGCGGAATGGTGCACCCCAAGGTGTTTGAATACTGCGGAATCGATGCCGAGGAATACCGTGGCTTTGCGTTCGGCCTGGGTGTTGAGCGACTGGCCATGCTTCGTTATGGCGTTAACGATCTGCGCATGTTCTTTGAGAACGACCTGCGCTTCCTGCGACAGTTCCGTTAACAGGCAAGATCACGGCATCCAACCAAACAGGCATAACCGCATCAGGACAAGGCAATAACCATGAAATTCAGTGAACAGTGGCTGCGCGAATGGGTCAATCCGCAAATCGATACCCAGGAATTGATGGACCAGATCACCATGGCGGGTCTGGAAGTGGACGGTTTCGAACCGGTGGCCGGTCAATTCCGTGGCGTAATCGTGGGTGAAGTCCAGTCGGTGCAGCCCCATCCGGACGCAGACAAGCTCCGGGTATGCCAGGTAAGTGATGGTTCCTCAGAGGTTCAGGTAGTCTGCGGTGCACCGAATGTCCGCGAGGGTATGAAAGTGCCTTTTGCGGTGGTTGGCGCTGTCCTGCCGGGTGATTTCAAGATCAAGAAGGCCAAGCTTCGCGGTCAGCCTTCCGAAGGAATGCTTTGCTCCGAATCCGAGCTCGGGCTCTCTGAGAACCACGATGGCCTGATGGAGCTCCCTGCGGACGCACCGGTGGGTAAGGACGTGGCGGATTATCTGCAGCTGAACGATGTCACTATTGATGTGGACCTGACTCCGAATCGCGCCGACTGCCTGTCTATCAAAGGCATCGCCCGGGAGGTGGGTGTTCTGAACAGCATGTTGTTCAACAGCCCCGCGATTGAGCCCGTGGAGTCTTCGCACTCCGAAGTCCCTGATATCCGGGTGGAAGCGCCGGCAGGGTGCCCGAGGTATCTTGGCCGTATTCTCCGGAATGTGAACCTGCAGGCGGAATCGCCATTGTGGATGCAGGAAAAACTGCGTCGCTCCGGTATCCGTTCCATCGATGCCGCCGTAGACGTCACCAACTACGTCATGCTGGAACTTGGCCAGCCGATGCACGCTTTTGACCGTGACGAAATCCAGGGCGGGATCGTCGTTCGCATGGCGCGGATAGGGGAAAAGCTTGTTCTGCTGGATGGCCAGGAAGTTGAGCTCACCCAGGGCACGCTGGTGATTGCGGATCACGAAAAGCCGATCGCTATTGCCGGTGTCATGGGCGGCGAGCATTCCGGTGTCAGCCCGAAGACCCGGGATCTGGTACTGGAGTCTGCCTACTTTGATCCGATTACCCTGGCGGGCAAGGCTCGTCACTATGGCCTGCACACTGACGCTTCGCACCGGTTCGAACGAGGTGTCGACTATAAACTGGCGCGCGACGCCATGGAGCGCGCCACGAGCCTGCTGATGGATATTGTGGGCGGTGAGCCTGGCGAGATTGTCGAGGTTGCCAGCGATGAAGACATGCCCAAGGATCGGGTTGTCGACCTGCGTGCCGGCCGGCTAAACGATGTTCTGGGTATGGAAATCGACCGGACGACAGTCGAGGAAATCCTGACTCGGCTTGGGCTAAGGGTCGAGAAGCTCCTGAAAGACGGTTGGCGGGTCAGTGTTCCCAGCTTCCGCCCGGACATCTCCATTGAAGAAGACCTGATCGAGGAAGTAGGGCGGATCTATGGCTACAACAATCTGCCCGTCACCGAGCCCAACGGGTCACTCGGTCTTCGCCCGGAGCAGGAGGCGGTTCGGCCAGTCTCGGCCATTCGCAACTTCTTTGTGGATCATGGCTACCAGGAAGCGGTGACCTATAGCTTTGTTGATCCGAAAGTCCAGCAGTTGGTTGATCCCGACCGTCAGGGCATTGCCCTGGCGAATCCGATTTCCTCGGATCTGTCGGTAATGCGCACCAGTCTCTGGAGTGGGCTGCTGAAGACCGTCGCCTACAACCAGAACCGTCAGCAGCCGCGTATCCGTCTGTTTGAAACTGGCCTGCGGTTCCTCCAGGAAGGGGAGCGGATTGATCAACAACCGATGCTCGCCGGCGTCGTGGTAGGCAATCAGTTTCCTGAAAATTGGGCGAACGGTCGCAGAACGGCGGATTTCTTTGATGTAAAAGGGGATTTGGAAAGTCTGTTCCGTTTGCTGGGTATCGAAATACGTTTTGTTGGCAGCCAGCATCCTGCCCTGCACCCGGGGCAGACCGCAGAGCTCATTCGTGACGGCGAGCATGTGGGCTGGCTGGGGACTCTGCATCCACAAGTTCAGAAAAATCTTGAACTTAATGGCACGATCCTGATGTTTGAGCTATTCTTGAATTCAATCGTTACCGGATATGTGCCTAATTTCAAAGAAATTTCGAAATTCCCGGAAGTTCGTCGGGATTTGGCTATTATTATCGGAAGCGAGGTAGCGTTCGCCGATGTGGAGCGTGTAGCGAGAAAGCATGCCGGTGAGCAGCTGACAGCGTTGCGTGCGTTCGATGTCTATGAAGGTGAGAGCTTGGGCGAAGGTAACCGGAGCCTGGCTCTGAGCCTGTTCTGGCAGCACCCCGAACGTACATTGAACGAGGATGAAGTGCATTCGCTCTTCAACGGTGTCATCGACGCATTGAAAGAAGAGCTGGGGGCAACACTGAGGAGTTGAGAAATGGCGGCTTTGACGAAAGCGGAAATGGCAGAGCGGTTGTACGAGGAATTGGGCCTGAACAAGCGCGAAGCCAAGGAAATGGTAGAAGCTTTTTTCGACGAGATCAGAGGCGCTCTCAGCCACAACGAGCAGGTGAAGCTGTCGGGTTTCGGTAACTTCGATCTGCGGGACAAGAAGCAGCGGCCGGGACGAAACCCCAAAACCGGCGAAGAGATTCCGATAAGTGCACGGCGAGTTGTTACGTTTCGCCCGGGACAAAAACTAAAGCAAAAAGTAGAAGCGTATGCTGGAACCCAGTCATAACAACGAACTTCCCACGATTCCCGGGAAGCGTTACTTCACCATCGGTGAGGTGGCGGAACTGTGTGCGGTAAAGGCGCACGTCCTGCGGTATTGGGAGCAGGAATTTCCGCAGCTTTCGCCCGTAAAGCGTCGGGGTAACCGGCGCTATTATCAGCGGGCAGACGTTATCACGATCCGCCAGATTCGCAGTCTGCTTTATGATCAGGGCTATACCATCGGTGGTGCGAAGCAGAAGCTGAGTAGTCACGAGGTTAAAGACGATACTTCCCAGTACAAACAGCTGATTCGCCAGATGATCACGGAGCTTGAGGAAGTACTTGAGGTGCTGAACGCGCCGGTCAAGTAGGGCTTCCGAAAGTCAAAAAAAACCGGGACAGCGAGGCTGCCCCGGTTTTTTTATGCCTGTATGTTTACTGCTTCTTGCAGGTCTTGATGCCCAGAATTGAATAGGCGGGGCAGTTGCCCACTGCGGCAGTGGCGAGAGGAATAATGCCGATCCAGCCCCAGGGTGTTTGGGGGCCCACAAATACGAGGGCCAGGAGTACAATGCCGGCAATGGCGCGAATGATACGGTCCGCAGATCCCATGTTAATGCTCATGTTCCATTCTCCTTGGTTGATATGAGACGACAGGACTGACTCTAGCGCCTGCGCCCTGAATGTTCAGTGATAAAGTCACACAGAGCGGAGCGCTGGATAAAATATTCTCACCACTTATGGAAAAGTCGATGTTGCAACACAGCATTCTCGAAACATTGCCCGAGGATCTTCACAGGGACGCCCTGAGCGGACTGCAACCCCTGCGCTTTGAGCATGGGAAGGTCCTTTTCCGGGCCGGAGATCCCTGCCAGGGGCTTCCTCTGGTGCTGAATGGCATTGTAAAAGTTCAGATGACCGGCCTGTCGGGTAATAGCATTGTGCTGTATCGGATGGGGGCAGATGATATCTGCACGCTGTCCATTGGATGCCTGATGACTGGCGATGGCTTTCGGGCGGAAGCGGTGGTTGAGGAGGACGCTGAGCTGTTCATGGTGCCGAGGGGGTTGTTCGACCGGCTAATGGATCAATCCGCTGATTTCCGGCTTGGAATTATGGAATCCTACGGTCGCCGGTTGAATGATTTGATGCTGTTGGTGGAAGAAGTGGCGTTCAGGCGTATGGACGAACGTCTTGAGCACTGGCTTGAGGTCAGGGCAGAGAAGGGCGCCATCACGATAACGCACCAGGAGCTGGCTGTTGAGCTGGGAACCGCCAGGGAAGTGGTCAGCCGGTTATTGAAGGAGCTTGAACGCAAGGGCAGGCTGCGGCTTGCCCGAGGAAAGATCGAGTTCATCGGTTCGTTTGTGGAATAAGGGCCTGAAAAACAAAAAGCCCGGACCTTTCAGGCCGGGCTTTTTGTCGGAATCTGGTCGGGACGGTAGGATTTGAACCTACGACCCCTTGCACCCCATGCAAGTGCGCTACCAAGCTGCGCTACGCCCCGATTCGCTCTTCGCCACTTCGAAACTTGAGAGTATTCTCAGTGGCTTAGCGGGAGCGAAGTCTACACGAGCCCATGGAAAAAATAAACATCCGATGGCGATTTTGATGGCAATTTTTAGCGTAGCTTGGTCTCCCGCAGTTTGAGGATAAATTCGGGTGGTTCGAAGGTATCCGCCCGGGCCGATTCCCAGTACTTATCGAACACGGTCAGGTCTGTTTTCCCCTCCAACAGGGCGCCCGGCTCAAGAAACGGGAAAAGGTCCATGTACGAGTGAACTTCGGTTTTCGATACCCGCCGGACAACGTGTTCCGGACCAAGCTCGGATGGGTGCTTGAGCCCGGAAGCCTCAAGCAGGTTTTGCAGGGCGTCCAGCGTGTTCTTATGGTAGTTGTACACCCGCTGGCTCTTGAGCTCTACGTCGAGCTTGTTGCCGCGTCTGGGGTCCTGGGTGGCCACGCCGCTCGGGCAACGCCCTGTGTGGCAACTGAGCGCCTGTATGCAGCCCAGGGAGAACATATAGCCACGGGCTGCGTTGCACCAGTCCGCACCAAGGGCCAGGGTTCGGGCTATGTTGAAGGCCGACGTGATCTTGCCTGCTGCGCCAATGGCTATGTCTTCCCGCAAATGGGTGCCGACCAGCGTGTTGTGAACCAGCAGAAGCGCCTCAGTCATGGGCATGCCGAGGCGGTTGATAAACTCCAGTGGAGCGGCTCCCGTGCCGCCTTCGCCGCCGTCGACGACGATAAAATCAGGTTTTCGACCGGTTTCCAGCATGGCTTTGACGATGGCGAACCATTCCCAGGGGTGGCCAATGGCCAGCTTGAAGCCGACGGGTTTGCCGCCAGAAAGTTCACGTAGCCGGTCAATGAACTCCAGCATCTCGATGGGGTTTGAGAACGCCGAATGGCTGGCTGGAGAAACGCAGTCCTCACCCACAGAAACGCCCCGAGCTTCAGCGATCTCGGGGGTAACCTTGGCACCCGGCAAAATTCCGCCGTGGCCCGGTTTCGCACCCTGAGATAGTTTGAGTTCTATCATTTTGACCTGTTCAATCGTGGCGTTCTGCCGAAACATGTCTTCGTTGAACGAACCGTCTTTGTAGCGGCAGCCGAAGTACCCTGAACCGATCTCCCAGACCAGATCGCCACCCGGCTGTCGGTGGTATCGGGAGATGGAGCCTTCTCCGGTGTCATGATAGAAACCGCCCATTCTGGCACCGGTATTCAGGCTCAGGATGGCGTTGGCGGACAGCGAGCCAAAGCTCATTGCGGAAATATTGAACACACTGGCGTTGTAGGGTTTATCACAGTTCCTGCCGATCAGAATCCGGAAATCACTGCTGTCGAGGCGGGTGGGAGCGAGTGAATGGTTCATCCACTCGAATCCCTCGTCATACATCCCGAGTTGTGAGCCAAAAGGGCGTTTGTCGAGGACATTCTTGGCACGCTGATAGACGATCGTGCGTTGCTCCCGGGAGAAAGGGCGCTCTTCGGTGTCTGACTGGATAAAATACTGGCGGATTTCTGGCCCAACGGATTCGAGCAGGTACCGGAAGTTGGCCATGATTGGATAATTCCGGCTGACCGTGTGCCGCCTTTGCAACAGATCATAGGTGCCAAGGGCAGCGAAGGCACCAAAGATCAGCGGAAACGCGAAACTCACGTCTGCGAATATGGCCAGCCCAAAAGAGACTAAAAAGCCGACAATGCTTAGTGCATAGGCGGAATAGCGAAGCGGAAAGGTCTTGGTTTTTTCCATGTAATCCTCTGGTTGTCTCACAAAACCGGCTCAACGGATAAAGAAGAGTTTAGTCCTACGATGCGGGATTGTGCCTCGATTGGTCCTGACTTTGACTGGTCCGATATCGATCATGGTCTATGATAAATATCAAGGCGGCTAAAATAATCGTAGTTTTGATGTTTTGAACTCAAAACATTATGATAACGCGCTTGTAATGTTTGAACTCCGATTCTGAATAAACGACTTACCAACTCAGGAGGCGCCATAACGTGGGCGAGGTAGTTAAAGACGAATATTCGACGGACTACGTGGCCGGCCAGGACAATATCACACCGTTCGGGCTGGATCTCCACGCACCGGTATTTCCGATTACGGCGATACTGGTTGTTGCGTTCGTGATAGGGACCCTGATGTTCCCCGGGCCAGCCAAAGAGCTGCTCGATGGAGCGAAATGGGACATTATCGCGACGTTTGACTGGTTTTTCCTGATCAGTGCCAACATCTTTGTTGTTGTATGTTTGGCGTTGATCTTTCTGCCGATGGGTAAGATCCGTATTGGCGGCCAAGACTGCAAGCCTGAATTCTCTACGATTTCCTGGTTCTGCATGCTGTTCGCGGCTGGCATGGGTATTGGTCTCATGTTCTGGGCGGTTGCCGAGCCCGTGGCTTACTACACAGGATGGTATGAGACGCCACTCAACGTAGAGGCCGGAACAAATGAGGCCCGCAATCTTGCCATGGGCGCGACCATGTACCACTGGGGTCTGCACCCCTGGGGCATCTATGCGATCGTAGCGCTCTCCCTGGCATTTTTTGCGTTTAACAAAAACATGCCGTTGACGATCCGCTCCGCTTTTTTCCCGTTGCTGAGAGACAAGGTTTGGGGCTGGCCCGGTCACGTTATTGATGTTCTGGCGGTCGTAGCCACTATTTTTGGTCTTGCGACGTCCCTCGGTTTCGGTGCCCAGCAGGCGGCTTCCGGCCTCAATTATCTGTTCGACACCGGCGCCGGAACCAATATCCAGATGGCGATCATTGTCGGTGTTACAGCGCTTGCATTGATGTCAGTGCTCAGGGGCCTCGACGGAGGCGTCAAGATCTTGAGTAACATCAACATGGCCGTCGCCGCCGTTCTGCTGTTGTTCGTTATTTTCGCTGGTCCGACCATGACCATTCTGGAAACTCTGTGGGTAACTTCTTCCAACTATGTTGGCAACGCTTTGCAGCTCAGCAATCCGTTTGGTCGTGAAGATGAAGCCTGGTTCCAGGGCTGGACTGTATTCTACTGGGCATGGTGGATTTCCTGGTCACCGTTCGTCGGTATGTTTATCGCCCGTGTGTCCAAGGGGCGTACCGTTCGTGAGTTTGTGACTGCTGTGTTGATCGTTCCGACCGTTATCACGGTTGTATGGATGAGTGCTTTCGGTGGTGCTGCTATCGAACAGATCCAGCAGGGCGTCGGTGAACTGGCCGACAACGGCCTGACCGAAGTATCTCTTGCGACGTTCCAGATGTTTGCAAATCTGCCGCTGACCGGGATCTTGTCGTTCGTTGGCATTATTCTGGTGCTGGTGTTCTTCGTAACTTCGTCGGATTCCGGCTCGCTGGTCATCGACAGCATCACAGCCGGCGGCAAGACCGACGCTCCGACCGCTCAGCGTGTTTTCTGGGTAGTTGCTGAGGGTGCCATTGCTGCGGCCTTGATCTTTGGTGGCGGTGAAGATGCACTTGGCGCGATTCAGGCGACAGCAATCAGTGCTGGCCTGCCCTTTACGGTGGTTCTGCTGATCATGACGTGGGGACTTTTGAAGGGCCTCAGTCATGAGCGTAAACTTCTGATTGCCAGAGGTGAGCTCACCTAAGCGTGCTTTGAAATGAAAAAACCGGGGCCCTGGCCCCGGTTTTTTTATGTCTGGTTAACGCTCAGAAACTGGCGAACGTGTCCATGGCGAAACGAGAGCGTTCCAGTGGCGTGAAGTGTGGCCGCTTGAGAGCCTCAATCGCCCGCAGGCGAGGCAGAAGCCCTCGACCGTTTGCCATCTGGATTGCCAGCCCGGGTCTGGCGTTAAGTTCCAGCAACAGTGGCCCTTCGTTGGCATCTACCACCAGATCGACTCCCATATAGCCAAGGCCGGTTGCTTCGTAGCATCGAGAGGCCATCTCCAGCATTTCGCCCCAGGCGTCAATCTGGATGTTTTCCAGCGCAAGACCGGTATCCGGGTGAAGTGTAATGGGACGGTTGAACTGAACTGCGTTCAGACTTCGACCAGAACCGATATCAAGACCAACGCCTACGGCTCCCTGATGAAGATTGGCTTTACCGTCCGATGCGGTTGTAGCCAGTCTCAGCATGGCCATAACGGGATAACCCTGGAACACCACAATACGGATGTCGGGCACACCCTGATGCGAATACTTTGCCAGTGAAGGGGCGGATTCCACCAGATTTTCGACAATCGCAACGTCAGGAGTGCCTGCAAGAGAGTAGAGGCCGGCCAGAATATTGGTAAGGTGACGCTCAAGGAATGAAGAATCTACACGGGAACCGGAAGCCTTGATGTAATTCTCACCATCGCGCCCGGTAATCACCGTAATTCCCTTGCCGCCAGACCCCTTCGCCGGTTTGATCGCAAAGCCCTCAAGGTCTTCAGCCATCTCCCGGAAGTGCGATATTTCATGCTGTTGGCGGACAATCTGAAGCAGCTTGGGCGTTTTTACCCCGTATTCGGCAACCACCAGCTTGGTCTTCAGCTTGTTGTCCACCAGAGGGTACGACGAGCGCTCATTGTACCGGGAAATGTAGTCGACATTTCTCCGATTCATATTGAGCATCCCGAGCCTCTTGAGAGATCGCGGTGAAATCCAGTCCATATCAGTCGTACGCCTTCATTGGCGTGAACCGTCGCAGCTCGCTGAGCTTGTAGCCGGTGTATTGGCCCATCAACAGGATCAGCCCGAGGATCACGAGGTGCAGCTCCGGGAAGTTGAAAGTCAGATGACCAGCCAGAGGTGCGCTCATCAGCAGATAGGCACAGATAGCTACGAACAGGCTGCCGGCACCCTGAACCATAACCTCGTGGGCGCCTTCTTCCTCCCAGAGGATGGACATGCGCTCAATCGTCCAGGCAATGATAACCATCGGGAAAAAAGTGACTGTCATGCCGGTGTTGAATCCCATCTGGTAGCCGATAATGCTCAAGCCCGCGGTGATGAAAATAACCAGAATGATCAGAGCGGATATTCGAGACACCAGCAACAGGTTGAGACTGGACAGATAGCCGCGCATAAGCAGACCTATGGCGACAACCGACAGGAAAGCAATAAGCCCGGGCACCAGAGTCGTCTGGACGAACGCGACGGCAATGAGCACGGGCATGAAGGTGCCAGAGGTACGTATGCCGATGACAATCCGCATGAAGGCCACCATGAGTGCGCCAAGTGGCAGCAACAGCAGCATCCGGAACATGCTTTGCTCTTCAATGGGTAGCTCATAGAAGCTCAGGAAACCGAGGCCGTTGGAGGCGGATTCCATGGTCGCCAGTTGCAAGGCCGGAACAGTTTGCCGGAGCATAGAGAAGCTCACTTCTGAGTTCTCCCCACCCACGACATCCAGCAAAGAAGCAGAGCCCTGGCGCCAGAGCAACAGATCGTCAGGTACGCCCTGTTCAGCGGTTTTCGGGTTGAAGGTGAGCCACTGTTTGCCATTGTAGATTTGCAGGTAGGGCATCAGCTGTTGCCGCCGGCGCGCATCCTCAAGCCTGAGGCCATCGGCTATCCTGGCAGCGATACCGCTATGGTTGAGCATATCGACCAGAAGGTCCAGGTAGTTCTCTTCCGAGACCAGCAGGGTGGTGTTCTGGGTGCGGGTGTCGGGCTGCATCAGCCGGATAAGCTCTCGGGTCATGCTTTCTGGAGTACTCGAACGGGCCCTGGCCTGGTCCAGTATTTCCTGAACGGCTGTGGCTTCGGGTTCCTCCCAAAAGGTCCTCGGTGTTTTCGGTTCCCGCACGGGAATTTCCGGTTGGGCGTTAGCGTCCGGAATAAACTGGGCTTTGAAATACAGTGTCTGCGGTCCGGAGACTTCCCGCTTGCTCCATTCCGCCCGGCGGCTTCCCGAGCTGTCGATTATAGAGAAGCCGTAGCCAGGTGATGCAGCCTGCTCGGTAAGGATACGGAATCCCGGAGGTTGCTCGGGTATGTTGAGGCTGGCAAGAACTGATCCGTCGCCGGCGTCAAAATCGATTCGGGCCTCGACCATCCAGACAGGACGCTGCTCGCCTGTCAGCCAGGGGATGCCAAGCTCAATGTGTCTCCAGACAGCAAGCGAAATGCCCGCAGCGATGAGGAGAAAAACGGCAATATAAAACGGCAGGCGCGAGCGTGTAGTCACGATTCGTTCCCGTTACTTTTGCGGATGGATTCAGGCAATTCGGTGGCGTACTCCTTGCCGACATCGACCAGCATTACGTCACGCAAAATATTGCGGCCGATCAGAACTTCGTAGGTCAGGTTTGTTCTGTCGGCAAGTGTGAACTCGGCTACCTGCCGATGGTCGCCAATAAAGAACTGGAGTTCGACAACAACACGGCGCTCAGCTTCGTCCGCGCTGGCCTGGATAACCCGGACACGACGGGAGATTTCTTTTTCCAGGGTCACTAACTTGTCGGCGCCGGGAACGGGTACGTCGAAACGCACCCAGTTATTGCCATCCCGCTCAAACCGGGTGATGTTGCGTGCGTCGATCGAAGAGGTTTCGGCGCCGCTGTCAATTCGAGCCTTATAGATCAAACCGGGGTCGGCGAGGTAGAAATTCTCTACCTCGCCGACAATGACTTTCCCCTTGAGGCGATCTGCGCGGCCTTTCGAGTTGTCTGTTGCGGGACACTGCTTCTGGACCTGAACGGGCGGACATTCGGGCTTTTCTACCTGGGTAGCGATCGCGTCCAGGATGGTTTGAGTCGATGAGCGAGTCTGTGCAACGGCTTGCTCGTGTCGAGTCGCTGCATTTTCTTCCATGGTAACGAGAGTCGCACGCTGGCTCTTGACGGATCCCTGAACCTCATTGAGGTCTGCTTTGGGAACCATGAAATAACGGTCTGCCGAACATCCCGTTAGCGTGAGAATGCCTGCGAGTGCGATGAAGGAAGGTTTAGGCAGTCCAGCCCGAAAACATTTCAAACCCATGAATAACCCCTGAGCTGGCAGCCTGTCACACCCGAGTAGGAACGGTGAGGACGGTCTGTGCATGTGAAACCGGATACAAACGGAACGGAAGTATACAACATCCAACCTGTGTGGTTGATTTACAGATGGTTAAGGGGCAGTAGTGTTTACCGTGACAGGAGATGTCCCTCACCCAGCACGGTTTCAGCACGCAGGTATTCCTGAATTACGGGGGAGCAATTGAGGTAGAAAAGCAGCAGTTCGCGCTGCACATCCTGATCCTGAATTCGGGTGGCAAAACTGATCAGCTCCCGGATGTTCTCGTCGCTTTCGGCGCTGCTGGAAGGCATACCGAAACTCTTTCCGTACCGGGTTTTGAGCAGGCTGGTGAGGCGCTCGAGGTGAAACTCGCCAGTGTGGGTAATGTGCGGCAGGATTCTGAATGCTTCCTTGTTGCTGGACGCGCCTGTGCCGAACAATCCGGATTGGCTGTCCTGACTGGAGCCGTCATCGTGGAGAAACTCCGCCCCCAGCTTTCGCCACAATTCTTTCAGCATGATCTGTTATCCATTTCTTATCCCGTTCTTGCCCGTCATACGGTTACCAAAGGGTAATAACCACTCTGCGGGTGAACATTTTACCCTTTTAGACGATATTACGTTGGGCGTCCAGAGGTAGATGCCCGGGCTTCAAATTATTGCCAAACAGTCGTGGTCCTTACCGGCAGCATCAGGCAGATTGACGGTGCGCCGGGCAAAAGGTTCCCTGCGTGGGTTAGACTGTATTCAAGAAGAATCGTACCGATCATTCATCTGAAAAGAGTTTTAACAGGAGTATTGCCAGGTGCCTGAAGCCATCATGGAACAGATGTTGTCCCGTCCTGATCTGATGGCGGCGCTGATGGTTGTTTTGATTCTTTTGGTCATTCTGAAAGGGCTTCGGGGCAGGAATGGTCGACTTGAGCAGGACGTCGAACATTGGAGGCAGCATGCCGCAAGCCTCGAGAACCGACTGGCCGGGCTTGAGTCGGAGCTAGAGAGTCGGAAAGAGCGCTTTGCTCAGGTGGAGAGTGAACGTCAGACCTTAAGGGCAAAGGCGGATGAGCTTTCCGAAGCGCTGGGTGAAGCCCGTATGTCGCTCCGGGAGCAGGAAGTGACCATTGATAAAGAGCGCCGTTCCGCCAATGAAAAACTGGAACTGCTTGAGCGCAACCGCGACACTCTGAAGCAGGAGTTCGAGAATCTTGCCAACAAGATTTTCGAGCAGAAGAGCGAGCGCTTCAGCCAGCAGACCCGCACCAGTCTCGACACTCTTCTCAACCCGTTCAGGGACCAGCTACAGGATTTCCGCAAACGGGTTGAGGATGTGTACACCACCGAAACCCGGGACCGTCAGGCCCTGCGCAGTGAGATCAAATCACTACAGGACCTGAACCGACAGATTACCGAAGAAGCCGCCAATCTGACCAGGGCACTGAAAGGCGACAAGAAAATCCAGGGCAACTGGGGTGAGCTGATTCTTGAGCGTGTACTGGAAAAGTCCGGCCTCCGTAAGGGCGTTGAATACGACACCCAGGGCAGTTATCGGGACAGTGATCATCAGCTTTATCGGCCGGATGTCATCGTGCATCTGCCAGACAACCGTAACCTGATCATTGATTCCAAGGTGTCGTTGGTGGCTTACCAGCAGTGGGTCACGGAAGACGAAGATTCCGTGGTCAGGGAAGAGTCTTTGAAGCAGCATGTTGAGGCCGTTCGAAATCACATCCGTACGTTGAGTGAAAAGGACTACAGCCAACTGCATGGCCTTCATTCGCCGGATTTCGTGCTTTTGTTTATGCCAATCGAGCCTGCCTTTGTGGCGGCGTTTCAACAGGACGAGAACCTTTTCGCAGAAGCCTTTGAGCGAAAGATTATTGTGGTAACTCCAACAACCTTGTTGGCAACATTGAGAACAATCGAAAATATCTGGCGTTATGAACGCCAGAGCCAGAATGCCCGACGAATCGCCGAGCGGGCAGGCGCGGTTTATGACAAACTCAGGGTGTTCGTGGAAGCGATGGAACGCCTAGGCACCCAGTTGCATACCGCCCAGGGAACCTACGACTCGGCCATGAACACCCTGACCCGCGGGCGGGGTAACCTGATCTCGCAGGCCAATCGCTTTGTTGAGCTGGGTGTTCGGGTCAAGAAAGAATTGCCCAAGGGAATCATGGATCAGGCGGAAGTGGACGATTCCGACGAATTCCCTCATTCCCAGGACGACGACCGGCCTGATTCTGAGGAGCAGGCGATTGGTGCAGATAACGAGCAGGAGTAGATGCCATGGCAGTATTATTTGGAACAGGTCGCTGTTTTGTTCTGGGGGCCGCTTTGGCTTCCGTGCTCCTGGCGGGGCCGGCGCGGGCGCTGGCGCCCGAACATGAAACCCGCAGGCTGATGCTTGCTACGGAAGAGGCCGTTGTTGCGGAGAACTGGGGGGAGGCTGCGGAATACCTCAACCGGTTGCAGCAACTGGAGGGGGAAAAGCCGGAAGACTACTATTTTTATCGGGGCCGGGTGATGCTCCAGTCCTCTCATTTGAACGAGGCCCAGTCGGCCCTTGAGACCTACGTAAGCCGGGCGGGTGCGGAGGGTGCCCACTATCAGGAGTCTCTTCAGCTGATCACCTCTATCGAGAAGACCAGGCGGCAGAACGCCATTGCACCACAGGCTGCTGGCGAAAGTGAACCGGTTGCGGTTATTGAACCGGCGGGTGAGGGCAGGGTTGAGTCCCTGCGCAAGCTCTATCTGGCGGATTCAGATCGTGAAGCCTTGACCCTCCATATCAACAGCCTTCTTGATCTCGCAGGCTGGCGCCGGGATCAGGCAGTGGTGCGCCTGGACCGACCAGCAGATGTGGAGTATCGCCTGGGAACCCAGGGAGATGAGATTCAGGTGCAGGAAATCAGGCGGGCCGAAGATGGCCGTATACTGAGGAGCACCGAGCCGATGTCGGTGTTTGGCATTAATCCCCAGGTTGAATGGCGTTGTGAAGCGGCTGTTTCGACCTGCTGGGTTTACGATCCGAGGGACGGTTCCCGCCTGCTTCAACTGGCCGCGAACCGTGAGCGGGTTCAGGAGATTGCTGAGACGTTGGGGCAGTTGATCCGGACACTTCAGTTACCGTCCGGATCCTGATTCAGTCGGGGAGGTTGCCTCGTTCGCCCTCCCGGTATGCGCCGGGCGTTACCCCCGTCCACTTCTTGAAAGCCCTGTGGAAGGTTGAGGGCTCGGTGAAGCCAACCTTGGCCGCGATGTCGTTGATGGGTAGGTCCTGCCGGCTCAGGTAGTAAATCGCCATATCCCGTCGTAGCAGATCCTTGATTTCCTGAAACGAGGTATTTTCCTGCTTCAGCCGGCGACGCAGCGTTTGCGGGCTGGTGTGCAGTTCTGCGGCAATCCATTCGAAATCCGGTAACGGCTTTGAGAAATCTCGCCCGATCAGCGCGCGGATGCGTCCCGTGAAGGTATTGCTTTCATCTGGCCGGGATAGCAGGTCTGCCGGGGAGGTCTTCAGGAATTGCCGCATCTCCGGCTTGTCCCGTATCACTGGCGCCGACAGGAAGCGCTTGTCGAAGGTGAGGGCGATTTTGTCGGACTCGAACGCCAATGGGCAGTGGAATATGTGTCGATACTCGTCGCCGTGGGCCGGTCGCGGGTAATCGAATTCGGCTTTCTCCAGCTCGACAGGCTGCCCGATCAGCCAACTTCCCAGCCGGTGCCAGATTACCAGGATGCTTTCGCGCAGAAAAAAGCTGGGATCGTTAATGTCGCCTTCCATTCGCGCAACCAACTGAGCTTTGTCCTCGCCGATCTCAAGTTCCATCGACACCATGGGCTCAAACAGCCGGGAAAACTGGAAAGCCTGCCGATACACCGATTCCAGGTTGGGGCAATCGATCACCAGCGCGCACATGGTTGCAAAGGTACCGGTCCGGGCACGTCTTGGCCCCAGCCCCATGAACTCGTCGCCCATCCGATTCCACAGTACCTGCATAAGATGGCTGAATTGGTCACTGCTTACCCGGGCCATTTCAATACGCAGAAGATCGGGAGAGATTTCTGCTTCCCTGAGCATTTCGCGGGTATCAAAACCAAGTCTCTCGGCACCCTCAAGGGCTGCCTGAACAAAGTGCTTTGAAACCGTCAGATTGGACATCACGCTCGCCATTCCATAAAAACGAAACCCATCATAAAACCCCCGCAGAACAATGCAACCGAAGCCGAATGGCGGATCTGGTAGAAACGGCCAATTGGAATGACGGAACCGGCAGTTGGCCAAACTGGCAAAACCGGGCAGCATGAAGGAAACGAACGATGTTCGGACAACTCTGACAATAAAAAGGAGATCATCATGGCGGGTCCTCTGACTTCGCTGAAAGTCCTGGATTTCAGTACCTTGTTGCCCGGCCCCTACGCCACCATGCTGCTGGCAGACATGGGGGCAGATGTATTGCGTGTGGAAGCACCGGACCGGGTGGATCTGACCCGCGTGATGCCCCCCCATGATGCGGGGGTTAGCACGGCTCATGGTTTTCTGAATCGAGGCAAGAAGTCGCTCGGTCTCAACCTCAAAGAGCAGGGGAGTCGGGAGAAAGTCCTGGAGCTGGTCAAAGATCACGACATTGTTGTCGAGCAGTTTCGCCCGGGAGTCATGGACCGGCTGGGCATTGGCTACGAGGCCCTCAAGGCGGTAAACCCTCGTCTCATCTATTGCTCCATTACCGGTTATGGCCAGACCGGCCCCTACAAGGACCGCGCGGGCCATGACATCAATTATCTCTCTCTTGCGGGCGTCAGCAGCCACTGCGGCCGAGCCGACAGCGGCCCGCCACCCATGGGTATACAGATTGCGGATGTAGCTGGTGGTTCTCACCATGCCGTGATGGGCATCCTGGCTGCGGTAATTCACCGGCAGGAAACCGGAGAAGGGCAGTTTGTTGATATCAGCATGACCGATGCCGCGTTCGCGCTGAACGCCATGGCCGGGGCGGCCTGCCTCGCCGGTGGCCAGGAGCAGAAGCCGGAACGCGCGCTGCTGAACGGTGGCTCCTTTTACGACTACTACCAGACCCGCGACGGTCGCTGGCTTTCGGTTGGCAGTCTCGAGCCCCAGTTCGCCTCCCGTCTGTTCCACACCCTGGGGATCTCTGAGGTAACCAGCCTCGCCATGAGCCAGAATCCTGAGCATCAGCAACACCTGAAAGCGGTTCTGAAAGAAAAGATTGCTGAGAAACCCTTGGCGGAGTGGCAGGAGATTTTTGCCGACGAGGATGCCTGTGTGGAGCCGGTTCTGACCATTTCGGAGGCCGCCGAGCACCCACAGCTGAAGGCCAGGGACATGGTGATTGGTGTTGATAGGGGGGATGGCACTCAACAACCGCAGATCGGATTCCCGATCAAGTTCGAGAAAACGCCATCGGAAACGTCCCGGATCGGGAAAATGCTCGGAGCTGATAACGATCAGTTTCTTTAGAAGAAAATAACGTGAATAAGTGTTCAGTTTTGTCTGGCTGAAAAGGAGGGCTCTGCTAGTTTTATAAATGTCACCGGAAACGGTGAAACCGTAGTGAACAATTACAAGGAAAACACTATGAACCTCAGGAAAACCCCGAGTGGCAGACATGCCCTCAGTCTCACCGTCGCCCTGCTTGGCAGTACGTTGCTGGCGGGCTGTTTTGATAGCGACAACGACTCTTCCGGCCCCTCACAGGCTGAGGTGGATCCCAATCTTTTTCCGTCTGATGGTCAGCTAGAGGCGACCATTCGTCGAACTACGGGCGGTGTTCCTCACATCGTCGCTGACGACCTGAAATCTGCGGCTTTCGGGCATGGCTATGCGCAAGCGCAGGACAATGTTTGTATGCTGGCCGAGGCGGTTGTGAAGGCTCGGAGCGAACGGGCGAAGTATTTTGGGCCGGGACCCGATGGGGGATTTGGCGTTGGTATCAATGTCGTTAATGACTTCAGCTACAAAGCCCAAAAGATTTATTCTGGCGCTGAAGCCGAGTTTCCTAATCTGAGCCCTGAGAGTCGAGCGCTAATTGAAGGCTTTACAGAGGGTTATAACCGCTACGTCAATGAAACTGATGCCTCTCAGTTCCCTGTAGAATGTGCGGATCAGGATTGGGTTAAACCGATAACGCCGGTTGATCTGCTGGCTCACTATCGCATTGTTGGTCAGTACGCTAGCGGTGCGCTGTTCGCCACAGGGGCGGTTTTCCTCGCAGTTCCTCCTGGAGAGACTCCGGCACCGACACCGGTGAGTTCGGTAACCAATGCTGACGAGGTCAATCAGCTTCTCAAAAGCGTTGTGGCAACTGCAGAGGCTGGCGCGAAATCACAGACCAATTTCGCGGATATGGGTCTCGCCAGTAACGCCTGGGGTATTGGTAGCGAGTTGACTCAGCAGGGCCGTGGTGCACTCTTGGCAAACCCGCACTTCCCGTACACAGGGCATCGGCGTCTCTATGAGGTTCAGATGACCGTGCCAGGCTACCTTAACGTCCACGGTGCTGGGCTGCTTGGAACGGCGATTCCTCTGATTAATTTCAACGAAAACCTGGCCTGGTCCCACACGGTGACCACCAGTCGCCGATTTACCTGGTATGAGCTGGTGCTCAAGGATGGAGATAATCTCACCTACGTCAAAGATGGAGTTGAGAAGCCGATTACAACCGAGACCTATCAAATCGAGGTCGATTTGGGGCCCCAGACAGTTGTACTGGAAAGAACCTTCTATTTCTCCGAGTATGGCCCGATGATCGCCGCGAACGCTGTGAGTAGTCAGCTGCCGGCCTGGGGCGACAATGGTGCGCTGAACACTTCCTCGATGGTGGCTCACACCTATCGTGATGCCAATGCCAATACTGGGGGGCTTCTGGACACCTGGTTGGGCATGAGTAGAGCCAGCAACCTTGAAGAGTTCCAGGGTGTCTTCCAGAACTGCGGCTCAACCCTTTGGACCAACACCACCTACGCGGATGACCAAGGTAACGCGTTCTACATCGACAGCAGTTCGGTACCGAACCTCTCCGAGAAAGCCATCGCGCTTGTGAACTTCAGAAGGGCAGGCAGCGCAGCCTATGCCGGCCTCTTTGACCAGGGCGTAACCCTGCTTGATGGCAGACTGTCCCAAGAAGACTGGGTCGAGACCGCATGTGGTCCGCTGACGACTTATGATCAGAAGCCAAAACTTGTGAGATCGGATTGGGTGCAAAACTCCAACAGCAGTTACTGGTCCACGAATCCGGATCAGTTTCTGACCGGTTTCTCGCCGCTTTTCGGTGATGAAAAGGCGCCCATTAATGCCCGAACCCGTCTTGGAATCAAGATGCTTCAGAATCTGATGGATCCTGGCGTCCCGGGTGCGCCGCTGCCGGCTGGCGACGATGGGCTGTTTACTGCGAAAGAACTGATCGGTGTGATCTGGAACAATCGTGCCTGGTACGCCGAACAGTTCCTGCCGGAGCTTCAGCAGCGCTGTACCGCCATTGGTAGCACCGAAGTGAACGGCATTGATCTATCGTCCTGGTGTCAATCCCTGAGCAACTGGGATGCCCTCTACAATCGGGATAGCGTGGGCGCCCATATCTTCAGGGTGTTCATGGCCAACTATATTGAAGACCTTGAGTCTGACCTCACCACTCCGTTCAGTCCAGCAGATCCCGTTGGCACGCCTGCGAATCCATCCGACGAGAATGCAGGTACAGCGAGCGACACGATGCTCCTGGCGCTTGCCGATGGTGTGGCCGCGTTGCAGTCTCAAAGCATTTTGCCGACCGATGCGCTCGGAACCCTGCAGTATTACCGTGCTTCAGGCGGTGTTGTTCCTGGTTCTGGTGGGACGCCAACCTTCTACAACAATCAGCCAGCAATCCCCTGGCACGGTGGTGATGGCAGTATCGATGGGGCGTTCAATGCGATCGGTGTTGTAACGGACCCGTTCCTTGAAGATACCCGTTTTCCGAGGATTGCACCGTCAACTATCGATAACACTGCTGGGCTATCAGACGGCTCTGATGGCATCGACGGTTGGCTCATGGCCAGGGGTACTAGCTGGCACTTCGGGCTGGAATTTACGGACAATGGGCCGGAGGCTTATGGCCTCGTGAGTTATTCGCAGTCTACCGATGCCATGTCGCCATTCTTTAGTGATCAGAGCGAGCAGTATTCCAATAAGGAGTACCGCCAGTTGTTCTTTACTGAGGAAGATATTCAGGCAAACCTGTTGCCGCAGGGCGAGACTGTTATTTCTTCAGATTAATACTCAAACCAGTATGAAAACGCCGCGCTCTAACGAGTGCGGCGTTTTTTGTTGCTATTGGTTATGCCGTTGAGCTCAAATAAAAACGCCATCTAGCCACTTGTAAAGCGGGAAAGTCCCTGCTTTTTAGCCACCTTTCCTCGCTACACGCCTGTCCCTTTGGCTATCTGAGCGCCGTCAAACATCTTCATAATTTATGGTTGTCCCAATAATGTGTGCGGCTGCATTGCTGCAAGAGTCCTGGGGTTTGGAGGCTCTTCGATATGTTAATTGTTCGTCTCTGACCCAGGTCGGGCTCGCCAAAAAAAAGCCCCGGCGATGCCGGGGCTTGGTAGGCAGAAGCTAGTCCTTAAGGAGCAGCTTGCTCATCCTGGTCAAGCGCGTTCGCCAGAGTTGGACTGGTTCCCAGAGCATCAATGTTGCTCGGAGTTGCCGGCACCGACAGACCGCTTAAGGCCCGGGCGGTCTGGGTCACCATCACGCTGAAGGCGGCGCTGGTGTTTGCTACACCTCCGCACGCTTCGTTGGGAACGATTGGCGCAACAAAGGTTCCGTGATTGGCAGTTGTGCAAGGGTTGCTGCCATCGAAGAACACAGCCACTGGGGTGGGTGATCCTGAGGTGTCACCCGCTTGCAGCAGGTTCAGGTCATTACCATCAGCGAGGTTGCTGCCGCCAGCGCCCAGATCAAGTAGCGCCATCAGAGGCTCAGTGCCTGTCAGCGGTGCAGAGAACGCCGGGCTGAGCGGATTGACGTTGGCTTCGTTGGGAACCGTGGTGTCGCCAACAACTTCTGTGACCAAAATGTTTTCGGTAGAAGCACCAAGGCCTTTCGCAAAGTTCACCGGATCGCCGGCATCTGAGATTGACTGAAAGACGTAGAAGAAGCTCTCGAAATCAGAGGTTCCCTGAGTGACACCGGCATTAGCCAGCCCACCAAGAACTTGGCCGGAGAAGGCCGGAGAGTTCTCGATCAGGCGAGTAACTTGGCCGCTGGTGTTGTGCAGAACGACCGAGTTAAGCGTCGGGAATGTGAAGTTTGAAAGAGGAACTCCGGCTTGCGCATACGTGCCGTTGAGAGTGCCGTTCAAGGTCGCGTCGTTTGCCAGAGAGGCAAAGACAGTTCCGGAGATGCCTCCAAGAGAGTGGCCAATAAAGTTCACCGGTACATCAGCCAGGTCGCCCGGTGCGAAGTCCTTATTGATGTCAAAGGTTTGAATTGATGCCGCAACGTTAAGCAGATCGACAACGCCCTGACGCAGGTTGTCGCGACTGTTCATCATATTGAGCGGGTTGATAAACAGACTACCTGATGAGATATCGGCCAACGGCGCCTGAACTGGCTGTAGGGAGGCATTAGCGGTGTATCCGAAATGACGCTCACCAATGTAGTCAGCCGAAATCAGTGCGTTGAGCTGGGCAATAACTGCTGCTTGGTTTGGGTTATTGGGATCAAGCAGATTGATAGCAGCTTCTACATCTGTGGTAAGTGCGTCCGCATCAAGAGCAGATAGTCCTGCTACAGTGCCCGTTGAAGCACCTGCGAGGCCATGAAGTGGCTGGTCGATCGCCACGACAGTCTGACATGCACTTTGTGCCAGAAGGATAGCGGGTAGCATGGAAACACTGCGATCTACCGTGATGCCATGTTGGAAAATGGTTACCCCTTCGGGTTTTCCGGCTCCATTGGTTCCCATGCACGCCGCCGGCTGAGCTGGGCTTCCATCGAGAACCGGGCTGAACACCACCACAGGGACAGTCGTGGTTGCGTTCTGCTCTGGGAATGGGAAATACCCGTTCACGTTCAGCGTGCCGTCAATGTCGCGAAGGAATGAGAAAATGGTCTGGCCAGGTGCCAGGTTCTCATTCAGATCCTCTTCCAGGCTTGTGCTTCCGCTCCAACTACCAGTCACTATGCCAGCTCCGGTTTCACCCGGGAGTGACTGGAAGTACGGCAGAGCAATTGCGCCCTCAGAAACCTGCACCTGCTGTGCCGCCTGGGCAATGCTGTTGCTCGGATCTAGGTTGTCGATGGTAGTTAGGAGGGTCGCTGACTCTGCTGGGCCAAAGAAGGATGGGCGCGGAACCGGCAGATGAAGCGTGTCACCAATTTCTGCGCCGATTGCTGCTTGCAGATCACTCGGCTCTGTAAGAGGGCCGACAGTAGCTAGAGCGGTTATTGCTGCCAGCTCTTGGGCATCCAGGTCGCTAGGATCTATGTCGCCCGCTTGCAGGTCCGCAGCAAGCTGTGCAATTTCACCGAGCTTGGTGGTCAACTGAGAGAAATTCAGCGTCGGATAATTGTCTCTGACCGCTTTCAACTGAGCTGTAAAGCCAATTTTCTGGCCCAGCGCGCTTCCGAATGCAGCCGGCGCCATCATTGCACGCAACACGTCGGTATCAGAATTGGTGGTGAAGGTGTACGCAAGCGCGGATTCGGGCGTGTCCTGCGGAATAGCCTGTGCCAGGAAACCGTTCGCCAAAGCATCTGAGGCCTGGAGAATTGACTTTACGTTGGCGAGGGCCGGGTTGCCCAAAACCCCGTCCGCCAGGTTTACGTCCTGCACAGATCTTTCAATGGGCTGGCCGTCAGCGCCAACGATGTTATTGGTTGCAATCACCAGATACTTCTGGCCCTCGGCGAGTGGCTCAAGCGGTACGATTCGAATTGCGTTATCGCTGCCGCCGTCAACGCTCACCACATCGGCGCGGAAGTTGGGGATTGCAGCAAGATCAAACGGGTTTGCTTGGATAATGCCGGATGGATTGGTATTCGGCAGGGCCTCAGGAACGCCCTCTACGGCGTCTGCCACATTGACTGGCAGCAGGAATACCGTGGCGCCGGCCTGAACGGATACAGGGTTCAGGGACCCGTCAAACTTCAGTGTGAATGCGCCGGAGGTAGAGAAGCCGGAAAGATCGTTAACCGCATCGTCGGCAGGAGAAGTGCCGCCAGAGAGCCCTGTAAAGTCATAGTTGGCGCTCTGGGTGGCACCCAGCAACAGAATCAGGTCCGCATTGATCGGGAACTTCGGCTCTGCGGCAATCGGGTTGGGATCGTAGATGGGGCGCACGATTGATGTATCAATCGTCGTATCAGTAATCTGGTAGTCCGGATTAGCATTCGCCCCCGTCTCGCCGCTATCAAAGCAGCCTGTAAGTCCAACGGAAGACGCCACGGCAAGACTTATTAGAGTTTTCTTGAACATGGGTGGAACCTTTTCCTGTTGTTGTGTCGTTATGTTCGGCAGCTGACGGGGCCGGTCTGATCCGGTAAGCCCGTTGTCAGTGGCCTGTTCTGCTTAAACTGTTGTCTGAAATTGTAGCCAGCGCTGTAAGCCAATTTCTGTATCTCTGACTATAGCGACAGTATGGCAAGTGTTGATCAGCCAAAAGTGTGATTCTTCGGGATTGAATCCTCCCCGCACAGTTGGAGTTCGGCCTTTGAGAAAAATAGTTGCCGGATAACGGTTTGTCGAGGTCCGGCAACAGGGAAATTGAGGCGCAGTCGAGGTTTATTCGAAGCGCGAGAAATCCGGTGCGCGTTTTTCCATGAAGGCCCGGAAGGCTTCGGCGGCTTCGGGAGATTTCAGGCGCTCGGCAAACAACTCCCCCTCTTCGAGCATGGTTTCACGAAGCGCATCCATGGTTGGCCGATTCAACATGGCCTTTGTGGCCCGAATGGCTGCCGGGGCCTTCTCAGTCAGCCGCTGGCAAGCTTCGAAGGCATTGGCTTCGGTCTGCTCGGGCTCGCAAACCCGATTGATCAGGCCAAGTCTAAAGGCTTCATCTGCTGAGAAGGCGCCGCCAAGCATCAGGAGCTCCGCGGTGCGCACCCGGCCAATCCAGGAGGGAAGTAGCAGGCTGGAGCCGCCTTCGGGGCACAGGCCGAGACTGGCAAAGGGCATCTGGAACGCCGTGTTGTTGCCGGCGAACACCAGATCGCAGTGGAGCAACATGGTGGTACCAATGCCAACGGCCGCGCCATTGACCGAGGCCACCACAGGCTTGGTGGCATTGGCCAGTAGTAAAAGGAAGCGACCAACAGGCGTTTGTTCAAAATCACCGGGCAAGCCGGCGGCAAATTCGCCCAGGTCGTTGCCTGCGGTGAAACACTCGCTGTTGCCGGTGAAGAGTACGCACCGGATGTTGGTATCATCCCTGGCTTGTTCCAGAGCATCGCCCATGGCGGTGTACATGGCGTGGGTGAGGGCGTTCTTGCGCTCTGGCCGGTTAAGCCGAACGATGAGAGTTCTGGCTTTGATTTCGGTGAGGACGAGGTCAGTCACGGTGTCTCCTGCGATGTTATTCTAGTTTGATTAGGATGATACCTTTTTCTCGTGGCGTTTTTCACGGGTTTTAATCCTTGCTTCGCCATCTGTCGAATCACTCGCCAAACCGATTTTCTGGTAAACTCTGCCCTCCCGATTTTCGATGACACGACATAACGATACCAAGCTGATGAGGCGCCTATGACCACCGTAATCCGCCAGGACGATCTGATTGAAAGCGTAGCGGACGCGCTGCAGTTCATTTCCTATTACCACCCGAAAGATTTCATTGATGGTGTGTATGAGGCCTACCAGAGGGAAGAATCCCAGGCGGCCAAGGATGCCATGGCCCAGATCCTGATCAATTCGCGCATGTGTGCGGAAGGGCATCGGCCACTCTGTCAGGACACTGGCATTGTGACGGTATTCGTCAACATCGGTATGAACGTCCAGTGGGATTGCGAGCTGGCCCTGGATGATGTGATCAACGAAGGGGTGCGTCGCGCCTATACCCATCCAGACAACGTGCTGCGCGCCTCTATCCTGGATGACCCGGACGGCAAGCGTAAGAACACCGGTGATAACACGCCGGCCATCATCCACTACAAGATGGTTCCGGGCGATACGGTTGAAGTGCACGTTGCTGCCAAGGGCGGCGGTTCAGAGGCCAAGTCCAAATTTGCCATGCTGAATCCGTCCGATTCGGTTGTAGACTGGGTTCTAAAGATGGTCCCGCAGATGGGGGCTGGCTGGTGCCCACCTGGAATGCTGGGCATTGGTATTGGCGGTACCGCCGAAAAGGCGATGGAAATGGCCAAGGAATCCCTGCTGGATCCGATCGACATCCATGACCTGAAAGAGCGCGGTGCGTCGAACAGAGCCGAGGAACTGCGTCTTGAGCTGTTCGACAAGGTGAACGATCTGGGTATCGGAGCCCAGGGGCTGGGCGGTCTGACCACCGTTCTGGACGTCAAGGTCAAGGATTATCCGACCCACGCAGCCAATAAGCCGGTTGCCATCATTCCGAACTGCGCTGCCACCCGTCACGCGCATTTCACCCTGGATGGCACAGGACCGTCCCTGCAGACGCCGCCGCGCCTGGAAGACTGGCCGGAAATCACCTGGGAAGTGGGTGAGAACGTGCGTCGTGTGAATCTGGATACCGTCACCCCGGAAGACGTGAAGGACTGGCAGCCGGGCGAAACCGTTCTGCTCTCCGGCAAGATGCTGACCGGCCGCGACGCTGCCCACAAAAAGATGGTCGACATGATCGAGAGAGGTGAGGAGTTGCCGGTCGATCTGAAGGGGCGCTTCATTTACTACGTGGGTCCGGTTGATCCGGTGCGTGAAGAGGTTGTTGGTCCTGCTGGCCCAACGACCGCCACTCGAATGGACAAGTTTACCCACACTATGCTGGAGAAGACCGGCCTTACCGGCATGATTGGTAAAGCCGAGCGCGGTCAGGTGGCCATCGATGCTATCAGGGAATTCGGTGCCGTGTACCTGATGGCCGTGGGCGGTTCCGCCTACCTGGTGTCCAAAGCCATCAAGCATGCGGAAGTGGTCGCCTTCCCGGAACTGGGTATGGAAGCCATTTACGAATTCGAGGTGGAAGATATGCCGGTCACAGTCGCCGTTGATTCACGCGGCTCATCTGTGCACCAGACAGGTCCTGCCGAATGGCACGAGAAGATCATTGCTGCCAAGGCGGTCTGAAGATCTGAACTAGGGGTCGGATGAAAATTTCATCTGACCCCGACTTTAATCTTGCTCCCTTTCCATCCCGTCAGCTTGAACAGCTGATATTCAGGTGCTTGCCCCAATCCGGCGGCAATGCAGCATAAGCCTCATTCTCCGGTTGCTCGTCATAGGGCCGTTCCAGAACCTCAAGCAACCCTTTCATCGGTTCGTAATCCCCGTTCTGGGCTTCCTGGATGACCTGCTGGGCCAGGTAATTCCTCAGCACATACTTCGGATTCACGCGGCGCATGGCGTACTCCCGCTCGTCGTGAGCTCGCGTCTCGTTCAGGAGTCTTTCCTCATAGCGCTCCAGCCACTGGTCCGCCACGCTGCGATCCACAAACAGATCCCGCACCGGCCCATGCCCATGGCTGTGCAGGTTCGACAGCGCCCGGAAGAAGGCCGTGTAGTCGACATGGTGCTCGTGCATCATGCTGAAGGTATCCATGATCAGGCTCAGGTCCGCTTCATCCTCGATGATCAGGCCAAGCTTGTCTCGCATGTTCTGGAGGAAGCGTTCGTTGTAGGCCACTTCATAGCGGCGAAGCCCCCGGCGCACGTCGTCTTCCTCCATGACCGGTAGCAGGGCTGTGGCCAGGTAGCGGCAATTCTCAAACCCGACTTGCGGCTGACGGTTGTAGGCGTAGCGCCCGCCCTGGTCGGTATGGTTGCTTATATAGCCGGCATCGAAATCATCGAGGAATGCGAAGGGGCCATAATCAAAGGTGTCGCCGATGATGGACATGTTGTCGCTGTTCATCACGCCATGGCAGAAGCCGACTGCCTGCCAGTCCGCAATCGTTCTTGCCGTGCGTTCGACGACTTCCTCGAACCAGCGGCTGTATCGCTCGTCATCGGGCAGGTTGATCAAGTGGGGGAAGTGCAGCGAGATCACATGCTCGAGCAGAGTCTTGATGGTTTCAGGCCCTTCGTGATGGGCGGCGAACTCGAAGTGTCCGAAGCGAATATGGCTTTGGGCCACGCGCACCAGTGCCGCGGCTGTTTCGATGGATTCCCGTCGCACCGGGTTTTTGGCGCTCACCATGAACAGTGCCCGGGTGGTCGGGATACCAAGGCCATGCATGGCTTCGCTGCACAGGTATTCGCGAATGGTGGAGCGAAGCACGGCCCGGCCATCCCCAAAGCGGGAGTAGGGAGTTATACCGGCCCCCTTGAGGTGCCAGTCCCAGCGCCGTCCATCGGGACCAACCGTGTCCCACAGCAGCAGGCCACGACCGTCGCCCAGGTCGGGATTGTAGGCGCCAAACTGGTGGCCGGTGTATTTCATGGCAACAGGGTCCATACCCTCGAGTAACTCCGATCCCGCACCCACGCCGGTCCAGTCGGATTCGGAATCGGCCCGAAAGCCCATCTGTTCCGCGAGCTTGTGGTTGAAGCAAACCATTTTTGCGTCTTTCATAGGAGAGGGCTGAACCCGGGTATAAAAACTGTCCGGGAGCTCCAGGTAGCGATGCTCTATTCGAAAATCGTTGCCACTCATAAAACGCCTATACTCCCATTGGTATGAATTCTGCTGCCGTCTCTCTCAAGTCATCCATTGAACTGGAAACCCAACGTGTCTGATCGCTCGCTAGAACAAACCATCAGTGCCCTGATTCAGCAAGAAGGCCTGCCCGATGCCTACGCCGAAACGGTAGAAAATACCATTCTGCCGCTCGCAGACCGAATCTGTGCGCTCCATGATACGGAAAAGCAACCCATTGTGGTTGGTATTCACGGAGCTCAGGGTACGGGCAAGTCTACGTTGACGCTCTTTTTACGGGAAATTCTACTCCGGCACCGCAACCGGTCTGCGGCCAATTTTTCCCTGGATGACATTTACTTTACCAGAGCCGAGCGCCAGGACCTCGCCCAACGGGTGCACCCGTTGTTCATAACCCGTGGTGTGCCTGGAACACACGACGTTGCGCTCGGGCAACAGGTCTTGCACCGCTTGCGCAGTGCAGCGCCTGTAGATGCCACACCGGTTCCTGCCTTCGACAAATCCCGGGACGACCGGGTTCCCCGGGATCAGTGGCCTGTCTTCGGGGGAAGGGCGGAGGTCATTCTTCTGGAGGGGTGGTGCCTGGATTCGCGACCGGAGCAAGACAGTGCGCTTGCCCAGCCGATGAATCCTCTGGAGGAGAACGAGGACCCGGACGGCGTCTGGCGCAGCTATGTCAACGATCAGTTGAAAGGGGAATACCGGAAGTTTTTTGATGAAATCGATTTTCTGATCATGTTGAAGGCTCCCTCCATGGAGTGTGTTCTTGAGTGGCGTCGACTCCAGGAGCAAAAGCTGGCAAATAAAATCCGCAATGCACCAAAAAGTGGCGGGCCCCATGATGGTGCACAGGAGTTGCGCATTATGACCGACGAAGAAGTCGGCCGTTTCGTGATGCACTACGAACGGGTTACTCGTGCCTGCCTCGCAGAAATGCCTGGGCGGGCTGATGTTCTGATCAACGTGGCCGAGGACCATTCCCTCGGCCTTCCGCAGTTTCGCGAGGCCTAGCGGAGACCGGCCATGGCCAGACCCCATTTGATCCTCTTCTCAGATCTGGACGGCACCCTGCTGGACCACGACGACTACCGCTGGCACGCGGCGGGCCCCGCCCTGGAAAGGCTGAAGGCAGCCAATATTCCCCTGGTGCTTAACTCCAGCAAAACCATGCCGGAGATCCGGGCTTTGAGGGAAGAACTTGGAAATAACGATCCGTTCATTGTCGAAAACGGTGCAGCCGTGGTTATTCCGCCCCACGCCCTGGGCAATGCGGAAGAAGAAGTGGTGAATTTTGGTGCAACCCGGGAACGCGTCCTTGAGGTGCTGGGCGCGCAACGGAAGAAGGGCGCGCGATTCAGGGGGTTTGCCGACATGTCTGCCGATGAACTGGCAGCGCAGACCGGCCTGGATCCGTCAGCGGCTGGGCGGGCCAAAGAACGGCTGGGAACTGAACCATTGATCTGGCAGGGCTCGGAGCAGGAGCTGGCGGAGTTTGAAGCGGCTCTGAGTGCCGAGGATCTCCGCCTGGTAGCGGGCGGACGTTTCCTCCATGCCATGGGTATATTTGATAAAGCCGATGGGGCCCGGTTCTTGCTAAACAAATACAAAGAGCAATACCGGGAGCAGTATGGCGATGGGCCAGTGTTGGCCATTGCCCTGGGTGATAGCCCCAACGATCAGCAGATGCTGGAATCGGCGGATATACCGGTAGTGATCCGGGGCGTAAAGAGCGAAGAGGTTCGGTTGCCTTCGGCAAAGCACGCCATGCGCTCCCTCAAGCCCGGCCCCGAAGGCTGGAATGAGTGCGTACTCAATCTCCTGTTTGAGTACGGGTACTGACCCGTTCGAGTCCGGGTATAAAAAAGGAGAGCCGCCATGGGCGACTTTTACCAGAATGGCATTATCACAACCCTTCATAACCTGGTTCGGCGTCCGGTAGAGGAACTCGAAGCGGAGCTGATGAGTTTTCGCAAGACCCGGCCCATGTCCCTGGTGTTGCCCTCCCTGTACTCGGAGCTGGAAGGGCCGGCCCTGAAAAATATCGTGCATGAGCTGGGCAAGGTGCCTTATCTGGACCAGGTGGTCATTGGCCTGGACCGAGCCAACGAGGAACAATACCGCCACGCCCTGGAGTACTTCTCCGAACTGCCACAGAACTTCAAGGTGCTCTGGAACGACGGGCCCCGGCTCAGGAACATTGACCTGAAACTTCGTGAGCAGAACCTGGCACCGACGGAAATGGGCAAAGGGCGAAACGTCTGGTATTGCTTTGGCTATGTACTGGCTTCGGGTGTCAGCAAATCCGTTGCCTTGCACGACTGCGACATCCTCACGTATTCCCGGGACCTGGTGGCCCGCCTTATCTATCCCGTGGCTAATCCTGGCTTCAACTACATGTTCTGCAAAGGCTATTACGCTCGGGTGGCGGATAGCAAAATGAACGGACGGGTGAGCCGCCTGTTGGTGACACCGTTGATACGATCCCTGAAGAAGGTCTGCGGGCCCAACGATTTCCTGGATTACCTGGACAGTTACCGGTACCCACTGGCCGGGGAATTCTCGTTTCGCACGGATGTGATCAATGACCTGCGTATTCCCAGCGACTGGGGACTGGAGATCGGTGTGCTGTCGGAGATGAAGCGCAACTACGCCACCAACCGCTTGTGCCAGGTGGATATTGCCGATGTCTATGATCACAAGCATCAGGAGCTCTCACCGGAAGATGCCAGCAAGGGCCTGTCCAAAATGAGCATGGATATCGCCAAGGCTCTGTTCCGAAAGTTGGCGACCAACGGTGAGATTTTCTCCAATGAGAAATTCCGGACTATCAAGGCCGCGTACTTCCGCATTGCACTGGATTTTGTGGAGACCTATCAGAACGACGCCATTATCAACGGCCTGACGTTTGATCGGCACAAGGAAGAGAAGGCGGTGGAGCTGTTCGCCCAGAACGTGATGCGGGCGGGCGCCTATTTCCTCGATAACCCCATGGACACCCCCTTTATTCCCAGCTGGAACCGGGCCACAAGCGCGATTCCTGATATCAAGGAGCAGTTGCTGGAGGCCGTGGAGCTGGATAATGAGGAATTCCGGCCATGACCCAGGCTCTGAAAGCGAAACTGGTTTCCATGCTGGATGTCGTCTATCCGGAGCTGGACTGTGACTTTCTGGCCGAACAGTTGCTGACCACCACGGGTCTGGAGCCGAACCAGGCCCCGCCGCCTGCGCACCAGAATAACTGGGATGAATCGGATGTGGTGCTGATTACCTATGCGGACACGGTTCAGCGGGCGGAAGAAAAACCACTGCAGACATTGCATCGGTTCCTCGCGGATTGCCTGTCAGATTCAATTTCGTCAGTGCACATTCTGCCGTTTTTCCCCTACAGCTCCGACGACGGTTTCTCGGTCATGGATTATCTGGCCGTGAACGAATCCCACGGAAACTGGGAGGATATCGAGGGCATTGCCCGGGATTACAAGCTGATGGCGGACCTGGTGATTAACCATATGTCGGCCCGCAGCCGCTGGTTCGAGAATTTCCGCAAACGGGTAGACCCAGGCAAGGATTATTTCTTCGAGGGCAATCCGAGGGATGATCTGAGTGCCGTTGTGCGGCCCCGAACCTCGCCACTTCTGAATCCGGTTCAGACCGATGATGGCGAGCGTTATGTCTGGTGCACGTTCAGTGAGGATCAGGTCGATCTGAATTTTGCCAACCCGAAGGTGCTCATAGAGTTCGCGGCCATCATCAGGCGCTATCTGGAGCGCGGCATTATCATTTTCCGGCTCGATGCCGTCGCTTTTCTCTGGAAAGAGCCGGGCACACCCTGCATCCATCTGCAGCAAACCCATGAGCTGATCAAGATCCTGCGACTGCTGATTGAGCATCACAGCCCGGATGCGGTGGTGATTACCGAGACCAACGTGCCCAACCGCGAAAACCTCACCTATTTTGGCAACGCCAACGAAGCCCATGTAATCTATAACTTTTCCCTGCCGCCCCTGCTGATCAATACCCTGGTTACCGGCGACTGCAAGCACCTGAAAACCTGGCTGATGAGCATGCCGCCGGCGCAGATGGGCACCACCTATCTGAATTTTATTGCGTCCCACGATGGCGTGGGTATGCGGCCGACGGATGGTCTGCTGACTGAGGAAGAGAAGCGGCGCCTGATCAACACCATGGATTCCTTCGGCGGCAAGGTCTCGTACCGGCGCACGCCGGATGGCCGCGACCAGCCCTACGAAATCAACATCGCCCTGTACGATGCGCTGCAGGGCACGGCGGAGTCGGGCCGGGATCACTGGCAATTGCAGCGCTTCGTCTGCGCCCACACCGTAATGCTGGCGCTGGAGGGGATTCCCGCGATCTACATCCACAGTCTGCTGGCCACCGAGAACGATGTGGAGCGGGTGGAACATACCGGTCGTCTGAGGTCCATTAACCGCAGTCAGTGGCAACTGGATGATCTGGAGCAGAAGCTCGCGGACCCCCTGAGCCACCACAGCAAGGCGTTCCAGGAGCTGAAACGCCTGATCGCCATTCGGCGTAAACAGCCGGCGTTTCATCCGAACGCGACCCAGTTCACCCTGCATCTCGGGCTTCAGCTGTTTGGTTTCTGGCGCCAGAGTATGCGCAGGGATCAGTCCATCTTCTGCATTCATAACATCAGCAACGAAGTACAGCAGGTAGCCCTGAGCGACATCAATCTGATTGGTACCGATCATTGGCAGGACCTGATTTCCGGAATGACCATTGATGACCTGTCCGGCTCGATTACCCTGAAACCCTACCAGAGCGTATGGCTGTCCAACCTGGAAGTTACCGTCTGATCATCTGACAACGTGATTTGTGCAATGCTCGAAAAACATAGGGTATCCTGTGCCCATATGAGCAAGGCCGAGACGTCATACATGATCAAAGCAATCAAGGTAACCGGGGGCAATCTGAGCTGGGAGCCCTGGGAAGGGCCGGGTGAACCGCCCGCAGACCACGTCGAAATCGAGGTTGTCTGGACAGCCATTAACCGGGCTGATTTGATGCAGCGCGCCGGTGTTTACCCACCGCCGCCGGGGGCGTCCGATATTCTCGGGCTGGAAGTGAGTGGCCGGATTGCCTCGGTAGGTTCCGGGGTAACCAGATTCAAGCCCGGCGACGAAGTCTGCGCCCTGCTGACCGGGGGCGGTTACGCGACCCGGGTGGTAGTGCCGGAGGTTCAGGTCCTGCCCATACCAAAAGGCTTTTCGCTGGAGAAAGCGGCGGCCATTCCGGAGGTCTTGGCCACCGCCTGGCTGAATCTGTATCACGAAGCCGCGCTGAAACCGGGCGAACGGGTGCTTTTGCACGCCGGGGCCAGTGGTCTGGGAACGGCCGTTATCCAGCTAGCCACTGCCTTTGGCAATCCGGTATTTGCCACTGCCGGCGATGAAGCCAAGCTGGAGGTTTGCCGCAATCTGGGAGCCAGTGGCGTTTGGAACCGGAACGAGGGTTCCTTTATTGATGCCGTCACTGCGTGGGGCGGCGTGGATATGGTTCTGGATCCGGTCGGAGGCAAATATGTTGCGGAGGATCAGCGGGTTTTGAATGTTGATGGGCGCATCGTGCTGATTGGGCTGATGGGCGGCCGGATGGCCGAAGTGGATCTGGGCCTGATGCTGGTTAAACGCCAGCGCCTGATCGGTTCCACCCTCCGTTCACGTACGGTCGAGGATAAGGGGGAGGTGATGCAGGCGCTCTACCGGCACGTCTGGCCACTGCTAGCAGCCGGCCAGATTGAGCCTCTGATTGACAGCACCTGGTCAATAGAAAAGGTGGAAGACGCGATGGCCTATGTGGCCGAGAACAGGAACACCGGCAAGGTGCTCCTGAAGATCTCCGACTGATTCACAAAGTCCACACGCGTCTCAGGTATTGCAGTCAGTCTGCGATGTGAACCAGCTGTTTACCGAAGTTCTTGCCTTTGAGCATGCCTTTAAAGGCTTCAACAGCATTATCCAGGCCTTCGGCAACGGTTTCCCGGTACTTCAGCTCACCAGAGGCAATCCGTGAGGCCAGGATGTCCGTGATTTCCTGGTGCTGGTCCTGCCACTCGGTCACGAGGAAAAAACGATGTTCGGGGGCCGGATCAAGCGCCCCGAGCACGTGGAAGGGAGTTTCCACGCTGGCCATATCTTTTGCATTGTAGGCAGAGACAAAACCGCAGATGGGCACCCGGGCTCCCTCATTCAACAGTGGGGCAACGGCGCGCGTAACGGCACCACCCACGTTTTCAAAGTAGATGTCGATGCCGTCGGGGCAGGCCGCTTTGAGATCCGCTTCCAGGTTGCCCGCCTTGTAGTCGACGCAGGCGTCAAAGCCCAGCTCATTGACCACGAAATCGCACTTCTCAGGCCCGCCGGCAACGCCAACTACGCGGCAGCCCTCTGTTTTTGCGGTCTGGCCAACGACAGTGCCGACAGGGCCGGAGGCTGCCGAGACAACCACGGTTTCGCCGGCTTTCGGTTTGCCGACGTACATAAGGCCGCAATAACCGGTGCGCCCTGGCATGCCTGCAACACCAAGGTAGGTTTGCAGGGGCACATTGTCCCGTTGCTGAATTTTGTAAACCATCGGCGCGTCCGCCGGGAAGGTGACGTATTCCTGCCAGCCGGAGTAGCAGGTAACCAGGTCGCCGACTTTCAGGTCCTCCGAGCGGGATTCCACCACCCGTGCAACACTCTCGCCGACGATAGGCTCATCGATGCCAATGGGATCCATGTAACCCTTGGCATCGTTCATGCGTGGACGCATGTAAGGGTCCAGTGAAAGCCAGAGCACTTGAGCAACAACTTCGCCCTCGTTAGGGGAGCGGACAGGACGCTCTTCCAAAACGAGATCGCCTTGTTGGATTTCGCCCTGTGGGCGTTGCTTGAGCACTACCGCTCGGTTCTTGTATTCGCTCACTTGTTCTCTCCGGTTGCATAATGAAACCAGATTAGGGTGCAGCAGAATGGATTTCCGGTCAACCTCTCATCATGCCGACACAAGACTGGCCCCGGGGTTTTATTCTCCGGCTTGATGGCTATAATCGGAGACCTGCTCAGGACGAGCTTAAAAACCGATTGCTCTTCAAGGAATGAAGATATGCCCCAGGCAAGTGGATTGCAGTTTACCGCCCGTGTTGGCGCACTCCCCTCCGATCTATTTTCAGTGGTTGGCTTCACACTGACCGAGCGCCTTTCCGAGGTGTTTCAGGGTCGTCTTGAGCTGGCCAATACCGACCCATCGATTCAGGCAGCGGAGATCCTGGAGCAACCGGTTGATCTCGTTATCTGGCAGGACAGCGTGCCGCTAAGGCGTTTCACGGGTGTGGTCAACGAGTTCGTTCGAGGCGATGCTGGTCATCGGCGCACCCGTTATGAACTGAATATCGAGTCGCCGCTCTGGCGTCTGGGACTGATGCACAACAGCCGGATTTTCCAGACCCAAAGCAGCGATACCATCGTGCGTACCTTGCTGGAAGAGCGCGGCATTATCGACTCGGTTTTCGATCTGAAACGCACTCCGGAGCAGCGGGAGTATTGTGTTCAGCATCGAGAAAGCGACCTGGCCTTCCTCGAACGCCTCGCGGCTGAAGAGGGCTGGCATTACAGGTATGAACACGGGAGCGTGGACGCAGACACACAGCCGGCGCTTGTAATCGCCGACCATCATGGCGATGCGCCGAAGCTGGAGCCGGCAGAATATAACGCCAAAGCCGGCGGCAGCAGGCGCCCGGTCGTGTACCGGTTTCGATATGAAGAGCGGGTGCGGGTGGCCTCTGTGGCCATGAAGGATTATACCTTTAAGAATCCCGCCTATGCTCTGATGCATGAGCAAGCCAGCGGCGATCTGAAACACCGGGAGGACTATCAGCACTACGATTACCCCGGCCGTTTCAAGGCCGATGCCAGTGGCCAGCCGTTTACCGAAGCCAGACTGCAATCCCTCCGCAATGATGCCAGCACCGCATCCGGTGAGAGCAATCGCCCGGACTTCAGCGCCGGCGCCAAGGTTGAACTGAAGGAGCACGACAGCGACGCCCTGAATCGGGAATGGCTGCTGACCGCAGTCACTCACACCGGCACCCAGCCCCAGGCCCTGGAAGAGGAGGGCGGCAGCGAACCCACCACCTATCACAACCGGTTCAATGCCATACCTGCAGACCTGACCTGGCGTCCCCGAACGCCCCATCGTCCTCTGATGGACGGCCCGCAAATTGCGATTGTCACAGGCCCGGAAGGCGAAGAGATCCACTGCGATGAACATGGCCGGGTCAAAGTCCGTTTCCCTTGGGATCGCTACTCGAAAAATGACGAACACAGTAGCGCTTGGCTCCGAGTCAGTCAGGGCTGGGCCGGTGGCCAGTATGGCTTCATGGCCTTGCCACGAATCGGCCACGAGGTAATTGTCTCCTTCCTGGACGGCGACCCGGACCAGCCTATCATCACCGGGCGAACCCATCACATCACCAACACGCCACCCTATGGGCTGCCGGAGCACAAAACTCGCACCACCCTGAAAACCAAGACCCACAAGGGCGAGGGCAGCAACGAACTGCGGTTTGAGGATGAGGCGGACCAGGAACAGATCTACGTCCACGCCCAGAAAGACCTGGACCTGCTCACCGAGAACAACCGCACGGAAGTGATTCGGAACGACAGTCACCGCACGGTCGAAAACAACGATTTCAGTCACGTCAAAGGCAATGAGCACCGCATTGTCGATGGCGAGCAGCGGGAATCCATCGGAGGCGATTGCAGCCAGAACATAGGCGGCACATTCCACCAGAAATCCTCCCAGGGAACATTTAGCGAAGCGGGCACTGAAGTACACCACAAGGCGGGAACCAAAGTGGTGCTGGATGCCGGCGCTGAAATCACCATTTCGGCGGGTGGCAGTTTTTTGAAACTGGACCCAAGCGGCGTGACGCTATCCGGGCCTGGCATCAAGATCAATTCCGGTGGTTCGCCGGGAAGCGGAAGTGGGCAAGGGGTGCTCGCTCCAAAGCTGCCTGCCTTGCTAGATAAAGAAGGAATGGCCAAACCCCAGTCCACTGAACTGGCGACAGTCGATCAGCGCAAGCCTGCAAAACCTGATGAGCTGAAAGCAGGGCGGCTGCCTGGCTCTGATCGGAAGCTCATCGTTGATGTGATTGGCGGGAATCTGCATCGGGATACGGTTGCGGCAGTCAAGGACTCTTCGGAGGAGGAAAAGGCATGACTGATGGCGTGACGTTTTCAGACGAATCCAGGCAACGGTCAATCCTCCGAAAAGCTGAATATGATGAATCGGAGCTCAGGGATCTCGTGCTCAACATTCCGAAGCGAAACGGTGGGCAGATTACAGTCCCGTTGTTGAAAAAAGCACGAGCGAATATCGAGCGAGAGGACTACCAGGAGAATACTTTGCTCAGGGTTAAGCCCCTGGCGGAGATTGAGAGTGCCCTTCCCGTTTCGGCTGGGCATGGCGCACCGGTCAATCAGGCCAAGGCGGTTGCCCTGCTTCGGCCAGGTTATCTCTATGTGTTTCGTCGTGGCAGGATCTGGCGGGAACTGGAAATCGGTTCTGACTCCAAACTGAGTGATGTCGATTTGGGTGCTATTAAGACCGACCTGCAATCCCCCGAGAGTCAAATGCGAGTTGAGCGCTCTGCTGTGGGTGAATGGCTGGATGACCTTCTTGTTCCAGTGTTTCTTCAGGGGCAGGCCGTCATGCACGAGTTTCGTATGGCCTATAGCGAAGTCCAGTGGGATTGGGGCTATGTCGAGAAGCTTGAAAGCGATGAGCAAGCCCTGGCCGCCCGAACGACAGGGATTGGCCATGCCTGGGCAGTGATAACCCTAGATTCCCTGAGCTTTCAGTCAGGGTTCCCGGCATCTCGCGTCGAAGACCTGCCAGAACTCCGGGAACGGGATCTTGGAATCGAGCTGATGTTGGAGAATCCACGGGATTTCTCACCGGGCTTTGAGCGACCCTCGGATACAGAGCTGTGCGCGAAACTCGCCAAACGGTTAAAGAGTAATCATGAAGGCGACGATGAACCGATCGAAGTAAATATTGAATGCGAGCCCGGCCAAGACGTTCTCGCTGGTCTTAGAGGTCAAAAAGGGTTGGCCTGTGTAGCATTGCCCGATCCTCTCTTCAGATTGCGCCACTCATTGGCTCAGTTGCAGATGGCACTGCATTATCTCGATGCCGTGGATGTGTCGATCAAGAAAAATCCGATGGCCCACTCAGCAATGCTGATCCGACAGGCCGTGTTCGATCCTTCACCAAACGGAAATCCTGGCGCTCTTGCGAAGTACGCCGAGGCTATTAAACGGCAAAAGCTGGATGACGTACTGCAAGCCTCGGAAAAAGACCATGCGGTTCGGGTTATCGAAGGTCATGTTGACGAACTTCTGGAGTCAATGCGGGGGAGAAAACTTGATCCATTCTTTGAGGACTATCGTGAATGCAGCGATGTTGCGATCTCCGAGGCTTACTTGCTGATTGCGGACAAACTGAATGTTCTGCAGCAGATTCCGGGTGTTTTGAACGCACACGGTGTTCAGAGTCGAAGCGATGCATTAACCGGATTGCGACAATGGATACTAAATGGCAGTTTTCTGACGGACTGGGCGCCGGAGTCGGGATCCACCGAAGAAACTGCCGACGGTGCAATATCACTCTTTCACCGATTGGAACAGCTTACTCAGGATCAAACTGAGATTGATGGAGAGTTGCAAAATCGACTCAACATCCAGTCATTGATTTATTTGGAGAAACAGGTCAAAGAGCGTCAGGGAAGTGAAGACGGCATAGCCCGTGATCTCTCCGATGCAGGAAAGGTTGGCGGGTTGGTTTCCGGGGTCCTGGGGGAATGGAGCTCTGCACTGCTCACCGTCTGTAAACGTCTCATTGAAGAGGGTGCGGTTCAGCAGGTTGAGATTCAGCGAATCATGCAGGCCGCATCTTCCAATATTGTCCTGACCAGTCCTGATCTGAGAGGAATCGAAGTGATGGATCGGGCCGGTGCTGTCAGCAGAGGATCAATCGTTGGCATGCTCGGTAACGGCCTTAACCGGGGGTTAACGGATTTTGATCGTTCTGAAGGGATTTTGACTCGAAAAAATGACTACCTCTATGCAGATTTGTTCGACGAATCGGATGATTTGGTGGTCTCAAGCAGTCCGACCCGTGCTGCTGCAGCGGTTGAGGAAGCAGTAAACAAGGTTGCTGGCGGGACTCTGGTGTTCTTCGCCCCGGCCGATCATCCCGAGGCCCGAAAACTGGGGTTGATAAAAGTGGATCTTGCGAAGCGGGTCGGCAAAGTTGTGGATGGTCCTGGTTTCCCGTGGGTTGGTGGTTTTGGCGGCGTTTAATGCTTTTTTGGAGTTCCATGTTTTCTTACAAGCTTATGGCTCAGAGCGCGAGAACGCTGGCCTATCCTTCGCGAAGACATTTGGGGGAGCCGGCGCTGATTTGATTGCTGCATCATTTAAATTAAGTGCTGTGCTGGGAGAGCAGGCAACCGAAAAAACTCGGCTCTATAAGTTTGCAACCCGCCCACTTTTTGACGTCAAAAATTGGCCGATGGTCGGTAGCAGATTACGGGCATTGCAAGCCAATACTCTAGTACGAACTGTAGGTTTGGCGAGCTTCGTTGCGGGAACTGTAGGCGTTGGATTAAGTTTTTGGGAAATGCGCATCAGCCTCTCTAATAAGGATTTTGATGCGGCGACTGGGCATGCAATAGCGATGGCCGGTGGGTTGGTTTTTCTGGCATCTCCCCTATTGGCGACCACGTTGGCAATCCCGGGCTGGGGATGGGCAATTTTGGGTATGGCTTTCATCGTTGGAGGAGGGTTATATGCGGGGGCATCAAAGGACGATTCTTTTGAACAGTTGCTGAAGCGAGGTCCTTGGGGCACCCACCCTGAGGACATGCCAACGAACCGGGACGATCATGCATATTACAGCCAGTTACTCTCTCTACTTTCGCCAATTCAAGTGAATGTGCAAAAGTACGCCGATGTTGATCCAGACCCAGCATTATCACATCCAAATTATGCCCCTAATCCGCAGGATTACGTCATTACGGTAACGTTCCCGCTTATTAGTCGAATGCAGCTCTATCGGGGCCCAATGTGTAGAGGAGATTTGCCCGCTAGGTCGTTTAATCTTGTGGTTCAGGAATTGGCATACCAGTCTTCAAATACAAACCTCGTGGCCCCGGGCTCAGTCGCTCCGGTGAGTACTACTCAGTTGGTTAAAAGCACGCCGCTCACCAAGGTTACCGCAAGGCAATCAATACCGCATGAGTCAGCCGTTCGATTTTTGGTTAAACGAGAGTTCGATGACAGCGAGTACCGAAGTTTGTTTTATCAGGAATCAGTGACAACCAAAGTTAGAGTCGGGATACAGGCCATTTTGGATACAGAACTGGGACCGGTAATATTCCCAACGCCCATATACGAAAATTACACAGTATTCGATGTGTCCCAACATAGCTCTCCTCCGAGTAAGGAAATGGTGATTTTCGACCCGTACTCCCAGCCCGACTCACCTTATTGGTATTTCACTGAGGTTTCCGCTTGAGCATGGATAAGGAACAGTTTCAACTGTCGAAGGGCGCTTTCAGTGCCGAATCATTAGATCCTTTGCCGGATTGCCAGGCTAACCGCACGCGTATTGGCGAGGAGCTTCAGCCCATGGGCACTTACGCCGGAGTCATTCCCTATCACGCCACGGTTCAAGATGTTGAAGCGATTCAGGATCATGAGAAATCTGATTCGGGGTTCAGCGATAAGGACTGGTGGTGGAATCATCAAAGGATCCGGTTTCTGAATGGAAAAATTGGGCTGAAATTTTTAATCTTTGTTGTCCCATTTACGTGGATTCTCACGCTAGTGATTGGGGGAATGGCGACCGTCGGATGGGGAGTGTTGTCGGTAGGGCGACATTACGATTTGTCTGGCATTTTGGTCGGCGGGTTAGGCTTTATTCTCGTACCTGGATGGATGCTATTTGCCTTCTGGATAGCACGCCCCACAACAAACTGGATAATGAGTACGGGGATAGGTTTTATCCTCAAGCCCTTCGAGAAAACTATCAATCAAAGACTGGATGTCACCCTTGAAGACGGCTGTAGCGAATTCAACCGCGTTGATGGTCAGGTTCGCATTGCCTTGGGCCGGGGGCGTTTTTTTGAGGCGCCTTTCGTGGAGTTTGATGCTTATGTGGAGCGTGTTGTCCAGCACGGCGGTATCTTTTACCGGCTGATGCTGGTGCACCGCTACACCCAGAAAACCTTTAACAAAACCGGCTTCAGTACCATTGAGTCGGAAAAGTCAGAAGTATTGGCGTTGTGGGATATGTTGCAACGCTATATGGATGTGACCCAGCCACTGCCGGATACGCCGCGACTAGAGCCCTTCCGTCATCTGGACCCGGTAACGGCTGAGCATGACAGAAAGACCGGGCGGAACCCGAGGTATTGGCGGGACCTGGATCTTGAATCCTGGAAGGACGGGGAAGGCTGGACAGAGGTCCACCAGCGCCAGAGCAGGTTTCCTTGGGGAAGCCGAACCTGCAAACTTACCCCGCAATTGGGCAAGATCTCGATGGAGGAGTATCGGAAGCTGCGACCGCCTGGTGCGTGGCCAATCTAAAGCCATGTTGATGAACAAAAACTCAATTGTTGCATGATGCAACGCATGTGGTAGCCTGTTACAAGCTTTTAGTAATACTTCAGGAGACCACCATGACAACCGCCGTCCGTCTCGACGACACTCTGGTCCGCCACGCCGCCGCTGAAGGCGCAGTTCATCGGCGCTCGACACCCAAGCAGATTGAGTATTGGGCCGAGATAGGCCGTGCCGTTGCAGGGGACGTGAGTGCTGAAGATCTGATTGCCATTCTGCAGGGTATCCGCCAGGTGCGGGTTGAACCGGTGGTGGCTGAGTCTGTTTCCAGTGATGACCTCTGGGCTGAGGTGGATCAGGCCCGAGAAAGCGGTGATCTGGGGCGCTCAATTGCCAGAGGTCGTACGGTGTATCAGGCGTCTGGAGACAAGCCCGGCTATCTGGAGGCTATTTATCCGGATGGCACCCGGCAAGTCGGTCAGTTTCGCAACGGGCGTTTTGAAGCACTGAGTGACCGTGACAACGCAGCCTGAACTCTGGCTGCTGGTTGGCGGCAACGGTGCGGGCAAGACAACCTTCTATGAGCGGTTCCTGGCCCGCCGGAAGATTCCGCTGGTGAATGCCGATAACATCGCCCGCAGTGTGTGGCCGGACGCGCCAGAGAAACACAGTTATGAGGCGGCGCTGATTGCCGAAAGGGAACGGTTCCGGCTGCTTGAGGAGCGCCAGAGTTTCTGTTTTGAAACTGTCTTTTCTCATTCCTCCAAGTTGGATTTTGTCGGGGCTGCCAAGGCTGCCGGGTTTCGCATTCGGCTGTTTTATTTCCACCTGGAATTCACTGCATTGAACAAGGCCCGGGTCGCTTCCCGGGTAAAATCCGGCGGCCATCATGTGCCCGAGTCCAAGGTTGAGTCCAGAATCCCAAGGACCCTGACCAATCTACGCGAATGTATCGGGCTGGCGGACGAACTGCACCTTGTGGATAACTCCAGTCTTGATCAACCCTACGTGCGCATTGCGGTCTGGGAGGCGGGGCAGTGGCGTACCTGTCAGGAGGCCTTGCCTCAGTGGGCAGCCGATCTGATTGATACATGATATGTCACTTTGGCCAGCTGTCCGGCACTATGAAAAAGCGGTTGGTTTCCTGCCAGAGGCCGCTCATGGAGTCCCGCTCGAGTTTCGCGAACAGGAGCGGGATGTTGTAGCGTTCGATGGTGTTCAACGCAGCAGTCACTGCATCGGGTGCCGGTGGCTCGCTCTGTTGCCATGAGCCGATCCAGTGGGGTTTGTTTAATACCGTCCAGCCGGGGAGGTGCGATGTCTCAATCTGTGAGAGATAGCGCCACTGGCCGCGCAGGTGACTGGCTGGCACGGACTCAGGAGCGATAACCTGTGTTCCGGCCGGGTAAAACAGGTATCCCGGCATGAATATCCGGGGAATGACAGGCTCTGCGATTCCAGCGTCTGCCAGCAATGTTTGGGCCTCGGGTAGCTGGGTTCGCTGGCTTTGCTGGTGCAGCAGTCGATCGGTTTTCAGGTCCAGCCGGTCCCGCGCGTTCGGGCCGTACCACAGATCTTTCCCTTCAGGCTCCGGAACCCCCAAATAGTACTTGATGGCAATTTCATGGTGCTCGATTCGATCTTCAGACCGATTATGCACCACGAAATCCAGCTCGCCGATGGTTCGGCCGTGGGACTGGATTTGTCGATTTTGAAGCAGAACATTCCAGCCCAGAAGGTCTTCCAGTAATACCCGGTAAAGCCGCTCGAAATAGAAGCCGAGCCGCTTCTGGGGTGTCTCTCTGAGCAGCGCAGGCGCCAGTTCCGGGTTTTGATCCCAGGCCTGAAGTTGTTCTGTAATACCGTCAGGGAGATAACGGCCCGGCTCAAATGTCAGTGGTGACTGCAGCAGTTGGGGCGCCCGGCACAGCCAGGCAAGGTGCCTGATCGCCGGCGTGGTCAGCTCTGGAGTTGAGTAGGGGGTTGTTTTTGAATCCATATGGCCAGAATACCGTAAACTGTTCGCAAGGCACGATGATCAATACAGTTCTGAAGGAGGCTTCATGCAATATCTTCACACCATGATCCGGGTGAGTAACCTGGACGAGACCCTGCATTTCTTCTGTGATTTGCTGGGAATGATTGAGATCAGTCGCAAAAGCAGCGACAAAGGCCGATTCACCCTGGTGTTCCTGGCCGCGCCGGAAGACGAAGCCCGTGCCCGTGAAGACCGGGCACCGATGATTGAGCTGACCTACAACTGGGATCCGGAAGAATATACCGGCGGACGCAATTTTGGCCATCTCGCCTATCGGGTGGATGATATTTATGCCCTTTGTGAGCATCTCAAGGCCAATGGCGTGACGATCAATCGTCCGCCCCGTGATGGCCATATGGCCTTTATCCGTACCCCGGATAATATTTCGATCGAACTGCTCCAGAAGGGTGAGTCTCTGCCACCGAAAGAACCCTGGGCCAGCATGGAAAATACCGGAACCTGGTGATGCCGGAGGCGGGCCGCTGATGGTCCGAAAGTGGTATAATGCCGCTCCGCAGCACAGCTTTCGCATCAGGATGATGCATTCAGAACATGGAGATGTTTGATGGACGATTGGCAAGGATGCCTGGATCCCCAGTGCCAGACCGCATTATTACGAGCCCGGGAGAGCGTTGAGCGCAGGGGTGGCTCGGTGATTACCGTTGAAGACTACCTGCTTGCTCTGCTGGACTCAGCACCCTCCATAAGCCGCTTCCTGCGCAGTTGCGGCGTGGATATGGACGAACTCATCCGCACTATTCAGTGCGAACAGCCCATCGTGACGGAAGTGGGCGGGGAAGGGCAGTTGTCCTCCCAGTTGATGTACTGGTTTGCCTCAGCCCGGGAGGCCAGTGGCGCGCCATGGCTCGGCTGGTCGCAACTGCTGGAGACCCTGGTTCACCATGCCGAGCGACTGCAGGAAAAAGCCTACGTCGCGGTGTTTGAACTGGTCCCCCGCTGGCCTGACTCTTCCGAGGAGAGGGAGCCTGCGCCGATTGACGAATTTCAGAGAGCACCTGTGGTAGTGACCGACTCCGCCTGGGTTGAGTTGGCCGAGGATGTTTCGATCAGTCTGGCGGCGTCTGTGTCAGCCATGATCTGGGTGCGTGGCGAGCGTGGGTCGGGCAAGACGGCCTGGCTGCAATCGTTGCTTCCGGCACTGGAGCAGGATTACGTCGAGTTGGATCTCAGGCGTGAAGCGGAGATTATGGCCAGTGATCTTCCCGTCCTGCCCGAGCGCACTTTGGAAAGTGCTCCAGGAGAGGGCGGCTCGCGCTGGCCAGTTCTTGTGCTGGACAATGTCTCGCCTGCAGACCTGGTTGCGCTGATGGATCTCCCAGATGGGCTGGCGTCAGCGCTCGTACTGCAATGGGCGGGCCCAATACTTTTGCTGGGTCCTGACGAGCCCACAGAAAGCCGTTCAGCTGTCTCACTTCAGCACCGCCTGGGCCGGAGCCTCGACATCTTTGACATGCCTGTTACGAGCGTGGTCCAGCGTCAGGCCGTTTTAACGGCACATCAGGCCGCCATCGAGAAGCAATGGAATATCCAGATTCCCCGCTCAGTGATCCGGTTTGTCGCCTCTCGCCAAAGCCGTTGCGTCAGCACGCCGGGGGGAATGCTTCAGTGGCTTGAGCGGGCGGCTGCAAGGCTCAATCTCTTTGCCCGCAGAGGTCCAACCGATGCGGTCGCCCTTGCAGGACAGGCGGACACACTGAGACGCCAGTCCCTGGTGGCGCTTGCGCGCAAGGAGCCGCTCGAAGATATTGAGACGTCGCTGAGAGAGATACAGCTCCACCGAGTGGCAGCGGAAGTGGCCTGGCACGAACGACAAGCGGCCGGCACGTTACGTCAGCTTTGTAATGGAGATTTACGCCGGGAACTGGAGCGGCGGGTTGCAGCGCGACCCGGGCCGGTTCACTATGTGCTGCATTGTAATCAGCAGGATGGAGATTCAGCGGGTGCAGGATCTGGAAATATACATTCGTGATCTGGAGCCGGGGGCGGTTTCCGGGTGGCTTGAAAACCATGTGGACCAACTTGAACTGAATGATAGTGACGTGGCGAGCGTGATCAAGGGATTTGCGCGTTATGAAGGCGACAGGATCCGAATATCGCTCTATCCCGGCGCGTTCGGCAAGCGGTTTACCTCTCTGGTGATTGAGGGGCCTAGGGTGCCTTGGAACAGTGATCTGGACTGTGCCCGAAGCGCCTGGCGTGCCATGGATACCGAAATTCGCTGCAGTCCGGGAGACTGGATAGAGGGCGAGCCGGTAGAGGATGAGAAATGGTGGCGTCTGGACCACCGGGGCGAGCAACAGGTCGCCTGGAACTGAAAGAGGCAGCCCTTGGGCTGCCTCTTTGTTTTCAGTGGGCGATTCAATCGCTCAGTATGGATACGTTGTCGGCCTGAAGGCCCTTGTCTGCCTCCACAACATTGAAGCGAACCAATTGACCCTGTCGCAGCACTCGGCGTCCGCGGCCACGAATCGCACGGAAGTGAACAAACACCTCGTCACCGCTGTCGCGCACGATAAAGCCGAAGCCTTTCTTGACGTTGAACCACTTTACGGTGCCTTCTTCATCACCCTCAGGGCTGCTTTCGTCATAGCCATCATCGTCATTGTGGTTCTGGCTGGGGGCACGGTTGCTCGGCCGGGATAGGCTTTTCTGTTCGGCCGGTTTCTTGACTGAAAGCGCAATGGCGAGGAAGCCTGCAATGCCGAAAACGATCAGCGTAATAATGTAGGCGGCGATGCCGCGAGTGCTACCGAGGGCCTCGATAAGCTGACCTGCAGCGATCAGGCGAAGTGGCTCTGGTGTAAAAGACAGCAGCAGGGCAAGCACCAGCGGTGCGGGGATGGCGATCAGGAGAGAAAAAAGGATCGCTTTGGATGGATTACGCATTGACTGAAATTTCTCCATTCTTGTAACGCTAACGATAAAAACCGGATATCGGGTAAAATCGCACATCCGGCCGGTGAAAACCGACAGTACCCCGAAAAACGGGAGTGCTGGCGGGCAAAAGCGGCATGATACCAGATTATCCCGAGCGCTGACCAAGCAACGGAATAAGCAGTGTCATCGATCACATTCTAGAGAGAACTACCCAGGGGAGTACCAATACCCGATGAGCCAGAACGATCTGGAAACCCGACTGGACGAGCTGGAAACGCGGCTGGCCTTTCAGGACGACGTTATCAATACCCTGAGCGAACAGGTCGCCAAGCAGGAAATGGATATCCGTGAGTTGTGGGAGGCCAAGCGGTTGCTGCACAAGCAGTTGAAAGATGTTTCACCGTCCAATATCAAGTCAGAGCAGGACGAAACACCTCCCCCTCATTATTGATAATGGTGCATTAAAAAAGGGATCAGGTGAAAGTTTCATCTGATCCCTTTTCGTTGGATTCCGGTTCCCGCTTTTATGCCAGCAGTTCGATCAGAATCTGTTCGTAGATTTCAGACAGGGTATTCAAATCGTCGGCCTTTACGCACTCATCCACTTTGTGAATAGTCGCATTGATGGGGCCAAGTTCGACCACCTGCGCGCCGGTAGGCGCAATGAAGCGGCCATCCGAGGTGCCGCCGGAGGTTGAAAGTTCGGTTTCGCGGCCTGTCACCGTGCGAATGGCGCTCTGGCTGGCAGACACGAGTGCGCCCTTGTCCGTCAGGAACGGACGGCCACTGAGGTGCCACTGCAGATCGTATTTCAGGTTGTGGCGGTCCAGGATGGCTACCACCCGTTCCTCCAGACTTTCTGCCGTGTTTTCCGTGCAGTAGCGGAAGTTGAAGTGCACCAGGCATTCACCGGGAATGATGTTGCTGCCCGTACCGGCCTCCAGCTTGGTGATCTGGAACGTGGTTGGCGGGAAGAAATCGTTGCCGTTATCCCAGAACTCCTTTGCCAGCGCATCGAGGGCCGGAGACACGGAGTGCACCGGGTTCTCGGCCAGATGCGGATAGGCTACATGGCCCTGAACGCCGTGAACCGTCAGATAGCCATGCAGAGAGCCTCTGCGGCCGTTCTTGATCACGTCGCCCACTTCGTGGGTGCTCGAGGGCTCGCCAATCAGGCACCAGTCGATTTTTTCGTTCCTGGCCTCGAGAGTTTCAACCACTTTGACCGTGCCATGCTGGGCCGGCCCCTCTTCGTCGCTGGTGATCAGCAGGGCAATGGAACCCCGGTGGTCAGGGTATTTTGCAACGAAGCGCTCGCAGGCGGTTACGAAGGCTGCCAGGCTGCCCTTCATGTCCGCGGCGCCACGGCCGAGGAGGTAGCCATCCCTGATCACAGGATCAAAGGGTGGGTGCGACCAGTTCTTTTCCGGCCCGGTTGGTACCACATCGGTATGGCCGGCAAAGGCCAGCACCGGCCCCTCGGAGCCTTTTCGGGCCCAGAGGTTATCGGTATCGCCAAAGCGCAGGTTCTCGCCGGTGAAGCCCAGAGGCGCCAGGCGCGACATCATCAGTTCCTGACAGCCGGCATCGTCTGGAGTGACAGACGGCCGGCGGATCAGATCAACGGCAAGTTCGAGGGTCGGGGAATCAGTTGTTTGCATGCAGCTCTTCATTCAGCTCGATGGCAGACTTGTTGGTTTTGCACTCCACCGCGCCAGTCTGGCTGTTACGGCGGAAAAGCAGGTCTGTCTGGTTGGCCAGATCGCGGGCCTTGATCACCTCAACCAGCTCGTTGTTGTCGTCGAGCAGGGCAACCTTGGTGCCGGCGGTGATGTACAGCCCGGCCTCGACCTTGCAACGGTCGCCCAGCGGGATGCCGATACCGGCGTTGGCGCCGATCAGGCAGTTCTCGCCAACGGCAATGATGATGTTGCCACCACCGGAAAGGGTGCCCATGGTGGAGCAGCCACCGCCCAGATCAGACCCTTTGCCAACCATGACGCCGGCGGAAATACGGCCCTCGATCATGCTGGTGCCTTCGGTGCCGGCGTTGAAGTTGATAAACCCTTCGTGCATGACCGTGGTGCCTTCACCCACATAGGCGCCAAGACGAACCCGCGCGGTATCGGCAATGCGGACACCTTTCGGTACCACGTAATCGGTCATCTGCGGGAATTTATCCACGGATTTGACTTCCAGCGTGCGGCCTTCCAGGCGAGCCTGAAGCTGGCGGTCGGTCAGTTCGTTCAGGTCGATCGCGCCTTCGCTGGTCCAGGCCAGATTCGGCAGCAGGCCAAAAATGCCGTCCAGCTTTAATCCGTGGGGTTTCGCCATGCGATGTGAAATCAGATGAAGCTTGAGGTAAACCTCCGGGGTGCTGGACGCCGTGTCATCTGTTTCGAGTACTGTGACAACCACCGGGCGCTTGCTGGCGGCCGCTTTGTCCGCCAGTGATGCCTGGGCTGTCTGGCCGATCTGACGCAGGGCGTTGGCCAGCTGGCTGAGCTGCTCGGCGGTCGCGCTGATCGCCTGGTTGCCACCCTTGTAATCAAGGGCGTTGGAGATGACGTCCATCAGGGTGTTATCGGGTGTCATGACCGGCTGCTGGTAAAACACTTCCAGCCACTCGCCCTGGTTGTTCTGGGTGCCGATACCGATACCGAATGCAAAGCTCATCTGATGGTTGCTCCTGTTATGAATGTGGGGCCAGGGCAATGCCTCAAGACCCCGAAATTAAAGTTTGGATCTGGTTTGCCCGAGATTCAGGCCAGCCATGCGGACCATTCGTCTGCACTGAAACCCACGCGCACATGACTGCCGTTCTCGACAACGGGGCGCTTAATAATGGATGGGTTCTCCAACATGATCTCGTGAGCGCTTTGGGCGTCAATGGTATCACGAACGTCCTCGGGAAGTTTGCGCCAGGTGGTGCCACGGCGGTTCAGAAGGGTTTCCCATCCGACCGCCTGTTCCCAGCTGAACAGCAACTCACTCTGCAGGCCATCCTTCTTGAAGTCGTGGAATTCGTAGTCGATACCTTGTTCGTCCAGCCACTTCCGGGCCTTCTTTACGGTGTCGCAGTTTTTGATGCCGTACAGTTTCATGGCTTGTTCGCCTTAACAAATTCAACAATGCGTTCTGCTGCCTCCACGCACTCTTCCAGCGGGGCAACCAGGGCCATCCGGACACGGTTCTCTCCGGGGTTATGGCCATCCACGGTTCGGGAAAGATATCGGCCGGGCAACACATGCACGTTCTGTTGTGCCGAGAGCTCCCGGGCAAAGGTTTCATCGTCCATCGGAGTTATCGGCCACAGGTAAAATCCGGCATCCGGAAAATCGACATCCATGACTTCCCGGAGGATCGGGATCACTGCCTCAAATTTGGCGCGGTAAGCTGCACGATTCTCCCGAACGTGGTCCTCGTCGCTCCAGGCGGCGATGCTCGCCAGCTGATTGTGGATGGGCATGGCGCAGCCGTGATAGGTGCGGTACTTCAGGTAGCCATCAAGAATGCTTGCATCCCCGGCTACGAAGCCCGATCGCAGGCCGGGCAGGTTGCTGCGCTTGGACAGGCTGTGGAACACCACGCAGCGGGCGTAGTCATCCCGGCCAATGGCGGCGCAGGTTTGCAGAAGGCCTTCCGGCGCGTTGTCTTCCTCCGGATACAGTTCGGAGTAGCATTCGTCGGAAGCAACAATAAAGTCGTGTTTGTCGGCCAGGGCTATCACCCTGGTCAGCGTCTCCCTGGAGATAACAGCACCACTGGGATTGCCCGGGGAGCACAGGAACAGTACCTGGCAGTCCTGCCAGGTGGATTCGGGCACCGAATCGAAATCGGGAATGAAACCGTTTGAGCCATCGCAGGGGAGGTATACGGGCGTCGCGCCAGCAAGGAAGGCGGCTCCCTCGTAAACCTGATAAAAAGGATTGGGACTGACTACGGTGGCAGGCTTGGTGGCGTCCACGACAGCCTGAACCAGGGAAAAGATGGCCTCGCGTGTGCCGTTTACCGGTACGATGTTGTTTGCCGCGCTGAGACTGCCGGCCTTCAGATTGAATCGGCGGGTTGCCCAGCCACTGATGGCCTTGCGGAGTTCATCCGTACCCCGGGTGGTGGGGTAATTGGCAAGCTTGTCCAGATTGTTCGCAATGACCTGTTTGACGAAATCGGGCGAAGGGTGCTTCGGCTCACCAATCCCCAGGGAAATCGGCCGAAGATGATCGGGCACGCTGATGCCTGCCTTCAGTTTGGCAAGCTTTTCAAAAGGGTAGGGGTGAAGTCTGTCCAGGTTCGGATTCATTGAATGTCGTCCAGCATTTTACAGAGATCTTGCTGCAGGGCCTGGCATACCGCCGGCTCCCGGATGGGCTCGCCCTGTTCGTCCGTCACGAAGAAAACGTCCTCTACGCGCTCGCCCAGGGTGGCAATCTTGGCGTTGCTCAGGCGCACCCGGTGCTCCAGCAGCACCTGACCGATGCGGGCCAGAAGCCCCGGGCGGTCGGGTGTGATCACTTCCATTACGGTGCGTTGGTTGATGGTGTCATTGGAGAACGTCACTTCCGTCGGGAAGGCGAAATGCTTGAGCTGGCGTGGAGTGCGCCGGTGGATGATGTCCGGGTAGTCATCCGGGTCGTCCAGCTCTTCAATCAGGCGCAAACGCACCCGTTCTTTTCTCGCAGGGTCGATGCCCAGAGGCTGTCCCTTTTCATCAAGCACCACATAGGAACTGATCGAGTAGGGCCCCTCGCTTGAGCTGATGCGCGCGTCCACGATGTTCAGGTTCAGCTGTTCAAGGACCGCCGTTGTCGCAGCGAACAGGGCAACCCGGTCCTTCATATAGATAATGATCTGGGAGTAGCCGTCCGTGGGGCCGCCTCGGGTATCTCGAATCAGCACCAGCGGGTCCGTATTGTCGCCGTGTCGGATGATGGCTGCAGTCTGCCAGGCGATATCCACGGTCGAGTCCTGGAGAAAATAGTCTTCGTCCACGGTGTCCCAGATGGCGTCGATCTGTTCATCGGTCATGTTCTGGGCATGCAGGATTTCACGGGCTTCCGACTGGGTAGCGCGAACCCATTCCTGGCGGTCGATGGGGGTTTCTGTGCCCCGACGCAAAGCCCGTTTGGCCTCAATGTAGAGTTGGCGCAACAGCGACGCCCGCCACGTGTTCCATAGCTTGGGATTGGTAGCGCTGATGTCGCACACGGTTAGCACGTACAGGTAATCCAGGTGCGCCTGGCTCGGCACTGCCCTGGCAAACCCGTGGATAATGTCCGGATCGGAGATGTCTTTGCGCTGGGCTGTCATGGACATCAGCAGGTGGTTTTCTACCAGCCAGGAAATCAGTTGGGTGTCCCGCTCGCTCAGGTGATGCCGCTGGCAGAAGGCTTCGGCATCGATGGCGCCCAGTTCCGAATGATCGCCACCCCGGCCTTTGGCCACATCATGGTAAATGCCTGCAATATAGAGGGTTTCCAGTTTCGGCAGCCTGTGAATCAGGCGCGATGCCAGCGGATACTCGGTTCGGGCTTCCGCGCCGCCAAGCCTTACCATGTTGCGGATGACTCGCATGGTATGGGCATCCACGGTGTAAATGTGGAAAAGGTCATGCTGCATCTGACCAATGATCTGGCCAAACTCCGGGAGATACCGCCCGAGGACGTTGTACTTCTTCATGGCAGACAGGGTCTGATCCAGGGCGTGGGGCGTTCTGAGCAGCTCCATGAAGAGGGTGGTCACGGCCAGATCAGACCGGAACGCGTCATCAATCAAATGCCGGTGGGCCCGAAGCGACCGGATCGTCGTGGCCCGGATGCCCTTGATCTCTGGATGCTGAGCCATCAGAACAAAGATTTCCATGATGGCATAGGGCGCGTAGGCGAAGACCTGGTTGTTGACCGCCTCAATATAGTAGTTGCGAATCTGAAATCGCTTGTTGATAGGCTGGATGGCGTCTTCCGATGGGCTACCCAGAATCGCTTCGTCGTAATACTGCAGAATTACATCCGCCAGTTCGGCGAGGGCCAGGACGGTGCGATAGTAGGCCTGCATCATCAATTCGACGCCGAGCCGCTTACCTTCATCTCTATAGCCGAGCATCTGGGCCAGGGCTCGCTGATGATCGAACAGCAGCCGGTTTTCATTCCGGTCAGCGAGCAACTGCAGGCCGTATCGCAGTTGCCAGAGGAAGGTTTCACCCTGGAACAGAATCTGATGCTCTTCCTCGGTAAGAATGCTGAAGCGGGTCAGATCAGCGATGTTCTGCAGCCCGAAATGTCGCTTGGTAATCCAGCCAATCGTCTGTATGTCCCGCAAGGCGCCCGGGGAGCCCTTTACGTTTGGCTCGAGGTTGTATTCGGTATCGCCGTATTTCTGATGCCGTTGCTGCTGCTCCTCACGCTTTGCAATGAAGTAGTCACGGTCGGTGCTGACATCATCGGAATAGACTTGCTCGCTCAGATCTGATCGGAGTTCATCCGGGCCGGCAATCGTGCGCGTTTCCAGCAGGTTGGTCAGTATGGTGATGTCTTCGCGGGCGGCCGTCTTGCTTTCCTCGATGCTGCGAACACTGTGGCCGATATCCAGCCTTAGGTCCCACAGCAGGGTAACAAAGGCGCCAAGGTCTTCGTGCCAGCTGTCTTCGATACCGTTACGGGTGAGAATGAGCAGGTCGATGTCCGAATGCGGGTGCAGCTCACCTCGTCCATAGCCGCCAACGGCGATCAGGGCAATGTCCGGTGAATCGGAAAAGGGATAGCGGTTCCAGATCAATCTGAGAACCGTATCGACCGTGTCAGCCCTTGAGCGCACAAGGGCGCGCACATCGGCGCCCTGTCGAAAGGCCTCGGCATCGGCGTTATACCTGCCCTTTAACAGTTCCCGGGCCGCCGTAACCGGAGAAGGGTCATTGCTGATGCGGGATTCCAGCTCGCTTTGGTCCACTTAGAAGGACTCTTCCTTTCGCTTGGTCAAGACCTCGTGGCCGTCCGCCGTCACAAGGATGGTGTGCTCCCATTGTGCAGAGAGTTTGTGGTCCTTGGTAACGACGGTCCAGCCATCCGGCAGAAGCTTTGTCTGGTACTTGCCCTGGTTGATCATTGGCTCAATGGTAAACGTCATGCCTTCCTGCAGCTCCAGACCGGTGCCGGGTTTGCCGTAATGCATTACCTGAGGCTCCTCGTGGAATACTGCGCCGATGCCATGGCCACAATAATCGCGAACCACGGAATAACGGTGTTTCTCGGCGTGCTGCTGAATCACATGCCCGATATCGCCCAGACGGGTTCCTGGCTTGACCAGCTCAATGCCTTTATAGAGGCACTCCTGTGTGATCTGGATCAGCCGCTCGGTGCCAGGTTTCGGCTTGCCGACGATCCACATCTTGCTGGTATCGCCGTGGTAGCCATCCTTTATTACGGTGACATCGATGTTAAGGATGTCTCCATCTTTGAGGATTTTCTTCTCAGACGGGATGCCGTGGCAGATAACATGGTTGACCGACGTGCAGATGGACTTCGGAAACCCCTTGTAGTTGAGTGGTGCCGGAATGCACTTTTGGTCGTTGACAATATAGTCGTGGCAAATCCGGTCGAGCTCTTCGGTGGAAACGCCGGGCTTGACGTGATCGCCGATCATCTCGAGCACTTCGGCCGCCAGGCGGCCAGCGACGCGCATCTTTTCAATTTCTTCCGGTGTCTTGATCGATACCTGCATTGGGCTTCCCGTTGTTTGTGCCAAACCGGCATTTTAAGGGGCCTGCTGCCCGGGTACAAGGAAGCTCGCCGTCAAAAATAATGGCGTTTGTCGGGCCGAATATGGTATAAACGCGCCCGCTGGAAACGAATCCAGCAAATTCACACACGTGTCGGCACGTTATCCCAGGGTGCCTGCTCCTGCTTTTCAAGGAGCGAGGTTGGGATAATCGGATACGTGGAGGACTAACCCGAAGCTAAAAAGGTAACTATCATGGCTCAGGTAAATATGCGTGACCTGCTGAAGGCAGGTGCTCACTTCGGTCACCAGACCCGCTACTGGAACCCGAAAATGTCGAAGTTCATCTTCGGCGCCCGTAACAAGATTCATATCATCAACCTTGAGCAGACTGTTCCTGCTATGAACGACGCGCTGAAATTCGTTCAGCAGCTGGCAGAGAACAAGAACAAGATCATGTTCGTTGGTACCAAGCGTGCCGCGGCCAAGATCATCAAGGAAGAAGCCGAGCGTGCCGGTCAGCCGTTTGTTAACCATCGCTGGCTCGGTGGCATGCTGACCAACTACAAGACCATCCGTCAGTCTATCCGTCGCTACCGTGATCTGGAAACCCAGAGCCAGGACGGTACCTTTGACAAGCTGACCAAGAAAGAAGCACTGGATCGCACCCGTGAAATGGACCGCCTCGAGCGCTCCATTGGTGGTATCAAGGACATGGGCGGCCTTCCGGACGCGATGTTCGTGATCGACGTTGACCATGAGCGTATCGCCATCAAGGAAGCCAACAAACTGGGCATTCCTGTTATCGGAGTTGTGGATACCAACAGTGATCCGGACGGTGTGGATTACGTGATCCCTGGTAACGATGACGCCATTCGCGCGATCCAGATTTACGTGAAAGCCGTTGCTGACACCTGCATCGAAGCAGCCCAGTCTGCCGGTGCCGGCGCTGACGAGTTTGTTGAAGTCAGCGAAGACGCTGAAGGCGCTGCTCCAGCCGCTGAGTAACGTTTTACCTTCACGTTTTAGATGTAAGGTGTGCCCGCTGTTTGCCGAGGCACACCGCCCCACCGAATTCGGAACAGTTGAGAGGATTGAACATGGCTGCAATTACCGCTGCAATGGTCAAAGAGCTGCGTGAGCGTACCGGCCTTGGCATGATGGAATGCAAGAAGGCACTTGTTGAAGCCGAAGGTAGCGTTGACGCTGCGATCGAAGAGCTGCGCAAGTCGTCCGGTCTGAAAGCTGCCAAGAAAGCCGGCCGTACTGCCGCTGAAGGCGCTTCACTCATCAAGATCTCTGACGACAACACCGTTGCCTTTATTCTGGAAGTGAACTCCGAGACCGACTTCGTTGCTCGCGATGACAACTTCCTGAACTTTGCCAACGACGTGCTGAACGTTGCGTTTGAAAATGGCGAAACCGACGTAGCCAAACTGATGGAAGGCGATCTGGAATCCAAGCGTGAAGCGCTGGTTCAGAAAATCGGCGAGAACATTACTGTGCGTCGCATCGTCAAGGTTGAAGGCCCGGTTGTTGGTGGGTACGTCCATAGCAACAACAAGATCGCTTCGGTTGTCGCCCTGACTGCCGGTGATTCTGAAGTTGCCCGTGACATCGCCATGCACGCAGCTGCCGTTAACCCGCGTGTCGGCAAGCCGGAAGATATGCCGGCTGAAGAGCTTGAGCGAGAGAAGGATGTGATCAAGGCCCAGCCGGATATGGAAGGCAAGCCTGCCGAGATCGTCGAAAAGATGATGGGTGGCCGCATCAAGAAGTTCCTCAAGGAGAACAGCCTTGTTGAGCAGCCTTTCGTCAAGAACCCGGACCAGACCGTGGGCGAGCTGATCAAGTCCAACGGCGGCGAGCTGGTTGGCTTCGTTCGTCTGGAAGTGGGTGAAGGCATTGAGAAGGAAGAAGTGGACTTTGCTGCCGAGGTTGCTGCTGCAGCCGGCACAGGCAAGGCCTGATCCTTCGTTCGATGCAGCGGGCTTTTAGCCACTGTATCACCTGAGTCTGCCACGTTAGCCGGGAATTTCCGGCTCTCGTGGCGGGCTTGTATCTGAGATACCCCTTTTTATGAGGAGTATGTCAGATACAAGCCTGCAACGGGTACCACGCCGGATAGCAGCCAACAGACGACAAGGGGATCATCATGCCGACATCATCGAAAACCCAGCCCAGATACAAGCGTGTTCTGCTCAAACTCAGTGGCGAGGCCCTGATGGGAGAGCACGATTTCGGTATTGATCCCAAAGTTCTTGACCGCATGGCACTGGAAATCGGTGCGCTGATTGGCATCGGCGTGCAGGTTGGTCTGGTTATCGGCGGCGGCAACCTGTTCCGTGGTGCAGCCCTGAATGCGGCCGGCATGGATCGGGTGACCGGTGATCATATGGGTATGCTGGCCACCGTGATGAACGGTCTGGCCATGCGTGATGCCCTGGAACGTTCGAATATCCGGACCCGAGTGATGTCCGCGATCCCCATGAGCGGCATCGTGGAGCACTACGACCGCCGTCGCGCGGTGCGGGATCTGAAGGATGGCGATGTCGTGATCTTCTGCGCCGGTACCGGTAACCCTTTCTTCACGACCGATTCCGCTGCATGTCTGCGTGGCATTGAGATCGAGGCCGACGCGGTGCTGAAGGCTACGAAAGTGGATGGCGTATACTCAGCGGATCCGCACCTCGACAGCAGTGCAGAGAAATACGACCACCTCACCTATGATGAGGTTCTGGACAAGAAGCTGGGCGTGATGGATTTGACAGCCATCTGTCTCGCCCGTGACCACGGCATGCCGCTGCGGGTGTTCGATATGAACCGTGCCGGCGCCCTTACTCGCATCGTAACTGGCGAGAAAGAAGGTACACTGATCGAATGAATCGCTGTCCCGGAACCACAGGATCGTGGTGCCAGATTACAGAATGACATGACGAACGAATTGAGGATGCTGAAGTGATCAACGACATCAAAGCAGAAGCCGAAAAGAAAATGAAAAAGAGCCTTGAGTCCCTGAACTCGGCTTTTAACAAGATCCGTACCGGCCGTGCCCACCCCTCTATCCTGGATAGTGTCACGGTCAACTACTACGGTCAGGAGACACCGCTGAAGCAGGTGGCAAGCGTCAACGTCGAGGACAACCGCACGCTGACGGTCTCTCCCTGGGAGAAAAACCTGATGCCGACCATCGAGAAGGCTATCATGGCGTCAGACCTTGGCCTGAACCCGGCGACCAGCGGCGATATCATCCGTATCCCGATGCCCATGCTGACAGAAGAAACCCGTAAGGAAATGGTCAAGCAGGCAAAAGCAGACGCCGAGCACGGTCGTGTTTCCATCCGTAATGCGCGTCGCGACGCGAACAGCATGATCAAGGATCTGCTCAAGGAAAAGGAAATCACCGAAGACGACGAACGCAAGGGCGAGGACGATATCCAGAAGCTGACCGACCGCTACATTGCAGAAGTCGAGAAAATGCTCAAGGCCAAAGAAGAGGATCTGATGGCGGTTTAACCGTCCGGACCTACTTGCAAGCGAATTGAAAGGCCGAAGCACCGAGGCGCTCCGGTCGCACAGGGGATTTCATGACGGGAACTGTATCCGCAGAGATTCCGGTGTCGGCAGACAGTCGGCCCCGGCATGTGGCCATCATCATGGACGGGAACAATCGATGGGCCAAGGCCCGTCGTCTCAAGGGAGTGGCTGGGCACAAGGCCGGTGTCGATGCGGTCAGGGCAGTGGTGGAAACCTGTGCCCGTGAAGGCGTGGAAGTGCTCACGCTGTTTGCCTTTTCCAGCGAGAACTGGCGTCGACCCAAGGACGAAGTGTCCGCGCTCATGAAATTGTTTCTGTTCGCCCTTGAGCGCGAGGTTCGCAAACTTCACCGGAACGATATCCGCCTTCGCATTATCGGTGATCGGTCCGCGTTCAGCGCTGCACTGCGTGAACACATGGAGGCGGCTGAAGAGCTGACCCGCAACAACTCCCGGATGACCCTGGTAATCGCCGCCAACTATGGCGGTCACTGGGATATCACGCAGGCCACACGCAAGGTGGCCGAGCAGGTGCGCTCCGGACAGTTGGCACCCTCTGACATTACCGATGACCTGATTCAGCAGCACCTCAGCATCGGTGACCTGCCAATGCCGGACCTGATGATTCGTACCGCCGGTGAGCAAAGAATCAGCAATTTCATGCTTTGGCACCTGGCTTACACAGAGCTTTACTTTTCACCGGTGTATTGGCCTGATTTTCAGCAGGAAGAGATGCTCAAGGCCCTGCATGCGTATGCCGGTCGACAGCGTCGTTTTGGCCAGACGGATGATCAGATAGTGGCCAAGGCTGTACAACAATAACGAACGATAGCGACGTTAACCGTGTTAAAAACCCGAATTATCACCGCACTGATCCTCGCTCCTATCGCCATTGGCGGGATCTTTTTCCTCCCGCCCCTGGGGTTTGCGCTCTTTACCGGCGCCATCATTACCCTGGGCGCCTGGGAGTGGGCAAATATGTCCGGCATTGAGAGTCCTGCCGGCCGGGTTGGCTACGCACTGGCCACCGCTATCATTCTCTACGGTCTGCTGAACGTTCCGTTTGTGGCGGTCCTCTGGTTGGCGCTGCTCTGGTGGGGCGTATGCTTTCTTATGGTTCGCAGTTATCCTGCCGGCTCCGACAAGTGGGGCAGTCTCCCCGTAAGAGCCTTGATGGGACTGTTCGTTCTGGTGCCGGCGTGGGTGGGCCTTAATCACCTGCGAACCGGCGGTTTCCAGTTTGGTGACAGTACCAATAACCTGTTGCTCATTCTCTACGTATTCTGTGTGGTCTGGGTTGCCGATATTGGTGCGTACTTCGCCGGTCGGGCGTTTGGTAAGGCAAAGTTGGCGCCCCGTGTCAGTCCGGGCAAATCGTGGGCGGGCGTCTGGGGTGGCCTGATGGCCGTCGGAGTTTTTGCCCTGGTTGTCAGCGCGCTGGCTTCGGCGGGAACGGTTCAGACCTTGCTGTTAATTGTTGCCAGCCTCGCCACCGGTCTTGTTTCAGTGCTGGGGGATCTGCTGGAAAGCATGCTCAAAAGGCACCGTGGTATCAAGGACAGTAGTCAGCTGTTACCCGGTCACGGTGGCATCATGGACCGGATCGACAGCCTGACGGCGGCCATTCCGGTATTTGCGTTGATTATTACCCAACTTGGTTGGCTGACAACCGGGCACTGGTGACTATGGTAACCCGCTCTATCAGTGTTCTCGGGGCGACCGGCTCCATCGGTCTCAGCACCCTGGACGTTGTTCGGCGCCACCCTGACCGCTTCTCGATCTATGCGCTCACGGCCAGTAGCCGTGCTGAAGAGCTCGCGGTACTCTGTCGTGAATTCCGTCCGAAAGTGGCGGTCATGGCTGATCCTGAAGCAGCCAAGATCCTCTCAAAGTTGCTGGCAGACCTGCCTGAAACCCGCGTGCTTGGCGGCCTTGATGGATTGTGCGAGGTGGCCTCCACCCCCGATGCCGACACGGTGATGGCGGCTATCGTCGGGGCAGCGGGTCTTTCGCCGACACTGTCGGCGGTGCGGGCGGGAAAGCGGGTACTGCTTGCCAACAAAGAAGCGCTTGTGATGTCCGGCAAACTGTTTATGGATGCCGTGGCCGAAGCGGGGGCGGAATTGCTGCCGATCGACTCGGAGCACAATGCGATTTTCCAGTGTATGCCGGCAGACAAGGTCCGGGACCCTGCCGGTGCCGGCATCACTCGTATACTTCTGACGGCCTCCGGTGGCCCGTTCAGGGAACATTCTGCCGAGGATCTTCGATCGGTAACGCCCGCCCAGGCCTGTGCCCATCCGAATTGGTCCATGGGACAGAAGATTTCCGTGGACTCGGCGACCCTGATGAACAAAGGCCTGGAGCTCATTGAAGCCTGCTGGCTGTTCAACACCACGCCCCAGAAAGTTGAGGTGCATGTCCACCCTGAGAGTATTATTCACTCGATGGTTGAATATGCCGATGGCTCTGTTCTGGCCCAGCTTGGCAGTCCCGATATGAGAACGCCGATTGCCAACGGCCTGGCTTGGCCAGAGCGCATTGATGCCGGCGTTGCTCCTCTCGACCTGTTTGCGATCGGCCGCTTTCATTTCGAGCGTCCGGATCTGGGTCGTTTTCCGTGTCTGCGTCTCGCGGCGGAAGCGTTTGAGGCAGGTGGCACGGCGCCGGCGGTTCTCAATGCCGCCAATGAGGTCGCTGTTGCTGCTTTTCTCGAGGGCAGCCTGTGTTTTTCGGATATCCCCGTTATCATAGAACGAACGCTGGTTGCGACTGCTGTTGAGCCAGCGGACAGCTTTGACATTATCTTTGCAAAGGATAAAGAAGCACGGGCTCGTGCGCGGGAACAGATAGGTCTGTTAACTGTCTGATAGTCGCAGCGGAATGCTGCCCGGCTGAAGCCATTCAATCAGGAACGCTATGCAGATTATTGAAACCGTCCTAGCACTCGCACTTACCCTGGGTATCCTCGTGACCTTGCACGAATACGGTCATTTCTGGGTTGCCCGTCGTTGCGGCGTGAAAGTGCTCCGTTTCTCGGTGGGTTTCGGGAAGCCGATGTTTTCATGGTACGACAGGCATGGAACCGAGTTTGCGGTTGCCGCCATTCCATTGGGTGGCTATGTGAAAATGCTGGATGAGCGCGAAGGACCGGTGCCAGAAGAACTGAGGGACCAGGCCTTTACGTCCAAATCTCCAGGGCAGCGCATTGCCATCGCCGCAGCGGGTCCCGTGGCCAACTTCATTTTTGCTATTTTCGCATACTGGCTGTTGAGCGTGGTGGGCGTTACCCATGTCGCGCCCATTGTCGGGCAGATTGCCGATGAGAGCGTGGCCGAGCGGGTGGGTCTGCAGGAAGGTATGGAGATCCACGCGGTCGACGGCCACCGGGTCAGCTCCTGGCGCGATGTGAATATGCGCATTCTGGAGCGAACCGGGGAGCACGGCCTGATTTCCTTGGAGGTTTCGGAGGACGGCGCGCGCGGGACCATCAGCGGCGAGCTTTCCGGCTGGGGCCTGAGTGATGACACCCCCAATCCTTTGGCCGAGTTCGGTATCACGCCATGGCGCCCGGCGGTTCCCCCGGTACTGGGGCAGATTTCCGACGGTGGCCGGGCTCAGGCGGCAGGACTTCAGTCCGGTGACCGCATAGTGGCGGTCAACGGGGAATCGATCAACAGCTGGTTCGAGCTGGTTGAATTTATTCGCAGTGCCCCGGAGCAGACACTGCAGGTAACCATCGAACGCAATGGTACGGAACAGGCTGTACGTGTAACGCCTGAAGCGAGGGTCGAAGAAAGCGGGGAGTCGATCGGTTTTGTCGGTGCCGGTGTGGAAGCCATCTCCTGGCCGGAAGAGGTTTTGCGGGATGTCAGCTACGGCCCGTTTGCTGCGGTTCCGGTTGCCCTGAGCGAAACCTGGGCAGATACCCGTCTGACGCTGGTAGCCATCAAGAAGATGTTTACTGGCCTGCTGTCGCCCACGAATCTCAGTGGGCCCATCACCATTGCCCGGGTGGCTGAAGCCAGTGTCAGCTCCGGATTCGAAGACTTCGTGCGTTTTCTTGCCTATCTCAGCGTGAGTCTGGGCATTCTGAATCTTTTGCCTGTGCCGGTTCTTGATGGTGGTCATATCGTCTACTACACCATCGAAGCCCTCCGTGGAAAGCCGCTTTCCGAGCAGGCTCAGGCGTTTGGATTACGAATTGGTATGGCAATGATCCTCACATTAATGGTGTTTGCTCTTTACAACGACCTGATGCGGTTGTGAGAATTGCGGGCTCCTTACGCGCATTAACCAGGCGAAATATTTGAATGAGACGTTCTCTTCTAGGTGTAGCCGTTGGCCTCGCTGTGGCTGTGTCCGGCCTGAAGCCAGCACTTGCTGATCAGTTCACGGTTGCGGATATTGAGGTGGAAGGCTTGCAGAGGGTATCTGCAGGTACCGTGTTTTCCGCGTTCCCTGTCAATATTGGTGAACAGGTGGACGAGACTGAGCTGGCTGGTGCGATCAAATCGCTGTTCCGGACCGGTCTTTTTACCGACATTGAGGCCAGCCGGGATGCCGGCGTACTCATCCTGACGGTGCGCGAACGTCCCTCCATAAGTGACATCGAGATTGAGGGTAACAAGAACATCGAAACCGAGATGTTGATGGACGCACTTTCGGGTGCCGGGCTTCAGGAAGGGCAGGTGTTTCGGCGCGCAACCCTTGAGCGTCTTGAGCTGGAAATCCTGCGCTCCTACATTGCCCAGGGACGCTACAACGCCCGGGTAAAGGCAACGGCCGAGGAGTTGCCCAGAAACCGCGTTGCGATTCGTCTGGATATTAACGAGGGGTCGGTCGCTGCGATCCACCATATCAACCTGATCGGCAACAAGGATTTCAGCGACGAGGAGTTGCAGGAACTGTTCGAGCTGCAGTCCACGAGCTGGTGGAATTCCCTGACCAACTCGGACAAGTACGCCAGAGAGCGGCTAAGCGGCGATCTGGAATCGCTACGGTCATTCTACCTTGACCGTGGGTATCTCGATTTCAACGTGGAATCCAGTCAGGTCTCCATTTCCCCTGACAAACAAAAGGTCTTTATAGCGATTGCCCTGAATGAGGGGCCCCAATACACCATTTCCGAGATCAACCTTCGCGGTGATCTCATCGTGGGGGAAGAGGAGTTGCGTGCGTTGATTCCGGTTGAGGAAGGCGACGTGTTCTCCCGCTCCCGTATGACGGCCATTTCCGAATCCCTGGCATTCCGGCTCGGGCGTGAGGGCTATGCCTTCGCTAACGTCAATGCGGTTCCGGAGCCCGGTGAGAACAACACGGCTGCCGTCACCTTCTTTGTGGAGCCTGGCAAACGGGCCTATGTGCGCAGGATCAATTTCGACGGCAATGTGTCGACCCGTGATGATGTGCTTCGTCAGGAAATGACGCAGATGGAGGGAGGCGTGGCGTCCTCCGACCGCATCGAATTCTCCAAGACCAAGCTCGAACGTCTTGGCTTCTTCCAGACCGTGAACGTTGAAACCGTGCCGGTGCCGGGCACTGACGATCTGGTTGATGTGAACTACTCTGTCGAAGAGCAGCCCACAGGCAGCCTGTCAGCGTCTGTCGGTTTCTCCCAGGATTCCGGGGTGATCCTCGGCGCCAATGTCTCCGAGAACAACTTCTTCGGCACGGGTAAACGGGTATCCTTCGGCGTGAACGTCAGTGATTCCATCAAGAGTGCTAACATTTCCTACCTGGACCCTTACTACACCGTCGACGGAGTGAGCAGGGGCTTCAGCGTATTCGCCCGCGAGACGGACTACGAAGAGGAAGATATCTCCTCGTTCCTTCTGGATGAGTACGGCGGCCGAGTCACATTCGGCTATCCCACCGACAGCATCACCCGCCTGAACTTTGGCGCCGGTGTCACCCAGTCAAATCTGAAGGAAGGCCTGTTTACCTCTCAGGAGGTGAGTGAGTTTATCGATGAAGAGGGCGATTCGTTCACCAACTTCTTCCTGTTCGGAAGCTGGCGTCGCAGTACCCTGAACCGTGGTGTTTTGCCGACTGATGGTTACAGTCATTCGCTGTCATTGGATGTGGCGGTTCCAGGCAGTGACCTGACCTTCTATAAAGCCACCCATAAAACCGATTTCTACTACCCTGTGACTGATGACAATCGCTGGGTCTTCCGGGCGCGATCTGAGATCGGTTACGGGGATGGCTACGGTGATCGCAGCCAGATGCCATTTTACGAGCACTTTTACACGGGCGGCTATGGTTCGGTTCGTGGTTATGAGGCGAACTCGCTTGGCCTGAGGGCGACGAATAACGTAAACGACCTCTCGGATCCTGATCCGTTCGGGGGCAACCTGCTGACCGAGGGAGGCCTCGAGCTGATTTTCCCGACACCATTTGCCGGTGATACCCGCTCAATGAGAACCGCGTTCTTCCTTGATGCCGGCCAGGTCTTCGACACGGCACGGGGTTTCGATCCGCAGCTGAACGAAATCCGGATGGCGGCGGGTATTGGTTTCCAATGGATTACCGCGGTTGGTCCATTGGCATTCAGTCTTGCCTACCCCTTGAACGACAAGGCCGGCGACGACACCCAGGTGTTCCAGTTCTCGCTGGGCCAGACCTTCTAAAGCATGGATAATAACAACCTACGGATGAAAACCAGGAGAAAACCAATGTCCCGATTTGTGTTGATGTTCGCTGCCGTGATGCTGGCGTTTTCATTCCCGGCGATGGCCGAAACCCGCATTGGTGTGGTCGATCTGCGTCAGGCACTGTTTTCGTCTGACGATGCCAAGACATTCAGCGAGTCTCTTCAGAAAGACTTTGCTGGCGATGAAGCCCGGGTTCGCGAAGCGCAGGAAGAAGCTCGCAAGCTTCAGGAGCGTCTGGAAAAAGACGGTGCCATGATGAACGAGAGCGAGCGTAACAAACTGGCCGGCGAGTTCCAGGAAAAGGTAAAAGAGTTCAACTTTCTGAAGCAGCGGCTGGATTCTACAGTGAATCAGCGCAAGCAGGCGTTTCTCGAGCAGGCCCGTCCCGAGGTAGACGCAGCGGTCAAGGAGCTGCTCGACGAAAATAACCTCGATCTGATCCTGCCGAGCGAAGCGGTTGTCTATGTAAAGCCCGAAATGAATCTGACCTCTCAGCTTCTTGAAAAACTGAACCGTTAACCTGTGACGGGCACCCCGGTGCCCTGATCGTTGCCTGGGAGCTCGCAATGACAGAAAGGTCCTATCGCCTTGGGGATATTGCCAATGCCCTAGGTGCGGAGCTACGGGGTGATCCTGATGTGAAGGTGTCGGGCCTTGCGACCTTGCAGGCTGCTGGCCCCGACCAGATCAGTTTCCTTGCCAATCCGTCCTACGGCAAATACCTGGCAGATACGCGCGCCTCTGCCGTTATTGTCTCGCCGGCGTCGGCCAAAGACGCTCCGACCAACGTCCTGTTACTGGACAACCCTTATCTCGGATATGCTCAACTGAGCCACTGGTTTGATCCCGCCCCTGTTGCTACCCCCGGCGTTCACGCAACTGCAGTGGTGGATCCGTCTGCGTTCATTGCTGAAGACGCCTGTATTGGCCCCAACGTGGTAGTGGAAGCGGAAGCAGAGATCGGCGAGAAAGTCGTTGTTGGAGCAGGCTCCGTTATTGGCGCCCGCGCCAGCATCGGATCCCGCACGCTGATTCGGCCGAGGGTAACGCTGGCCCACGATGTGGTCATTGGTGAGCGTTGTCACATCCTCAGCGGCGCCGTTATTGGCTCCGACGGTTTTGGCTTCGCCAATGAGAAGGGCGTATGGCATCGTATCGCGCAACTCGGTCGGGTTGTGCTCGGAAATGATGTGGAAGTGGGTGCAAACTCCACCATTGATCGCGGTGCACTGGACGACACGGTGATTGGCAATGGTGTAAAGCTCGATAACCTGATCCAGATTGCCCATAACGTTCGCATCGGTGATCACAGCGCCATGGCGGCCATGGTTGGCATTGCTGGAAGTACTCGTATTGGTCGGCATTGCGTGTTTGGTGGCGCCTCGGGCGTGGCCGGTCATCTCGAGATTGCGGATCAGGTCCATCTGACAGGTATGACTCTGGTGACCGGGGATATCCGTGAGCCCGGAGTCTATTCATCTGGCACCAGCGCCGATACCAACCGTCAGTGGCGCAAGAATGCTGTACGCTTCCGGCAACTGGATGCGCTGGCGCGACGGGTCAAAGAACTGGAAAAGAAATTAGAGGGCTGAGGCCGATCAACATGATGAACATCGACGAAATTCTGGAATACCTGCCGCACCGATACCCGTTTTTGCTGGTGGATCGGGTAACGGAGGTCGAAAAAGGAAAATCGATCAAGGGCTACAAGAATATTTCGTTCAACGAGTCATTCTTTCAGGGCCACTTCCCGAACAACCCGATCATGCCGGGTGTCCTGATTATCGAAGCCATGGCCCAGCTCTCGGGCATTCTCGGTTTTGTGACTGTGGGCCGGAAACCTTCTGACGGCGTGGTACAATACCTCGCCGGCTCGAGCAAAGCACGGTTCAAGCGCCCGGTTTTGCCGGGAGATCAACTGTGCATGGAGTCGGAACTCATCTCCGGTAAACGGGGTATTTACAAATTCGAGTGTCGCGCCCTGGTCGACGGTGAAGTCGTCTGCGTGGCAGAGATTCTGACCGCTGAGAGAGAAGTTTGATGGCGACAAATGACTGGTCGGGTGTCCATCCTCAGGCGATTGTAGACCCGTCAGCCAAGCTCGGGAACAACGTTACTGTCGGGCCCTGGAGCTATATTGGCCCCAATGTGGAAATCGGCGAGGGTACCGAGATCCTCTCCCACGTGGTGGTCAAGGGGCCGACGGTTATCGGCCGGCATAACCGTATTTTCCAGTTTTCCAGTATCGGCGAGGAATGCCAGGACAAGAAATACGCGGGCGAGCCAACCACACTGGTGATTGGTGACAACAATGTGATTCGCGAGAATTGTACCGTCCACCGGGGTACTGTCCAGGACCGGGGTGAAACCCGTATCGGCAGCGGCAACCTTTTGATGGCGTACGTGCACGTCGCTCATGACTGTATCGTCGGTGACAACACCATTCTGGCCAATTGTGCCACCCTGGCGGGCCATGTATCTGTCGGTGATTTCGCGATTCTGGGTGGTGGCACCATGGTGCACCAGTTCTGTCATATTGGTCCCCACAGCATGGCGGCCGGTGGCAGCATCGTGCTCAAGGACATCCCGGCCTATGTGATGGCGAGCGGTCAGTCCGCCCAGCCGCACGGCATGAACGTGGAAGGCCTCAAGCGTCGTGGTTTCAGCAAGGATGTCTTGCTGGCTTTGCGCCGCGCTTACAAGGTGATCTATCGCCAGGGGCTGACAACAGAGCAGGCCGTCGAAGAGCTTGAGAAGTCTTACTCCGATGTTGCAGAAATACGTCCCCTCATTGACTCCCTGCGTGGAGCTCACCGCGGCATCATCCGCTAACCCGGCAGGAGCCTGTCGGTGACAGATCTTTCTCACGCGACTATCAGCGAGCGTAAAATCACATTCGGAATCATTGCCGGTGAGGCATCGGGGGATATCCTCGGTGCCGGCCTGATCCGTTCGCTGCGCCAACGCTATCCCCAGGCCCGGTTCGTCGGCATTGGCGGGGAGGAAATGGTTGCGGAGGGATTTCATTCCCTGGTGCCGATGGAACGTCTTTCGGTCATGGGGCTGGTGGAGGTTCTTGGACGAATTCGTGAACTGTTCAGCATCCGGGCCCGGCTCCTGCGCTATTTCTTCGCCACGCCACCGGATGTTGTGATCGGTATCGATTCTCCGGATTTTACGCTTGCGATCGAACGGCGCTGCCGCGAGGCCGGCATTCTTTCCGTGCATTATGTCAGCCCGTCGGTGTGGGCCTGGCGGCAGAAGCGGATCTTCAAAATTGCCAAATCGGTCAACCTGATGTTGACTCTGTTCCCTTTCGAAGCGAGGTTTTACGAGGAGCATCAGGTGCCTGTGGCCTTCGTGGGCCATCCGCTGGCGGATCGAATTCCCATGGTGCCGGATACCCTCAAGATGCGGGAGTCGTTGGGAATAGATGCGGATGCACCCGTGCTGGCGGTTCTTCCCGGTAGTCGTGCAGGAGAAGTGGAGAGACTTGGTACCTTGTTCCTTGAGGCCTCTCGCTGGATACAGGAAAGAAGACCTGATCTGCAGTTGGTCATCCCCTGCGTGAACCGGGACCGGGAGAAGCAGGTGCGCGATCTGGTTGATGCGTTGGAGGTGAAGCTTCCGGTTAACATCGTACGTGGGCGTTCCAGGGATGTGATGGCCGCCTCCGACGTTGTGCTCTTGGCCTCTGGAACAGCAACACTCGAAGCGATGTTTCTTAAAAAGCCGATGGTTGTAGGGTACCGCCTGAGCGGGTTCAGCTATGCTCTTCTGTCGAAGTTGGTGAAGGTGCCTCATGTCGCATTGCCCAATCTCCTCGCCAAGCGCCAGCTTGTGCCGGAACTGCTCCAGGACGACGCCACGTCCGAGAGTCTGGGTGCAGCAGTGCTTGAGCGACTGGAGAACAAAGAAGAGAGGGCGCGGCTTAAAGAAGCCTTTACCGAGCTGCACCATTCACTGAAGCAGGGGGCCGATGAAAAAGCCGCCCAGGCGATCTCAGATCTGATAGAGCAGGGTGCCCACTGATGCCCAAGAGCCCTTTGCCACCCTTCGAATGTCGTTACACCGGTTCTTTGCTTGCCGGTGTGGACGAAGTCGGTCGGGGGCCGCTCATCGGGGCCGTTGTGACTGCCGCAGTCATTCTGGATCCGGATCGGCCGATCGCAGGCCTGGCTGACTCAAAGAAGCTGACCGAGAAGCGTCGCAATGTTCTCTACGATCAGATTATCGAGCATGCCAAAGCCTGGAGCATTGGCCGGTGCGAGTCCCACGAAATTGACCGGCTGAATATCTACCAGGCCACAATGCTGGCTATGGATCGTGCAGTGTCGGGGCTGGCCGTGGTGCCTGAGTATGTTCTGGTGGATGGCAATCGCTGTCCCAAGTGGCGCTGGCCGTCGGAACCGGTCATCAAAGGCGATAGTCGGGTGGCAGCCATCAGCGCCGCTTCTATTATTGCCAAAGTAACCCGTGATCGGGAAATGGAAGCGCTGGAAGTAAGTTTCCCCGGGTTCGGTCTGGCGCAGCATAAAGGTTATCCGACGCCGGTCCACCTGGAAGCCCTGCGCCGCCTCGGAGCAACCCCTGAACACCGCCGCTCCTTTCGACCTGTTCAGGAGGTGATTGAGACAGTAGGATTTTATCGAGATCAAGTGGCCCCAGAGCCCGAGGAGCTCCAATATCGGGCAGACCTTTTTGAAGATATTGATTGACAGTCTCTCGGCCAATCCTTACTATACGCGCACGTTGATCGGGGTAGCCCGGTAAACAACCAGTTTTGATGCGGGGTGGAGCAGTCTGGTAGCTCGTCGGGCTCATAACCCGAAGGTCGTAGGTTCGAATCCTGCCCCCGCTACCACTATTGAAATAAAGCCCGCTTTCTGCGGGCTTTATTGTTTCTATTCGACGTTTTTGAGCGTACCCACCACGATTAAACGGCCCGTATTTGCGGACCTCTTTCGCGCTTCAGCATACGCATTTTGTTCTCCTCTGACCCCTGCCCAGACTTTTTTGTAAAGTTGTGTATGGAGCATGATTCCGGTGAGCAAAAATTTGCCCGCCTGATCAATTACTTCCCCGCTTTATTACCAATCCCTGACGGGAAATTGACATTTTCGTAATTAGGAAAATGACCACCGTCACACCGATAATCGTCCTCGTTTTATACAATTTAACAAAGTCGACGATTTATTGGTGCCTAATGCATATGAAACGCGTCATCAAAGTGTCACAGGCATGGATCGCCGCGTTTATTTTTGGAGCACTTCTCACAGGCTGTGGGGGTGGATCATCGGGTAACGCTAGCGTCGGGTCGCCAGGCGATTCAGGAGGTTCCGCTGGCTCAGGCAGTCAAGTTGATTCCGGGGGCACAGGCGGTCAAGAGCCGTCTCCCGAGCGTTCCGCAGTATTGAGCTGGAGTGCTCCCCTGACTCGCGTCAACGGCGAGAGTATCCCGATGGGTGAGCTCGACCGATATGTGATCCGTTACGGCCAGGATGCCGGCGAGCTGAGCGAAGAGGTCGTCGTAACGAATGCTCAGGCCGAAGCGGAAATGTCTTACGAAGTAAGTGGTCTGGATGCAGGGACTTGGTATTTCACCATCCAGGTTCAGGATACCAACGGGCTGATCAGTGAACCCTCCGATGTTGTAAGCAAATCCATCCGTTCTTGATGGGATCACCCCGGGCCTGGAGTATGAAGTCTCAGGCCATCGGGTCGGCAATCGGTAGTTTGAGGGTAAACGCAGAACCCTCGCCTGGTTGCGACGACACCGAAATTTCTCCCCTATGCTTTTCAACAACCGTCTTGACGAAGGATAGTCCGAGCCCCGTACCACGGACTCCGGCGAGCTCAGTGCTTTTTTGACGCCGGTAACGGTCAAACAGGTGCGGTAGTTCCTCCGGATCGATACCAGTACCTTCATCGGCAATCGTCAAACAGGCCTGATGGCCAGCGCGGAAGACCTGAATGCTGACGTCTGATCCACCCGGGCTGTATTGAACAGCATTGGTCAGCAGATTGATAACGGCGCGCTCCAGAAGCTCTGCATTGCCTTTCAGCCACAGGTCCTCGGTACCCTGTAACTGGAGCTGTATCTTTTTCTCTACAGCCTGCTCGCTGACGCTGTCACGGGCGTTTTCTACGATGGCCAGGAATTCGCACTCGTAGAAACGGGTTTCTGTTAACTGTTCTGCCCGGGCCAGCTGAACGAATTCCTCGGCCAGGTGATAGCTTCTGCGGGCCAGTTTTCCCAGCTGTTCCAGTTGTTCCTGTTCAATGTGGCTGGGGTCCCGTTTCAATTGTTCAATCAGAGCAAGCTGGGAAACCAGCGGAGAACGCACGTCATGGGAAATAAAGTCGATAGCCTCGCGGTGCTGTCGCTGCTGCTCCCGCAATTCCGAAATATCCGAAATATTGGCGATGATGCCTTGCTGGTCGCTGTCCGGCAGCGAAAACGGTGCAAAATGGATCAGGAAATCCTTGTCGCGAATCCTGAGGTCTACGGTGCGGCTCTGTAATAGGGTCAGGGTGTCTGAAACGGTTTCATGCCAAGGTGGCGTCTCCCGCGGATCATGTCCCTCCAGCAGTCTTACGAGGGGAAGGCCGGCCAGGCTCGGCATGGGCTCGCGAAACCACTCTTCTATGTGACCGTTGGCAAAACGGATAACCCCCAGTTCGTCCGTCACGATGATACCGTCGGGCATGCGCTCAAAACTTCGTCGGATGAACTGCTGCATATGGTTCAACCGGTCCGTGGCAATGCGGACCCGCTCGATTCGTGCAGAAATGTTTTCACTGGGTCTGGCGACAGAATCTGCCGGTACCGGTTGCTCAAGATGCAGCCTGCGCAGATAGCGCTGGATGGCCTCGCGCCCGAGATCATTAGGCAACAGCAGCCCCAGGTGATAGCGAGTGCCGGCTCGCAATAGCGGAATCCAGCTGCGATTGCTGTCATGGAACCAGTGACCCGGAGTCAGGCCATCCGGAATATCGCTCCGTGAGAGTCCACGTGCGGAGAGGATGTCGTTCTCCTCCATCAAAAGCCATCCTGTGGGACGGAACAGGGCCTGGAAGTGCTCCAGAAGTTGTGTCGGGTTTCTTCCAGAGGGTGCGGGCAGGGCGACCTGGGGGCTTCGGGCCAGTTCGTCCAGTTGCCGGTTCAAAAAGCGGTTGGTCATAGCCAGTCGAAGGCCGCTGGATACAGGAAAGGCCAATAGTGGGACCAGCAATGCGTTTGCGAGAGGTATCCACCATCGCATCGTAAGCAGCATGAACAGATAGATTCCGACCAGCCCCACCAGAACCGTCGTACAGGCAAGAAGGGTTCGTGCCGGGCGCATGGGTGGCAGGGCGAGGGCGAGTATCAGGATGGTTGTCATCGCCAACAGGGCAGACGCCCACTCCGGCGCCGGTCTAATCAACAATCCCTTCATGTATGCCGACAATACGTTGGCGTGGAACTCAACGCCAGACATCGGACGGCTCAGCCCCGAGAAGGGCGTGGGCAGTATGTCGCCAAAACCGGCGGCTGTGGCGCCCACAAAGACCGTTTTGCCACTGAAGTGTTCAGGTGCGGCCGGCTGAGTGAGTACCTGAGAGAAAGAATACGACTGCAGAGAGCCGGCTCCACCGATCAGGGGCACGGCACGGTATTGATCCCGAATATTGACATAGGGAGGCGTATCCCCGGCCTCTGGACCTTGTGGTCCAACACCGCTTGCGGCCAGCGCAAGGCTTGGCCAGAGCTGGTTCCCAAGGCCATTAAACAGATAAAGACCTCTGGCAACGCCGTCGCTGTCCAGTTCCACGTGAGCATGGCCCAGACCGGCGGCCGCTGAAGAGAGCTTCGCAACCGGCAATTGTTCGCTTAACAGGTACTCGGAGGTGGGCGGCGACAGATAGACTGGCAGGATGACGTTGCCATGGCTTCGCATCTGTTCCGCCAGTTGCTGGTCGTCTGGCGACGGTTCGGCGAACAGGATATCGAAAACAACGGTTTTTGCGCCTGCCTCATTGAGCTTGGCAATGAGCTCTGCGTGCAGGTTACGGGGCCAGGGCCAGCGGCCCAGGCGATTCAGACTGAGCTCGTCGATCGTCACCAGAACCACCTCGTCTGAGGCTTCCAGAGGATTCGAGGTGATGATCTGGTCGTATAGCCAGTAATCCAGGCGTTGAGGAAGTTCGGTTGTCTGGATAAGTAGGAGCAGTGCCAGCAGTATCAGGCCCAGAGTCCAGGGGGTCGTTTTAATTGGCAGCCAATCCCGGTTCATGAGCCCTGCTGTGTGTTTCGGTCGATCAACGGATTATTCCAGGTACAGTTCCCTCCCTGGTCCCCAACGGCTTTGCAGAGGACCATCAGAAAGAGCTTTCAGGCGCACAAAATAACGCCTTCCGGGAATAAGACGCAAGGCTGCCGTGGTATCAGGGAGTGTTGCTTCCTTGATGATATTGTTGAAGCCTGGCTCCTCCGAGAGTTGCAATCGGTATTCTGCCGCCGTGTCTACCTTCTCCCAGAACACCCTTACCTGGCTGTCGATGTAGTTCACGCTGATAATCCGAACCGGAGGCAGGCTGCCATTAACCACCATCTCCCGCGGCTGCGTTGTAGCGACTGAATTGCCGCCTGCTTCGGTCACCACGCGCCAGTAATATTTGCCAGGCCCAAGCGGGCGTGAGGGCAAGGCAGCCGTTTCGGGTGCCCACTCGCTGGTGGCGATCAGGTTCCGGAAATCCTGGTCCTCGGCTATTTCTACGCGAGCCACTTCATTTTCGCCGTTAAGCTGCCAGCGAAACTCGGGCATATCGTCGTTGACGGTGCCACCATCCTCCGGAGAAACCAGACTGGCGGTCCTGGCCTGAAGATCGACTTCCAGCGGGACAACGCGGGGCATTCCCGCCGTGCCGCGAGTATCGAGTGCCGCGAGGTGAACCTCATAGCTGCCATTATCCAGTTGCCCGATATCAAAGCTGTTGCCTGTCAGTTTTCGGCTTTCTACCCAGCGACCTGTGTCGCTTTCGAAGATGTCCACCCGGTGCATGGGGGCGCGACTTTCCTGCCAGGTCATGGTGGTGGGCAGTTGGGTCAGTCTCGGTGGCAGTGGATTGAGCGCCGGCGCTGGCGGCAGGCGACGAATGCTCAGGCCGTCGTTGTCTGTGGTGGACAGGCTGGCACCGAAACCCGCAGGAATGCGGCGGGTTTTGCCAGGCGCGCCGAAGTCTACGTTGCCCTCGGTTACCTGCAGGTGAGTGCCCTCCGCGGATGCCTGGAGTGCAAATGCGGTTCCGCGCACGGCTGCAACAGCCGATGGCGTTTCAATCTCGAATCGGGCGCCACCTTCCATCACCGGCTTGACCCGGGTGTGGATCTCCCCCCTGTCGAGTCGGAGTCTGGTATCGACCATGCCGGCTTTACCGTATTGGGTCAGGCGATTGAAAATGAGCCGCGAATTCGGAGAAATCCTCACCTCCGAGCCGTCCGCCAGTTCAATGGTGGCGGTCCCGGACGCAGACAGAATTTCATCACCAACGCGGATGAGGGTGTCTTCGCTCAGGGGTGTTTTCCGACCGGTATTTCCGGAAATCAGCTGCACGGTTCCGGTGACTGAGGTCGCCCGCGCCGGCTGAGGTTGGCGCTTTAGCCAGGCAAGGGGAATTCGCACACTGTCGCCGGCACCCAGAATTGCGCCGTTGCCAATATTGTTGTATTGCAGAAGGCGACTCGCGGGATAATTGGAGGCGAGCAGGTCGTTAGACACTTCCGAAAAACTTTCTCCCGGCCGCAACGTGTAGATCCACTCGGGCATCGGGTTGGCCGGCGAAACGTCGGAATGCCCGGCTGAACCGCGTGTTACGGACAGTTCCGCAGCTGAGGGCGCTGCCCAGACAAGCAGCGAAAGAATCAGAAGCAGTGCCGGTAATCGCGGAGCCGGGCTGTCAGTCATTGGCTGCCCTGGCGGGTTCGTCGACGTCAAAGGCCTGGTCCTGGGCCTTCATGGCCTCCAGGCGGTATCCCCGCTGGTAAATCGTCTTGATGCGGAAGCCGTTTTCCGGGTTCAGGCCGAGACGACGGCGGAGGCGGCTCATGTGGGTGTCTACAGTGCGGGTATTAATGTCCCTCGCCAGACCCCAGACGCGCTCAAGCAGCATTTCCCGAGTCAGTAAGCGGCCCTGGTTCTGGAAAAGGAACAGGGTCAGGTCGAAATCCTTATCGGTCAGGGTCAGTTCCTCGCCGTGCAGTGCAATGACTCGTTGCTGGGTGTTGATTTCGAACGGCCCATAGCGAAGCACTTCCTTCTCGCTGTCGGGGTTGGAGCGTCTTGCCAGGGCGTTGATACGCGCGACCAGTTCCGCTGCCCGGGCGGGTTTTGCCAGGTAATCGTCAGCGCCGGCGTCCAGCGCGCGAACAATGTCTGCCTCGCTGTCCCGCTGGGTAAGGAAAACCACTGGAATTGGCCAGTTCAGCTGGGCTCGAACGCTCTCGAGAACATCTATGCCGGTCATGTCTGGAATCTGCCAGTCCAGAATAAAGAGGTCGTAGCTGCGATGCAGCGCCGCGCTCAAGAAATTTTGGCCGGTAGGGAAGCTGTCGCAGTGATGCCCGCGCTCAGACAGAATTGACTGGATGTGCTGTGCCTGTTCGGTTTCATCTTCAAGCAAAGCAATACGCATTAAGCCTCTCCCGGAGTGTTGCTCTCTTGCCTGTTATGGAGCAGAGCTTTCGACGGACTACTCTGCTATATCAAACAATTATCACAAAATGTGGATCTGCGTTCAGTATCGTTATGTAGACTTGCGTAAACGGACTGCAGGCTTTCCGTTGTCGTCGTCCAGTGTTTGTCGGCAGCCGGGGAAATTACTACAGCCCCAGAACCAGCCTTTTTTGCCTTTTCGCCGCACCAGGGGCGAGAAACAGTGGGGGCATGGAATGGGTTTCTGGCCAGTACCATCCTGAGGCGTAGCTTCTTCCAGCGGTCGGGTGCCCCGGCAATCCGGATAGCGGGTGCAGGCAAAAAAGCGGCCGAATTTGCCCTCTCGCTCCAGCATCGGGGCGCGACATTTGGGGCAGTGGGGCTGTGCCTCTTGCGAGGTCGTGCCGATACTCTCCGAATCGACGGTTGGACGGCCCTGGGGCCTGTCCAGAAAGCCGCGGATCTCCTCTTTGAGGGTATCCAGAAACTTCCTGGGATCACCCTCGCCACGGCGAATGCTCTCCAGATTGGCTTCCCAGACGGCCGTGCGATCCGGTTTGCTGACCGATTCGGGCAGAGCACTGATCAACGCCTTGGCTTTGTCGGTGGCGCGGATATGTCGACTGTCGCGGTAAAGATAATCCCGTTTGAACAGGGTGTCGATAATGGCCGCCCGGGTCGCCTCGGTGCCCAGTCCATCGGTTTCACGCAGGGTTTTTCGCAGCTCGGTATCGGTTACAAATCGGGCAATGTTGGTCATTGCCGAGAGCAGGGTCGCGTCGGTGAAATGCTGGGGCGGCTGGGTTTTGCGCTCGCTAAGGCTACTATCGTCGCAGAATACCGGTTCGCCTTTTTCCAGTCTGGGAAGGGGTGCCTTCTCCGGTTCCTTGCGACCTTCTCGCAGTTTCAGCTCCAGCGTTTTCCAGCCGGGCACCAGGATGGCGGTTTCCGTCGCGCGGAATTCGTGCTCTGACACTCGTACCGTTAGCTTACCCTCTCTGTGCACGGCATCGGGCGCGAACTGCATCAGATAATAACGGCTTATCAGTCCGTAGATTTTTTCTTCCGCGTCACTGAGTTTGCCGTTCGGCGTCGGGCGGCTGGTTGGAATAATAGCGTGGTGGGCGTCGACCTGTTTGTCGTTCCAGGCGGTAGTCCTGCGGCCAAGGTCTGCGCCGTTGAAGGCTTCCTCCAGATCCGGTGCCACTCGGGCAATGGCCCTTACCACCTGTTCCCGCTGGCTGTAATGGCCTTCGGGTAAGTACCGACAGTCGGATCGCGGGTAGGTGATGAGCTGGTGGCGCTCGTAAAGATTCTGGGCGGTATCCAATACTTCTTTGGCGCCCATCCGGAACAGCCGGCCTGCTTCAATCTGCAGTGCTGACAGGGAAAAAGGCAGTGGCGGAGCTTCCGGCCGATCCCGAAACCGGGACTCAGTGATGGTGCCGGGTCGGTTTCGAACGCTTTCGGCAATCTGTTCAGCGACTTCCCGGTTCAGCAGGCGGTTCTCTTCATCCAGGTAATCCTGAAACTGCTCGTTGGGCTGCCAGCGGGCGGTGAAGGTGTGCTGGTCGGCCTCTTCTTCCTGGGCCTTGAACCGGGCTTCAATGCGGTAATAGGGCTTGGGCTGGAAGTGTTCGATGGTGTTGTCCCGCTCAACCACAAGGCCGAGCACCGGGGTTTGTACCCGGCCAACTGAATAGACGCCTTGCTCCCCCTGCTGCTGGTAGCTGAGGGTATAGAATCGGGTCAGGTTGATGCCATACAGCCAGTCCGCCCGTTGCCTAGCCAATGCCGAATGGGACAGCCGACGGAATTCCCGGTTGTCCCTCGGGCTTTGGATGGCCCGGGCCACCGCCGCTGGCGTCAGGTCGTTGACCAGAATGCGTTGCACTGGTGCGCTGGCGGCGAAATAGCGGATAACCTCGTCCACCAGCAACTGGCCTTCACGGTCCGGGTCGCCGGCATGAATAATGGTCTGGGCCTGACGGATCAGGGATTCCAGCACCTTGAGCTGTTGCCGCACGCTGTCCTTGGGCATGACTTCCCATTTTTCGGGAAACATGGGCAGGTCTTCCTGGCGCCATTTTTTCCACGCCGGGTTGTAACGTGCGGGCTCTGCCGGTTCGAGAAGGTGGCCGATGCACCAGCTTACGGTGGCAGCGTTTTCGCCATTGCCACAGCGTATCCAGCCCTGGCCTTTCTGGTGAGGGCCGGGGAGGGCAGCGGCGATGGCGCGGCCGAGGCTTGGTTTTTCGGCGATGTACAGGTGCATGGGATTTGGGTGTTTTGGAATCGGGATGGGAATGTGGCGCTTTGGCTTTATGGTGTCAAGGCTCTCGGGTGTGTCCTGTATGTGTAGTAGACTGGGTGTGTTGGTGGAGGCGGCTGTGAAGATGGCTTTCCCAAAAGACGCCGTGAACCCATCCATGGGGGCTTGGTGTTGCCATCCTTGGCAACACACACTTTTGGGAAAGCCATCTCCACACCCGCTTCTGACCGTTCGCCATTCGCCCTCTTCCATCAGGGTTGAGCAGTAGGAGTCTCGAAACATGAAAATCCAAAACGCAATTGAAACGAAACTGAACGACGCCTTCGAGGCGCGTGTGCTTCAGGTGGAGAACGAGAGCCACAAGCACAGTGTGCCGCCTAATTCTGAAACTCATTTCAAGGTGACCCTGGTGTCGCCGGAATTTGAGGGACAGATGAGGGTGCGGAGGCATCAGGCGATTTACAAGGTGCTCGCCGAAGAGCTGGCGGGGCCGGTTCATGCGCTGGCGTTGCATCTATACTCACCGGAAGAGTGGGAGGCCACTGGTCAGTCGGCGCCGGAGTCTCCGAATTGTATGGGCGGGTCTAAGAAAGACCCGGCGATGGCGACGCGGACCGCACAGGGAGAGGGTTCATGAGTCAGTTTTTCCAGATTCATCCGGAGACACCGCAGAAGCGTCTGATCAATCAGGCGGTGGATATTCTTCGTCGTGGCGGGGTGATCGTGTATCCCACGGATTCAGCCTATGCCATTGGCTGTCACCTGGGTGACAAGCAGGCAGCGGATCGGATCAAGCGGATTCGCCGTCTGGATGACAAGCATAACTTCACCCTGGTGTGCCGGGATCTTTCGGACATCGGGGTCTATGCCAAGGTGGATAACACGCAGTATCGGTTGCTGAAGAATTTCACGCCCGGGCCCTACACTTTCATTCTGGATGCCACCAGTGAAGTGCCCCGGCGGCTGCTTCATCCCAAGCGCCGGTCAGTGGGCGTCCGTGTGCCGGACAATGCCATTGTTCAGGAGCTGTTGGGCGAGCTTGGTGAGCCAATCATGAGTAGCACCCTGATTCTGCCGGGCGAAACCGATCCGATGACAGACCCCTATGAAATCCGGGAAACCCTGGAGCATGAGCTGGATCTGATTATCGACGGGGGATTCTGCGGTATGGAAGCGACCACGGTCGTGGACTTTACCGGCGAGGCTCCGGTGGTTACCCGTGTTGGTAAGGGAGATCCGGCGCCTTTCGAGGTCTGATCATCCTGATCCGTCTTTCCGTTATGCCCGGGCGTTCAGATTAAAGGCGTACGCCCGGCTATTCCCCGCAGCTTCGATTTGCTCGGCACTCACTGAGCGGCGCATGGTGTCGTAACGGTGCACAAGGTCCTGCAGGCCGTTAAATTGCTGGTTCTCGCTGATCAGTGTGTCCAATAGCGGGTTATTCACCCCGTACGCCTGATTCAGCTTGAGCGCATTGTCCATGAAATGCAGCGTTGGCTCGTTAACGCTGAGGCGATTGAACGCTTCCTTGAAGTTTTTGTTTACGTTCAGGTCTTTTTCAATCTGGATGCGTGTGTTGTCTGCGATTTTCCCTTCCACCGCAACGCTGCCATTCTCCGTTTTGCTCACGTTCAATGCGGTTGCCGGGTGCAGGTTGTATTCGGCAAGTTTGTGCCGCAGGGTTTCCCGTACAAAGGCAAGATCCTGCCCCACGGTCTGTTTGTAGTCAGCCATGACCAGCCTTCGGGCTTTCAGGCGGGCGAGGTCGGCCTGACTGCTATCCGAGGGCGTAAAGCGGTCATCGCCAGGTGTCGGCTCGGTTTCCATGGCCTTTGCCTGTGCTTTGCCAGGCGCGGCTTCCGGCGCTGTTGAGGGCGTCTGGCGCCTTTCCATGGCCTGCTGGAACTGGGTGCTCGCCCGGATCAGAGAGGTCAGTAGGGACATGGATGGGTTTCCTCCTTCGGTCAACCGGAGTGCGGTTTCCGAACAGTCAGCGTTGGGAATCACGAATGCTTGTCATCATGCTCTGCAGCTTTCAGGCCAACTCGATGAAGTCCCGGGCTGAGGGCTCCCTCCTTCCTTCATGTGTAAACGACTTTTCCCGGATCTGATCTGGGTCAGGAAATAATTGACGCATATCTATAAAGTTTGGCGACAGTTAGTTGTCATCACGAAACGTCAAAACAACGTCCTGGCCGCATGCCGCGCGGTCTCTGTGTCGGGTTACCATGAAAAAACAGTATTCTATCCGCTTTCTCTTACTTGCCGCTCTGGCGGCTGCCTTCTCCCTGGTGCTCGTGTTTACCGTAATCTACAGTGCAGACTCGCAGCGTGATCATCTTGAAGAGTTCAGCCACAAATACGTGGATGGACTGGCAAAATCCTATTTCGATGGGCTGAATACCATGATGGTCACCGGCACCATCGGTAACCGGGATGTCCTCCGGAAAAAGGTGATGGCGTCTGAAGACGTGCTGGACGTGCGGGTGATTCGCAGTGACCATTTGAACCGGATCTTCGGCAACGGCAACGCGTCGGAACAGAAGCGGGAACCACTGGATAAGAAAGCGCTTACCGGTGAGCGGGTGGAGTCCTATTCCAGCAATGAGGACGGGCGAGTCTACACACTGATCGAGCCCGTGATCGCGATGGAAAACTATCAGGGCGTCAACTGTCTTGGCTGTCATCAGGCCAGTGAGGGTGACGTTCTTGGAGCCATTCGGGTGGACTATTCCATGGCTGACAGCGATGCCCGTTTGCAGCAGCAACTGCTGACCAGTGGCGGTATTCAGGTAGCCATCTTTGCTGCGGTGTTTTTTCTGACCGCCGCCGCTTTGAGTCGACTGGTGTTTTCCCGTTTGCGGCGACTCCACGACCGCATGGACGAGATCTCCAGAAACTCTGACCTGACCCTTGAGCTTGAGGTTACCCGCAACGACGAGATCGGTTCCGTCTCCAGGGCGTTCAACCGGATGATGGCGAAGATACGGGAGAGCATGAATACCGTCATGGACAACGCCGAACAGGTTGAACAGGCGGCCAGAAGCATTGCGGGGAAGGCTGACACGACAGAGAGGGAAGTGCTTGCCCAACGTGACAACACGGATCAGGTGGCCAGCGCCACTACCGAGATGGCCGCATCTGCGGTTCAGGTCCGGGAAAATGCCATTCATACCACCCGAAAATCCGCAGATACTGCGGAATCAGCGAGCAAGGGTGAGAGCCTTGCCCGGAATGCAGTAAAAGGCATCGAGGCATTGAACACCGAGGTTCAGAGTGGCGCAAAACGCATTGAGCAGCTGGATCAACGTACCAGCCAGATGTCGGATATGCTGGAGGTAATCTCCAATATCGCTGACCAGACCAACCTGCTGGCGCTCAATGCCGCCATCGAGGCGGCCCGTGCCGGAGAGCAGGGGCGCGGTTTTTCTGTGGTGGCCGATGAGGTGCGTGCGCTGGCGTCGAGAACCCAGGATTCAACGGAGGAAATCCGGAACACCATAAACGGACTGAAGGGAGAGGTTGTCGATTGTGTGGCCACCATGCGCCACGCCTCTGAGATGGCAGAGCATCAGGTTTCAGCGATTCTGACCGTAGAGTCTGAGTTGCAAACCATCGCCTCTGCTGTGCGGGAGATCACCAACCTCAATCAGGAAATGGAGAGCGCTGCCAACGAGCAGAGCGATGTCTCCGAATCCATTAATCACAACGTGATCGAAATCAGTCGCTCGGCAGAGCAGACCTCCGGGGATGCCAAGGAGACAGCGAGAATTGCCGGAGACCTTCTGGCCATGGCTGAGAATCTCAGGAAAACCATCGAACAGTTCCGGCTGAGTCAGGAAAGCCGCCCTTAAAAGAGCGGCGCGAGGCTGGCGACAGGCTCAGCCCCGATGGTCGGAAACAAAGGGGTTGGTGGCTCGCTCCCGGCCAAAGGTGGACATCGGACCGTGTCCGGGAATGAACGTAACCTCATCGCCGAGCGGGAACAGCTGTTCCCTGATAGAGCGAATCAGTGTCGTGTGGTCGCCCTTTGGAAAATCCGTGCGTCCGATGGAGCCATGGAAAAGGACGTCACCCACCAGCGCCAAACCGGATTCCTTGTGGTAAAAAACCACATGCCCCGGTGTGTGGCCGGGGCAGTGAAGGACTTCCAGGGTCTGGTTACCCACGGTGACCTGCTGCCCATCTTCCAGCCAGCGATCCGGGGTGAAAACTTCCGGGGCCGGAAACCCGAACATCTGCGCCTGTTGGGGCAGGCCAACAATCCAGAAATTGTCTTCCTTCTGCGGCCCCTCAATGGGAATACCCAGCTCTTTGGAAAGCTCCGCAGTTCCGCCGGCATGGTCAATGTGGGCATGGGTAAGCAGAATTTTTTCGACCGTCACGCCTTCCTCAGCCACAGCGGCGCGAATCTTCTCCAGATCCCCGCCCGGATCGACTACGGCTGCCCGGCGCGTCTTTTCGCTCCAGATCAGTGAGCAGTTCTGCTGGAAAGGTGTGACCGGAATGATTCTGTAGTTCAGTGACATACCTGTTCTCAATCGCTGAAGAATTGGCTAGTGCCATCAGTTTACTGGAACTTCCCGCGTAACAACGAACGCGCCCCGCAAATCGCCCTCGGAGAAGCCGGTCGCCTTGTCTTCAGGATAGAGTTCAGCCAGTTTTGCCTTCACCTCCGGGGCAATGGACTTACCGTGACAGCCAAGGCAAAGCTTCTGTGTCGGGATGGCGCTCATATATTGGAACGCCGGCTGTCCGGACGCATCGGAGACCTGCCAGACCTCCACCGGTTTTCCGTTCTTCACGGGCTGTCTGTCCATGGCCAGCAGCTGGATCTCCTGCCAGTCGGTGGGGGCGTTTTCCGGGTTCCGGACTTTCAGACTGGTTCGACTGATGACCCAACCGCCGCCGCTGTTGTTCCTGGCGATTTCCGGTGCCACAGTCTTGCAAACACCCATACCGTTTGTGAGGCCGCCTTCTTTGATGGCAGCCTGGAGCGCCTGCTTCAATGAGCCGCCGAAGCTTTTTACCAGGGAACGTGCTTCGGCAACCATTGCTTCCGGGCTATCTGCTTGGGGTTGCGCGAGCAGCGGCATGGAAAGCAAGGAGTATAGCAAGGCTGTTGTGATGATCGGTTTGGTCATTGAATCTCTCCCGGGTTTCTTGGCTTTGGAATAAGTATATAACAAAATAATAATCCCAAATTGAGCCAGGACAGATTCCGGTAGAGCCGATTAATGATTACCACGCCAGCCAGATAACGTGGCGGGCACCCTTGCCGGGTCGCAAGGCCCTCACTGTGACGGGCTCAACAGAAAATCCTGCCCGTCGCAGCCTCTCGGTGAAGGAATGCTCCTGGCCGGCAGACCAGTAGGCAAGGATGCCATCAGGTCGCAGCGCTTTCTGGGCGGCCGCAATGCCATCCGGTGAGTAGATCCAGTTGTTTTCTTTGCGGGTCAGTCCTTCCGGACCGTTGTCGACATCGAGAAGAATGGCATCCCATTCGCCGTCGCTGTTTCTGAGTAATTCTGCTACATCACCAATGTGAACCCGGGCTCTCGGGTCGTTCAGCGGGTTGCCCGCCGCAGAGCCCAGCGGCCCGCGATTCCAGGCTTCTACTTCGGGAACCAGCTCGGCTACCGTCACCTGCGCATCGTCGCCCAGAGCGGCCAGCGCTGCTGCCAGCGTGAACCCCATGCCCAGGCCGCCGATAAGAACTCGGGGAGCAGGCTGATCGGCAATCCGTTCGCACGCCAGGGTGGCAAGAGCATCCTCCGAGCCGTGGATCCTGCTGTTCATCAATTCTCCGGTGGTGCCGGCAATTTTGATGGAAAATTCATCATTTCGCTGTAAAAGACGTAATCGGGTTCCCTTGCCGGGGATCGTTGCGGTTCCGATTTCGGTAAAGCGGGCCATTGAAAAGTCCTGATGTCGGTAAGGAGGGGCAGTTTAGCCCGCCTGGAGCCGGGTGAATATCACAGACCGAGGATAGGAATTGAGGGAAGTGGTACCCCCGGCAGGACTCGAACCTGCTACCTTCCCCTTAGGAGGGGGACGCTCTATCCAGATGAGCTACGGGGGCATTATCGCGAGAAGGGCGGTATGATAGCGGGCTAAGCCCTGAGGCTCAAGGTTCGGCCCGGTTTCAGAGAATGCCACGGAGTGTGTTTTGCCAGATCCTTTCTCGCTAAGCGTGATTGTTCCTGTGTGGATGGAAGCGGCAGGTGTAACAGACACCCTGCGCGCCCTGCAACCGATTCGTAACCGGGGGCATGAAGTGGTTCTCGTTGATGGCGGCAGCACCGATAGAACCGTTGAGCTGGCCCGGCCGCTTTGCGACAGGGTGGTTGTGTCAGAGAAGGGCCGGGCGCTTCAGATGAACGCCGGCGCGGCAGTTGCAAAGGGCGATATACTGTTGTTTCTGCACGCAGATACGCGCCTGCCGGAAGAAGCCCCGGTGCATTTAGCAAGTTTCGTCCATTCCCGTCGCGCCTGGGGGCGGTTCGATGTGCGGCTAAGTGGTGAGCGGCCGCTGTTCCGGGTTATTGCCTGGTTCATGAACCAGCGCTCGCGTCTGTCAGGCATCTGTACCGGTGATCAGGGCATCTTCGTGCGGCGAGGGGCTTTCGAGGCCCTGGGTGGTTTTCACCCGATGCCGCTCATGGAAGATGTCGAATTCTCACGCCGTCTTTGCCTGGTGTCCCGTCCTTTCTGTATAAAAGAGCCAGTCGTTACCGATAGCCGCCGTTGGCAGAAATACGGTGCCTGGCGAACAATTTTTCTGATGTGGCAGCTGCGCTGGCGGTATTGGCGTGGTGAATCGCCGGAGTCTCTGGCCCAAATTTACCGATCGGATGTGCGAAATGCCTCAAAGTAATCCTCCTTCGGCGGTTTTTCTCCAGTTTGCCAAATGGCCGGAAGCCGGACGGGTTAAAACCCGGTTGATGCCCGAGTTGGGTGCGGTAGGGGCTCTCGAAGCCCATGTTCGGCTCACGTTGGCTGTGCTGGATAACCTGTGTGCGACCGGCTATCCGGTGGAATTCTGGTGGGATAGACCGGTGGATGACCGGCCCGGCGAGGCGGCCTCTATCATTGAAGAGCTTGATGCCGCCGGCCTGATGCAAGGCGTTCAGGAGGGCAGCACACTGGGCCAGCGGATGTATCGTGCGTTGAGCCTGTCTCTTCAGGACTATGACCGGGCCTTGGTGGTGGGCAGTGATTGCCCCTCGGTCGATCCGGATTACGCCCGTAACGCCGTCGCGCGCCTGAAAGACTACGACGTTGTGCTTGGGCCCTCAGACGATGGCGGCTATGTCCTGATTGGAGCCTCCCGAGTGGCTGAGGGAATGTTGGATGACATTGCCTGGGGCACGCCGGAGGTTCTGGCCCAGACCTGTGAGCGCCTGAAAGCATCGGGGCTCAGCTATTATTTGCTGGAGCCCCGCTGGGATGTCGACGAGCCCGAAGACTGGGCGCGCTTTCTGCGCACTCTTCGATGACTCTAGCTGGCGGGCACCGGCGGCAGCTCGGTGAGCCTGCCAAGCGCCCGGTTTGCCTCCAGGCCATTCCCACCTGTAACCACTTCTAATGACTGCTTGCGCTCCAGGACGGCCTTTCTGAAGGTTTCCAGCAATTGTGGTTTCCCGACCTGCTTGATCGCATTGGCCAACTGCTGGCGGGAATCAAACGTGTCCATGCCCCGATCAATCTCACGCCAGTAGCGGCTGGAAATCTCGCCGAGTTGCCGGTCCCGCTCGAGTAGCTTGCTGATAACGGCCTGTTTCTCCCGATCAAGGCGTTCCGCTGTCAAAGCGGAGAGGGTTTCCTCAAAGCTGTTGGAGAATTCCTGAACCGCCTGGTCAATCTCTGCCTGGGAAGCGGAAGGTGACTGAACAACAAACCCCAGGGCCGGTGTTTCAAGCATTTCAAAAGGCGTCGCGTAAACGATGTAGCCCATCTGGCGGTTGGTTCGGATCTCTTCGTAGAACGGGCTGCTGATAATCTGGGCCAGCAGCCGGAAACGGGCCCGTTCCTCAAAGCTGGTGTTGTCTCCCTGCATGTAGAGGGTATAGCCCGTGTCCGGATGGTCCACGTCGATGGAGACGAGGGTTTCATTACCTGGCAGCTGGCGCACCTGGCTTCGTGCTACTCGGACCAGCTCGCTGTTGCCCAGAACAATGGCGTCAATTTGCCGTGCGAGGTTAAGAGTCGAAGCCTCGGTGAGGTTTCCGTGCGCCATCATAACCGGGTCAACCTGTGACAGCAGGGCTTCAGAGAAGGATTGCAGTTCTTCGAAGCTAACTTCCCGGGCGGCTCTCAGCTTGGCGTTGGTGGGCCAGGCGCCTTCGATGAGGGACGTCTGGATAAATTCAGAGGTCTGTTCGACGGGGCGATCCTTGGCCTTGTTCTGCAGGCCATCAATCAGCTGCTGCCGGGCGATCTCGAAACGTTGCTCGGTCAGCTCCGGGGCAGCGACCTGCAGCAGAATCCGGTTCATCAGGGTATGGAGTTTGTCGTTGTAACCGCCAACCCGGACCGTGATACCCCTGAGATGCGGATAGACGCTGTAATCCAGGCCCGCAAGACTGGCGGAGTAAGCCCAGGCGTTCAGATTGGTATTGATGGCGTCCACCAGCAGCTGAGTGAGCACGTAGCTGCGTGCCGACGCTCGGGTGGCAGGCGTACGAAGGCCCACAAACACGTTGGCTTTCGGGGTATCAAACCGGGTATCCCGCGCGAACCAGACATCCATTCCCTCGATGGTTGCCAGTTGTGTTGGCTGCGCCATGGTTTTTCCGGGCACCATCGCCAGATCTTCCGGCACAAATGGGTTCTCCGGCGGCAGACGCAACTGGGCAGCGAGTTCTGGCAGGCTCTGGGTTTTCAGCGTTGCCGGGTCGAGCGCTTCCCGGGTCCAGGCTGCTTCGTACCAGTCGGTTCGGTTCGGATTTTCAAGTTCAGGCTCCGGTGCCAGAACAAAGGCAAGGAGGTTGTCCGGCGTCAGCCTGTCCAGAATGTCGCGGTACTGTTCCGGCGCGAAGCGCTCAACCAGCCATGGCGCCCGCAAAACGTCTTCAGCGGGATAGTCCTGGAGGTAGCGAGAAAGGCGCATGGCCTCGTGCAGGGGGTTACCCTGCTCGCGGAATCGAAAATCGATGCGAGCCAGGTTCTGCATTTCCAGGAAACGCTGCTCGCTGATACCTTTCTGTCGAATCTTCTCGATGTAATCGAATACCAGCGGCAGGATGTCCTCGTGGCGAGCCAGTCCTTCCGGCGTCAGGGAAATGCTGATTTCGAGGGTGGCGTTCTCGCCGGTATCCATGCCCAGGCCTGCGGAGAGGCTTTCCGCCAGACCGGCCCGTTTCAGAACATCGAACAGGCTGCCCGGGCCCTCGTGGCCGAGCAAGTTGGCCACGTAGCTGGCGGGCTTGGTGCGGTAGTTCTCTTCCTGGGACGCAATGGGGAAGGTGAGTGACAGGCTTCGAACGTCCTTCAGTGCTTCTGCTGTTACCTTGGCTGGCAGCTCATCTGAGCGGTACAGGCTGGCCACGTGACGCTTGGTCTCAAGGTTGCGGTTTTCAATGGCATCAAACCGCCCTCGCACCATGGATTCCAGCTCGTCCAGGTTTTGGGGCCCGTAAACCGCCAGGCTCATGATGTTCGAGGAGTAATGCTGTTGCCAGAACCCGATCAGGTCCGGCCGAAGGGGATTTGCCTCCGTATTCTCAAGGGTGGTCAGATTTCCGACGGCAAAGTGACTGAAGGCGTGATCCGGATTGCTGACGGCCTTCTGGACGGAATAGAAGCGTCGACCATCGTCTTTTTGTTTGGCGCTGAACTCCGAGTGCACAGCGTTGCGCTCACGATCCACCAGCTCAGCGGTAAACAGGGGCGCGGAAAATTGCTGGGCGAACCGATCCAGTGCCGGTTCCAGAAATTCGGCCTGAACATCGAAGAAGTAGTTCGTGTCTTGGAACGCTGTGAAGGCATTGTGCTGGCCACCGTGGCTCTTGATGAACTGCTGGTACTCGCCCGGATCGGGGTATTTCTCGGTCCCGAGGAACAGCATGTGCTCGAGGAAGTGGGAGAGGCCTTCGCGCTCCGCCGGATCATCTCCGCTACCAACAGCAACGTTCATTGAGGCCGCTGCTTTGTCTGCATCCTCATCAGACACCAGAATGACCTTCAGGCCGTTGTCCAGTTCGATGAACCGGTACTGGTTGTCGTCATTGGGGCTCTTCTCCGGAATCTGCGCTGCAAGAGCAAGGGTGCTGAACAGCAAAAGTATGAGCAGGGAAAACAGGCGTGAGATCGGGTTCTGCATGGAGTTCTTCCTGACGGTACGTGTGTTCATAGGCCCTCTGGGATCCGGAGAAGACGTTTGCGAATCAGTGCATCAGCGCGTTGCGGGTGCTTTCAGGCTGCTGGTCAAGTGTTTTACGTGCCAGGTCGGCGGCTTTCTCACTGTCCAGCTGGCCCGAGGCAATACGCTCGAGAACCGTGGCCATGATGGCGACGGACTGGCGATAATCTGCGAACTCGGCCTGGAAGGCCTTGTCGATGGCCTCGTAGACCGCCTGAATTTTCTGCTCCCGTGAACCAGCGTTATCGGCTGTGTCGTTGATGGCCTTCAGGCAGGCCCGGGCAATCGAAATGTAGCGTTCCGCGTTGGGATTGTCTTTCTGCATAGTAGGGATTCCGGAGGTCGGTGTTCCTGTGAAAACAAGAGATGCCAAAAGGCGCAATAAGTTCCCGATTATGTCATTGCTGGCGGGCGCTTTCATTGCATTGTGGTAATCCGGAAATTGAGCATGCACGGGGCAATTCCTGTGCTAGTCTCAAAAACATTGTGTCGACGAACCGGACAGGCATGTCCCGCTTGTCGGGTCAAAAATTTAGAGTAATAGCTCTATACAAAACAAAGGCTTACAGAGTAAAAGCTCTAAAAAAGTTCGATACATGAAGGTTGCAATTAAGTACAATGCCGGCGTTTCCGGAAAACTCTAAGACTTTAGTCGTATGGGTGCCGGCATGGATAGACAACAACAGAGCAACAGGCAGGGTGGAAGATTGATGAATTATTTCCTGACGGGTGGCACCGGATTTATTGGCCGTTTCCTGGTGGAGAAGCTTCTGGCACGTGGTGGCACTGTCCACGTACTGGTGCGTGAACAATCCCAGGACAAACTGGACAAATTGCGTGAGCGCTGGGGCGCGGATGAAACGCAGGTGAAGGCTGTCATAGGCGACCTGACCAGCAAGAATCTGGGTATCGACGCCAAGACAATGAAAGCCCTGAAGGGGAAAATCGACCACTTCTTTCACCTCGCCGCCGTTTACGATATGGGCGCAGATGAAGAAGCCCAGCAGGCGACCAACATCGAGGGCACCCGGGCTGCGGTGAATGCTGCGGAGGCGATGGGCGCCAAGCACTTCCATCACGTTTCTTCCATTGCGGCTGCCGGTCTGTTCAAGGGAATCTTCCGCGAAGACATGTTCGAGGAAGCCGAGAAGCTGGACCACCCGTACCTGCGGACCAAGCACGAATCTGAAAAGGTCGTTCGTGAGGAATGCAAGGTTCCCTTCCGCATCTACCGCCCGGGCATGGTGATTGGGCATACCGCTACCGGTGAAATGGACAAGGTGGATGGCCCCTACTATTTCTTCAAGATGATTCAGAAAATCCGCCACGCGCTGCCCCAGTGGGTGCCGACCATTGGTGTCGAGGGCGGGCGTCTGAACATTGTGCCGGTGGATTTCGTGGTTAACGCCATGGATCACATTGCCCACCTCGAAGGTGAAGACGGCAAGTGCTTCCACCTGGTGGATACCGATCCGTACAAGGTTGGCGAAATTCTCAACATCTTCAGCGAGGCTGGTCACGCACCCCGGATGGGGATGCGGATCGATTCCCGCATGTTCGGCTTTATTCCGCCATTCATTCGCCAGAGCTTGAAGAACCTGCCACCGGTGAAGCGTCTGACGTCGGCACTTCTTGATGACATGGGCATTCCGCCGTCCGTGATGTCGTTCATCAATTACCCGACCCGTTTTGACGCCCGTGAAACCGAGCGCGTTCTGAAAGGCACCGGCATTGAAGTGCCCCGCCTGCCGGACTACGCGCCGGTGATCTGGGACTACTGGGAGCGTAATCTGGACCCCGACCTGTTCAAGGACCGCACCCTCAAGGGCACGGTTGAAGGTCGCGTCTGCGTGGTGACCGGTGCTACGTCCGGTATTGGTCTTGCAACCGCCCAGAAACTGGCAGACGCCGGCGCGATCCTTGTGATCGGTGCGCGCAAACTCGAGCGCCTGAAAGAAGTGGCCGCAGAGCTGGAGTCCCGAGGCGCAAGCGTGCATGCCTATCCCTGTGATTTTTCCGATATGAATGCCTGCGACGAGTTCGTGAAGACCGTGTTGGATAACCATGGCCAGGTCGACGTGCTGGTCAACAACGCCGGGCGCTCGATTCGCCGCTCACTGGATCTGTCGTTCGACCGCTTCCACGATTTCGAGCGGACCATGCAGCTGAACTATTTCGGTTCCGTTCGTCTGATCATGGGCTTTGCGCCCAAGATGCTGGAGAATCGCCGCGGTCATGTGGTCAACATCTCGTCCATCGGTGTGTTGACCAACGCTCCCAGGTTCTCGGCTTACGTGGCCTCAAAGTCCGCGCTTGATGCCTTCAGCCGCTGCGCCGCTTCGGAATGGTCGGACCGCAATGTCACTTTCACCACCATTAACATGCCGCTGGTGAAAACGCCGATGATTGCGCCAACCAAAATCTACGATTCTGTTCCTACGCTAACGCCTGACGAGGCTGCGACCATGGTTGCCGATGCCATCGTCTATCGGCCGAAGCGAATCGCTACCCGCTTGGGTATCTTTGCCCAGGTGCTTCATGCCCTGGCGCCCAAGATGGCAGAGATCGTCATGAACACCGGCTACCGGATGTTCCCGGATTCACCGTCCGCCGCCGGCAGCCGTTCCGGGGAGAAGCCGAAGGTGTCCAGCGAGCAGGTGGCTTTCGCCGCCATCATGCGGGGCATCTACTGGTAACGCAGTTGCCCCCGAATCGAGTGGGAGGGGGAGTTACTTCCCCTCCCATATTAATGGGTTAAACGAGATTCGCCTCTTTTATGAAGTGTTCTGGGCTAAAGAAAACCAGCCGATAGCCGATGGTTAACATAAGAACAACATAAAAGAAGGGCTATTGATGACTCTCAAGAAACGTCTTTTGCTGACCTTGCTGCTGGTTGGCCTGCTTCCCGTCATTGCCATCTCATTTTTTAACGCCGAAATTGCCCGACAGAGCCTGACGGAACAGGCGTTGCAACAACTCTCTATTGCGGCTACCAATAAGCAGCATAGTGTTGAAGATTATCTCAGCACTATTGCCCGGCAGCTGAAAGCCATGGCCAATAATCGCGGGACCCGAACGGCGGCCCAGGGGTTTGGTTTGGCATTCCAGAATTATGAAAAACTGGTACAAGAGGAGCAGTCGACCTTACGAGAAAAGGTCGAGGCTTATTATCAGCAGAATTTTTTGCCACCCTTGCAGCAAAATGGTGGTGCTAACGGACGTTCAGCCTCGGACTTCGTTGCATCCCTCAGCAAAAACAGCCTGGCTCTGCAGATGGGTTACATCGTGGACAACCCGAATCCTGTGGGGAAGAAAGACGAATTGGTATCGGCTGACGTCCATATCGCGCAGTTTTATAACACGCTTCACAAACAGTGGCACACCTCGTTCAAGGAGTTTCAGGAGGCGTTTGGCTACTACGATATTTATCTCATTGATGCCGATACAGGCCACGTTATCTATTCCGTAGCCAAAGAGGTGGATTTCGCTACCTCCCTGAAAGACGGTCCCTACGCGGATTCTGGCCTGGCGGCAGCTTATCGTCAGGCGATGTCTGACGGACAGGATACTGCTCCGACTTTTGTTGATTTTACTCGGTATGTACCGTCCTACGGTGCGCCCGCCGGATTTGTGGCAACCCCCATATATTCCGAAAAAGATGAGCGGCTGGCCGTGCTGGCCTTCCAGTTCCCCATTGACAGCCTGAACAACATCATGATGGAGCGAGATGGCATGGGCGAAACCGGGGATGCCTATCTGGTGGGCCCGGATAACCTGATGCGGTCAGACTCATACCTGGATCCGGAAAATCGCAGTGTTGTCGCTTCTTTTGCCGACCCGGAGAATGGACGCATTAGTTCGACATCGGTGGATGAGGCCCTGGTCGGAAATTCCGGTGAAGGCGTGGTTACGTCCTACCGTGGCGAGCCAGTGTTTTCCGCCCACAGGCCAGTTACCGTAGGCGGGCTGAACTGGGCGCTTGTGGCGGAGATCAGCGAAGACGAGGCCCTGGCGCCGGTGCGTGAAATGTGGACGCTGACGGCGATAGCCATTGCTATTGTGCTCCTGGCTGTGGTGGCCGTGGCAGTCTGGACCGCGGCGCGGATCATGAAACCCCTTGGCAAAGACCCGGCCGAATTGCAGGCACTGGCGGAACAGGTGGCTGCGGGTAACCTGGTCATTGATTCGTCCGACAGTGACAGGGCCACGGGCGTATACGGCTCCATGCTCAAGATGGTGTCGGACCTGAAAGAAGTGATCTTCAAGGTTGAAGAGGCTTCCCAGCGCCAGGCCAGTGCATCTGAACAGTTGTCCGGCACCACCTCGCAGACTCTGGACAGTGTGAATCAGCAGGCAGAGCAGACTGAGCAGGTGGCGTCGGCCATTGAAGAAATGTCCTCTGCCATCAGCGAGGTGTCCCAGAATACCTCGGAATCGGCAGCCGCCGCCCGGCGCACTGATGAGGCGGTCAGCCGCAGCGCCACCGAGGTGGAATCCTCCGCTGCGGACACCCGTGCTATGGCCAGGGAACTGGAGGAAGCAGAAGCCGGCATAGAGGACTTGCGAAAGAATATGGAATCCATCACCAGGGTTCTGGATTCGATAAAGTCCATCGCCGACCAGACTAACTTGCTGGCTCTGAATGCCGCTATTGAAGCGGCCCGGGCCGGTGAACAGGGCAGGGGCTTCGCGGTGGTCGCGGATGAGGTGCGCAGCCTGGCCCAGAACAGCCAGAAGGCGACCGAGGAGATCAGTAGTTCCATCGAAACTCTGGTCAATTCGTCGGAGCGTGCTTCAAAGGTCGTTACCCGTTGCAGCACCCAGGCCAGAGGTATTTCTGAGCGGGCCGGAACCGTAGTGTTGCAGCTTCGCGAGGCAGTGGAAGAGGTCACCCGGATGTCCGGTATGGCCGAGCAGATTGCTACGGCTTCCGAAGAGCAATCAGCCACGGCCGAAGAAGTAACGCGCAACGTATCCACAATTGCTGAAAAGTCCTTGGAGACCAAACAGGCCATGGTCCAGATCTCCGAAGCCAGTGGTGACTTGGCGGAGTTGTCTCATCAGCTCAAGGATTCGCTGTCCCGGTTTAAAGTCAGCTGAGTACGAGGCGTGCCTTCCACAATTATGCCTGGCACACAGAAAAAAACCCGCTTCAGCGGGTTTTTTTATGGCGGTTACTCGGTCTCTTCGGGGATCACCGGAGGCGGAAAGCCGCCCAGTTCTTTCCAGCGATTCACAATGCCGCAGAACAGGTCTGCGGTTTTTTCCGCGTCATAGGCGGCGGAATGGGCTTCCTTGTTGCTGAACGGAATGCCCGCGAGTTTGCAGGCCTGGGCCAGAACCGTGTGGCCATAGGCCAGGCCAGCCAGCGTGGCGGTATCGAAGGTTGAGAAAGGATGGAACGGGTTACGACGGATGTCGGCCCGCAGCGCGGCTGCAAAAATGAAGTTATGGTCGAAGGTGGCATTGTGGCCCACCAGGACGGCTCGCTTGCAATCGTGGTTCTTTACCGCCTTGCGAATGGGGCTGAAGATCTCGCTGAGTCCTTCCCGCTCGGGTACCGCTTCTCGCTCCGGATTCCACGGATCAATACCGGTGAAATCAAGGGCGGACTGCTCCAGATTCGCGCCTTCGAAAGGATCGATCTGCTGAACGTGGGTCTCAGCGCGCCGCACCCAGCCGTCCTCGTCCATGGTCAGTATCACTGCCGCCACTTCCAGCAGGGCGTCCCGCTCGGGATTGAAGCCAGCGGTTTCCACGTCGACTACAACAGGCAGAAACCCGCGAAAGCGGCGGGACATAGGATGCGGTGGTTTGTTTTCGTCAGTCACTCAAGCTCCGGTCTTGGCCGTGTGTGAGAAGGAATAAGTCAGGTTTACGCCAGTTTCCAGTGAACGGTTTCACCAGCCTTGAGGGGCACGATGGTTCCGTCGGCCAGCGGCAGCTCTGCCGGCATGGTCCAGGGGGCACGAATCAGGGTGATGGTATCGGTATTCCGCGGTAGGCCATAGAAATCCGGCCCGTTGAAACTGGCGAATGCTTCAAGTTTATCCAGGATGCCAAGCTCTTCGAAAATGTCCGCATACAGGCCGATTGCGCCGTAAGCCGAGTAACAGCCAGCGCAACCGCAGGCTGCCTCTTTGCGATCCTTCGAATGAGGGGCGGAATCCGTGCCCAGGAAAAAGCGTTTGTCGCCGCTGGCCACCGCGTCCCTGAGCGCCTGTTGATGGCGGTTACGCTTCAGGATTGGCAGGCAATAGAGATGCGGTCGAATGCCGCCTACCAGCATGTGGTTGCGGTTATACATCAGGTGCTGGGGCGTCAGAGTCGCACCGAGGTTTTCTCCGGCGTGCTGCCGGACAAACTCTGCGGAATCGGCCGTGGTGATATGTTCCAGTACAACCTTGAGGTTCGGGAAAGCCTCGAGAGTGGGTGCCAGGACACGCTCCAGAAACACCTTTTCCCGGTCGAAAATGTCGATATCGGCATCGGTTACCTCGCCGTGTACCAGCAGCAGCATGCCACAATCGGCCATGGCCTCCAGAACCGGGTAGATGTTGCGGATATCCTTCACGCCGGAGTCGGAATTGGTCGTTGCGCCGGCCGGGTAAAGTTTGGCGGCCACAACGCCGGCAGCCTTGGCATCCCGGATAGTCTGCGCCGTCATGCTCTCGGTCAAATACAGCGTCATCAACGGCTCGAATGCAGCGCCATTGGCAGCCGCCAGAATGCGTTCCCGGTAGGCTGTGGCATCGGCTGCGGTTGTCACCGGCGGTACCAGGTTGGGCATGATGATGGCGCGACCGAAGCAGGCAGCCGTAGCCGGTACCACGTCCGTGAGAATGTCGCCGTCCCGTACGTGCAGGTGCCAGTCGTCGGGGCGTGTGAGCGTGAGCTTGTCTGTCATGGCGGTTGTCCGAAATACCTTTGGCGGGGCGAGCTTGTGCCCGATTCTCTGGGAGCCTGAAAAATTTGGCGAATTATACCAGAAGGCGCGGGTGATTGTTTTCCGGTTAGTGGCTAAAGAACTTCCGGCTCAGGCCGATAAACAGTCTGACTCTGCTAACTCCGGACACTGATGGCTAGCTCTATGGGATTTCGCCCCGGACAACTCCTGAATACTCTGCTGGTTGCCACGTTGCCCGTGTTGCTTCTGCGGGCAACTGCGCAGGCTGCCAGCTATGGCGCCGGAATCGAGAACAGCCAGTGGTATCTCGCCGAGTCGGTATTCGAATGCCGCCTGGTGCACGAAGTTCCCGGCTACGGTCGGGCTGTGTTCAATCATCGCGCCGGCGAAAGTCTCAGCTTTTTCCTGGAGTCCGATGCTGCCTTGATGCGACCAGGGCGCGGCAGCCTTGTGGTCGAGGCACCGGCCTGGCGTCCGGGTGTGGCGCCGAAGCCCCTGGGAACGGTCAATGTATCGGATGATCGCCGTCAGGTCTCGCTGGATACCCGTCAGGCCTTCGTGGTCGCCCATGGCCTGCTGGACGGGATGCGTCCGACGGTAACCAGGGAGTCGTGGTTTGATGGCCGCCCGGTGCGGGTTCAGGTCTCCAACATCAACTTCGCCGGCGAGTACCAGCGTTATCAGCGCTGTACGTCCAATCTTCTGCCGGTAAACTTTGATCAGATCCAGCGCTCGAGGGTGCCCTTTGCGAGCGGCAGCACGCAATTGTCCGATGCCGACAGGCAACTACTGGATAACATCGTGGTTTATGTGAATGCCGATTCCACGGTTGAGCGGATTTTCGTGGATGGTCATAGTGACAGTATTGGCAGCCGGATCGACAACCGTGCGCTGTCCGAGGATCGCGCCAATGTGGTGGCTGACTACCTCAAGGCGAGCGGTATTGATGAAAACATGATTACGGTTCGGGCTCACGGCGACCAGTACCCGGTATCCAACCGGCCCGCAGATAACCGCCGCACCAATATCCGCCTGCAACGGGCCGGTGACCGCCCGGAACTGCAGCAGGCTAACGGCTATGGCGGCGAACCCAGGGGCTGATTGGCGTCAGTAAACCGAATCCAGAACTTCCAGGTGGGCATTGACACTTTCCGCCAGGGCCCGCAGGTGGTAACCGCCTTCCAGGGTTGAAATGATCCGGTCATTGCTGTGCTCACTGGCGACACTCACAATCATTTCTGTTAGCCAGCGATAATCTTCCGTATCCAGATTCAGTTCTGCCATCGGATCGAGCCGGTGGGCATCAAAACCCGCCGAAATCAGGATCAACTGCGGTTTGAATTCATTCAGGCGCTTCAGCCATCCCGCCTCCACCTGCTTCCGGTACTCTTCAGACGAACAGTTTGCCTCGATCGGAATATTCACGATGTTGTCGGCCTGCCGGTGCACGTGGGAGTGCGGGTAGAAAGGGTGCTGGAAGCTTGAGCACATCAGGATACGTTCGTCGCCACCGACAATGTCTACGGTGCCATTGCCCTGGTGCACGTCGAAATCGATGATCGCGACTCGCTCCAAATGATGAAAGGTGAGGGCGCGCATGGCGGCGAGGGCAACGTTGTTGTAAAAACAGAACCCCATGGATTTCGCCCGCTCGGCATGGTGCCCGGGCGGTCGGGCACAAACAAACGCGTTGGTAACCTGGCTGCTCATAACCATATCCACGGCCTGGACATTGGCACCAGCTGCGAGACGGGCGGCTCGAAGGGTGTCGGGCATCATGGCCGTGTCCGGGTCGGTAAACACGCGGCCGCGGGTCGGTTGCATCAGGTCCAGTTGATGGAGATATTTTTCCGGATGCACCATCAGAAGCTGATCACGGGTGATTTCTTCCGGTCGAACCCAGTCCAGCTTCTGGTCCAGGCCGGTATCAGCAAGGTAGCTGATGATGGCCGCCAGCCGCTCCGGGCTTTCCGGATGTTCCGGCCCCATGTTGTGTTTCATGAAGTCATCGTGGGAAAAGAATGCCGTGGTCATACGTCTCGGACTGCCTTCGATATGCTTATATTTTCTTCAAGCTTATCAGGGAAAAGTGCACGTTGCCGTGTTTCTTTGGTCTTATAGGGGCGATAGTCATTTCACATCGGCGGATCAAGGCCTAAGATAAGAGATACACTCATAAGTAACCTGTTTTATTACATTTATTTCCCCAACGGCCTGCCGGCCGCATACGAAGGAGAGTCAGCTTGAGCACCCGGTATCTGGAGAGCCTGTTCAATCCCGCATCCATTGCGGTGATCGGTGCGTCGGAGCGGGCAGACAACCTTGGTGGTATGGTATTGCGGAATCTTATGGGGGGCGGTTATCCGGGCCGGTTACTGGTGGTGAACCAGAACGATTACGACAACGTGCACGGGGTTCCCTGCGTCAAGAAAGTCTCAAAAATGGAATTTACCCCGGACCTGGGAATCATCTGTACGCCGCCGGATACCGTGGCCAAGACCATCAAGCGGCTGGGGGAAGCCGGGGTGCGCACCGCGATCGTTATGACCGGCGGCATGTCACGTACTCACAGCAAAACCGGCCAGCCCCTGATGTATTCGGTTCGAGAAGCGGCCCGGGAAACCGGAATCCGGGTACTGGGCCCCAACACCATTGGCCTGATGGTCCCCGCCCGCAGCCTGAACGCTACCTACGCCCATATGGGCGCTATCCCTGGCCGGGTTGCCTTCGTTGGCCAGTCCGGCACCATCGCCAGTTCGGTCATAGACTGGGCGTTCGCCCGTGGTGTGGGGTTTTCCTACTTTCTGACCCTGGGCGATGGCATGGATATCGATCACGACGACTTGATTGATTATCTGGCTCAGGACACCCAGACCCGTGCGATTCTTCTGCACATCGAAAACATTCCCAATGCCCGGCGTTTTATGTCGGCGGTTCGGGTGGCGTCCCGCACAAAGCCTGTGATTGCGGTGAAGTCCGGGCGGGTACCGGAGTCGGAGTGGTTTTCCCATGACCTTCCTGATGGCCTGAAACGCAGCGATCCAATCTACGACGCCATGCTTCAGAGGGCAGGTGTGCTCCGGGTGGATGGCCTTGGCCAGATGTTTGATGCGCTCGAGACATTGACGCGGATGCGTCCCTTGCGCCGCGAAACCTTGGCGATCATGGCCAATGGGGTCGGACCCGGGGTGTTGGCCGTGGATCGGTTGGCGGATCTTGGTGGTGAACTGGCAGAGCTGTCGAAATCCAGCATTGAGAACCTGGCCGAGCTGCTGCCACCTTACTGGACCCGTAAAAACCCCATTGACCTTAACTACGATGCCTCGCCGGAGCTGTATGGCCAGGCCATCAAGATCCTGGCAAAGGATCCGGAAGTGGCAAACGTTCTGGTGATGTATGCCCCGAGTCTGACGGAGGACAGCCTGCAGATTGCGGACGCCGTTGTGCAGGCGTCCAAGGGCACACGTCTGAATGTGTTCACCTGCTGGCTCGGCCAAAGTACGGTCATGGATGCGCGGGAAGAGTTTTACCGGGCCGGGCTGCCGTCGTTCTTCAATCCCGAAAAAGCGGTGATGGCATTCATGCAGCATGTTCGTCACCAGCGGGTTCAGCGGCTGCTTACGGAAACGCCGGAATCCTTTACCGACCACTTTGCAGACCGCACCCACACCCGTCATGTGGTCAACAGGGCACTGCGAGCAGGTCGGTATCACCTGTCGAACCGGGAAGCCCGGGATCTGGTGCGGGATTACGGGATCAACACCATCGAAACCATGTACTGCGACGATATGGAAGAGGTGCTGGAGGTGTTTGCGGTTGAGCGGCGCCCCATCGATATCACCATCATTCATGAGCAGGCGTGCCATCCTTTCCTGGACCTGAGTCCCACCCAGCGTCGTTACAAGGGCACGGTCCAGAAACTGAACAGCGAGGCGGCCATCATGGATTCCTGCCGCTACCTGATGGAGGAGTACAAGAGCCATTTCCCGGACAGTGGTTTTCTCGGGTTTGCGGTTCAGCGTTCCTACCAGCACGTGGGTGGGATCGAGTTCAGTGTTGGCATTACCCGGGACGCATTGTTTGGGCCCCTGGTGGTTTGTGGTGCAGCTGGCGCCCAGATAAACGTGATGACCGATCGTCAGATCGCACTGCCGCCATTGAACATGGTGTTGGCCCGTGAGCTTCTGCGCCGTACCTACATGTACAAGCTGCTGAAAGAGCACAGCCTGAAGCCGGAGGAGGATATCCGCGCGGTGTCCGAGACCCTGGTCACCCTCTCACAGATCGTTATCGACATTCCGGAAATCAAGGGGCTTGAGATCTCGCCGTTGCTGTTCAACGAGCAGGGGGCCGTGGCTGTCAATATTGCCATCAATCTGGCCGACAAGCCGGGGCGGCCGATTATTCAGCCTTACCCGCGGGAACTGGAGGAATGGATTGTTTTGCCCAAATCGGGGCGCCGGGTCATCATTCGACCGGTACTGGCGGAAGATGAGCCTGCCCACCGGGCGTTCCATGAGTTGCAGTCGCCGGAATCCATTCGTTACCGGTTCTTCCAGTATCGCAAGCATTTCTCTCGCGAAGACGTAGCCCAGATGGTGCAAATCGATTACGACCGGGAGATGGTTTTTATTGCCAACGCGCCCAGGGAAGACGGGGAAGGCGAGGAAACCCTGGGAACCGTGCGCACCTGGACCGATGCCGATAACCTGCAATGCGAGTTCGCGGTCATGGTGCACGATAAAATGAAGGGCGAAGGCCTCGGCGTTGCCCTGATGCAGAAGATGATCGATTACTGTCGGGCCAGGGGCACCGTGGAAATGGTGGGCAATGTGCTGCCGGATAATCGTCCCATGCTGCAGCTGGCGGAACATCTGGGCTTTGAAATCAAGTTCAATACCGAAGAGGAAGTGATGGATCTGCGGCTGGTCCTGAACGAACCGGAAAAAGACTGGCAGAGAGAGCGGCTGGGAAAGAGCGCCCACTGAAGAGCGCAAGGGAGGCCGGGTCAGATAAGGCGGGTATCTGGCCCGGATTTACGGCACTACTCTTCGACAATCGCAGACCGATCTTCGCCGCCGAGCGCTTCCAGGAGCCCTGGAATCAGCCGGGACAGCTCAAGGGTCATGAGCGTGAAAGCCGCATCAAACTTGGCAGCGTGGTCGTCCACGTCGACATCGTCCAGTTGATCCTGAAGTGTTTCGCCGAACTTGAGGCGACGGATGCCCAGTTCTTCATCCAGCACAAAGGAGACGTTGTCGTCCCAGGTCAGGGACAGCTTGGTCACCTGCATGCCCGCATCCAGATGGTTGCGGATTTCATCGGCTTTCAGGTCCAGGCCTTTGCAACGCACCACCCCGCCATCTTCAGACGGATCCTTGAGTTCGCATTCAGTGCCCAGAACCACCTTGCCGGGCAGGTCGATGGATTCGTTCAGCCAACCGGTAAAGGTGAAAGCCGGTGCCTGTTCCACCGCGGGTGGACGAACCGGCAGCGATCCGATGCTCTTGCGCAGAGTCGAGGCCAGATCTTCCGCCTGCTTGGCCGAACCCGCGTCCACCACCAGAACACCGTCCTGGGGGGCGAGGTAGGCAAAGGAGCGGCGGTTCTTGGAGAAGGCCTGGGGCAGCATCTCCAGCATTACCTGTTCCTTGATTTCGTCCTTTTCTTTGCGTCGGACCTTCCGGCCCTGCTCGAACTCTATGGCTTCGGCCTTCTCCTCAACGGCTTCTTTCACCACTGGGCCGGGAAGAATCTTTTCCTCCTTGCGCAGGGCAATCAAGTGATAGCCGTTGGCACTGTGAACCAGCTGTTCGCCATGCTTGCCCAGCGGCGGAACCCAGCCCTGCCGGCTGGTTTCCTGAGGTCCGCAGGGCTTGAAGGCGTCGGCCTGGAGCTTTTCTTCCAGCTCTTCGGCAGAGATGTCAAAGGGTTTGGTAATTCGGAATACGCGGGCGTTGCGAAACCACATCAGAGCTGGTCCTTGTCTTTCATATTTGCATGATCTCTACGAGTACGGTTTTAACGATAAAGCCCACAACGCCGGCGCCCAGCACCGTAAACAGTGCGATGGTGCCGAACTTGCCGGCCTGGGATTTCTTGGCCAGATCCCAGACGATGAAACCCATCCAGACAATAAGGCCTGTCAGAAACACCAGCATGGCGATCTGGGAAAACATTGCTTCGTTCATTGCTGACTCCGATTTCAACGTGGATTACTGTTCATCCCGCAGGAAAACCCAGTTGTTCTTATCGGATTGGTCTTCGCTGAAGTAATAGCCTTCGAGGTTGAATCCCTTGAGGTCGTCGGCCTGGGTAATGCGGTTCTGAATGGCAAACCGACACATCAGCCCTCGGGCTTTCTTGGCATAAAAGCTGATCATCTTGTACTGACCATTCTTCCAGTCCTTGAATTGGGGGGTAATCAGCCGGCCTTCAAGGTCTTTCTTCTTTACGCTTTTGAAATACTCGTTGGAGGCGAGGTTGACCAGCACGCCGTCGTCATCCGCAAGCAGCCGGTTGATCTCCTCTGTGATCTTGCTGCCCCAGAAGGCATACAGATCCTTGCCACGGTTATTCTCGAACCGGGTACCCATTTCCAGGCGGTAGGGCTGCATCAGGTCCAGCGGTTTCAGGACGCCATAAAGACCGGAAAGCATGCGTAGATGCTGTTGAGCAAAGTCGAAGTCCTGTTCACTGAAGCTCTCGGCGTCCAGGCCGGTGTACACGTCACCTTTGAAAGCCAGCACAGCCTGCCGGGCATTCTCGGGGGTAAAAGGTGTGTGCCAGTTCTGGAAGCGCTCGGCGTTCAGCTGCCCAAGCTTGTCGCTGATGCTCATCAGATTGCTGATCTGGTGCGGCTCCAGCGTTTTAAGCTGGTCGACCAGCTCGCAGGCATCCTCAAGGAATTCCGGCTGAGTATAGGTACTGGTCGCCAGCGGACTCTCGTAATCCAGCGTTTTGGCAGGGGAAATAACCATCAACATGTCAGGCAATCCTCATTGCAGGAATGTAAGTAAGTTATCCCTGGTAAAAGGCCAGTCCAGTTCCACACCGGTATCGTTGCGTCGGAGCACCGGTATCCGGGTACCGTAGCGTTCTACCAGTTCTTCGGACTGGGCAATGTCCACCACCTCTACCGGGATCGGCTCCGGCATGGGCGTGCTTACAAGCAGGGCTTCGGCCAGTTCGCACAGGTGGCACTGAGAGGTTGTGTAAAAAAGCAGTTCCATTATTTCGGTTGTGCGTCCAGTTTCTGGCCGTTGACACCCTGGCTGTCCTTGCCCATGAGGTACAGGTAAATCGGCATCAGGTCCTCTGGTGCCGGATTTTGCTGTGGATTCTCCGCCGGATAGGCGTGGGCTCTCATGTTGGTACGGGTCGCGCCGGGGTTCAGACTGTTTACCCGGACATTGTGACGCTCGTCGTCCAGCTCTTCGGACAGCAACTGGCTCAGACCCTCCACGGCAAACTTGGAGACGGCATAGGCGCCCCAGTAGGCTTTTGCCTTGCGGCCGACACCAGAGGAGGTGAAGATCACCGAGGCGTCGTCGGATTTGCGAAGCAGGGGAATCATTGCCCGGCTTAGCAGGAACGGCGCCGTTGCGTTCACGTGCATGACCTTGTTCCAGGTTTCCGGGTCATAAAGCTCCACGGGACTGCGGTCGCCCAGAATTGCCGCGTTGTGCAGCAAACCATCCAACTGCCCGAAGTTATCTTCCAGGGTCATAGCCAATTCTTCGTAGTCTTTCACCGCGGCGCCCTCGAAGTTCATGGGCACGATGGCAGGCTTGGGGTGGCCCGCTGCCTCAATTTCATCGTAAACCGTTTCGAGTTTGCGGACCGTGCGGCCTACCAATACCACGGTGGCGCCATGGGCGGCGTAGGCCTTGGCTGCAGCCCGGCCAATGCCGCTGCCGGCACCCGTAACCATCACGATGCGGTCTTTCAGAAGATCGGCGGGTGCTTGGTAATCATGCATAACCTGTCTCCGTGTCAGGCTTTTACCGGCTGAACACCGGATCCTAAATTTGATGCGCTATTGTAACAGCTTTGCCAGGTCCGTGACGGTGTCGGCGATGAGGTCCGCTTGCCACAGGTCAATGGCTTCCGGCTCCTCGATGTAACCGTAGCGGACGGCGATGGTTTTCATGCCCGCGTTACGCCCGGCTTCGATGTCCCGTTCGTGGTCGCCCACATAAATGCCGGTGGCGGGATCGGCGCCGATCTGCTGGCAGGCCAGAAAGAGGGCCTCCGGATGAGGTTTGCGCTGGGCAACGTGATCGGGGCAAACCAGCGCTGCGCACCGGTCAGCCAGGTTAAGGGCCTCGATCAGTGGAACCGCGAACCTGGCAGGCTTATTGGTCACAATGCCCCAGGGAATACCTTGCTCCTCGAGGGCTTTGAGAAGCTCGTCCATCCCCTCGAACAGGCTGGTCTCCACTGCCACGCCCGCCTCGTAGAGGTCGAGGAACGCGGTGTGTTTTTCCAGGTATTCCGGATGTTCCGGTTCCAGGCCGAAGCCGACCCGGATCATGGCGCGCGCGCCGTTCGAGACCGAGCGTCGGATATGCTCGTGGGGAAGGGTGGGGAGCCCGTGCTGTTCCCGTAACTCATTCAGGCACCGGATAAAGTCCGGTGCGGTGTCAATCAGCGTTCCATCCAGATCAAACAGGACCGTGGAGGCTCGATGCGTGGTTTCAGGCTTCACGAATATCCCTGGCATGCATCAGATAGTTGACGTCCACGTCCCGTCCGAGCTTGTACACCTTGGTGACGGGGTTATAGGTCATGCCCGTAAGCTCACGGACTTCCAGCCCTGCGTGGCGAAGATGGTCGGACATTTCCGATGGCCGGATAAATTTCTTCCATTCGTGGGTGCCTTTGGGTAGCAACCTGAGCACGTACTCCGCCCCCACAATCGCAAAAAGAAACGATTTCGGGTTCCGGTTGATGGTTGATACAAACAGATGGCCGCCCGGTTTCAGCATGGCGGCACAGGACCTCACCACCGATGCGGGATTCGGCACATGCTCAAGCATTTCCAGGCAGGTAACCACGTCGTACTGGCCCGCATGTTCGCTGTCCTCGGCCAGTTCTTCGATGGTGATCTGGCGATAATCCACGTTCACGCCGCTCTCCATGCCATGCAGCCGCGCGACGGCCAGCGGAGCCTCGCCCATGTCGATACCGGTAACGTGGGCGCCGCGCTGGGCCATGCCCTCCGACAGCAGGCCACCACCGCAGCCGACATCCAGAGCGCGCTTACCGGCCAGGGAAACCCGCTCGTCGATGTAGTTCAGCCGCAGGGGATTAATATCATGCAGTGGCTTGAATTCGCTCGAGGGGTCCCACCAGCGGCTGGCCAGGGCTTCGAACTTGGCGATCTCGTTCCGGTCTACATTCTGGTTTGTCATGATTGGTTCTGCCTGGTGAATCAATAGGAAATCGGTTAGTCAGCCTTGGTTCGGATTCGCCCGGCCCAGTCCTCAACCCGAAGCATGAGATCGGCCACGTCAATGCGGGTAAGCCGGCCATCCTGTACTTGTGGTACGCCGTTAATCCAGCTGTGGCTTACTGATCGACCATGGTTGCTGTAGACGAGGTGCGAAGCCGGGTCGTAGACCGGCTGCAAAAACGGGTCGCTCAGGTCAATGGCAATGATGTCCGCCAGTTTGCCCTCGGCCAGAGAACCCAGTTCATGGTCCCGCCCCAGAGCCCTTGCTCCGTTGATGGTGGCCATCTGCAGGGCCTTGTGCGCCGATAGCGCCGAGGCATCATTGGCCACAACTTTGGCCATCATGGCGGCAGTCCGGAGTTCCCCGAACAGATCGAGGTCGTTGTTGCTGGCGGCGCCGTCGGTGCCTATGGCGACGTTAATCCCGCTATCGAGGAGCTCCTGCACCGGACAAAGGCCGCTGGCCAGCTTCAGATTCGATTCGGGGCAGTGGATGACATGGGCGCCCGTTTGTTTAAGCAAGCTGATATCGCTGGCATCAATCTGGGTCATATGTACGCACTGGGTCTCTGGGCGGAGCAGGCCGAGATCCGCCAGTCTGGCTGTCGGCCGTTGACCCAGCTTTTCAGTAGCCTCGGCCACTTCGAATGCCGTTTCGTGCAGGTGTATCTGGATGGCTGCGCCGGTCTTTTCCGAGAGCCGGACGGCTTCAGTCATCGGGCCGTCGGATACGGTGTAGGGTGCATGGGGGCCAATGGCCGGCATGATATAACCATCGTTTTTCCAGCTGTCGATGAAGTCGGCGCCCTTGCTCAGGTATTCCTCGGGGCCGGCACCCCACGGTGTCGGGAAGTCGAGCAGCGGAAAACAGACTTGCGCACGAATGCCCGTATCGTGCGCCATCTGAGCGGCAATTTCCGGGAAGAAATACATGTCAGAAAACGTGGTGGTTCCCGTACGCAGCATCTCGGCCATGGCCAGTTGGGTGCCATCGGCAATAAACTGCTCGCTGATAAAGCGACCTTCGGCCGGCCAGATATGGTCATTCAGCCAGGTCATCAGCGGAAGATCGTCCGCCATGCCCCTGAACAGGCTCATGGCCGCGTGGCCGTGCATATTGATCAGGCCGGGCATGACGACGTGGTTTGGAAGATCGACGGTTTCCCGGGTTCTGAACAATCTGTCCGCCTGTTCCTGGGGAATGACTGCGGCAAGGCGGTCACCCTGGATAATGACTGCATAATGCTCAAGCACTGTGCCTGCCGGCTCAATTGGTATCAGCCAGCGGGCGTTGATGCGAATATCGGCTGCGGTGATGGTGTCTGCCGTCATTTATCCTGCCTTACAGCGCATGGCGCGGAGCTTCCACGCCTTGAAAATGTAGCCCGGAAGTATAACCGTTATACTGGCAGTTTTCAGCGCTGAAAAACCGGAGCAGTCTTCTATGGCAACAAACCCGAAACCCTCCCAAGAACGGGCCATTGGCACCGTTGCAATTCGCTGGCACGGCAGCAGTCTTGAGCTGCTGGATCAACGCCTGCTGCCGGGAGAGGAACATTGGATAACGCTGGAAGGCGCTGCCGGTGTATCGCAGAGTATCCGGGATATGGTGGTTCGGGGCGCTCCTGCAATCGGCATCAGTGCAGCCTATGGGGTGGCCCTTGCGGCCAGGCATGCCGGTGGTGGGGACTGGAAGGCGGAAATCAAACAGGCCATTCGCGAGCTTGCAGCTTCACGTCCCACCGCAGTAAACCTGTTCTGGGCGCTGCAGCGCATGGAAGGGATTTTCCACGCGTGCCATTCGCTGGACGAAGCGGTAAAACGCCTAGCCTCGGAGGCCCGGGCCATACATGAGGAAGACCTGGCCGCCAACTTTGCCATGGCGGACCATGCCCTTGAGTTCATCGGAGCAGAGGCACCGTTTTCGGTGCTGACCCATTGCAATACCGGTGCATTGGCCACCGGGGGCTACGGTACGGCACTGGGCGTTGTTCGTCGTCTCCATGAGGAAAAGCTGCTGGCAGACGTCTATGCCGACGAGACTCGCCCCTGGCTTCAGGGTGGCCGGTTGACGGCCTGGGAACTTTCACGCGACGGCATTCCAGTCACGCTGAATGCCGATGGTGCCGCTGCGGCCATCATGGCCCGGAAAGACGTACGCTGGGTGATCGTCGGCGCGGATCGAATAACTGCCAATGGTGATGTGGTCAACAAGATCGGCACCTACAGCCTGGCGGTTCTGGCCCGCCATCACAAAGTGGGCTTCATGGTGGTCGCGCCTTCAAGCACGGTGGACATGGCCACGGCGTCAGGGGCCGATGTGGCCATTGAGGAGCGCGACGGCATTGAGATTCGTGAGATACGAGGTATTGGGCTGGCGCCGGAAGGCATCAACGTGTTCAACCCGGTCTTTGACGTGACACCGGCAAGCCTGATCGACGCCATCGTTACTGAAAAGGGTGTCGTGCATAACCCGAATATCACCGGTATGCAGGCGTTATTTGGTTGACGGTGGGGTGCGCTCCGGGCGTTTCTTTTTGGCGGCAGGTTTGTCAGGTGACCTTTTCACTTCGGGGTGCTTTTCCTCATAGGTAGCCCGGAGTTCGGCCACTTGCCGTTCCTGCTCCTCGATAAAGTGCAGGGACATTTCAAAGCTTTGACGGGTGAACTCCAGCACTTTTTGGAAACCTTCATCCGAGAGCGTGCGAGCGTCGTCATGCCGGCGGAAGATGTTGATAAACTCCCGCTCCCGCTCAAATTGCAGGGGGAGTCTCGCCACGCCCCAGTCGTTCAGAATCTGCCAGACTTCAGGGTTGTAGTTGCGCGTGGTGCGCATGATAAACGGAATGGGATCGTTTCTGGCAATGAGGGCAGCCAGACGTAGTATCAGTTCGAAGGACAGGGTGGTGGTGCCGTTCTCGATGGCCTCCAGGACGGACTTGTCCCGCAGGTTAAGGGCCTCGCTCATTTCCGACACGGTGAGGCCGGCCACTTCGCGGATGTCTTTGAGAGACTGGCCTGCTGTGAGCATTGCCCGCAGCTGATCCTGGGAATTGATCAGCGCCCGGCCCACCCGAAGAGAGGTATCCGTAGCCTTGACCCCGAAGCGGAGCGCAGACCCGGTAAGGCTGGCCAGGCGGTCGATCAGGCCTTCCGGCGTTCGTTCCTGAGCCGCCGGTTTCTCCAATCCTTCCACTTCCTCCAGGGAACGCATGGCATGTAGCGCGTCCAGCAGCATGTCTTGCAACATCCGTGCTTTCTGGTGGCTATCCTGTCCGCCTGCGTCCTTCTCAGTCATGAGACCCGGAGCTGCCTGTTCAACGTGTCACTGCGGCGGCCGGAGACTGTGCCGCAAATTGCTGAGGATCCAGGATCGATGCCATGCGGTTATCAAGGTCCAGCATGTCGGCCATGATATGTCCGCCTTCCCGGATCACGAAATCCAGCTCCTCGTCGGTGGAATTCAGGTCCGCCGCCTGCTGGTCTTGCCAGTCTTCAAGATCTTCCAGGGACTCGAACGGTGTCTGGCCTTTCAGTTCACGACGGGCATTTGCGATGGTGAGCCGTGTGCGTTCAATCTGTTCGTGCTCAGCGCGGCGTTCTTCCAGGTTGAGGCTGACGCTGTCGGTGGCACGCTGTTTGGTCAGGAAGTTGATCTCCTGCTGTAGCAGGCTGAATTCAGGGTTGGTTGAGAACCGCTCTTCGTGCCGCTTGCGAAGCTCATCGATAATGCCGCTGAAATCGAAGTAGCGTGTATGCGGCACGGCCTCGATCTGGTCCCAGGGCAGGGCATGATCCAGGGCGTCCTCACCGATGCGGGTCTTGTCGATACGAGAAGGGATCTCGATGTCCGGGATAACCCCTTTGTGTTGGGTGGAGCCGCCGGATACCCGGTAGAACTTGGACTGGGTGATCTTGAGTTGCCCATGGTTCAGAGGACGTACAGCCTGAACGGTGCCCTTGCCAAAGGTCTGGGAACCGACAACCAGTCCGCGGCCATAGTCCTGGATAGCGCCGGCGAAAATTTCGGACGCTGACGCACTCATGCGGTTGGTGAGCACCACCAGAGGCCCGTCGTAGGCCACGGAAGGATCCTCGTCATTGAGTACCTGCACGTCGTTATTGGCGTTGCGAATCTGAACGGTGGGGCCCTTATCGATAAACAGGCCAACCAGATCATTGGCTTCGTGCAGCGCACCACCGCCGTTGTTTCGCAAATCCATCACCAGGCCGTCGACGCCGTCGGCTTCGAGCTCCGCAATCAGGTTGCGGACATCGCGGGTCGTGCTCTTGTAATTCGGGTCACCAGCCTGCATGGCCTGGAAATCCGCATAGAACGTGGGGATGGTAATGACGCCAATCGTATATTCCTTGCCGCCACGTTCAAGACGTATGGTGTCCTTGCTGGCGCTCTGCTCTTCCAGCTTTACTTCATCGCGTTTGATGGCGATGGTCTCGGTAATGGTCTCGTCGGAGGCATTGGCCGGAATCACTTCCAGTGTGACGGTCGAATTGCGCGGCCCACGAATCAGATCCACCACTTCGTCCAGACGCCAACCGATCACATTCACCGGTTTTTCGTCTTCCTGTGCGACAGAAACAATGCGATCTGCGGGCTCAAGCTGACCCTGCTTGGAGGCGGGCCCGCCGGGTACCAGTCTCACCACCTTGGTGTATTCGTTGTCCGACTGAAGCACAGCACCGATGCCTTCCAGTGAAAGGCTCATGTTGATATTGAAGTTTTCAGAGGTGCGCGGCGAAAAGTAGGACGTGTGCGGGTCCCACATGCCGGTAAACGCATTCATATAGGCCTGGAAGGCATCTTCACTGCGGGCCTGGTACGCGCGCTTCAACTGGCCTTCGTAGCGGCGGCGCAGGGTTTCAACGATGGCCTCGTCTTCTGCTCCGTTCAGGCGCTGAGCCAGCACCGCATTTTTGATGCGCTTGACCCAGAGATCGTCCAGGGCCTTGGCGTTCGATTCCCAGTCAGCTTTTGAGCGGTCGACCAGAATGCTCTCGTTGGCCGAGAAATCCAGCGTGTCAATGCCCTTGTCGATTGTTTCCAGAGCAAACTGGAGGCGCTCGATAATCCGTTGCTGAACCAGATTGTAAATATCGAACCCGGGCTGAAGCTGACCTGTTTTCAGGGCAGAACCAAGTTGAGTGCGGATTTTGTCGAACTTCGCAATGTCGTCCTGCGACAGATAGATTCTCTGCCCGTCGAGATAATCCAGGTAGGCATCAAACACATCTCCGGAGAGTTCATCGCTGATTCCGAGGTCCCGGAAGTGGGTAAACTGCAGCTGACGGGCGATCAGGATATTGGCTCGCGCCTGATCAATCGTCGGTGCAACTGGCTCGTACACGTCTGGAGTTTCAACGTTGGCATAAAGCCCCAGTGGCGCAGACAGCAGCAATGCTACAGTCATTGCCTTGCACACCCCGAACCGAACAGATCCGGCCGAAGAGTGACGAGCCATAATTCTTTCCGCGATGGTCATAAATGCTTACCTGACGGTGTTGGGAGACCCTCGGTTTGTGAGGGAGTGTCTACCCGTGACTTATTAAATTTATTGTAGGCAAGCACTACACCCGATGCCATAGGCAGGGCGTATCGGATCGTGACAATCTGTCCATGAAGACGCCACGTTCGTAACCGAGTGAACATCGGGGTTGGGGCGTGTTGCGCACCTCTACTGCCGGGAGAATCGGTAAATCCTCCCGGCAGTAGACGTGCAAAGGCTGAATCAGCCGAACGGTGTGTTCGTTTCCGCCTTTTCCTTCAACAGCCTTGGTGGTGCAAAGCGTTCACCATAGGTCTCGGCGAGCGCAGATGCCCGCTCCGTAAATGCTCTCACGCCATACTGATTGATGAATTGAATCGCGCCACCGGTCCACGGCGCATAGCCGATGCCAAAGATACTGCCGATATTCGCATCCTCTACCGTTCGCAATACGCCTTCCTCCAGACAACGAACCGTTTCGATGGCCTGAATGAAGAGGATCCGGTCTTTCAGCTCCTGCAGTTTGACCGTTCTTGCCTTCTCCGGATTCACGAACTGAGTTTCCAGCTCCGGCCACAGGTGTTTCTTGCCGTTGGCAGGGTACTCGTAAAAGCCCGCGCCCGCAGCCTTGCCCTTGCGGCCATGCTGGTTGACCATCGTATCGATGACGGCCTCCGCGGGGTGGGGATTCCAGGTGCCGCCAGAGGCTTCGGTATCCTTTTTACTCTGGTCCCGGATGTGTTGCATCAGGGTCATGCTGACTTCGTCGGAAATAGCCAGTGGCCCGACGGGCATACCGGCCAGCACTCCCGCGTTTTCAATGCTCGCTGGATGAATACCTTCACCAAGCATGCAGATGCCCTCGTTGACGAAGGTCCCAAAGACCCTGGAGGTGAAGAACCCTCGACTGTCGTTGACCACCACCGGAATCTTTCCGATCTGCTGAACGTAGTCAAACGAGCGCGCCAGCGTTTCGTCCGAGGTTTTTTCGCCAACGATGATTTCCACCAGCTGCATCTTGTCTACCGGTGAAAAGAAATGCAGACCAATGAAGTTCTCGGCGTTCGCAGAGGCCCCGGCGAGCTGGGTAATGGGGATGGTTGAGGTGTTGGACGCAAAAATCCCGTTTGCCACCAGTTTGGGCTCTGCTTCCTGGGTCACTTTTGCCTTCAGTCCACTGTCCTCGAAGACCGCCTCGATCACCAGATCACAGCCTTGCAGATCGTCTGCGGAATCGGTGGCCTTGATGCGGCTCAGGATGTCCGCTTTCTGTTCTTCGGTCATTCGGCCACGGCTGACCTTCTTGGCGAGCAGGTTCTCCGAGTAGCTTTTGCCTTTTTCGGCATTTTCAACGGAGACGTCTTTCAGCACCACATCGATACCCCGTGTGGCCGTCGAATAGGCGATACCTGCGCCCATCATGCCTGCACCGAGAACACCCACCTTGCGGAAGGTTTCTTTCTCAACGCCCTCGGGGCGGCTGCCGCCGGCCTTGATGGCGTTCAACTGGAACCAGAAGGTCCCGGTCATATTCTTGGCGACCTGGCCGATCACCAGTTCCGCAAAATACCGGGTCTCGATCAGGCTGCCGTTATCGAAATCGACCTGAGCGCCTTCAACGGCAGCCGAAAGGATACGCTCCGGGGCCGGGTAGCAGCCTTTGGTCTTCTGCTTCAGCATGGCCGGAGCGATGGCCAGCTTCTGCGCCATGGCAGGATGGTGGGGCGCGCCACCCGGGAACCTGAAGCCTTTCTGGTCCCACGGCTGCTGACATTTCGGGTTGGCCTCAATGAACGCCCGGGCTTTAGTGATCATATCGTCGGCGGAATCTGCCAGTTCGTTGATAATGCCAGCCTTGAGCGCAGCTTTCGGATTCACCTTTTTGCCTTCCATCAGGAACGGGAAGGCAGCCTCAAGGCCGATCATTCGAGGCAGTCGCTGGGTACCGCCGCCACCTGGCAGCAGGCCCAGAGTCACTTCCGGCAGTCCCAGTTGAATGCTGTCGTCATTGATGGCGACGCGGTAATGACAGGCAAGGGCAATCTCGAGGCCGCCACCCAGGGCCGAGCCGTTGATGGCGGCCACCATGGGTTTTCCGGTGGTTTCCAGAAACCGCATGTGGGATTTCAGGCCGTTGACCATATCCTCGAAAGTCCTGGCGTCTTCGCGGGTGACCTTATGCAGTTCTTTCAGGTCGCCGCCGGCAAAAAACGTCTTTTTGGCCGAGGCAATGATGATGCCGCGAATGTTATCCAGGTCTTCCTTCACTTTTTCGGCGGTTTCCGAGAGGGCGTCCCGGAAAGTAGCGTTCATGGTGTTGGCGGACTGGCCGGGCATATCGATGGTGAGGGTCAGGATCTGGTCTGAACCCAGTTCGTAACGAATAGCACTCATAATTGGTTCTCCTGGAAAAGTGGACGGGTTCAGACGCGCTCGATGATGGTGGCAATGCCCATGCCGCCACCGACGCACAGTGTGGCTAGGCCGTAGCGCAGCTCGCGCCGCTCCAGCTCATCCAGCAGGGTGCCAAGGATCATGGCGCCGGTGGCACCCAGCGGGTGGCCCATGGCGATAGCCCCGCCGTTCACGTTCACTTTTTCGTCGGGAACCGATAGTTCCCGCTGGAAGCGCATAACCACAGAGGCGAAGGCCTCGTTCACTTCAAACAGATCGATCTGATCGGCAGTCATGCCCGCCTTTTCCAGTGCCTTACGCGCTGCCGGGGCAGGGCCGGTAAGCATGATGGTAGGGTCTGTACTGGTCACGGCCGTGGCGATGATGCGGGCACGCGGCGTCAGCCCCATGGCTTTGCCCTTGGCTTCACTGCCGATGAGCATGGCGGTGGCACCGTCGACGATACCTGAGGAGTTACCGGCATGATGAACGTGGTTAATCTTCTCGACGTAATGGTATTTCTCCCGGGCGACACCGTCGAAGCCCATCTCGCCCATCATCTGGAAGGATGGTTTCAGGCCGGAAAGGCTTTCCAGGGAAGTGTTGCCACGCACATGCTCATCGCGATCAAGGATCACCACGCCATTCTGGTCAGTGATCGGAATGATAGACTTCGCAAAGTAGCCGTTCTGCCAGGCATTGGCCGCTTTCTGCTGGGATTTCACGGCAAAGCCATCAACGTCTTCACGGCTGAAGCCCTCGAGGGTGGCAATCAGGTCTGCGCCGATGCCCTGGGGCATGAAACCGGTATGAAGGTTGGTATCCGGGTCTGTGGCCCAGGCCCCGCCGTCGGAGCCCATGGGCACGCGGGACATGGCCTCCACACCGCCGGCAACCACCATGTCTTCCCAGCCAGAGCGAACTTTCATGGCCGCCAGATTCACGGCTTCCAATCCGGAGGCGCAGAAGCGGTTCAGGGTGACGCCCGCCACTTTCTCATCCCAGTCAGCGGCCAGTGCTGCTGTCTTGGCGATATCCGCACCCTGGTCACCCACGGCGGTTACGCAGCCCATGACAATGTCATCCACCTGGGCGGTATCCAGGCTGTTCCTCTCCTGCAGCGCATGGAGCACCGTGGTCAACAGCGAGATGGGTTTAACGCTGTGAAGTGATCCGTCTTTTTTTCCGCGCCCCCTGGGGGTGCGGACTGCATCGAAGATATAAGCCTCGGTGGTCATTGCTTGTCCTCTGGTCATATTGTTTTCGGGTTTGATTTACCGATGACACAACCATAGCCGGTTGCGGTTGCAGGGGGTAATGACGCGGGCTGCCAATCGCATTGGCGAAATTGCTCATGAACCATGACAAGGAGGGGGCTGGCTTCTATGGTGTTAGAAACCGCAGACGAATTCGGGAGGCGAAAGCCATGTCTCTGCGAGATGCAATCGACAATTTCTACGAGCGGCTGGTGGTGGATGCCATCGAGGCAACGCGGGAGGAGTCTGACACAGCGGACTATCTGACCGATGTTATGTGCGTGGCTCTCAACCGACTGCCCACACGGTATTACCGGCATTCAATCGATATGATGTTTTATCTGGCGGACGAGGAGCTCAAGGGAATGAAACAGAAATCCCTGGCCGCCGTAAAGGAAGCCAGGGAATTCGTCAGGGAACATCAGCGGGAGTAGACCGCTGGGCGCCTCAGGCCTCGTTCAGATTGGCGATGGCCTTGTTCAGTCGCTCAGCGAGATCCGTGTCTGCGTTTTTGCCAGTGCCACCCAGGCACCAGGCTGCCAGCAGTTTTTCTACATCCTGCATTTGATCCGTGCTGTTGTCGGCGGAACCCATGCCATTGGCAAGGCGCTGAACCTGGATTTCCATGCGGCGCTGCTGATCGGCTTCTGGCGAGGGCACACCGCATAGGATTTCTGCGCGAATCACCAGTTCGACCGGATCGCTGGCGTCTGACGTTTCGGCCAGCGCAGCCCAGTGCTGAGGCGCTGATTCAATGCCGGATTCGTCCGCTATGGCCGCCATCACCAGAGACTGCCAGGAAGCCATTTTTGCCTGCAGTCTCAAGCTCGAGAGAATCTTGCTCAGCCGCTGTTTTTCTTGCTGGACCTGGTCTCTGACGCCTTTCGAGAGCGCGGCAGCATCAATATCCTTGAGCGTTGCCAGGGCCCCAGTGACTGCCAGTTCTTCACTTTCAGAGGATATTCCCGAAACCTGATTCAGGCCTGCTTGCGCTGTCTCGTCGGCCGCCCGTGATGCCTGCTGCTGTTCCGAGCGCTCGGCATCGCGGCGGGCAAAAATCTGGTCACAGGCCTTTCGGAACGCCTGCCATAGTTTGCGGTCTTCGCGATGGCGGGTGATTCCGATGGCCTGCCAGTCTCCCTGGAGGGCCTTGGCCTGGTTCATGGCCTCCTGGAGCGGCTCGTGTTCGACCAGGGCCCGGGCCTTGTCCACGATCGCCTGTTTCAGGCCTTCGTTTTTGCGCCGTTCCTCGTCAAGAGGTGCTTCCAGCCTCTTGAGCAGTTCATCGAAGCGCTTTTGAACGGCCCGATTGTCGCGGAATTCCACTGGCCAGGCCTCTTTCCACTCCTGGCGGGCGGTCTGGTGGATTCGTTCTGCGGCTTTCCAATCGATTGAAGACCAGTCGGCATTATCCAGGAAGCTTTCGAGCTGCTCGCAAATGGCGGACCGTTTTTCCAGATTTGCCTGTTTGAGGCCGGACTTGGCAGAGAAGTAGGCTTTGCAGGGCTCGTAAGCCTTGTCTGAGGCAGCTTTGAACCGTGACCACAGCGAGCGATCTGAAGAGCCGCCAAGATCGCGCCACTCATTCTGCAACTCCTTGATTCGCTCCGCCTTTGCTTCAGGGTCCATTGGCTGCTCGGCCAGGTATTCCATTTGCTCGCACAGGGCAATTTGCTTGGGTTCTGTGGCGAAGCCCTGCCAGTCCGAGAGTTCACGCAATTGCCCGGTAAGCAGCTGCATACGCGCCTGGTAGGGTTTTGCGTGGCGTTGGTCCAGATCCCGGAAGTGCTGTTGGGCTGTTTTGAAGAGCTGTTTGGATTCTTTCAGCTGCTTGGCCTCCAGAGCTTCCTCCAGTTGCCTGATTTCGGCCTCGAGGCGAGTCGTCAGAGCTTTCTGCTGCTCCTGGTCAACTCGGGGCTCTGCCGGTTTCTTCCGTTTGCCGGCGAGCTTCCGCAATGGCTCCAGTATTGCCGGGATGGGATAGCCTTCCGGCCAGTTGATCTCTGCAACCAAGGTTTTTGCCTGAGCACGCTGCTCGTCGGTGGCATCGTCTGCGCTCTCAAGCAGCGCGCCAAGTTCGACGATGTTTTCCCGTTCCTGGGTAATCCGACGGACTGAACTCAGGTAATTGCGCAGTGCAAGCATGGCGGTTTCATAGGCTTTCTGTTCCTGCTTTTCCACTGCCGTGTCCCGGGTTGCTTCCAGCCAGCGGTTCTCCTGGGTTTTCTGGAGTGCATCCAGAGACGCCAGTGAGGGCAGTGTCTCAGGCGGTTGAGCCTTGAGCTCCTCCAGTGTGCAGGTCAGCAGATCCAGGGTTTCCTGACGTTGTAGCCTCTGCTCGCGTTGGCGCTTTTCATCTTCCGCCGCCGATTGCAGGGCCACAATGCGCTCTTTGCACAGGTGTACTGCTTCGAGAAATGCCTGGGCCTGTTCCGGGGTGGCGTGTGTTTCCACCTCTGACCATTGCTTCAGCAGGGCATCGAGCCGGGCCTCATAAAGCTTGGTATCGTCACTTTTAGCCTGGTCCTGCGCGTGGCGGATAAGGGTAGCGATGGTCTGCCTGATGCTGTCCAACCGGGCCTGTTCTTCGCGCCGCTGCTGGAGTGCCAGTTTAACGATCTGGTAGACCCCTTTATCACGGCCTTTGGCCCGTTTCTGCGCTTCCTGCAGGCTGGCTTCGTCGGTCAGTCTGCCTGCAGCGGACTGCCGGATATCCGCCGTAACGCCCTCTATGGCAAGCTTGGCGAGAACATCCTGGGATGGTCCGCTCTCCAGTGTTTTGAGCTGTTCTTCCCTCCGGTCAGTCCGGGTATCTTCCTGTTCGACAGGCTCTGGCTGGGTGGCTTTCCGCTGTTTTGGCGTTGCCTCGGTTGTCTTGCGGGATTTGAACAGTTTCTGGATGAACGCGGCCATAAGAGTATCCTTGGGTGTTGAAACCAGTTCACGGTGTCGGGCAAAGTTGGGCCGCCACCGGCCGTCGGCATCCGGTCAGGGGTGCCGGGTAGTTTGACTGGTCAGCTTCAGGTGCTGGCCAGTAGGAGAAATTCGCGGCTAGTCTAGCGTTTTGTATGCGTGTGCGGAAAGGGTCTGTATGGCAAAACAGGAAAATGACAACGATCAGGATTACAAGGCCCGGGCAACGGCACTCAGGTTGCTTGCCAGACGCGAGCACAGTCGCGTCGAGTTAAGCCTGAAACTCCGTCAAAGAAAGGTGCCGGGCGACATTATTAACGCTGTTCTAGATGATTACGAGAAAGAGGGTTGGCTTGACGATGATCGGTTTGCTGACGTCTACGCCCGACAAAGAATGGATCTTGGTTACGGACCGCTACGGATTCTCGGCGAACTTCAGCAGCGGGGGGTTCATAAGACTCCTGAGTGTGTTGACGAGATGACGGAGGAGGATTGGTGTCGGCGAGCTATCGGTATCCGCGATAAGCGGTTTGGCCTGGCGGATCTGAGTGAAGATTGGGACGAAAAAGTGCGTCAGGCGCGTTTCCTGAATCGTAGGGGCTTTTCCGCCAGTCAGGTAGAGCGCGCGCTCGAGGCTCGTAGCGAATAGCCTGCGGAAGTTCGCTGCTTCACAGGGTCGGCGGTATCATGCCCAGTTCTGGGGGCAGGCCGGCCCTGAGCTTTCCATCCGTTTGCAGCCCGGCTGATGGGCCTTCCGGCTCCCGGCTTTCCTCCATCTGTACGATCTTTTCCTCTGCCTCGGTCGCCGGGATGGCCGGCTGGTTAAGTCGGGCGAGGACATCGTAATAGCGCCGGATATTCTGGACGTATATCACCGGTTCGTGGCCCCGGGCGTAGCCAAAGCGGGTCTTGGTGTACCATTCCTTCTCGGCCAGTAACGGCAGGAATTCTTTAACATCCATCCACCGGTCAGGGTCTTGTCCCGCGCCTTCTGTAAGCCGACGGGCGTCCTCCAGATGCCCAAAGCCCACGTTGTAGGAGGCGAGGGCGAACCAGGTGCGGTCTGGCTCCGGGATCCGTTCCGGGATTTTTTCGTGCACGATCCGGAAATACTTGGCGCCGCCCTGGATGCTTTCTTCGGCGTCGAGGCGGTTGTTGATGCCGATATGACTGGCGGTGTTCCGGGTTAGCATCATCAGTCCACGGACCCCGGTGGGTGATACGGCATTGGGGCGCCAGTGGGATTCCTGGTAACCAATGGCTGCGAGCAGTCGCCAGTCCATATTGAAGTCGCGGGCATAGTCGCGAAACAGCGACTCGTATTTGGGCAACCGGTTTTCTACGTGATGCATGAAGGTTCGGGCACCCACGTAATTGAGTCGATCAAGGTGGCCATAGAAGCGCTCGGCAATCTGGGCCAATGTTCCGTTGGTCTCGAGAGTTTCCAGGAACTGACGGGCCGCTTTTGCCAGGGAATCATCTTGCGCTGACGGGAAAAACCAGGCCAGTTCAGCGGGCTCTCCAACCGAAAAGGCCTCCTTCACCATTGGGTAGAATACGTGGTTAAGGTCGAGCTCGTTCGAAGAAACCATCGCGTAGGGGAATTCGCCGCTTTCAACGCGGGACAGAACGCCCGCGGCGTCCAGTCCGGGATGCACCTGCCATTCAAGCTCTGCGTTTTCCTGGCGGGCTTCATTCAGGCGGTGCTCGTGGTTGCTGTCGGATACCACGTGCACCGTTTTCCCGATCAGGTCTTGCAATGATTCGGGCCGCTCGACATCGCGGTTATAAACCAGGATCGACTGGGCGGTGATGCCGGTCGCTACGGTGCGATACTGATTGGCAGTATGGGGCTGTCTGGAAAGCCCGAGCATCCCGAAGTGGGCGTAGTTCTTTTCCAGAACGGACAGGATGTCTGTGTTGTTATCGGCAACGCGGACCCGGAGCTTTACGCCGAGTTCATCGGCGAACAGTTTTGCCAGTTCGTAGTCATAGCCAGTGGGGCCGTCTTCACTTTCCACATAGATAGACGGCGCCGTTCGGGTAATCACATGCAGCACTCCCTCATCACGGATTTCCTGGAGAGTGCTGGGCTGTGAGCATCCGGTCAGTATCAGGGCAGTGCCGAGGAAGAAAACAATCCCGGCGGATGCGCTTTTGAAAGCAGCAAATATCTTTGGCAAGTCCATGGACTCCGTCACGGCTGGATCATCTGGTTTTAGCGTCGCTAGAAGCCACGCAACCTTGTCTATCCTGAGCGTGGAATTCCTTTCCACGTAGTCAATGATCCTTGGTGTCGGAGGCCTGGTCAATAAACCTGGTTAATTAATATGCAAAACAATGTCAATTGTAAGGCCCGGGATTAACGCTTCAAGCGCTGTATCCTGACCCCGCTTTCGAGTATCATGTCGGCCTTTCAAATTGCACCCAGACTTCCCCGTTTCGCGCGATACAGGTTGATATCATGCTTGAACTTCGCGGCGCTCCCGCGCTCTCGCCATTCCGCTCCCGCAAATTGCATTCCCGAATTCAGGATATCGTGCCTGAAATCGAGCATGTTTATGCTGAGTTCATGCACTTTGTTGACCTGGAGGCAGACCTCTCGGACTCTGAGCAAGCCATTCTGGACCGGCTCCTGACCTACGGCCCGAGTGTGCCGGTGGAAGAGCCTGACGGAGTGCTTTTCCTGGTGGTGCCTCGCCCCGGCACGCTCTCGCCCTGGTCCAGCAAGGCAACGGACATCGCCCGAAACTGTGGTCTGAGGCAGATCCACCGGATTGAGCGAGGCACGGCCTATTACATTCGTTCGGGGCGCAAGCTTGGCCTGGAACAGCGCGAGAAGATCGCAGCGCTGCTGCATGACCGCATGACCCAGAAAGTATTTCATGAGATGGGCGGCGCAGAGCTGTTGTTCAGCCATGAAGAACCTCGGCTCCTGGGAAGGGTGCCAGTTCTCGCCGGTGGCCGGGATGCCCTGGTTGAGGCCAACTCGCGCCTGGGGCTGGCGCTTGCTGAAGATGAAATTGACTACCTGGTGAAGTCCTTCACGGATCTTGAGCGGGATCCGACTGACGTGGAACTCATGATGTTCGCCCAGGCGAACTCCGAGCATTGTCGACACAAGATATTCAACGCGTCCTGGGATATCGACGGTGAGGGTCAGGAAAAATCCCTGTTCGCCATGATCCGCAATACCTTTGAAATGAACAGCGACGGCGTGCTTTCGGCATACAAGGACAATGCCTCGGTTATTCGGGGCAGTCGTGGTGGCCGCTTCTTCCCGGACCCCGAGACGGGCGTCTACGGATATAACGAAGAAGACATCCATATCCTTATGAAGGTGGAAACGCACAACCACCCAACGGCGATTGCCCCTGCAGCCGGCGCCGCTACGGGCTCCGGCGGCGAAATTCGCGACGAAGGTGCAACCGGCCGAGGCTCCAAGCCCAAGGCGGGTCTGACTGGTTTCACAGTGTCCAACCTGAACCTGCCGGACGATCCCCAGCCATGGGAAATCAATTACGGCAAACCTGAGCGCATCGCTTCACCGCTCGACATCATGATTGAAGGGCCTATCGGCGGCGCGGCATTCAATAACGAATTCGGACGTCCCAACCTGGCCGGCTACTTCCGGACCTTTGAAGAAAAAGTGCCCGGAGCCGCTGGCGAAGAAGTCCGTGGTTACCACAAGCCGATCATGATTGCCGGTGGTCTTGGCAACATTCGTGAAGAGCATGTTGAGAAGGGCAATATCTCGGTGGGCGCGAAACTGATCGTGTTGGGTGGGCCCTCCATGCTGATCGGTCTGGGCGGTGGCGCGGCTTCGTCAATGGATTCGGGCTCCAGTAACGAAAATCTGGACTTTGCGTCAGTACAGCGGGACAACCCCGAGATGGAGCGTCGGTGCCAGGAAGTTATCGACCGCTGCTGGCAGATGGGCGACAAGAACCCGATCGCTTTCATCCACGATGTGGGCGCCGGTGGTCTGTCCAACGCTATGCCGGAGCTTGTCAAAGATGGCGGACGCGGCGGCAAATTCGAGCTTCGCGACATTCCCAGTGACGAGCCGGGAATGTCTCCGCTGGAAATCTGGTGTAACGAATCCCAGGAACGGTATGTGATGGCAGTGGCTCCGGAAAACCTGGAGCAATTTGACGCCCTGTGTCGCCGTGAGCGCTGCCCCTATGCAGTGATTGGTGAGGCGACAGAAGCTCATCATCTGGAACTGGGCGATTCCTACTTTGATGACAAACCGGTTGATTTGCCGATGGAAGTGCTGTTCGGCAAACCGCCGCGCATGCACCGGAGTGTCAGCCGAGCTTCCTTCACGAAGCCCATTTTCGACTCCACCAAAATCGATCTGGATGACGCCATTCGGCGCGTTCTGCGTCTGCCGTCCGTTGGCTCCAAGAGCTTTCTGATCACCATTGGTGACCGGACCATTACCGGCCTGGTTGCGCGGGATCAGATGGTTGGGCCCTGGCAGGTCCCGGTTGCTGATGTGGCTGTGACGGCCACCTCCTTCGATGTTCGCACCGGTGAAGCGATGGCCATGGGCGAGCGCACGCCGGTCGCCACGATTGATGCGCCCGCGTCCGGTCGCATGGCCGTGGGTGAAGTGATTACCAATATGGCCGCGGCGCCGATCGGCAAGTTGTCCGATATCCGGCTCTCTGCAAACTGGATGGCCGCTGCTGGCCACCCGGGTGAAGATGAGAATCTCTATGAGACCGTTCGCGCCGTAGGCATGGAATTGTGCCCGGAGCTTGGAATCACGATCCCCGTGGGCAAGGATTCCATGTCCATGAAGACCATGTGGGAAGAAGACAGTGGCGAACAGAAAAGCGTAACTGCACCGCTTTCATTGATTGTCAGTGGCTTTGCACCGGTTATTGATGTTGCCAGAACGTTGACTCCCCAGTTGGTCAAAGATGCTGGCGAGACAGACTTGATCCTTGTGGATCTTGCTGCTGGCCAGAACCGCCTCGGGGGCTCCGCTCTGGCTCAGGTTTATCGTCAGGTCGGTGCAGTTGCACCGGATCTGGATGACCCGGAGGACATCAAGGCTTTCTTTGCGGTTATTCAGGGTCTGAACAGCGACGGCAAGCTCCTGGCCTATCACGATCGCTCGGATGGTGGCCTGTTCGTCACTCTGGCCGAAATGTGTTTCGCCGGCCGGTGTGGGGTTGATATCAAGCTGGATGGCCTCGCCGAGGATCGCAGTCAGTTTGCCCGGGAACTGTTTAATGAAGAGCTGGGTGCTGTCATCCAGGTGCGCAGGGAAGACACCGGTTTTGTCCTGCAGCAGTTCTCTGCTGCGGGTCTTGGGGACTACATCAGTGTTATCGGTAGCCCGAATGATACTGACAACCTTCGCCTGACCTTCGAAGGTAGCACTGTGGTGGATGAATCCCGGGTGGAACTCCAGCGCCTGTGGTCCGAGACCAGTTACCGTGTTCAGTCGCTCCGGGATAACGCCGATTGCGCTCGTGAAGAATTCGATAACCTGCTTGACGCAGAGGATCCCGGTCTTAACGCCGAACTCTCCTATGATATCAACGACGACGTGGCTGCCCCGTATATCAACAAGGGAGCCCGTCCAAAAGTTGCGGTTCTGCGGGAGCAGGGTGTCAATGGTCAGGTTGAGATGGCAGCCGCATTCGACCGTGCCGGCTTCGATTCTGTCGATGTGCATATGAGCGATCTGCTCTCCGGCCGGGTTACGCTGGAGGGCTTTAACAGCCTTGTTGCCTGTGGCGGTTTCTCCTACGGTGACGTTCTGGGCGCTGGCGAGGGCTGGGCCAAATCGATTCTGTTCAGCGATCGCGTCAGGGACCAGTTTGCGGCGTTCTTTAATCGCCAGGACACGCTGGCGCTGGGTGTGTGCAATGGCTGTCAGATGCTCTCCAACCTGCACGAACTGATTCCAGGCAGCGAAGGCTGGCCCCGTTTCGTGCGTAACCAGTCCGAGCAGTTCGAAGCGCGCCTGGTCATGGCTGAAGTGATGCCGTCACCGTCTGCGTTCATGGATGGCATGGTCGGGTCTCGTATGCCGATTGCCGTCGCCCACGGCGAGGGCCGGGTTGAATTTGCCAGCGGCACGTCGGCAGAAGCGCTCTCCGAAAGCGAGCTGGTGGCTCTGCGCTATGTGGATAATCGTGGGCAGGCGACCGTACGCTACCCCTATAACCCGAATGGTTCCGAAGCCGGAATTACTGGTGTGACGACGCGCGACGGCAGGGTGACCATCATGATGCCGCATCCGGAGCGAGTGTTCCGGGCTGTTCAGCATTCCTGGCGCCCCTCAGAGTGGCAGGAAGACGGTTCCTGGATTCGCATGTTCCGAAATGCGAGACGCTGGTTCGGCTAATTTTCCGCTCCAGCAACAAGCCGGTTTTGGGTGCGCTCAACATGAGTGTTTATTCCAAAGCCGGCTTTTTTATTGGTCGCCCTGTTTTTGGGCGTTTTTCAAGGGAAAAAATCGGCAAAAATGGCAAAAATTCCCTTGACTCAGTATTTTTATGCACATTGCTGGTGCCTCCCTGTTTGTTCTGTGCACAAAGAGCAGGAATTTGGTTCAACTTTTGCTCAAAACTCATAACCGTTTGAAAAATATAGAATAAATTAATCAGGTGATTTTGTCGCCAATTTAACGGAAGTGCAGTGATTACGGGGTTTGGAGGCGTGTTCCCAAAAACTTTCCCCAGAGTTATCCACAGATTCTGTGGGTAAGTATCTAAGCTATTAATCTGTACAAAAAATATCCGATCTGAAGGAGGGGTTTCTATGTACAAGATGTGTTATTTCGTTCCGGAAACTCACGTCGAGCAAACCAAACAGGCATTGTTCGATGCCGGCGCCGGTCGAATCGGTGATTACGATTCCTGTGCCTGGCAATGTCTTGGAAGAGGGCAGTTTCGTCCGCTTGAAGGAAGCGATCCGTTTCTCGGCCATGCCGGGGAGATTGAAGCGGTGGATGAATACAAGGTCGAGCTGGTTTGTGCCGACGAGCTCATAAAGGATGCCCTCGCGGCACTTAAGCAGGCCCACCCATACGAGGAGCCCGCTTACGAAATCTATCGAATGGAAGAATTGTAGTCGCCCGCGCTACTTGCGGTCTTTCGCCATGGGGTGGCGGATATCACTCACGTGAACCCCGAAGGATTCGCGACTGTAGTCAGACAGGAAAAGTTCCAGGGTTCGCTTGACGGTCGGGAACGAGATTTCTTCCCAGGGAATCTCGTCCAGGCCGAACAGTCTGGATTCGAGGGACTCCTCACCTGCACCAAACTGACCGTCTTTCAGGGTGGCCCGGTAGAACATGTGAACCTGATTGATGTGCGGGACGTCGATGATGGAATAGAGGCCTTCAATGTTTACCTCCGCAAGCGCTTCTTCCATCGTCTCCCGCTCGGCGGCCTCGATGGTGGTTTCTGCGTTCTCCATGAATCCCGCGGGCAGCGTCCAGTAACCATAGCGAGGTTCGATAGCCCGGCGACAGAGCAGTATCTGACCCTCCCAGACGGGCACAGTGCCGGCGACAATCCGTGGGTTCTGGTAGTGTATGGTATCGCAGCTGACACAGACATAGCGGTGACGGTTATCGCCTTCGGGGATGCGTTGTTCAACCGGATGGCCGCATGTGCTGCAGTACTTCATGATTTTCCCCGTATACTGAAATTGGTTTGGTAGTCAGTTTAACGATCCCGGCTGCCTCTGTCTCATTCAACCTCCGGATGTACCGTGGAGATGAACTTTGCGTGATTTACTTGCCGAGCGCCTGGCCGGCTATGCACCGCGCCAGTTGGCCCTGGATTATCCTGAGGCGGGCATACTGGTTCCGGTAACCGACGATCTGCAAAACCCCGAGATGATCTTTACGCTCAGGTCCGAGAATCTGAGCACCCATCGCGGGCAGGTCGCCTATCCCGGCGGCAAAAGGGATCCGGAAGATCCGTCTCTGGCAGCAACGGCGTTACGTGAAACCCATGAAGAGATCGGATTGCCGCCGGATCAAGTACAAATAATTGCGCCGCTCAGTCAGGTGATGTCCCGCTATGGAATTCTAGTTACACCTTACGTTGGTGTGATTCCCGGAGATCATCCTTTGGAGCCAAACCCCCATGAAATCGAAAGTGTATTCCGCGTGCCTCTATCATTTTTTCTGGAAGATAGACGGGAGCGCACAGATGCTCTGGATTTCCTGAACCATACGTTTTACGTACCTTGCTACCGTTGGGAACGCTACGAGATCTGGGGCCTGTCGGCAGTGGTTCTGGTTGACTTCCTGAACGCTGTGTACGATGCCGGAATCGATCTGCTTGAACCGCCTGAAGGAGGCTGAGAATGTTTTACCAGTTGAATGACCGAGCGCCGGAACTGGAAGGTGAGGGTCACTTTGTGGCCGAGAACGCGTCGGTGATAGGCCGTGTCCGGCTGATGGATAAGGCCAGCGTCTGGTTCAATGCCGTTCTACGTGGTGATAACGAGTGGATCACCATAGGGCCTGAAACAAATGTTCAGGACGGTTCTGTGCTGCATACAGACCCGGGGATGCCTCTCACTCTGGGTAAGGGTGTAACGGTTGGGCACAAGGTCATGCTCCATGGGTGCGAGATTGGTGATTACTCTTTAATTGGCATAAATGCTGTGGTTCTGAACGGCGCCAAGATTGGTAAGCACTGCCTGATTGGCGCCAATGCCCTCATTCCCGAAGGAATGGAGGTCCCGGACGGTTCCATGGTTGTTGGCTCACCAGGCAAGATCAAGCGGGAGCTCAACGACAACCAGAAGAAAATGCTGGAAATGAGTGCGCAGCATTATGTTCAGAATGCTGCTCGCTACGTCGATGAGCTCAAGCCCTGCGAGCCGAAAAAATGAGTGTTGCTGACAAGGTTCGTTCGCCCTGCGTGAGCATCTGTGCGCTTGATGAAAATGACATCTGTGTGGGCTGCCATCGGAGCGGAGATGAGATCACCCTCTGGAGCAGGATGGATGACAACGAACGGCGCGAGGTGCTCCGGAAAGTGGCGGAGCGCGAAAAAGGTTCCCTGATTCACGGCTAACATAGGCTTTGGTAAATCATGACTGACTCAGTTCGAATTGGTACTCCCCTTAAAGGTAACGCCTTCAGGGTGTTGTTTTGTGGATCCGGTGAGCTTGGCAAGGAAGTTGTCATTGAGCTTCAGCGCTATGGCGTCGAAGTGATCGCTGTGGACAGATATGCGGATGCGCCTGCCATGCAGGTGGCGCATCGGAGCCATGTCATCGACATGCTGGACGGCGCCAGCCTGCGCGGTGTTATCGAACAGGAAAAGCCGGATCTGATTGTCCCGGAGATTGAGGCGATTGCCACGCCGGAGCTGGTAAAGCTCGAAGAGGAAGGCTATCGCGTCATCCCCACCGCCAGAGCCGTGAATCTCACTATGAACCGTGAAGGAATCCGGAGGCTTGCGGCTGAAGAGCTCGGGCTGCCTACCTCACCCTATCGATTCGCGGGTACGCGGGAAGAATACCTCGTCGCCGTGAACGAAATAGGCCTGCCACTTGTGGTAAAGCCGGTGATGAGCTCCTCGGGCAAGGGGCAGAGTACCGTCAAGACCGAGGATGATATTGAAGCGGCCTGGGAATATGCCCAGTCTGGTGGGCGTGCCGGTAAGGGAAGGGTGATTGTCGAAGGCTTTGTGGACTTTGACTATGAGATTACCCTGCTCACCGTTAAGCACCGTGATGGCGTGTCTTTCTGTGAGCCTATCGGGCACAGGCAGGAAGACGGAGACTATCGGGAATCCTGGCAACCACAGCCAATGACCCCCTTGGCCTACGAGCGTTCCGCCGAAGTTGCCCGCGCTGTGGTCGAAAACCTTGGTGGTTACGGCATCTACGGTGTGGAGCTTTTTGTTAAGGAAGACAATGTCTGGTTCTCCGAGGTTTCGCCGCGTCCGCACGATACCGGCCTGGTTACGTTGGTCTCACAGGACCTGTCCGAATTTGCTCTGCATGCCCGAGCCATTTTGGGTTTGCCCATTCCCGCGATACGGCAGACTGGTCCCTCGGCATCGGCCGTGATTCTTCCTGAGGGGGATTCGGCATCCGTTTCGTATTCCGGTCTTGAATCAGCGCTTTCCGAGCCGGATACTCAATTGCGTTTGTTCGGCAAGCCCGAGTTGAAGGGTCGCCGTCGAATGGGCGTTGCCCTGGCGAAGGGCGCAACGGTGGATGAAGCGCGTAAGAAAGCTCGCGACTCGGCAAATTCGATCACCGTTGAGCTGTGAGGTTTATCCAGGGCTCGCTCTGATCAGCCAGGCTTATGAAGGTTTGATGACGATTTGCGAAAAAATTCGGAACGAACCGTTGACACCTTCGGGCAGGTCTGTAGAATGCGCATCTGTTTCGAGGGGAGCACCGCTGAGGCGGCTCAGAAATCGAAAGATAACTGTTTGAAAGCGCTGAAGAAAATGAGTTTCAAGATTCTTCAGAAAGCGGTTGACAGGCAAGCGATTCACTGTAGAATGCGC